>DEFL01000040.1 GCA_002350845.1 Christensenella sp. UBA2853
ACGTGGCGGTTTTTACGCTTACCTTTTCTTTGCGCTTACTTTCCGGGAGCAGTGACTTCAAATGCGCCGGCATCGGGTCCTTCAGGCGTGAGTTTGATTTCCGCCGCTGCACTGGTCACCTTGGTCTGATACTCAGTGGCACCGATGGTATAGGAGGCAGTCAGGCTCGGGTTTCCATCCTTGTCCGGGACTGCGCTGACGGACAGGCTGACTTCTGCCCCGTCATCCATTCCTTCGCCGTCAAACTTGACTTCTGCCTTGTTCGCGCTGTGGTCATCCGCGAGATATACATTGTTGACCGTTGTTCCGGTCTCATTGATAATCGTGTACGTGTACTTTTTTGTTTCTGAGGTCTGGGCGGGCGTGTTCCGGGTGCAGGCCACGCAGCCTACGGCTAAAGCCAGGAGAAGTACTACTGCAAGAATCTTTTTCAACATGGTTATTCTTCCTTTCAAATCCGGCCCTGTTTTTCCGGGCGGTGTTTTCTTTCTTTCTGCCCGGTATTTCTGCCGGACAATAATTTATACGGATCAGAAGGAGGGGGTGGCAGTACGGGCGGATAATTTTTTGCCTATTTTTTTGTTTTCGTCATTTGCCAAGTTAAATGCAGCTCTCCCGGTGCATTCACTTTGGCGGAAAAGGAGACACAGAACCGTCCCCCTGTCTCCTTTTTGTATTCAAAAAACGCTCCCCGACAAACCGAACCCCTGGGGCGGTTTCTGACACCATAGTTTTCCGATGTCCAGCTTATGCCGCACCAGCGCACTGCGAAAATCCTTTTCCTTCATCCGATTCACCGCGCTTTTGAAATCATCCACCGTCTTGCTTCTTGTCAGATCCTGTGCCCGGACGACATCTGTTGATCTTATGATTTCATCCTCAAAATTCAATACCTGAAGCACGGTCACGATCTCAACCTTGAAATGTAGTGCCTTCAGCAGCGCGATATTCTTACGAAGGATATCCGTTTCCGGCTTGTCCGTGTCAAACACCAGTACAGCCATGCTGCCCGGTTCAAACTGTATCAGTTTGTTGGCGGGAAGTACATTTTGGATGACATTGAACTTCCAGACCTTGCCTGGTGCAATCAGAGATGGCTTTTCCTTGAGGGCCTTTATCAGCTTTTCCTCGCACTCACCTTCGGTCAGATAGATGCACTTTTTCATATCGCATCCACCTCCGGAGCGGTTTCCAGATCATCCAGAAGACTCTCATCCGGCAAGGAATCGAACACATCATTTTCCATGGCACATTTTACGGAATCCGTTCTGCGCCGGAGATGATCAGACGCAAAGGTGACGGAAACCTGCCAGATGCCGTCCTCAATGCTTTTCCGCATGAAGGCAAAGGTGTGATTGGGCAGATTCAGATTCAGCATATCTGTATTGTGAGTTGTGAAGATAAGTTGTCCGCCTTGGCCCAAACGCTCAACCATCAGACCGAAGATGCGCTTTTCAATGTCGCTCTGAATATAGGAAAAGTGTTCATCACAGTAATAGAAGCAGTTTCCGCCGGACATCATGGATGCGAGGAAGACAGCGACGTCAATACCTTCTGCCGTGCCGCTGGACAAAAGCTCTCGGTTCAGCAGTTTGCCATCCTGAATGATAATATCCTGATCCCGGCGTCGAATCACAAAGGAATCCTTCAGTTCCCTGGAAATGTAAACATCGGACAGTGTTGGATCAAGCGTACCAATCACGGCCCGCAGTGTTTTCAGGAGAACGCGCTGATTAACCTCCTTCATGCGTAGGGACGTTTCAATCTCAGGATAGGCGAAACGGAAATGGAGTGGACCAATCAGCTCCTTCAGCCTTTTGAAGCTGCCGCCGATCTCATCTGTTCTGTCCGATAGCCGCTGTACCACCATCTCATAAGAATCCATTTCGCCGATTTCAGCGGAATAGTAGCGGACATTTACGTTCTCGCCTGAAATAGTCCCGGCAAAGCGATGCAGCGTATAACCCTCATTGACAAAATCCACCTGGAATTCAGCCGGATGTCTGGTGCCATCCAGATCGCGGAGAATTGCCTCATTGGACTCCTGAATGGAACTGAAGATCTTCAGCAACGCTTTCCCCAGACTGGTTTTGCCGGTAGCGTTTGCACCCATCAGAATCAGCGCTTTCTTGTACCGGAAGCGCTCACGTCCTGCCAGAGCTTCGAGGCCAAGAACGGAGACATTCAGCTTGCGAGGATAGGTCAGATTGAGTTCAAAGTCATCGAAGCCATAAACATGGTTCAACCTAACGTACATAAGGATCATACGCTCACCTCACAAATACGGAATTTGCGTATTTATAATACATCCAATAGCAATTTGCGTCAAGATTGAAGGAAAGATTCATGGTAAATACGCAGACTTGCAAAAACAGCAAAGGAGTTTCGATGGCAGTCCGACCATCCGCCATCTTTGGCATCGTCGTCCACCAAAATTTGCAGTGATGTTGGCAGCTAATGGCTCTGACAATTAGAAATCTAACAAAACTCACGTTATCCATATCATGCTTGTATCAAGAAACAAATAGCGAGAAGTCGAAAGAAATTGCACGGTCCATATATTTGCTTTCTTAACAAAACTTTCTCATTGCTTGTTTTGCTTAGTGGTGGCTTTCTGTACGCCGGCGCAGGGCTTTTCCTATCCATCTTTTTGGGGTTTCAGTTCACCTTCCGCCTGAAAGGCGGCAGGCAGCATGGCGTTAGCTGGCTGTTGGCATTGCAAACAACGGCGGCGTGTTCGACTTTCACGTCTACCGCCAATTTGTTAGAAAACACATTATGTAGCATAAACAGCAAAAACTCGCTACAATATATAGCGAGTTTTGGTGATCCCGGCGGGATTCGAACCCACGGCCTGTCGCTTAGGAGACGAAAACAGGGCT
>DEFL01000052.1 GCA_002350845.1 Christensenella sp. UBA2853
TGACTACGCTTTGAACAGCTATAGCTCCAACCGTGGCGTGCCTTTCCCGAATGGTTACGGGTAACTATGACGCCAACTGACTCCTGCCAGTTCGTTTGTCTGCTTCATGGTGAGTCACCTCTCCATGTCGCCTGACAGGTCTCCAAGGGTACTCACACGTTCTTTCGCCCTTATACCAATTCCGCCACTGTGCGGGGCTACCAATCTCCTGTCGCAATTAACGGAATGACCATGCATTTACACTCGAGTCTCTACGATTCAGTAATTGGAACTTAAACTTGTCTTGCAGTCTCGTCCAACTCTTTGCGCCTTATCTGCATTAGGTCAGGGGTTTGCCTCCATCTTCCTCCAGGCTCCCTTTACAGGGCCACCCTTGACTTTGGCTGTGACCTTCCCACTGAACAGGGCGGTCTGGGGACTTTCACCCGTTAGAACGTGCGCTCGCCTCGCGCACAAGCAAAAAGCCGCGGAAAACCCGCGGCTGAAGAATACAAACCGGATTACCTGTTCCTGTGGAGGAAGCTGGGAACACCGTTATTGTCCTTGGAAACTCTGTTCTGGGGTTCAGCCTGAACAGGTTCCTGGGGCTGAGGGATCGGGGAAGTGCTGCCGAATGCAGGCTGATAGTTCTGCTGCGGCATTCCCTGCTGGAAGAGCTGGGGCTGTCCATAGGCCTGCTGGGGACCCGTCTGCTGCTGCGGGAAATAGCCCCCCTGATAGGTCTGCTGGGTGTTCGGAACACCCATGGACTGACGGCTGGCGACATAGGTCGCGGTTGCTTCATCCACGCGGCTCTGATTCCCGGCATAGTCATCATAGTCTCTTGACGGCGCAGAAGCCATGGAAGAGAAGCTGGATGAAGATGCATAGGGCGTAGCACCGCCGAAGAGACGGTCATTTTCCTGTTCCCTGGGCTTCTTGATCGGATCCCTGGGCGGGAAAGGCGTCTTTTCAAAGCCGGTAGCAATCACTGTAATGCGGACTTCATCGCCGAGGCTTTCATCCACATTGGCACCGAAGATAATATTCGCATCCGGATCCGCACTCTGCATCACCATATTGGCGGCCTCGTTGATATCCATGATGCTCATATCGGCAGAACCGGTGATATTGATCAGCACAGCGCGTGCGCCATCAATATTGGTCTCAAGCAGCGGGCTGGAAATTGCTTCCTTGGCTGCATTGACCATACGGTTTTCGCCGCTGGCCGCGCCAATGCCCATATGGGCCATGCCGCCGCTTTCCATGACTGTCTTGACATCCGCGAAGTCCAGGTTGATGAGGGCCGGAACGGCAATCAGATCGGAAATGCCCTGAATGCCCTGACGGAGCACATCATCCGCCGTACGGAACGCTTCAATCATGCTCGTGCCCTTGCTGACCACCTGAAGCAGACGGTCATTGGGGATCACAACCAGCGTATCCACTCTCTGCTTCAAATCAGCAATGCCGGCTTCCGCATTTTTCATGCGCTGCTTGCCTTCAAAAGTGAAAGGCTTGGTCACAACGGCAATCGTCAGTGCGCCAACATCACGTGCAACTTCTGCAACGATCGGAGCAGCACCGGTTCCTGTGCCGCCGCCCATGCCGGCAGTGACAAAGACCAGATCAGCACCCTCAAGAGCAGCTGCAATTTCCTCGCGGCTCTCCTCTGCTGCACGTCTGCCCACTTCGGGTACAGCTCCGGCACCAAGTCCTTTGGTCAGTTTCTCACCAATCTGGATCTTGGTCTGTGCATTGGACATACCCAGTGCCTGGCGATCGGTGTTGACGGAGATGAATTCCACACCTTTCAGTCCGGCCTCCACCATCCGGTTGACGGCATTATTTCCGCCGCCGCCACATCCGACGACTTTTATTGAGGCAAAACTGCCTGTTTCGTCATTCTGGAACTCAATCACAAAACATCCTCCTGACTTTTCCCGTATAGGGCCTTTCATATGGAAGCAAGGGTTCAGCCGCCAAACAGACTCTTGATGAACGCCTTGATCGCACCACCCTTAGTGGCTGCAGCCTGATGATTCTGTTCAATGGTATCGATAATCAGATCCATCAGACCCAGAGTGCTGGAAAAAGAATAGCTGTTGAAATTGGCCGTCCGCATCGGGACATCGCGAACTGTGCGTTCAAGACGCGCACCGAGATAATCACGTCCACCGCGGTTGAAGCTCAGGCCGCCGCCCGTCAGATATACATTGGACCACTTGCCCAGGCGGATACCGCTCTCGTCAATCTTTTCCTTCAGTTTTTCTGCCAGTTCATCCACTCTCGGAAGAATGATGGCAGAAACTTCTTCCTGTGTAAAGCTCTGCGGTTTTCTGCCGTCTGAGCCCGGAAGTTCGTAGGTGCGTTCCTTGCTGTCGTTTCCGAAGACATACATTCTCTTGATCTTTTCTTCGGCTTCGAGCATGGAAATGTCCAGACCGGTCGCAAGATCCGCAGCAATATCACCGCCGCCGATCTCCACCGTGTCCATATAAATCAGCGCGTCACCCTGAACGATCATGATATCGGTGTTGAGATAACCGACATCAATCAGCACGCTGGTCTTGTCACGTTCTTCCTCAGGCAGGAAAAGGATCGATTCGCCGGCCGCTGTTGAATAGAAGCCATCCACTGTATAGCCGAGACTGGTAATGCGGTTGTTGACTTCTTCAATAAAGAAGCGGTCAGCCACAACAAAGGAGATCAGCGCAGACAGCTCGCGCCCTTTGAGATCAACGGGTTCAATCGTCTGCTTTCCATTATCCACCCGGAACCAGGCCGGAGAAGAATGAATCACAATCCCCATGATATTGCCCAGATTCTTTTCAGCCGCAGCAAAAACGGCTTTCACATCAGCAGGTGTGACTCGCGGATTGGTATCGCCTTTCAGAGGAATCCTGGCCTGTGTCGGATAAACCTTTGTAAAAGCAGCAGGCACACCGATATTCAGACTGTGAATTTTGCGGTGGCTCTGTTCTTCCGCGTCGCGGATACAGTCCAGAATTTTCTGATTCAAATCGCCGGGATTATTCCAGCCATCCGGAAGAAAGCCATCATACTCTGCAACGCCTGCACCCACGATGTCACAGCGCGCATTTCCACCGTTTTCAGCAACCAGAGTTACGATTTTGCTTGTTCCAAAATCCATTGCCGCAATCGTGGTTTTCATAGGCTCCATCCTCCCAGATTTCCATATACCGGTTTTCTCCAACCAGTATACCATTTTAGATTATACATACTTTTCATGTCGTTTGCAAGTTTCATTTCTGCCTGCTTTTCAAGGGGCAATCCCCCCGCAGTCTTTTAATTCAACGATTGTCTTTTGGTTTTTCTTCCCTTTGGATTACATGCTTGACGATGGAATATAGGTGGGAACATCCGGTGTGGAAACATCGATTGTGCCTTCCGGATATCCCTCATTGACCAGCTTTTCCAGAACCAGCTGAAGGGAGCGGAGTTTGGCATGAATGCGTTCGGATCCGCCCATTCTCACGGAAAAGCCGCTCGTGGTGCCCAGATAAATGCTCTCGGGATCGGTCAGATACAGCACGGAAATGTCCTTCTCCATTCCCATAGCTTTCAGTTCCATGACAAATTCCTTGTAAATCGGCATCTGCCTGTCATCGTTGAGTGTGATCTTCCTGCCGATCGAGCAATTTTTGATATCCAGGCCTTCCACCTGCAGAAGGTCGGGCACATCCTTGGCCAGGCTCTCGCTGCTGTTGCCCTGCGGAATCCATTCGTTGAGAACCATTCCCCGGACATCCAGCATGTAGATGATGCCGCAGTACCGGATAAACGATGATTCCTGACTTTCCCGAACATGGAGAACCACAATGTGATTCGTTTTTTTCTCGATGGCTTCCAGCTTCAGATAACGGTTTGCATCAATCCTGCGTGTGATGGCTTCTTCATCGAGTGTCAGGATATTCATGCCGGTCCGTATACCTGATATTCTCAGAATTTCATCCGTCGCCACCGACCGGTTTCCTTCCACCCGGACTTCCTCGACATTGAACACAAAATACCGCATCAGAACCAGGAAGGCAAAAGCCACCGCAAAACAGGCGCAGATCCGCCGGATCAGCTTCCACGGTACCCCAGGGGATTGCGTATCCGATTCCGCATCCTCTTTTCCCTCGCCTGCTTCTTCCGCAGCGAACGCTTTTTCACCGCCGTTCCAGAACGGTCCTTTGTGTTCTTTCACGTTCTCCGAGCGCTGCTGCATCAGGTTGAAGTCAACAGCACCATCTTCAAAGTCACGGTTCTCGATGCTTTTGACATGCATCTCCGCTTCAGGAATATACCCGGGATCGTTTTTCTCATCGATTCCCCTGGCCAGATCCACATTCGTCTGCTGCATGCGGAAGCCGTCCTTCTGCCAGTCAAACGTCGGAAGGGAGGCCGCAGATACATCTTTTCCGTCCAGGGTATCCCACATGCCCTCCGCTTTTTTTCTGAACCGTGCCATCCAGCTTTCCTTTCTCCGGCCCCAAGCACTTTTTCATGCTTACGCCAGGTGATGGACAATCTCCTTGAAGATTCTCCCGCGTTCTTCGTAATCATGGAACATATCAAAGGAAGCACAGGCAGGAGAAAGCAGCACATTCCAGCCATCCTGCGCTTTTTCCTGACAGATTCTGACCGCTTCCTCCATGGAGGAAGCATGTTCCAGATGATTGAAACCTTCCGCAAGAAGCGCTTTTTCAATCTGCGGTGCCGTGACGCCGATGAGAACGGCTCCGGCCATCATGCCGGATTCGCACATGCATTTCGCCAAAGGCGTAAAATCCGCATGCTTGTCAGACCCGCCGAGAATAATCATGGTCGGACGCGTCATGGTTCTGATCGCGCAGACCGTTGAATCCACATTCGTTCCCTTGGAGTCGTTGTAATACCGCACACCGCGGAGTTCTCTTGTGAACTCAATTCTGTGCTCCACGCCCTTGAATGTTCTGAGCGTATAGGCCACCGTTTCCGCTGTGAGTCCTGACACCATCGCAATACAGACTGCCGCCATGGCATTTTCCAGATTGTGCGGGCCCGGGATATAGATTTCTTCAGCCGGAAGAATCACTGTTTCCTGTCCGTCCAGACGGAAGATGACCTTGCCATCCCGGACAAATGTTCCATTCTCCACTTCATGGCGACGCGAAAAAAGCAGGACGCGGCTTCTGACCTGGCTTTCAAGCCCTGAAAGGGCGGGATCGTCTGCATTGAATACAGCAAAATCGGCCTCGGTCTGCTTTTCAAACATCCGCATTTTGAGGCGCGTATATTCCTGCATCGTTCCATGACGGTTCAGATGGTCCTCTGTAATATTCAGAAGAGCAGCTGCCGTTGGATGGAAGCCGTCCACAGTTTCCATCTGGAAGGAAGAACATTCACAGACAAACATATCGTCTGTCCCTTCGCTGACCACAGCCTGCGAGTAGGGATATCCGATATTGCCCACCGCATGCGAAGCCTGTCCCGCATCCCGGAACATGCAGTCCAGAAGTGTCACAGTCGTCGTCTTTCCATTGGTTCCGGTGACAGCAACCAGCCGGCCGCAGCTCGCCTCATACGCGAGCTCAATCTCCGCGATGACCCTGATGCCGCGCTGTTTTGCTTCCTTTACAAAGGGGACTTTGTCAGGAACGCCGGGAGAGAGAACCAGGATATCCTGGCCTTCAAGCAGGTCCATGGCCGGCATTCCATACCGGCGGATCACCGGGAGTTCCTTCAGGGCCAGAACTTCCTCCCCGAGTTCTTCCTCCGGTTTGCTGTCATTGACCGTGACAATCGCGCCAAGACGGACAAGAAGTTCCGCCGCGCCAATACCGCTTCTGGCCATTCCCACTACCAGAACATGTTTTCCCTCAAACTGTGTATGCTCTTTCATCCCATCAGACCTCCAAAGACACTCAGAACAGCGATGATTGTGCACAGGCCGGTAATCGTGCCATACATGGCTACAATCTGCGTTTCACTGTATCCGCACAGTTCAAAATGGTGATGAATAGGCGACATCTTGAAGATTCGCTTCCCGTGGGTGGCCTTGAAATACATTCTCTGAAGAATCACGCTCACAGAAGACATGATCGGGCAGAAGCTCAGGAGGATCATCATCATGGGCTGTCTGAGCAGCATCGAACAGGCGACAACGCCGCCCCCGATAAACATGGAGCCGGTATCGCCCATGAAAATCTTCGCCGGATAGCGGTTAAAACGCAGGAAACCCATCGCACCACCTGTCATGGCAAGGGCAAAAACGGCAATATTCATATAATCCTGTTTCAGAGCCGGATACAGAAGGCCCATGATCAGCGCCATGGCAGCCCAGCCCGGCATGGAAACGACTGTGACCGTCGACAGGAGTCCGTCCAGACCATCCTGGAGATTGGATGAGTTGACCATGAAAATGATGACCAGGGTCATGAGCGGAATATAGAAAATGCCCAGATTCCACTCAATCGAGGTAAACGGGATATAAATGCTGCTTCCGACTTTCGGATTGAAATAACAATAGACAGAAAAAGCCAAAGCCGAACCAACCTGTCCGATAATTTTCTGCTTTGGCGTCAATCCTTCATGACGTTTTTTTACTGCTTTGATATAGTCGTCTGCAAAACCGACTGCCATGGACAGCAGTGAAAAGACGACCAGCGGGATCATAAACTCCCATGCACCGCCCCAGGAAATCGGATGAAAGGCAATGCAGCAGACAACAACCGCTGCTGCGATCATCAGGCCGCCCATGACAGGTGTTCCCTGCTTTGCCTTGTGCTGCGGTCCGAGTTCGTAAATCGTCTGGCCAAAATGCAGTTTATGCATATAAGGTATGAACTTGGGTCCCATCAGAAGTACGATCAAAAAACTCACCAACAACGCCAACATCATCTGCAGCATGGTTTAACCTCTCTTTTTTCCGGGCAAATCTGTATGATTCTCAATTCACTGCATTTCTTCCAGCAGTTCCCGCACAACAGTTTTTTCATCAAACGGACGTTTTACGCCCATGATTTCCTGATAGGTTTCATGGCCTTTACCGGCAAGAACGATGATATCGCCTTCCTGCGCGATCGTCATGGCATACCGGATGGCTTCCCTGCGGTTTTCAATCACGGTATAGGGCTTTCCGGTAGGCCGGATGCCTTCTTCAATGGATTTCAGAATCTGCATCGGATCTTCCGAACGCGGATTATCGCTGGTCAGCACGCAGAAGTCAGCCAGCTGGCCGCCAATGCGTCCCATAATCGGGCGTTTCGCATGATCCCGGTCGCCGCCGCATCCAAAGAGTGCAATCACTCTGCCGCGGGCAAACTGGCGGACGGTTTTCAGGATGTTCTTCAGCGCATCCGGAGAGTGTGAATAGTCAAGAATAATCTTGTAGGGTGTATTGGTCTGCAGCATTTCAATGCGTCCCGGTACAGACTGGATCGCTTCGAGTCCCTTGCGGATACTCTCCGTGTCGATGCCGAGCACCATCGCGCAGGATGCCGCGGCCATGGCATTGTACACGTTGAACATGCCTGTCATCGCCAGATGAACCGGAAAATCATGCGCACCATGCAGAGACATCTTGAAGTCCACGCCGTTTTCTGAAATCTCAATGTCCCTTGCATAGAGGTCGGAATTGGCTGAAATGCCGTAGGTAATATTCGGAATGGTCATTTCGTTTCGGATGGCAGCCACAGCGTCGTCATCTGCATTGAGTGTCGCGTTGCGCACCTGTCCGCCGGTGATGAAGGATTTTTTGGTCTCAAAATACCGGTCCATGGTCTGGAAATAATCCAGGTGATCCTGACTGAAATTGGTGAAACATCCGACGTCATATTCCATGCCGTCCAGTCGATGCATGTCAATGGCATGCGCGGACACTTCCATGCCGACAACTTCCACACCGCTGTCGAGCATGTCACGCAGCATTTTCTGCAGTTCTGCAGGATCCGGCGTCGTCAGATGACTCGCCACTTTTTTTGATCCAATCAGAGCACCCGTCGTGCCGATCAGGCCGCATTTATATCCTGCGGCTTCACAGATCGACTTGAACATATAGCTCGTCGTGGTCTTTCCTTTTGTGCCTGTAATCCCGCACATTTTCATCTGTCGGGAAGGCCATCCATAGAAAGCAGCGCACATTCTCGCCATCGCCGCACGGCCATCCGAAACACGGACCTGCGGCACGTCAAGGGGCAGGAACCGTTCCACCATAAGCGCAGCGCACCCGTTGGCCACAGCTTCTGCAGCATAGGCATGGGCATCAAATCGTGCCCCGACAATGCAGAAAAAGAGCCCGTTCCTGCTCTTTTCCTTGCTGGATGAAACGACACTTTCGATTTCAGTATCCAGATTGCCCTGTGTTTCCAAAAGGTACGGCAGACCTTCACATAGTGCACTGAGTTTCATATATATCCTCTCATCTCTGCATTCATCGGCTGCCCGTCTGTCTGCTCTGCGGAAGAACAATCGCATCGGCAGGTGCCGTCAGCACCATTTTTTCCACACCATTGTCTGAGACAAGTCCCAGATCAACAGCGGCATACCCCACAAACAGGCCGGCTTCTGCATCATCTATGGATTTCCGGAGGGTTTCACACTTGCGCATGGTGTCAGCAACTCTTGACTGGATCTTGCTGTTCTGCATTTCCACTCTGAAGACTTCCGCCCGCCCGGCAAGAAACACACTTCCGAGGCACACCACAAGCGCAAGGATCACACCATAGGCAATTGTCGCACGGATTCCGGTATTTGTCCACCGTTCTCTGACAGCTGCCCGCTGCACCCGACGTCTTTTCTGGAGATTTTCAGTACGCGTGTTGCGTTCATGACTCTCGTAGGTCGCACGCATGTCAGGTCCGATCGTCGGAGAAGCAATGGATGATTTCATTCTCTCTGCGCCAATTGCCTGTCTCGTGCCGTAGGCATTTGTTCGCATGCCAGCATTAACCTGTTTCTGCCAGAGTGAGTTACCCTGACGTTTTCTGGTTTCGAGCTGCATAATCCATTCCCTCTTTCTGCGATCATGATTCTAACCGCGTCACGCGGATTAATGTCTGTTGTTCATCTGTGCTTCCAGCTCACCCATGAGCTTGAGAATATCAGGCAGAGCAGCCTTGAAGTCTTCCTTCGCCTTCGCAGCACGGCTTGCTGCAATCACACGGACGTGATCATTGGCGCCGGTCACTTCCAGATCTTTCTCACCATAAAGCAGTTCCTCACGCACTTTCGGTGGGAGTAGAAGTCTTCCCTGGGCATCGCACTCCTGCCCGCGGAACGAAAGGGCATCAAACTGATTGAGGAACATATTCAATTCTGCATTCATTGAGCCCAGCCGGGCAAAGCCGTCTCTGACCCGTGCCCACGAGGCAGACGGGTAAAGCGCGGCATATGAAAAATCCTTTGAAGGCGCAATATAAAACGTTTTTCCGAGTTCCTCGCGAAATGACTGTGGGACAACAAGCCTTCCCTTTCCATCAAGAGAGTGGCTGTAAGAACCGATGAAGCATTTTTCGTAATGCTCATAGTCCAGGTGGTCATCGACGAACGATTTTTCGTTCGGCAAAACATGCTCGTCCATCGTCTTCCACCTTCCCCCACTATTTTGATCATTTTTTGGGACGCAATGCCATTTTACACCACCATCGTTTCTTCTGCAAGTGGACTCGACAGACGAAAAAACGTCTTTTCATAACGAAAAGACGCCGTTTTTTGCCCCTTCCAGGGCTGATTTTCACTTCTTTATGTCCATATCTTGTATCTTTTTTTCAGGCCCGTCCCATCATTTAGAAAAGCCGGGGACAGACTGCATCAGCTGCAGTCTGTCCCCGGCTGAAAAATTTTTTTCTAATATTTTTGAGAACTTTTTTCTTTCTGCGTGGCACGGTGCGATGCACAAAACTGGGAAAAAGTGGTAGCAGGTGTCAGTGCGTCGGACCATCGTTTTTTGTCTGATATTGTCTTTACGTTTCCATGCCGGGAAGCGGGATTTCCCTGAGGCGGAAATCAGAGGCATCGCAGCTTGTCAGCATGTACTGAATTCCGTGATGCTCGCCTTCAAAGCGCACGGCGATCCCCTTCCCGTGCAGGTGACCGTATACACAGCAGTAGACCGGATATTTTTCTATGATTTCAGTAAAACCCGTATCCAGATTCTGCTGATAAAGCGGAGGATAATGCATCATCACAATGATCGGTCTTCCGTTCGCTGCAGCAGCTGCTTCCTGAAGCGCCAGCTCCAGGCGAAGGCATTCACGGTGATAGATCTTTTCGTCCTCGGCCGTCAGGCTTTCCCCGCAGCCCGGACAGATCCATCCCCGGGTTCCACAGACAACACAATCTCCCAGATCCAGGGCAGAATGCTGAATCACATGCATGCCGGGTGCCATCGCCTCGCGGACTTTGGTCAGGGATGACCACCAATAATCATGGTTCCCTTTCAGCAGCACTTTTCTTCCGGGAAGCTCTCCGATCCGTCTGAGATCTTCCATTGCATCCTGAATATACATGGCCCATGAGATGTCTCCGGGAATCAGCACGGTATCCTCGGCACTCACACGTTCGCGCCAGTCTTCAAATATTTTTTCCACATGTCCTTCCCAGTTGGCGCCAAAAATATCCATCGATTTATCGGCTCCGCCCGGCATGTGAAGGTCGGCTATTACATACAGGCTCATGCTTAAGAATCCATATTCAGGTTTTCCGCTTCGTCCATTTCAGCGTCGATTTCACGTTCTTCATCCTCACGGACGCTTTCCAGACTCAGGGCATCATTCATCTCGCGGTATTCCTGATCATCTTCTTCCATAGGAAGGATCTCGTCCATACCCTGGTCGTCACCTTCCATGTCCGAATCATCAGAGGAATCCACCTTTTCATTGTTTTCCATCTCACGCAGGCATTCGGCGCAGACATCTTTCCCTGGAAGACAAGGATTCTCATTACAGATCGAGCAGAGCTCAATCTCATCTCTCGGAGCAGTTCCACGGATTTCCTGCATACATACGCTGCAGTACGTCTCCTTATCGCTCATATAATTCAGCTCGCAGCGCGGACAAAGTACGAATCCCATAAACTGCATCCTCCAATTGTTATCGTAAGATCAGAAAATCCTATCATTTTTTATCGTGTAAGACTCTGTCTTTAACGTGTGCAGATTATACTCATGCGTCTATCTATGTCAAGACGCATTTTTATCCATTTTCGGAACCCGTTCCGTTCTCGCCGGAAAGCCTGAATTTCCCCTTTTCTGCACCGAAAAAATCGTATATAATGATGGTGAGAGGAGTTCGAAGCGCATGGCAAAAGAACGGATCGGCATCATGGGCGGTACTTTCAACCCAGTACATCTCGGACACGTCCAAATTGCTAAATACGCTATGCAGGGAGCAGACCTTGACCGGGTTCTGTTCCTGCCTGACGGCACACCGCCTCACAAGACCGGCATTGTATCTGCCACGCACCGCTGGCGGATGGTCTGTGTTGCCACCTGTCTGGATAAGGGACTGGTGCCAAGCGATATCGAACTCAACAGAGAAGGGATCACCTATACAATCGATTCGCTTCATGCACTGCATGACCAGTTTCCCAAAGCGGATCTTTTCTATATTATTGGCGCCGACACGCTGATGGAACTGCACAAGTGGAAGAATGCCGAGCAGGTCTTTCCGCTTTGCACATTTCTGATTGCGCCGCGTGTTCTTTCCGTTTCTTCACGTGAATATCTCGACGAAAAAAAGCGTCTGATTTCACTGGGTGCTTCATTTGAAAATATCGACATGCCTGTGATGGATGTCTCAAGCACTGCTCTTCGGGAAAGCATGACCAGCGGAGGCGTCTCCCCTTTCTTTCCGCCCACGCTCCAGGAGTACTGCGGCGCACTCGGACTCTACGGCATGCCCCGCCGTGTGCCCCAGGCCGAAGAATGGTTTTCAAGGCTGTTCTCTGATCTGACGGTCAAGCGTTTTTCACATACGCTCGCGGTTGCATACACGGCCAGAAATCTGGCCAGAAATCACCATGTGGACCCGCTCAAGGCAGAAATCGCCGCACTGCTTCATGACTGCGCCAAGTGCATGCCGCTTTCGGAAATGCAGGCGGTCTGCAGAAAGCATGCACTGACGATGGATGCACTGACTCTTGCCAGCGGCAATCTTCTCCATTCCATTGCAGGTTCATACCTGGCCGCTTCCGAATACGGCGTCGAAGATCCCGATATTCTTCGGGCCATCTCATGCCACACCACCGGCAAAGTCGGCATGACCAAACTGGATATGGTGGTTTTCCTGGCAGACAAGATTGAACCGACCCGCGAAGAGTATCCCACGCTTCAGAAAGTCCGCATGCTGGCTCCCCTCTCGCTGGAAAGGGCCATGCTGGCGTCGCTGGAAGGCACTGCCGCCTATGTGAAATCCGGTTCTCATCCACTGCATCCGCAGAGCATGCGCACCATGGAATGGCTGCGCACACTTCCTGAAGCTCGCGGCTGAAGGCTGACTGTATTCCATCCCGTAGATCATATTCAATCATATTAAGAAGGAGGATTCCTGAATGAACGACATGGAACTGACCCTGGAAATTGCCCGTACTCTCGATGATAAAAGGGCGCTCGACCTCGTTGCGCTCGATGTTCGTCATCTGACCGTGATCTGTGATTACATGGTTATTGCCAGCGGCCGGAATGCCAACAATGTGCATGCCATGGCAGATGCTGTCGATGACCGCATGGCTGAGCTCGGTCTTGAACTCCGGCGCTGTGAAGGACAGAACGAAGCCCGCTGGGTTGTGATGGACTTTGGACGCATTCTGGTTCACATCTTCAACCAGGAAGAAAGAAGATATTATCACCTCGAACGGCTCTGGGATGATGGAACCAATCGCCTTGAGCTGCCTTTTGTCACAGAGGATAACCCGTAATTTTCAGGCCGGTCTCCGGCCTTTTCTTTTTCTTGCATTTTCAGATTCTCTGCAGTAGAATGAGACGAAATAAAAGAAGAGGTGATTATTGTGCGGCGTATTGCATGCCTTCTGCTCGTTGCTGCTCTTATCATGAGCATGATCTTCAGTGCTTCCGCCATTTCCTATTCTGATCGCGGACGCTATTATCTCTATGTGACCTCCAGCAGCACTGCGATGTTTTCTCAGTCGACTCAGACAGATGAGAACGGCAATACCACAAGCATTCTGTCCAATATCGGCACCCTTCCCGCCGGCACCCCGATCAGCGCCGGAGAAATTGTGGACGACATCTATCAGAAAGTCGTCTATATGGATCAGAGTGCCGCCACTCATACGGTGATCATCAGCAAGGATGTCGTCAAAGGAAACTATGTGACGCTTGATTTCGGCGGCAGCATCGGCAAGGTTCGCATTCCCCGTCCCGCCGCTGCGAATGCATCCTTTGTAAAGGAATATCTCACGTACCGCGGCATCTCTGCATCAGACGAAGATATTTCCAACGCGCTCGGTATCTACACAACCTCTGTCACAGAAGCTCCGGTTTCCCCGGACCAGGTTGCTGAGCAGAATGATACGTTCTCCACACCTGCAGGAACAGCAGACCCCTCCAGCACCCCTGCCCCCGATGCCGGGTCAAAAGACAGTTCCTCCGGCAGCAAGAAAAGCACCGCCAAGGCCACAAAGGCACCGGCCCGCGAAGCTGTGGAAGCTGACGGTCTGGTCTATCTGAACCAGCAGGGAAAGATGCTGGAAGTTGTGGTCGCTGAACTCGGCGTCGCCCGCTCAACAGTTCTGCTCAACGGTCAGGAACTGAAAGTCGCGACAAGCTCTCTGAGCTGGGAAACCAATGCAGAAGGCAATGAGCGGATTGCCTACGTCTATGCCCCCAAGAATGGAAAGGCCAGTTTCAGGAAGACCAGTAAAAGCAGCAGTAAAATCCTGAAAAAAGTCGGCGGCGGCACCATTGTTCGCGTGTTTGATGTTCAGTCCAAGATGACTGGCGTTTATGTGGACGGTCAGGCCGGTTACATTCTGAATACTGCTCTGAAGTTCGTGGAGCCAGTCTCTTCCTTCACCACCGGGCGCCTTTCCTATAAAGGTTCTTTCACCAATACCCACCGCATTAATCTGTATACACTTGCCAAGGAATCCAGCAAACGGATCGGCGGTTTTCACGCCGGGGATCCTGTCACCATTCTCGGAGAGAGCGGCACATGGACCGAAGTGGACATTCAGGGCCTCCATGGGTACATTCTGTCGAAATTCATCACGCCCGACGAAGTGACGGAGCCGCTGAGTGTTCCGGACGTCATTGTGGATATCAGCAACAATCTGACTGAGGAAGATGTGACGGAGGAAACCCTGACTGACGAAGCTGATTACAGTGAAGATGAGGAATCCTATGACGAAGCTGCCTATGATGAAGACGAGGCAGACGCCGATCTGTGATTTCACGCCTTCCGAATCACGCACGGCCTTTCCCTGCAATGAATGATTTCAAAAACGGCTGTCTCATCCGGAGGCAGCCGTTTTCATATTCCCGAAGGAGTTTCACAAAAAGAACCTGACCGCTGTATGCAAAAGCCGCCCGGAGATCTTTCCGCTTGCGCGATGAAAGACGATCCGGGCGGCTTTTCTTTCAGACAACGGAACCGCCATCTGTGTGGTGAACCTGTCAGATTCTTGCGACTCCGCTTTCTCTTGCTGCCTTCGCAACAGCAGCGGCAACAGCAGGTCCGATCCGCTTGTCAAATGCCAGAGGAAGGATATACTTGGCAGACAGCTCTTCCGGTGCAACCAGATCTGCCAGTGCATAGGATGCCGCCTGCTTCATTTCTTCATTAATATCGCTTGCCCGGACATCCAGCGCGCCGCGGAACAGGCCGGGAAAGCACATCACATTGTTAATCTGGTTGGGATGATCACTGCGGCCGGTACCAACCACAGCTGCACCTGCCTCCAGCGCTTCATCCGGTTCAATTTCAGGTGTCGGATTCGCCATGGGGAATACAATCGCCTGGTCTGCCATGGACTGCACCATTTCCTTGCTGACTATATGCGGTGCACTGACACCGATAAACACATCTGCCCCTTTCATGGCATCAGCAAGCTTTCCGGAAAACTTCTCAGGGTTGGTCACCCTGGCCATTTCTTCCTGTGCGGGATTCATCGGTTCCCCTTCGCACAGAATGCCGAACCGGTCAACCATCTTGAGATGTCTGACGCCAAGATTCATCAGATGCTTGCCAATCGCGATGCCGGCGCTCCCTGCGCCATTGATGACAACCTTTGCTTCACCAATCTCCTTTTTCACTACACGCAGTGCGTTGATCAAGGCAGCACCGACAACGACGGCCGTGCCATGCTGGTCATCATGAAAAACCGGGATATCGCAGAGTTCCTTCAGTCTGCGCTCAATCTCAAAGCATCTCGGCGCAGCAATGTCCTCGAGGTTGATGCCGCCAAAGGAACCTGAAATCAGATAGATCGTGCGCACGATCTCATCGACGTCCTTGCTGCGAATGCAGATCGGGAACGCATCCACATTGCCGAATTCCTTAAACAGCGCACATTTCCCTTCCATGACCGGCATGCCAGCCTCAGGACCAATGTCCCCCAGGCCAAGCACTGCCGTCCCGTCCGTGATGACAGCGACCAGGTTGTGACGCCTTGTGAGCGTAAACGATTTGTCATAATCTTTCTGGATTTCAAGACACGGCTGGGCCACGCCAGGCGTATATGCAACAGACAGTTCGTCCTTGTTCTTGACCGGGACGCGGGAAACCACTTCGATTTTTCCCTGCCATTCACCATGTTTCCGCAGAGATTCTTCCATATAATTCATCCTGGGCACCTCCTAAATGATATAGCGCACACATATTGTACATGTTCTGACCCGAAAAACAATGCCGATGGGATGCAAAAGCTGAAAAGTCTTCAATAGAATGAGCCCGTTTCTTTGCTGTGCATCCGATGCATCCCATTTTTCTCCCCGGTACTGCTGAACCCATGAATGCTCACAGGATATGCAGAAGAATCATATACAGCGCTGTGCCTCCGCAGATTGAAATCACCATTTTCCGAAATGAAGCATGAAGAACGACTGTCAGGACACAGGCCGCCAGCGTCGGCATCCATTCTCCAACAGTACCAAAGCTGATGTCTTTCATGCAATAGATCACCAGCATGGCCATGGCTGCAGCAGGCAGCCGCTTCCCTGTCCAGAGGATAAAGGATGGGGCCTGCCCGTTTCGGAAGACCAGGAACGGGAGACCGCGGACCAGAATGGTGACGAGAACCGCAATGCATATATACAGGATCATCTGCCACTGCGTCATGCGCTGTTCCCCCTCCGTTCCTGTGCGTATTTTACGGAAAAGCCCATGATCATAGCGGCCATGGCGATGAGCAGGAAACTGTCCTTTCCGAATAAGAGCAGACTGAGCAGTGTAGTCAGGCCGCCCAGGACCGGTGAAAACAGCGCATCGAAAAGGCTTTCTTTCCCACTGCGCCAGGCAGTCAGGGCATCCATCGTCTGTTCTGTCACTATCACCAGAAACAGCGCAGTCATGGAAAAGTCAATGCCTCTGAGAAGATCCATGGGAATCAACGAGCCCAATAGTGCCCCGAGCAGCGTACCCAGAACCCAGTACGCATGGTCGAGTGCTGACACCGTCAGATACCAGCGTTCCGGCAGAATATCCGCTGGCGCTCCCTGACAGACAATCGAGTAGGTTTCATCCGTCAGAGAAAAAATCAGGTAGGGCCGCACCGCTCCAGTCCGGCTGTAGGGTTCCAGCATGGTCAGCCCATAGAACAGATGCCTTGCCTGAATCAGAAGACACAGAAAGGCAAAGGTCAGCGGGGCAAACGCTGAGCGCAGCGGTTCAATCATGGCGAACTGAAGTGATCCGGCATAGATAAAAGTGCTGATCGAATAACTCCAGAGTGCACCAAAACCGCGTGCCCGCATGGCAATGCCGTAGGCAATGCCAAGAAAGATATATCCCGCAAGCACGGGAACCGTAACAGGGAAAGCACGCCGAAGAACATGGGTTTTATCCCGCAAGGCCGTCCACTCCTTTCATGCCGATACGGTTCGCGATCATAGCAGATGCTTCAGGATTCCACAAGGCTTTCATCGGTCGGTTTCTGTTTCTTTTTTGTATATCCTCGCCCGTTTTCTGTATGCTTTCCCATTTCCTGCACTCGCGGTTTTGAACGCTGAAACGGTGGAAATTCTCCCGCATCACGCATCGGCAGGATCCGGACGCATGTTTTCTTTGTCGCTTTCTTGACAAGGTTGTATCATACTTCTATAATCCCGCACATGCCGGATGTTTATTCCGGCCATGAAAGGTGGGGCACGAATGAGTCCGTTGGATGAACTTTTTGCCAGCAATGTTTTTAATGATTCCGTCATGCAGCAGCGGCTGCCCAAGGATACGTACCGCACACTGAAGAAAACGATAGATGAAGGACGCCATCTCGATCCCCAGATCGCGAACGTCGTGGCACATGCCATGAAAGAATGGGCGATCGATAAAGGCGTCACCCATTATACACACTGGTTTCAGCCGCTCACCGGCATTACCGCAGAAAAACACGATGCATTCATTACCCCTACAGATAATGGACGCATGATTCAGTCCTTCTCCGGGTCTGAACTGGTCCGCGGCGAGCCTGACGCCTCCTCCTTCCCCTCCGGCGGACTTCGTTCGACGTTTGAGGCCCGCGGCTATACTGCATGGGATCCAACCAGCTATGCCTTCATTAAAGAAGGTGTTCTCTGTATTCCCACTGCATTCTGCTCTTACGGCGGTGAAGCGCTTGACCAGAAAACGCCTCTGCTGCGTTCGATGGAGGCGCTCTCCCATCAGGCGGTTCGCGTTCTGAAGCTTTTCGGAAGGGATGCGACACGCGTACTCCCCACGGTCGGTCCTGAACAGGAATACTTCCTGATCGATCGTTCGCTCTATGAGAAACGCCAGGACCTGATTTTCACCGGCCGCACGCTTTTCGGTGCCAAACCGCCGAAAGGTCAGGAACTGGATGATCATTACTTCGGTACAATCCGTCCCCGGGTACAGGCATTCATGCGGGAGCTGAATGAAGAATTGTGGAAACTGGGAATCTATGCAAAGACGGAGCACAACGAATGTGCCCCTGCTCAGCATGAAATGGCCCCGGTCTTCACTGTTTCCAATATTGCCGCCGACCACAACCAGCTGACCATGGAACTGATGAAGCGCGTTGCAGAACGTCATCACCTGGTCTGCCTGCTCGCTGAAA
Organism: Christensenella sp. UBA2853; assembly: GCA_002350845.1. Taxonomy (GTDB): domain Bacteria; phylum Bacillota; class Clostridia; order Christensenellales; family Aristaeellaceae; genus UBA2943. The sequence continues at coordinate 18,217 of DEFL01000052.1, forward strand.
AGCCCTTCGCCGGTGTCAACGGTTCCGGCAAGCACAACAACTGGTCGATGGTGACCAATACAGGCTATAACCTGCTCAACCCCGGCAACTCACCTTATGATTCCGCACAGTTCCTGCTCTTCCTGGTTGCCGTCATCCGCGCTGTGGATGAATACCAGGATCTGCTCCGCATTTCGGTGGCCTCCGCAGGCAATGATCACCGTCTTGGCGCCAATGAGGCTCCGCCTGCTATCGTCTCCATTTTCCTTGGAGACGAGCTGACCGAGATTCTGGAGTCTTTGGAAACAGGCACGGTTTACAAGGATCATGGCGTTCAGGAGCTGGCTGTCGGTGTGCATGTCCTGCCGCATTTCCCGAGGGATAACACGGACCGCAACAGGACATCTCCTTTTGCCTTCACCGGCAATAAGTTTGAGTTCCGCTCTCTCGGTTCCTCCGCTTCCATCTCTGAATGCAATGTCATGATCAACACGGCCGTGGCAGAATCCCTTCGTCTGTATGCGGATGAGCTTGAGAAGGCAGATGATTTTCAGAGCACGCTCCATGATCTGATTGTCCGTGAAATCAAGGCACACAAACGCATCATCTTTAACGGAAACGGTTATTCTGCCGCCTGGATCGAAGAAGCCAGAAAGCGGGGACTCTCCAATCTGGCCACCACTGTGGATGCCCTGCCGCATCTCCTGGACGAAAAGAATCTGAAGCTCTTTGAAACCCATCACATCTACAGCCGCACAGAAGTGCACTCGCGCTATGAGATTGCTCTGGAAACCTACAACAAGGCTATCCATATCGAGGCTGAAACCGCACTCGCCATGGTTCGCAGGGAAATCCTTCCGGCCGTGATCCGCTACACCGGTGACGTGGCCAAAACTGCTGCCAGCATCAAACAGTATTCCCCCGCCTTCAATACCATTCCCGAGGAAAAGCTGCTGACGGCGCTCACCGAAGAAACCAGCATGCTGTCCGAAGCTGTTGACCGCCTGATGATTGCTGTATCGGATGACAAGCATCCTGCCGATCTGCTCTCCCGTGCGCAGTATCTGCGCAGCACAGTCCTTCCTGCCATGGACCAGGTACGGGTCTATGCCGACAGTCTGGAGGCCATGGTGGACCGCACCTACTGGCCATTCCCAACATATGCAGACCTTTTGTTTACCGTCTGATCAACGCCCTCCCGCCCGGGAGGGTTTTGTTTTCTTTATGTATCTTTGCCCTGCGCCGGATTGACACGTCTTTCCTCTTTGATTACACTGTTGCTCGTAAACAAAGCCGACTTCCCAGAATATATAAGGAGGAACAAAAGAATATGAAAAAGATTCTTTCCATCATTGTCGCTCTTTGCATGTGTCTTGCCTGCATTTCCGGGACAGCCGCCGAAGACAAAAACTACACGGTCGGCGTTCTCCAGCTGATCCAGCATGTTGCTCTGGATGCTGCAACCCAGGGATTTGTGGATGCCCTGACTGAAAAGCTCGGCGCAGACCATGTCACCTTTGATATTCAGAACGCTTCCGGCGATTCTGCAAACTGCACCACCATTGCCAATGGTTTCGTGTCTGCCAACGTTGACCTGATCATGGCCAATGCAACGCCTGCCCTCCAGGCCTGCGCAGCCGCCACCGTCGACATTCCGATTCTCGGCACCTCCGTGACCGACTATGCAACCGCACTGGACATTGATAACTGGAACGGATCCACCGGACTGAACATCTCCGGCACCTGCGACCTGGCTCCCATGCAGGGACAGGCAGACATGCTCCACGAGCTCTTCCCGGATGCCGCCAAGGTTGGTCTGCTCTACTGCTCTGCAGAGCCCAATTCACTTTATCAGGTGAATGTGATTACCGAGTATCTGACCGCTTACGGTTATGAATGCAAGCCCTTCGCCTTCGCCGACTCCAACGACCTCGCTTCTGTCACCCAGAATGCCTGCGACGAATGCGATGTCCTGTATGTCCCCACCGATAACACAGCCGCTTCGTATACTGAGACGATTGCCAATGTGACCATCCCCGCCGGAAAGCCCGTTGTGGCCGGTGAAGAAGGCATCTGCAAAGGCTGCGGTGTTGCAACCCTTTCCATCTCTTACTACGATCTTGGCTATGCAACCGGTCTGATGGCCTATGAAGTGCTCGTCAACGGTGCTGATGTCAGCACACTCCCGGTTGAAACCGCTCCCAACGCAGTCAAGGAATACAATGCTGACATGTGCGCAACGCTCGGCATTACCGTGCCTGAGGATTATGTCGCCATTCAGTAATCTTTGATTTCAAACGGCATGCGGAGCCATAAGTTGAACTTATGGCTCCCTTGTCTGTTTATAGCTCATGCCGCTCCGTGCGTTACTTGAAGGAGGCTTCCCTTGGAACTTGTAAAACTGTTCAATGCTTTTCCGGGTGCTATCTCTCAGGGTCTGGTCTGGGGACTGATGGCCATTGGCGTGTACATCACGTATCGCATTCTTGATGTCGCTGATCTCACCGTCGATGGTTCCATGGCTACAGGCGGCGCTGTCGCTGCCGTCATGATCACATCCGGTATCGATCCCTGGGTGGCTGTCCTGTGTGCTTTCCTGGTAGGCCTTCTCGCCGGACTGATGACCGGGCTGTTTCACACAGCCATGGGCATTCCTGCGATTCTCTCCGGCATTCTTACACAGCTTGCGCTGTACTCCATCAATCTGCGCATTATGGGCGGCAAGGCAAATACGGCTGTCAATGTCAGCAAGTATCACGTCCTCATTACTTCCAGAAATGTGCGTGCGCTCTCCCTGGAGAACCCCATCTGTCTGCTTCTTGTGCTCACTGCCGTTCTGATCCTTGCCCTTCACTTTTTCTTCGGCACGGAATACGGCTGCGCTCTTCGCGCAACGGGTGCCAACCAGAACATGGCCAGAGCGCAGGGAATCAATACACGGTTCGGCACCGTTGTCGGTCTGATGCTTTCCAACGGCATTGTGTCTTTCTCCGGCGCCATGCTGACCCAGTATCAGGGATTTGCTGATGTACAGATGGCCCGTGGTGCCATCGTGATCGGTCTGGCTGCTGTAATTATCGGCGAAGTGGTATTCGGCAAACTCTTTCGCTCCTTCTGGGGAAAACTGATCTGTGTTTCACTGGGTGCCGTCATCTATTATCTCGTGATGCAGATTGTGCTGTGGCTGGGTCTGAATACCAACGACCTGAAAATGCTCACTGCACTTGTCGTGGCAGTTTTCCTGGCCGTCCCCTACTGGAAAGGCCTTGCCGTACAGAAAAAGATCAGAAAGCGGGGTGTGTGAAGTGCTGGATATCAATCAGATTGTCAAAACGTTTAATCCCGGCACCATCACGGAAAAGGTCGCCCTCTCCGGTGCTGATCTGCATCTGCAGGAAGGTGATTTTGTCACCATTATCGGCGGCAACGGTGCAGGCAAATCCACCCTGCTCAACGCAGTGGCCGGTGTGTTTTCCGTCGACCGCGGCTCCATTATGATCGACGGCAATGATGTGACCAACCTTCCGGAATACAGACGCGCCACATTCCTTGGCCGTGTTTTCCAGGATCCCATGACCGGTACAGCAGCCACGATGACCATTGAGGAGAACATGGCCCTCGCCATGCGTCGTGGCGAACACCGCAGCCCGTTCCGCTGGGGCATTTCCTCAAAAGAGAAAAAGATGTATCGCGATGAGCTGGCTCGTCTGGGGCTCGGGCTTGAAGACCGCATGAGCGCCCGTGTCGGATTGCTCTCCGGCGGCCAGCGCCAGGCGCTGACACTGCTGATGGCCACCCTCAAAAAACCCAAACTGCTCCTGCTCGATGAACATACGGCTGCGCTTGACCCAAAGACAGCGGCCAAAGTCCTTCATCTCACCCGGGATCTGGTCCGCGATCATCACCTCACGGCGCTGATGGTCACGCATAATATGAAAGATGCCCTTCAGTACGGCAATCGCATTGTCATGATGCACGAAGGCAAGGTCATTGTGGATGTCAACCGCGAGACGAAATCCATGCTGCGCGTTGAAGACCTGCTTGCCATGTTTGAGCATACATCCGGTGCTGCGCTCGACAATGACCGCATGCTGCTGGGATAAAGAAAAAGAGCGGCTCTCCGCTCTTTTTCAAATCCCTGTTTTCACGCGCGTCACTTCTGCTGTTTCTCCAGCAGTTTCCGCAGACTTCCGATCTTCTTTCCGTCCAGTGTCCGGTCCTCGGATGCGTACAGCATGGAGTGAATGATCGCTTCCTCCGCAGCCTCCCCTGCTGCGCGGAAGGCTGTATTGAGCTGTGCCTCCTCAAGGACTGGATAGGAGAAGACGTGCGGACTGATCTGTACAGGTCTGGCCGTCGTAAAACCAACCATCACTTCTCCGCTTCCATGCCCGATATATGACCCCAGCCGCGCCATTCCGACACTGGTGCGCTTAATCACGCGTCTGAGCTGCCGTGAAGAGAGTGGAAGATCTGTGGCAACGATGAGAATAATCGATCCCTGATCGGTCTCCTGAATGTCCTGCGGAATTTCTGCAATCCGAAGATCTCGGGAAGCACCGTAATTGGACTGCACAAGGACTCCGAGCGTATAGGTGTTCCCATCGATTTCCATGGTTCTGGAGGAAGATCCAATCCCGCCCTTCAGTCCGTAGCAGACAGTTCCGCGTCCCGCACCAACTGCACCCTGTGCAAACTCTTCGGATGCGCTTTCGATGGCCTGAAGCACTTCCTCTTTTCCGACCGCACGTTTCTGAATGCAGTTGATGCCCCCGTCATTGCATTCACAGACCACCGGATTGACACTCCGAACGGTCACTCCTTCCCTCCCGGAGCGTTCAATCATATATCCGACCACAGCATCATGAACCAGGCCAACATTCAGTGTGTTGGTCAGAGCAATCGGTGTCTCCAGCGTACCCAGTTCATCAATCTGCAGCAGTCCCGCAGTCTTTCCAAATCCGTTCAGGACGAAGGAAGCCGCCGTCAGCTTGTGTGTATATGGATTTTCCGGGCAGGGCATCACCACGGTGACACCCGTATGGTTGTCTTCTCTGTCCACCGTGCAGTGTCCGACAGTAACTCCCGGAACATCCGTTATCAGATTTCTCGGGCCGTGATGCATTTCTCCGATCTGCATTTTCTCACTCCTGTCCCTGCCTTATGCAGGAATTCTGTATTATCCGTCTAAGTCTTCACCCGACCAGATGAGGAGGGCTACACCATGCAAAAACCTCGAATTATCATTACACCTGCACTGAGTGACAATCAGCGGAATCTGCTGATCAACCGCGGCTATTATGACTCCGTCCTGCGTGCAGGCGGTATTCCGATTCTCCTGCCGCTCACCGATGACCCTGCCGTTCTGGATGCCTATCTTGCATCCTGCGAGGGTGTGCTCTTCAGCGGCGGCCCGGACGTGCATCCGCATCGGTACGGTGAATCTGTCCATCCTGCGTGCGGCACCATCAACGAACTGCGTGATACCATGGAACTGTATCTGCTCCAGCGTCTGCTTGCTGAAAAAAGCAGGCCGATTTTCTGCATCTGCCGCGGAATCCAGGTCCTGAATGTTGCACTGCATGGAACGCTGTATCAGGATATTCCCACTGAGTACAGCGGGTTCGTCTTCAGTCACAGTCAGCCTGAGCATGAATGTGATCATGCCCACCATGTGACGGTTGTGGAAAACACACTGCTCTCGGAAATCGTCCAGTGCTCTTCCCTCTCTGTGAATTCACTCCATCATCAGGCAATTCTTTCTCTGGCCCCTGCACTCCGATCCTGCGGAGTATCCGAGGACGGGCTGATTGAAAGCGTCTATCTGCCGGATTACCCCTTCTGTCTGGGTGTACAGTGGCATCCGGAACGTCTGGCTGACCATGACCCGCACAGTCAAATGCTTTTCAATGCCTTCTGCAGGGCATGCTCAGACATGAAACCGTAAGCACGTCTCATCAAGGCCCATCTCATGGGCCTTTTTAAATGCCAGATCAATCAGCATGGCTCGGGCTGCCCGTTCCTTGACAGCCGATGCCGGAACGCTCACATGCAGTTCCTGGTACTCCGGGTCTGAACACTGAAGTTCAAAAACTGGCTCTTCTGCTGTCGGATCAAATTTCCAGTCCACATTTAACAGTTTCTTTTCACCCATCGCTTGTTATCCTTCCGCCATCGGCTGTTTAAAATGAGCCGCCCATTGGGCGGCCTTATTCGGATTCGATCTCGGCTGCGGAACCCTTCAGTCTTTTTTCCACAGACGCCAGGGCCGTTGCCATTTTTTTCTGCTGATCAGTGGACATGCCGTCAGGAACAATGCCATTGGCCGCAAGCACTCTGTACTGCATCAGGTTTTCGAGTTTGTATCTCCATGTAAAAGTCGGCGTATAAGTTGCCCGCACACTTACGCTTCCCTTTTCATCCACCGTGATATCCACGTGAAGCAGAATGCTTTGCAGCGCTGAATCCTTCGTGGAAGAAGACAATAGACAGCCCAGGGAATATGCGCACAGTGCCGTGCACTTCGTGCCATCACCCCGCTCTGATGAGATCCATTCAACAGTCTGCACGCGGCGTGGACCGTTGCCAATGATCACATCTGCACCGGCAGCACACAAACCGGCTGCCAACTTTTTCTGCGCGCTGGTCACCTCTGCCTTTCCGGCAGTCCCCCAGTTCACGGAAACGACCACGACCTGGGCTCCGAGCGAACGGACAATGGAAATATCCTGTGCGGCCTGTTCAAGGAGAGGAACTGCAAAACTGTTCCCATCCTTTCGAAGGCATTTCCGGCCTGCAGAAGAAAGTGATTCGGTATAGTGCAGCAGCGCCACCTTCACATTTCCGATGGTCCTGATATGACTGGAAAGTGCTGCCTCACCCTCGTTTGTATAGGCTCCAAACACGGTCAGCCCGCGGTTCTGGGCAGACTGGACAGTACTGCGCAGCGCCTCAAAACCCCTGTCATAGATCTTTCCAAATCCAAGGGCAACGCCATCAAATCCACCGGCAGTCAGCATCCCCATCACCGCATCCGGTGCTATCAGGTCAGAAACCTTGGCATCCGGAACGACCAGATTTTCCAAAGGTGCCATACTGAAATCCGAGCGGATGTCATCCGTGACAAGGGACAGAATTTCCGAAAAATCGTAAAGCCGGGTATCACTGTAGTAACCTGACTGACGTACGGCTGTTTCCAGCGCAATGGTTCCGCCAAAGGTCAAATGAACCTGGCCGCCGGCCGGCTCCGGTGTTGCCTGCACAGGGACCGCAGCCGAAAGCCGCGGCGCTGCAACTGTTTGCTGTATGGGAATCTCGTCGATTGTTCTCTCAGGCAGAACCTCAGAAAAGTCCATGGTCATCAGCTGCTCAGTCAGGTGATGATCTGTACCGCCTGACAGATAGCGGATCACGCGCACCGTTCCAACCATGACCAGGACAGATAGGCACACCATGAGGATTGTCCCGACAGAGATGCCCCGATGTCCGTTTTTTCTCATGGCATTTATACTCGGCTGAACACGGCTGCGGCAACAACGGACAAAACCATGGTCACCGCAAGAATCAGGCAGAGAATTCTAGTCAGCGTTTTCTTGCGGTCTTCATCATGATTCCTTATTTTCGACATGCTGTTTCATCCTTTCTGTCTCTTCAGGTTTTCTCTCGACACGAACGCTCGTAACGCGTCTTCTGTCCATTCCGGTCACTGTGCCGTGAATCAAACCTGTGTCAAATTCCATACCCACGGTTGGAATCTGCCCGAGCACTTCGGCAGCCCAGCCGCCCACCGTATCCGCTTCATAGTTGTTTTCGATATTCAGAATGTCACAGAGTTCTTCCAGCGGAAGACCGCCGTTCACCTGAATCGACCCGTCTTCGAGCGTCACGACATCTTCTGTAACATCATCATGCTCATCATAGATTTCACCAACAAGCTCTTCAAGCACATCTTCCAGCGTCACGATACCCTCTGTGCCGCCAAACTCATCCAGCACCACAACCATATGCGTTCTGGTATTCTGAAACAGCTTCAGGAGTCTGGACAGTTCAAGTGTCGCAGGTGCATAGACCGGAGGTACCATAATCCGGATAATCCCCTGCACGCCTGCATGTCTTGCCCGGTAAAAATCCTTTTCATGAAGAATACCCACAATATGGTCCATATCCTCGTGATAAACAGGCAGACGGGAATATCCGCTCCGTCTGAAAAGCTCTTCCGCTTCATCCATGCTGGCCGTGTCTTCCAGGGCCTCAACATCCACACGCGGAGTCATAATGTCCAGCGCGTCTGAATCGTTGAATTCCACGGCAGAGCGGATCAATTCACCTTCATGCTCATCCATCCCGCCTTCGGTCTGGGCTTCATCGACCATGGTGATGATTTCTTCCTCAATGGGCGTATCATCCGTCTGCGGATTGAAGATTTTTCTGACAAACTTCTGCCACAGCACAAACAGTGCATTCACCGGCGTAAGCAGTTTCTGCAGGGTCTGCATTGGGCGTGCAACATGAATGGATATTTTTTCAGGTGACTGTTTCGCAATCATTTTCGGTGCGACCTCACCGATCAGCAGGATCAGAATGGTCATGACCACTGTAGAAACCGTCGCGCCTGCGTTTCCGATCAATGAAGTGAAAAAGACTGTAGCAATCGCGGTGCCGGCAATATTGACGATATTGTTTCCGACAAGCACTGTCGTCAGCAGCCTGTCATAATCTTCAGTCAGATTCCATGCGATTTCGGCCCGCTTATCGCCGTTCTGCTGCAAGGTTTTCAGTCGGGTTCGCTTGACGGCCATAAAGGCAGTCTCCGATGCCGAGAAAAAAGCTGACAGTGCAACGCAGATCAAAAGCCCAGCTGCCTGGGTCCATAATAGAGGAGTCATAGATGCATCCTTTCCGTTCGGTTCCCGCCATCCTGTGCAGGGTGTCGAACGTCACTGGGAGGCAGATCCACGATCCCCACACTCCTTTCTCTTTTTCCGCTCTTTTTCCAGCTGTCCTGGGTCGGGAATAGCAGTCATTATATCACTTCTGCATGCGTACCGCAACTTTCACGAAATGACTATGCCGTTTCTGCGCAGTCCGCACCCGTTTTCTTTGCCCTGAATGGTTCTCTTCTTTCCTGGATGCACTTGCATCCCCGGGGAAAAAAGGATATGATATGCTCACTTTGTCAGAGGAAGTGATCCTATGAATGCATATGCTGTTGCCGGCTTTGTGATGGCCATTGCCTCTCTGCTGGTACCTTTCTTCGGCTTCAGCAGTACGATTGCCCTTGCTCTGTCTGCCGTCGGCTTCTATATTGCCCGAATGGAAAAGGGCCAGAAAGGCATTGCTCTTTCCGGCGTGATCATCTCCATTGTCTCTGTTGTGCTGGCCTGTGCAGAAAACATGCTTCTGCTGCTTCATTACCTGGGCAGACTGCCTCTGTAAGCCGAAAAAACTGTCCTTTCCGGCAGTTCATTCATCATGAACAGAAAAATGCACTGACATGGACCAGTGCATTTTTCTGTTTGTTCCGATCTTCCATGCCTGCAGGCAGTTCATTTTATTGGTTTTTCTCCATCCATTCCCTGAGTGTCTGCATATACGCATCACGAGCATCCACACAGCAGCTGTGGCGTGCCCCTTCAAACACATGCATTTCTGATCCAGGAATCCCCCTGTGCAGCGTTTCTGCAAGTGTCTCCGTGCACAGATCACGGCTTCCCCTGAGAATCAGTGCAGGCACACGGATTTCCTTCAGGCGGTCGGTGTAATCAAAGTCACGCAGTGTTCCTGTTGCGGTAAACTCATTGGGACCCCAGGCCGTCAAATAGCTCTCTCTTCCCTTTGGAACGTTTCTTCTCAGGCATTCCGGGCTTTCCTCTGTCACAGGTCCTGCACAGTATGTTTCCATGAAATGTGCAGTCGCCTCCTGGACCCTGCTGCCAGTGAAATCACCGATCGTTTCCGCTTCCCGTATTGCCTGCTGATCTTCCTCAGAAAGCGTCCGAATCAATCGATGCTGTTCCTGAGCCCACAGTCTTGAGGATGACAAAGTGGAAGACAGAATGACCGAAGCAATCCCGCTTGGACGGCATTCGATCAGATAGGCCAGAGCCAGCATCCCGCCGAAAGACTGCCCCAGAAGGTGCATCCTTTCCAGTTTCAGAGTGTCGCGAAGTGCCGCCAGTTCCTCCATCCAGGTACCCATGACCCACCATTCCGGATGCCCCTCGACATACGAAAGCCCGCACCCAATCTGGTCATACATGATCAGCTGCATGCCTTCGTCCGCGAGAGGATCCAGCATTTCAAAATAATTATGGGTCGATCCCGGTCCGCCATGCAGCAGTACGATCGGGGTGGGAAAACGTGTCGAAACATCTCCAATGATTCTGTAATAGGTATGCGCTCCACGAAACGGCATGCAGCCTTCTATTATCCGCGCCATCTCCGCTGCTCCTCTCTGCTCTTTTTTCCTTCCCGCTCAACGATCTGCAGCCTGCCATACACTTCACTGTATGACAGGCTGCGGTTTTATTCGGCTGAACGCTGAATATAGGGATCCACAATCGCGGGATCTCCACCCGCTGCAATGAATTCATCAATGGCGGCCTGAAGCTGCTCATGAAACTCTTCCAGGCACAGACCGTTCTCCTTGATGTATGTTGCCACGGGAATTCCGACATAACGGTAATGCCACGGTTCAAAATTGATCTCCGTGATTTCCTCTTTATCGCTGGGATATCGCAGAATGAAGCCATAGCGGTAAGCATTTTCCGCCATCCATTTTGCTTCATCCGTCTTTCCAAAATCCCTGTTCATCGCCTTATCTCGCCATGAACGGGAAACGATATCGCATCCCAGTCCCGTCTGGTGATCGCTTGCGCCGGGCTTGCTCACCCAGCCGTCGTCTTTCCCATGGTTTTTCTTCAGGCGGTTATAATACATGGTATTCTGCGTCTGATAGGAGCGGTATGCGCTTTTCAGATACAGTTTGATGCCGTCCTTCAGCGCACCTTCGAACATCTCCACCAGGGCCAGTCCGCAGGTTTCCTGAAGCTGCATTTTGCTTCCGGATGCTTTATTGACACCTCCGTTTGCATTGCTCCCATCCTTGTTTGCCTTTCTCGACACCATGCTCATGATGGGGTCCGGCTTGTCTTCTTTGCTGAGAAGGCAGTGTTTATTGGCCAGACGAATCATGACCGGATCCATATCCTTCAGATCCACCGGAAAATTCCAGTCCACTTCACCGTAAACCGGGACCTCTTCCAGTTCCACAATGTCCTCCAGTGTGAATTCGATCTCCTCTTCAGCAAACGCAGCGCAGCCCAGAAGGATCATCAGCATCAGCCCGAAGGCAATCACTCTCTTCAGCATGTTCTTATTCCCCGCTTTCCTGATTCTGAGAAAGAAGTTCCAGCATGACAGCTGTTCTCTCCAGAAGAAGAAATTCTTCCAATGGCATATTGTTTTCGTGCAGTTTTTCAGCTGCTTCCAGTCCGACGTACCGGATGTGCCAGGGTTCAGGAGAATATCCGGTGATCTCCTCCCATCCTTCCTGATAGCGGATAACGAAGCCAAAACGCCAGCAGTTGTCTCTCAGCCATATCCCCCCGCGGCTGTCACCGAAAGCGCCTGAAAGATTCTTGTCACTGGAGAGACTTCGCATCCCCACATCCATGGTCAGCCCTGTCTGATGCTCACTGGTGCCCGGCCGTGCAACATATGCGTCCGCTGCTTCCACATCACCGCGCACACGCTTGAGCTTATTCCGGTATATTCTTTCCTGCTTGTCATAGGGACGATAGCCGCTGACCGAAACCAGCGTAACGCTGCATTCCTTCTTCGCAGCTGCGTACATTTCTTCCAGCGCGTCTGCCACATGAGGCTGCAGCCGCCGCACCTGTCCGGGAACATTCGCCTGCCGCGTGGGAGGAATGAAATCCTCAGAAATGCGCCAGGAACGATTGACCAGCAGAAGACCTTCCGGATCGTTCTGAGGACATGCCGTATTCAGTGTATTGGTGACAAGCATTGTACCTGAAACAATCAGCGCTGCCACACTTTCCAAAATGGACATGTCTTCACCCCCATGGAGTGCATTATACAGCAAAACCGTGCTGAGTCAAAGCACGGTTCCTGCAGGAATGCCAAATGAAAAGGGCTGCGAAACCGCAGCCCTCTGTTTGTTAGTTCTTCTCACCGAAGGAAATGCCCATCATACGTGCAATGGCCACCATCTGATCGTCCGCAGGCACCAGCTTCGGAACGCCCGCAACGTCCTTCAGTTTATTGTGTGTAATCTGATTGCCCTTCAGCGCAACCGTCACGCCGTACACTTCATCACGGATCAGTTCTGCCGCGTGCACACCAAACTGAGTGGACAGAACGCGGTCATATGCGCTCGGCGAACCGCCGCGCTGGATATGTCCGGGAACCACACTGCGCGCTTCAACGCCAACGAGTTCTCTCAGCTGGGCCGCGACATCTGCACTCGCAGAATAGTGGGATGCTGCGCGCGCCGCCTCACGGTCCTTCTTCTTCATCTTGGCTTCTTCTTTGCTCATTGCGCCTTCTGCCACGGCAATGATCGTAAAGCCCTTGTTGCTGCTTGCACGCTTTTCAACAACCTTGGCCACTTCCTCAATCCTGTAGGGAATTTCAGGAATCAGAATGACGTCGGCACCGCCGGCCACGCCGGAATACAGAGTCAGCCAGCCGGCCTTGTTTCCCATGATTTCAATGACCATCACGCGGCCATGGCTTGCCGCTGTTGTATGAATGCGGTCAATCACTTCCGTTGCAATATCCATGGCGGTGTGGAAACCAAATGTGAAGTCGGTGCCGTACAGATCGTTATCAATGGTCTTGGGCAGGCCGATCACATTCAGACCTTCTTCAGAAAGAAGATTCGCGGTCTTATGTGTGCCATTGCCGCCGAGTGTCACAAGGCAGTCCAGCTTCAGATCCTTATAGGTCTTTTTCATCGCCGCAACTTTATCCACATTGTCATCTTCAATGACGCGCATGTTGCGGAAAGGCGTTCTGCTCGTTCCGAGGATCGTTCCGCCAAGTGTCAGAATACCGGAGAACTGCGAGCGCTCCATGAGCTGCGTATCCCCTTCGATCAGTCCGCGATATCCATCATGAATACCAATGATCTCGCAGTCAAACATTTCATACGATGCACGCGCAACGCCGCGAATCGCAGCATTCAGTCCAGGACAGTCCCCGCCGCTAGTAAGGATACCTATACGTCTCTTCATCAGTACAACGCCTCCTGAAACAGTTTTTTTACCTGATTTGATCATAGAAAAGTATAGCACGCATGGAAATGCGGCGCAATAATAAATGCTCATCATTCTCCCGAGTTTTTTTGAAGGAATCCCGCTTTTTTTGGAGAAACATGTTAGGAGCGCCATGCAGCTGCCTGCATGAGATCACCAGGAGAGAATCACTGCCATGTCTGTAAAAGAGGAAGTCCTGTCCCGTCTGGACAGTCATCATATCCCGTACACCTGCCATGAGCATGCACCGGTCAGTACCATGGAGGACTGCCTTGCCCTCCCTTTTGTCAACGATGAGGTCATGTTCTGCAAAAACATCCTTCTGTGCAATCGTCAGCAGACGGATTTTTATCTTTACCTGACGCCTCCGGACAAACCTTTCCGCACGGCCGATGTCAGCAAAAAACTGCAGACAGCTCGGCTTTCCTTTGCGCCGCAGGAGATTCTGCCCGAACTCCTTCATCTGGAAAGCGGCTCGCTCAGCCCTTTTGGCCTCTGGTGGGATGCGATGCACCGCGTCACGCTGGTCATCGATTCCGAAATCCGTTCTGCCCCCTTCCTTGCGTTCCACCCGTGCGATCATACAGCCACGGTTCTCCTGACACAGGATGCCTTCTTCCAGCAGGTCGTGCCTGATCTCGGTTCCATCATGATTGAGCTGAACATTCCCCGGCACACCCTGTAAGTTCTTCAGATATGTTAAACGGTATATTTGCATCATCAGGTTGCAAATATACCGTTTTTTGTGTATGATTTATATAACATATTTGGCTGCATATCGTCCCTGTCACAAAGGAGGTCATCCTACGAAACGGCTCGTCGCTCTTCTTTTTGTACTCTTTTTTCTTGCGCCAACTGCTTCGCACGCTTCTCAGCAGCATCATATTGTGTTTCTCTTCTCTGATCTGGCAGACCCTTTTTCTGCCCAAATCCGTGTCTGTCTGGAAACTGCATTTGCTCAGCGTGATGAACATAAGGAGGTCATGGATGCCCACGGCAGTTTCCGGACGCAGTTCGATCAGGTCATGGACGCTGCCGCTTCCGGTACTGACCTCGTCTGCATCCAGTCCTGTGAATATGCTTCCCTCTCTGCTGCACAGGAACTGCTGGATCCCCTTGAAGCGGCTGGAATCCCCGTGATCTTCTTTGGGAGAAGCATCGCTCCATCCCATGAGAAACTGGTCCGATTTCTTTCGGATCATCCGGACTGTCTCTATGTCAATCATGACGTCGAAGACATCGGCCGGGTTCAGGGAACTTCGATCGGTGAGTACCTCTGTGCGCACTATACAGACTGTGATCTCAACGGCGACGGCATCATCAGTTTCGTCTGTTTTCAGGGGGATCCCTATGACCCGGACGCCGTCCATCGATCCAGGTTTGCCTGTGACCTGGCGAATCAGGTGCTGGAAGAAGCCGGATATCCGGCTCTTCAATGGTATGATGGAAGCGACTGCTGTGCGCTTGCTGATCCCCAGTGCATGTGGTCCGCTGCTTTTGCCCGGGACACCCTCAATGACCTTCTGAAAGTCTATTCTCCTGCGTCTGGAAACATGATCGAACTGATCATCTGCGGATGCGACGATATGGCCAATGGCTGCATCAACGCCTTATTCCATATCGATCTGAATACCGATGTGCCCGGCAGTCTCTGCATTCCTGTCTTTGGCGTGGACGGTACAGACCTCGCCAGGGAACTGATCCAAAAAAAGCGCATGACCGGTACGGTCATACGCAGCCCCGAACACATGGTCCGGTCATTGACAGCAGCGATTTCCTTTGTTCTTGATGCGGTCCCATTCGATCCTCAGACGGAACGTGTGGAAGATGCCTGCGTGTTCCCACTGTATGAATACCTCGGAAATCGGTAGCATCCGTTTCTCAGATCTCCATGCGCAGCTGATAATCCTTCCAGCTCTCCTGCACCGCATGATGCACAATATCCCCCGGTTCGTCATGTCCGAGCAGAAACGGTGAGTGGACATCGTGTCTGCGCATGTTGGCCGCTACCGATTCAATATCGGTATTGGCATAGCAGTAACGGCAAAAATGTCCGCAGCTGTTGTACGCTCCGATATCCCCGCTCAGATAGCATGCGCAGCTCTCTCTTGCAGGTTTCAGGGGAACAGTTGGTTTCAGCGGCATTCCCGCGCCTTTCTCATATTCTGCAAGCGTCATGCATCCGGAGCAGTCGGCTCCAAACCGGGCAAGCTCATTTCCTTCTCCGCACGGCTTTAATACCATCCCGCATGCTCTTGCCGTTTCCGCCATGCTTTCCCCCATCCTCAGGCGGTCCTCACGTCCCACCTGATGGACACCCGGGAAATTCCTGACGACCTTGGGATACATGTCAATGAATGAGATGACTGCCGTTTCGGTGTATCCGGCAAGCTGCTCAGCCATGCTTCGGAAGGTTTCAATATGCCATTGAACCGTATACTTTCCCCAGATCAGGATGGGATCGTATCTCCAGCCGATTCTCTGCTTTCCCACCATCCGTGACAGCCGCTGAAACACTGAAATGATTCTGTCCGCAGGTGGAACATTCCGTTCAATCTCCCGTCCATACCCGGTCAGCGTCACATACCAGAACTGTCCGTAAGGTTCAAGGAGCTTCATATGAGGAAACATCGGCTCTGGATTCTTTGAGCAGAACCCGATGACATCCACTACATCCGGTGAAATTGTATATTCGGTCACCGATTGGGGATTATACGGATTCCGGACCCGCACCATTCCCTCCTGAAGCCGCTCTGCAAACCATTCGCTGTAAAATGCCGGGATATCGGTTCTCTGTCCTGTCTGCAGAATCATTCCTCAGCCTCCCCTGCCACATGCTCCCGCAGATGTCTTGACGCCACAAGCGCAGCGATCACCACCATGCAGAGATTCATCTCAACAGAAGAGCCGATCACAAAGCAGAGCGGGGCAAACAGTGCCAGCGATGCAAGAATCAGCTTTCTGTGGTCATGGATCACCGGAAGCAGCACCAGAATGCATGCAGCCCATAGCAGCGCATACAGTTCCCGCGGCATCAGGCCAATCATCAGCCCAAAAGCTGTACAGATTCCCTTTCCGCCTCGAAAATGCAGCATCGGCGGATACATATGTCCCAGCAGTGTGCCTGCCAGAGGCAGAAGCATCGCCCAGTCCGGCAGCGCAAGGACATACCGCGCGCATGCAGCAGGAACCATTCCTTTGAAGATGTCCAGGGCGGCCGCAAGAAAAGCCAGGGGCATGGATGTACACAGATGGACATTAAATGCGCCTGGATTTCCATCCCCATAGTTTCTGACATCCACGTGATACAGGACACGCGGCAGCAGATAGGCGTACATGACCGATCCCATCAGGTAGCCGCCAAGCGCTGTCAGAATTGAGAGGATTGCATCGTTCATGCCTGCTTGTCCCTTTCTTTATTTGTTGTCCATGCTGTGCAGAATCACCATTCTGCAGGAAAGAGGCAGCACTGCTTGTCCAGTGCTGCCTCTTCTGTTACTTTGTGATTTTCACTGAATGACGGAACTGTTTATACACTGTATCTTTGTATGTTTCTGTATAGGCTTTGGGCCAGCTCAGCTCAAGAACATACAGTTTCTTGCCAATGCAGACAACATGCACGCGTCCGCCTACATTCTGTCCGTTCTTATTGACACCTGAATAATCCGCATACACACCGGTCTTGTCGAGCAGTGAGCGTGTAGCAGTGTTTGTCGGACTGAAGGAATTATAGTCCGAGCGATACCGGCTCAGAATGCTCTTCACTTCTTTGGCCATTTCAGACTGAGAATATTCTGTATTCACGGCATACACTGAGACTCTCAGGGTCGCCTGGTAATCCACGCTCATATCCGGATTGGTCAGCTGGTAGGATGTCTGTTCCACATCATTGACGATCCATCCTGCAGGCGCTTCGAAAGAGAGACTGAGCTTGGTTGCGTCATACACAGTATATTCAGAGAATGTCAGCGTCGGAACAGGCGATGGTGTAGGTTTGTCAATCGGATCGATGACAACAGGGGTCGCACCGGCATACTGGCTGTTCATGGTCGGGGCACTTGTAGGCTCCGTATAAACCGTAGCCGGCTGATCCAGAAGAGCAGACAGATCGGTCACGCCGCCCAGTTCACTGCCGATGTCTTCCTCGGATGCAGGATCATAGGTATCGTAATCAATCTCTGTATTCACTGTGGGCACAGGTGCCGGAGCATTCGTCGCCTGGACCTGAATATTCTGCGTCGCAGAACCTGCCATCTGGTATTCCGTCTTCTGACATGCGGAAAAGCAGAATACACACGCTGCAATCAGCATCATCAGAAGAATCCGTTTCCACATATTCAGTTTCTTCATGGTTGGCCTCCCGTCCGCCTTTTCATCGGCTTCACTGTTTTTTGCTTTGAGTAATCTCTTCATATAACGGATGATACATCCGTCTTCCATCCAGGCTCATGATCTTTTCTGAAAATGCTCCCGGCGGTGTTCTGTCTTCAACGGTCTTCATTTCGTTCATTCTTGCATCCAGCAGATCGATCCAGTGGAGCGCCTCTGCCTCCAGAAACATGGGGTACCTGGGACTGCCATATTCCGGAATGCCATGATGCGAAATCATCATATGCTCAAGCAGCTGAACGCATTCCCCTGAAACGTTTTCTTCCCTGGCCGCTTCATCCAGAAGGGAAACGCCTCTGACCAGATGGCCCACAAGCAGGCCGTCCTTTGTATAGTCTGACACATTGCCATACTCATCGCTCTGCATCTCCACAGTCTTGGCAAGGTCATGCACAATCACGCCTGCAAGCAGAATATCCGCATTCAGGAACGGATAACAGGTAAGAATCTGTTTGGCTGTATGCAGCATATCCGTCGTGTGATGCAGAAGACCGCTTTTTTCTGCATGATGCATGCGCATGGCTGCGGGATAATAAAGCAGCTTTTCCCGTGTCATGGCAATCATTCTGCCGACCAGTTTTCTCAGATCTTCCGACTGGAAAGAAGCAATGGTCTGCTCGATTTCCTGTATCATGGCCTCGGGCTTTTCCGGCGCACAGGGGATCAGCAATGACAGGTCCACTGTCTCAATCTCTGTACGCAGATGCATGCGTTCAATCTTCAGCTGGATCCGACCTTTGAATTCCTGAACCTGACCGCTCACCCAGACAATGCTCCCCTGAGGAGGAGCCGTGACCTTTTCATCCCATCGCTTGCAGTTGATCTCACCCGAGCAGTCTGCAAGATTCATGTCAAGATACGTTTTTCCTTTGCTGTCAGACCGCAGTTCTGAGGAACGGACGAGCAGAAAGCCATCAAAGCTGCTGCCCGGCAAAAGTGTCGAAACCTGTTGCTGCTGCATGCAGAATCCTCCGAGTACATGTAATTAGACCGGCGCTGAATTTGCCTCCGGCGCGAGATTGGCATAGGTCGTGTATTCCGGAAGCCATGCAACTTTGATGTTACCCAGCGGGCCGTTTCTCTGCTTGGCAATAATCACTTCGCCAACATTTTTCTCCTCACAGTTCTGGTCATAATAACCTTCCCTGTGCAGGAACATCACGACGTCAGCGTCCTGCTCGATAGAACCCGAATCACGAAGGTCTGAGAGCATGGGGCGTTTGTCCACTCGGGTCGTCGCTGCACGGGAGAGCTGAGCGCACGCAATCAGCGGCACCTTCAGTTCAAGCGCGATCGCCTTCAGGGAACGGCTGATTTCACTGACTTCGAGCTGCCGGTTCTCTGCTGCTGTATCGGAATGCATCAGACCCAGATAGTCGACAACGATCAGATCCAGGCCATGATCCATCATCAGACGTCTGCACTTGGACCGCAGCTGAGAAGGAGAAATACCCGCTGTATCGTCTATGAAACAGCTGGATGCAGAAATCGGTCCAACAGACCTCGCCAGCTTCATCCAGTCATCCGATGTCAGTGTTCCGGAACGTACCTTCTGCATGTCCACACGGGCATCAGAGCACAGCATACGAAGAACAATCTGCTCTCTGGGCATTTCCAGAGAGAAAATGGCAACCGTTTTCCCTGCATAAAAAGCCGCATGGCTTGCTATGTTCACGGCAAAACTGGTCTTACCCATTGACGGGCGTGCACCAATCAGAATCAGTTCGCCCCCATGCAGACCGGTCAGCGTATTGTCCAGGGCCGTAAATCCGGTTGGGACACCGGAAATTCTTCCCTTCAGTTCGCTGAGTTCCTCAATCATGGAATAGGTGTTCAGAAGCACCTCGCGAATCGGTTTTAATGTGTCCGTCCCCGACCGCTTCATGACAATGTCAAATATGGCCTTCTCAGAATTGGCAAGCGTTTCCTGCAGCGTATTCTGCTGACTGTAGCATTCCTGCGAGATCTGCTGGCTGGCTGCAATCAGCCGGCGAAGCACACTTTTTTCCAGCACAATCTGAATATAGGCCTTGACATTGGCGGTAGCCGGTGCATATCCGTACAGTTCAACGAGATAGATGTTCCCGCCAATGCCATCCAGCGTCCCGCGGCGCGAGAGTTCAGCCTGGACAGTCATCAAATCGATGGGCATCTGCTGGAGATTGAGAGCGATCATAGCGTCGTAGATTTCCCGATGCGACGGCTGGTAGAAATCGTCTTTGACCAGCATTTCCACCGCCAGCTGTACAGCATGGTTTTCCTGCAGCATTGAGCTGAGTACGCTTTTCTCCGCCTCCACACTGTTCGGGGGAATCATTGACCTGAGTTCACTCATCTGTTCATCTCCCTTCCCACCGCAGCGGTTTTCTTATTTCTCCAGCGGAACAACGTGCACGGTCATCTGCGTGGTGATGCCGCTGTACAGCCAGACGCTCATGGATACATCTCCGACCTGCTTGATCGGTTCAGAGAGCTCAATCTTTTTCTTGTCAATGCGAATGCCATACTGTTTCTCGAGCTCATCAGCAATTTCTGCAGTCGTCACAGAACCATACAGGCGGCCTTTTTCTCCGCATTTGACAGCGAGCGTAACGCCCTGATTCTTCAGCTGCTTGGCTTTTTCATTGGCTTCCTGGCGCTTTTCAGCTTCTCTTGCTGCTTCTGCAGCACGCTTTCTTTCAACTTCCTTCATCGCGCCGGTTTTGGCTTCCATAGCCAGTTTTTTGGGGAAAAGGAAATTGCGGGCATAGCCATCGGAAACAGATACGATATCGTCCCGCTTTCCAATATTCTTCACATCCTGAAGAAGAATGACTTTCATTGATATAAATCCTCCCTGTCCGCTTTGCTCAATCCATATTTATACTGAAAAACAGACTGTTATATTTTACTCCGCGCCGTCGCCTTTTGCAAGCGGGGAGCTTCCGCACACAGAAACAGTGTCTGTGCGCAGTGCTTTAAAGTCAGATCCAAGCTTTACGTACCAGTCACTAAATGATATAATGATGTGTCTGCAACCAGACAAAGCAAATGCAATCGGAGGTTCTGTATGGCCCAAAACCATGACATCGGTATCGATCTTGGCACATCTCAGGTGCTCATTTCTGCCAGAGGCAGGGGCATTGTGCTTAGGGAGCCCGCCGTCGTCGCGGTTGACCGCAACACCGGAAAGGTGCTTGCTGTAGGATCAGATGCCTATAAGCTGATCGGACGCACCCCGGGCAATGTTCAGGCGGTCCGTCCTCTTCGTCAGGGAACAGTCAGCGACTTTGAACTGACCAAAGAACTGATCCACGCCATGATCAAGCACGCCGTCGGAAACCATTGGTTTTCACGTCCCCGCGCCGTTCTCGCGCTTCCCACAGGGGTCAGCGATACCGAAAAGCGTGCCATTCTCTCTGTCATGCTCGACGCGGGCATGAGAAAAACCCAGCTGATCGATAAGCCTGTCGCGTCCGCGATTGGGATCGGGCTTCATTTTACGGAGCCTTATGGCAATATGATCATTGATATGGGTGCCGGGGCAAGTGATATCGCCGTACTTTCTTCAAGTGAGGTCATTGTTGGCACCTGTACCCAGATCGGCGGCGACTATTTTGATGATGCCATCATCCGTTACCTGAGGAAAAAGCACAATCTGCTCATTGGAGACCGGACGGCTGAGGAAGTCAAAATCACCCTGGGAAGTGCAGTGCCTCCGGATAACGATCTGACCATGCACGTGACCGGCCGTAATCTGATCTCCGGACTTCCCAAAACGCAGACGGTTTCTTCCCTTGAAATCTATGATGCATTAAAGGATCCTGTCGCAGACCTGATCGAATGTATACAGTCGGTCATCGAGCACACGCCTCCTCAGCTGGCTTCTGACATTTTCGACGACGGCATCATTCTCGCCGGCGGTGCGGCTCAGCTTTCAGGTCTGCCTGATGCGATTTATCAGGAACTGCACATTGCCACAGGTCTTGCCGATGACCCTTCCACCACCACCGTCACGGGCTGTGCGAGAGCCCTGGAGAACACACCTGAAATGCGTTCCTATCTCCAGGATGCATCCCGTTCAAGGTTTCTGTAAGACAGAAACCAGGCATTCCCACATATCCGCCCGCAGCATTCAAACGGGCCGGCTGAATCACTCAGCCGGCCCGTTTTCATTTGTCGTGTGTCAGCAATTCATATTACATCTGGCTGAGCAGGGACATCAGCATGTTCTCATCAACTTCGGTCATGCCTTCTGCCTGGGAAAGATCCGTCCACTCGCCCTTTTCGGTCATGCTCAGGTTCAGCAGCATCTGCGTTCCTGCCGCATCCAGTGTGCAGGCAAGCGCCTGATCAAGCAGTTCAACTGTTGCTGTAAGAACCTTGGTCTCACCATTCTGCTCAACCGTGACAGTGGCCACAAGCTTCTTGGCTTCCTTGGTGGTGATCTCAGCGGTGAGATTCATGCCGTCACCCGTCATGGTGAGCTTGCCGTCAGCATAATGTGCTTCAAGCACCGTTTCGTTGTTCTCGGTAATGATGTAATCTACAGCTTCCAGTCCATTTTCGGACAGCGTCAGCTTTTCGTACACAGTCACATCCTGTGCTTTGACATCATAAACAACTTCATTGCCATTGAACGTGATGGCCATGGTCATCACCGGTTCTTCGCCTTCAAAGCCGACCGTGGTCATGCTTTCCAGCCCTTCGGCCAGGCTGCCGTTGGAAAGAACAGCCAGTTTCTGCTCATCGGAAGGCATCAGCATTTCAAATGCATACGTTCCGTCATTGAGAACGGTCAGAGCCGCACTTGTCTGAGACAGATTCTGCTTGAATGTATCCTTGTTCTCGGCCCACATTTCCTTGAGCTGGTCAAAGGAGAGATTCTCGCTATTGCCTGCGGTAAAGGTCAGGAATCCTGCATAGCGCTCAGCACATGCGTTGATTTCCTCATCAGCAAGCAGGCTGTCGATTGCACCCGGCAGTGCTTCAGCAAGCACTGCAGCATCGACGGAATACTTGACACCGTTTTCAACTTCTTCCGTCTTCAGAGCCTGCATCAGAGGGAAAAGCTGTCCGGCGAGTTTGCTGGCCAGCATCTGAAAATCAGCCTGGATCTGGTCCATAGAAAGATTTGCGCTGCCCATCATAGACTCAATGATCTTCTGAGCAAAGTTCTGCACCGTCTGATACTGAACCTTCAGGCCCTGACCCATGGCAGACACATAAGCTGTGTCAGCGGTCAGCATGGCTTCGCCCATAGCATTCCCGGCAATCTCCAGAGCAGCATGCACACCGGCTTCATCTTTTCCTGCACGGACATTGATGGCCTGTCCAGCAGCTTCCGCGTTCAGAAGAAGATCGCCATTTTCAACATTCAGCGTATTCAGGAACGCTGCCAGGTTCTCTTCAAAGGTGTCCTCTGCCATGGCAAAAGAGAGATTCAGCATCATCAGCATGGCAAGCAAAAGAGCGACAATTTTCTTCATACCATCTTCCTCACTTTTTAATAATTTATAATCTGTGCCTAT
The DNA here is from genome assembly GCA_002350845.1 of Christensenella sp. UBA2853. GTDB lineage: Bacteria > Bacillota > Clostridia > Christensenellales > Aristaeellaceae > UBA2943. The sequence continues at coordinate 41,375 of DEFL01000052.1, forward strand.
ATTTTTCGCACAGCTTTATCATAGCATATAACAGTGCTTTTGTCATTCACCGGCAATGTCTTTTCAGACACGAAAGCGTATCATTCAGCCGGCCCCTCGTAAAACATTTCCCAGCAGGAGGCGTTCGTTTTCATCCGGAAAGTCTTTCGGTTCCAGTCTTCCCGTGATGACTCCGACAATCTCCATCCTGCTTCGGTCAGAATACGGCACCTGCTCTGTCCCAGCGCCGCCCGTCATGACATCACCGGTGCGCCTGAGCACTGCCAGGTCCTCATCAACCAGAACAAGCCCAAACTGGCCATCGGCGATTTCACCCGTTCGGCGGCCGACGAGTTCATCATTGTCATCATAATACGGAGAAAGCCCTGATCCCGACAGCGTCACAAGAAAATCCGGCTTTTTCTGTTCCCTCCTGCGGCGAATCCACCTGAGATGATTGCCGTGGCGCTCCCTGAAATAGTCTTCACTGTCATACTGCGGTACTTTGACAAAGTTTTTCCTGCAAAGATCATGAGCCGCATTCAGTTCGAGTGTCAGCATCTGCCGCATGACTGAACTGATCAGCTTCTGATCCTCCCCGTCCAGATCCATATAATCCCGAAGAAACAGGATTTCTTCCTGCTGCATATCCGTTTTTGAGCAGGGCCATCCATAGAACGACTGAATGGGAATGTTCAGGACTCTGCAGATTTCGGGAATCATTTTGAAGTCTGGCCTTGAGAATCCCGACTCCCAGTTGCACACAAAGTTTCTTCCGACCTGGAGTATTTCTGCAAGCCGGCTCTGGCTCAGTCCCTTCATTTCCCGCGCTGTCTGAATATTGTTACCGAAAGCTTTTCTATTGTACGCCGTCATGCAGCGCTGCCGCACGGCAGGCCAGGGTTTGATGTTTCCTTTCATGTTATTTAGGCTCGGAC
>DEFL01000009.1 GCA_002350845.1 Christensenella sp. UBA2853
TCCGCACCACTGACGTTACCGGTACCATCAAGCTGCCGGATGGCGTCGAAATGGTGATGCCTGGTGATAACATTGATATGGAAATCACCCTGATCACACCTATCGCTATGGAACAGGGCCTGCGTTTCGCTATCCGTGAAGGCGGCCGTACCGTTGGTTCCGGCGTTGTTGCTCGCGTGATCGAGTAATCTGAATCTGTTGAGGCGGCCTCACCAAGCTGGGGTCGCCTCTTTTTCTTGTAAGGGAGGACATTATGTTCCACTACAAAACACATGGAACCTGCTCTTCGGCCATTGATCTGGAAATCGAAGACGGAATCATCACTTACTGCAAATTTACCAATGGCTGCAAGGGAAACACGGAAGGACTCGCCCGTATGGTCATCGGACAAAAGGCAGAGGAAGTCGCCAGACGCCTTTCCGGTGTACCGTGCAGGGGAACGACCTCATGTCCGGATCAGCTCTCCAGGGCAATCGCAGCTTATTCGGAGACGTGAGAGGAGCATTTTCTTGGCAGCAAACGAAACAACGCCTATCAGCTTTCAGGAAATGGATCTGTCAGAGGAAATCTTAAAGGCTGTGGCCGATATGGGGTTCACTGAACCCTCAACCATTCAGCAGAAAACCATTCCTCTGATGATGTCCGGTGCAGACATCAACGCAATTGCTCCGACGGGAACGGGAAAAACCTGTGCGTTTGGCATTCCCATGCTGGAATATCTGCAGCTGCGCGACAGCCGTGTTCAGGAAATTGTTCTGGCACCTACGCGGGAACTGGCTGTTCAGATTGGTGAGGAACTCACGAAGCTTGCAAAGTATATCAAGGGATGCAGAATTGCTGTGCTTTACGGCGGGCAGTCCATTTCCAAGCAGATGAATGCGATCCGAAGGAATCCGCAGATTGTTGTTGCAACCCCTGGCCGACTTTTGGACCACATGGAGCGTGGGAATATCAAGCTCAATGCGGTTCATACCATGGTGCTTGATGAAGCAGACGAAATGCTCAATATGGGCTTCGTGAAAGATGTCACAGGGATTATTGAAAAAACCCCTGTGGACCGTCAGCTGGTGCTCTTTTCTGCAACGACCAATCGCGATGTCCTGACGATCGCCTGGAAATATCAGCAGAATCCTGTCGAGGTCACAGTTGAGGCAACAAAGGAAGACAGACCTCAAATCACGCAGTATGTGATACGCACCGAGAATGCAAAGAAAATGGATGATCTGCTGTATCTGCTCGATGCGGATGTCTACCAGCGCATTATGGTCTTCTGTTCCACAAAATTCATGACGGACCGTGTGACAAGCCGGCTCCAGAAGGAAGGCTATGATGCAAGATGCATTCATGGTGATATACGTCAGAGCCAGCGCAATGAGACGATGAATGGCTTTAAGAAAGGAAAGTTCCCGATCCTTGTGGCCACGGATGTTGCAGCGCGCGGGATTGACGTGGATGATGTTGAAGCCGTCATCAATTATGAACTGCCGAATGAAAACGAGTATTATCTGCATCGGATCGGCAGAACAGGCAGAGCCCATAAGCATGGTGTCAGCTTCTCACTGGTGACTTTCCAGGAAGGGGTGCGCATGGAAGAAATTCTGAAATACATGCAGTCCGCCCCGACACCGCTGCATTTTGAAGGCGGGATTCTCAGAAAAGAGGACGAGACTCCTTTCTTTGAAAACATATAAAAACACAGAAGTCAGGCCGCAGAGAAGCTGCGGCTTTGTGTTTGTGTGAGGAAAGCGGAGGCCGAAAACAGAGTTGAATTTCCTCTTGAAGCATGATATCATAGAGCCAATCGCAGTCTAAAGAAACGCAGGTGATATGATGAATATACATGAATCAGCCGAAGATTATCTTGAGTCCATTCTGATGCTGAAAGAAGCAAAAGGATATGCGAGATCGGTCGATATAGCCTTAAAACTGGGCGTGACCAAACCCTCTGTCAGCGTTGCCATGAAACATCTTCGTGAAAATGGATATATCACAGTGGATGATGATAATCTGATCTCGCTTACAGAGAAAGGCGATCGGATCGCATCGAGAATCTATGACAGACACAGAACGCTGACCAGATACCTTGTCAAGCTGGGCGTTCAGGAAGATGTTGCCAGAGCGGATGCATGCAAAATGGAACATGATCTGTCTGAGGAAACCTATCAGGCCATGAAAAATGCCTTAAATGATGAATAAGAGCAATCATAAAAGACCGGGCGACCGGTCTTTTATTGTGCTTCAATGGAAGCAGCATCACGGGGAAGATGCGGATTTGCAGGGGAAGCATGATTTGTCTGCGCCCAGGCAAGGACAGCCTCTGCAGCCGGTGCATTCATGCCTTTAACGGCGAGAAGCTCTTCAAGAGAGGCGGAGCGGATCGCTTTGAGACTGCCGAAATGCCGGATGAGCGCTTTGCGCCGTGCAGGGCCAACGCCCGGGATATCCTCGAGCTGAGAATGGGTAAAGGCGTTTCCGCGCAGCGTGCGGTGATGGGTGATCGCCGTGCGGTGCGCCTCGTCACGAATGCGCTGAACCAGCTGAAGCTCGGGAGTGTGATGGTCAAGGCGTATCGGTTCCTCCTGATCGGGAAGATAGATTTCTTCTTCTTTTTCGGCCAGGCCGAACATCGGGATATTCACACCCAGAGCCAGAATGGCCTCCCGCGCAAATCGAACCTGCTGCGGGCCGCCGTCGATGAGAATGAGATCCGGGAGATCGCTGAACTTGCCGCCTTTTGCAGGAAGCCCGGCTGCTTCACGCTCCAGCTTTTCCTGCAGACCGTGTGAGAACCGGCGGCTGAGGACTTCATGCAGGGAGGCAAAGTCGTTCGCACCTTCCACTGTGCGGATTCGAAACTGGCGGTATTCCTTTTTGGCACTTTCTCCGTCAATGAACACGACCATGGAACCGACAGAATAGACGCCCTGTGTGTTGGAAATATCATAGCCTTCGATTCTGCGGGGATAGGAGGGGAGACCGAGAATGCCGGCAAGGTTCTGAGCGGCACCGATGGTTCTCTCTTCTTTGACGGTACTGCGTGCATTCCGCTTTTTCAGGGCATCCGCAGCATTTTTTTCAGCCAGAAGAACGAGATCATGTTTTTCACCGCGCTGCGGCACACGCAGCGTCACTGCACCGCCCTTCTGCTGGCGCAGCCAGTCTTCCAGTGTGGACTGACTGTCACGCGGAAGCGTCTGTACCAGGACATTCCTCGGGACAAGGGGACCTGATTCATAGTACTGTGTCAGAAATGCCAGCAGCACTTCTCCGGCATCTTCGCCGCCTTCACCGGGAAGAGAAAAGTGGTCGCCGCCGAGCATTTTTCCACCGCGCACATAAAGAATCTGAATCATGGCATCCAGACCATCCTGAGCAATGCCCAGAATATCCTGCTCGCTCAGATCGGTACGAATGGCGATCTGGCGTTCCATAAGACCTTTGACATCCTTGATTTTATCGCGGAATACGGCAGCTTTTTCATAATCCATCCTGGCTGCTGAGGCTTTCATCGACGCTTCCAGGTGGGCAAGAACCTGCTGGTAATCCCCGCCGAGAAAGGAGAGGACGCCGCGGATCATTTCATTGTATGCTTCTTCCGAACAGTTGCCTGAACAGGGGGCCAGACATTTGCCTGTGTCATAATTGAGGCAGGGACGGACGGGCTTTTTCAGAGGGAAAGAAAGGGAACAGGAACGGATCGGGAAGACATCCCGAACGGTTTCAATGACCTGTTTCACAGCGCTCGCACCAATATAGGGGCCGTAATACTTTGCGCCGTCTGATTCCATGCGCCGTGCAAGACGGAGACGGGGGAAGGATTCATGCAGATCCAGCTTGATATACGGGTAATGCTTGTCATCCTTCAGAAGAATATTGTAGTAAGGCTTGTGTTCCTTGATCAGGTTGCATTCCAGACAGAGTGCTTCAAGATTTGACTCACACAGCAGAATATCAAAATCAGCAATATGGGAAATCATGGCTGCAACCTTTGGGGTGTGATAGGTATCGCGAAAATAGGAACGGACGCGTTTTTTCAGATTGACAGCTTTGCCCACGTAAATGATGACCTGGTTTGCATCCTTCATGAGGTAGCATCCAGGACTGTCAGGAAGCATGCTGATTTTCAGATTCAGGTTTTCGCCCCAGTCAATTCGACTCATACAAAACCTCTAAGAAGATAAAAAGTCTCATCCAGAGGATGAGACTTAAGTCGTGCCGGAGGTGGGACTTGAACCCGCACAACATCGCTGCCAACGGATTTTGAATCCGCCGCGTCTGCCATTCCGCCACTCCGGCATGCGACGATCAGTATACCATCTTTTACCGGGAATGGCAAGAATAGATTTCCTGTGCGCCTGAGTGGAAGGATCCAGCGACAGAAAAAACAGGCGGCACAGGGCCGCCTGCAGATTACTTTTTGATGGTGATGACTACGTGCCGGTTGGGCTCGTCGCCTTCGGAATGGGTATCAACAGCCTCATTCCCCTGCAGGGCAGAATGGATGATTCTGCGCTCATAGGGGTTCATGGGCTCAAGGGAAACGCGGCGATTGGTGCGCACTGCACGGTTCGCCATACGGTTCGCAAGGCGAATCAGTGTTTCCTCACGACGGGAACGATAGTCCTCGGTGTCAAGCGTGACACGGGTATAGGTTTCCTGACCGCGGTTGATTTTCAGGGAAGTCAGATACTGCAGCGCATCCAGCGTCTCACCGCGGCGTCCGATCAGAATACCCAGTGTGTCGCCTTCCATACGGCCGTACACATTGCCTTCGGCGTCGGTGCCAACGGAAACAGTGACATCCACGCCCATCAGGTGGGTGAGCTCCTCGAGGAAAGCAAGCACTTTGCCGGCAGGGGATTCAGGATCGACATCATCATGGGGAATCATGGTGACTTCCGGCTTCTCAAGAAGCTGAACAGGGCGCTTGGCATTCTGCTGCCGGGGTTCTGCAGCTTCGGTCTCTGCAGGACGGGCAGCCGGCTTTTCACGCTTGGACTGCGAACGGGTTCTTCTGACAGGCTCAGGCTTGCGGGCCGTATTCACAGGCTTTGCTTCTGCGGGAGCTTCAGCCTGGACAGGAACCGGTTCAGCGGCGGGTTCAGGCTTCTCCTCTTTCGGAGCGGCAGCTTTCTCTGCCGGAGCAGAAACAGGCTGGGGCGCAGCCTTCGGTTCAGCCTTCTGCGGGGTGGACTGGAAAAGGGAATCCAGTTCATCTTCCATTTCGGAAGAACGCAGTGTAACAAGGACACGCGCAGGCTTGGATCCAAAGAGGCCAAACAGGCCTTTGCTGCCTTCATCAAGAACTTTCACAGTGACATCGGTGATCGAAGCATTCAGCTCATCCAGAGCAGCCTGAATCGCTTCTTCCTGTGTCTTTGCACTTTTTTCTATGCTTCTCATCTGGTGGCACCCTCCCGTTTCATTTCTGCTTCACGCTGTTCTTTCTTGTCCAGATACTTGTTGATGGCATAAGTTTGCACAATGGCGATGACATTGCTGGTAACCCAGTACAGGGCGAATGCACCGTTGTAGGATGAGCAGAGCCACAGGGAGAAAAGCGGGAAGAACCAGTTCATAAACTTGCCGGTGCTGGCCTGGCTGGAATCTGCCGGGGTCTGCTGAGGCGTCAGTTTGGTCATGGCCAGCTGGGAGACAGCAGAAAGAATCGGCAGGAGGAAGAGACCGTTGAATTCCCTCATGATGGAGAAGGAGGTGATCATCAGGTTGAATGTCCATCCGGGCAGGGCACTGGTCGCTTCCTTATACAGGGGGAGTGCCTGAAGAACAGCATTAATCTGTGCAATGGTGTCATTCAGAACGTTTCCGGAAAAGCTGTCAGCAGTGAGCGCTGCGAGTTCGCCGGGCAGAGTGGCGATCACATCAGGCGTGAAGAACTTCACCCAGACATCTCCGGGAATCATGCGAAGCGTATTGAAATCTGGCAGAACAGAGGCGAACGGAGAGTCCGGCATCCAGAGATTGCGGACCCAGAACCAGCTGTCGAGGGCAGGCATCACTTCGGGATTCTGAAGGATTTCAAGGATCTGCTTGACAACCTGCTGGTTGGCAAAGGAACGCATGGCGGTGAACATGGCGATCAGGATCGGGTAGCTCAGAAGCATGGGGAGACAGCCGGAAAGCGGGCTGACATGCTCCTCTTTGTAGAGCTCCGACATCTTCTGATTCAGTTTGGCCTGATCCTTGGCATACTTCTTCTGAAGCGCTTGCATTTTCGGGGATACCTTTGACATGCGCCGCATGGAGACACGGCTTTTGTAGTCAAAAGGCATGAGGACCAAACGAATCAGCAGCGTGAAGACCACGATGGCCCATCCATAATTCCCGAGCACGCTGTAAATCCAACCGATGATGCCTGTCAAGAATTCGTTCATTCGGGGTTATTCCCTCCTTATTGTAGTCTGTGGATCATCCGGGACCGGATCATATCCGCCTTTACACAGTGGATTGCAGCGCAGGATCCGTCTGATGGCGAGGTAGCTGCCTTTGGCTGGTCCGAATCGTTCAATGGCAGTTTCCGCGTACTCAGAACAGGTCGGAACAAAGCGGCATGTGGGCATGCGCTTGCGCGGGGAAAGCTTGCGGCGGTAGAATCGGATACCCTGAAGAAGAAAACGTTTCATGTGGCACGATTCCCTTTCTCGGAAACAGGTGCACTCTGCCGGCTGTCTTCCTGAAGAGCATGCTGTCTTTTCAGAAGATCACGCACCTGTTTGAACAGACTCTGAAAGGTGGCCTGGGCGGCAGATGGTCTGGCGACAACGACGTACAGGCCGGTTTTTACGTCCCCCAGATGGGGCCGAAAGCATTCACGCAGACGACGCTTGATAAGATTTCTTGTCACAGCGTTGCCTACCTTTTTGCTGACGGAAAAACCGACCTTGATGCCTTTGCCTTTGGCATAAAGCATCACCAGATCTCGGGATGAAGCATTTTTACCTCTTCTGTAAACATAGGTAAAAGCCCCATTCTTTTTCAGCCGATAGCGTTTCTCCAAGGTATCATCCTTCTTTGATCCGGCGGCGAATGCGTCACCTGGGATGGCAGAAAACTGCCGTTATACAAGGAAAGCCCGCCAACTGGTAATGGACCGGTGGGCGGGCTGCATCCTTTTCAATTCATGGGTTCACGTGGAACCCGACCTGCTGCCGTGCAGGTGATCAGTCCGATCAGACGGTCAGGACCTTACGGCCACGGCGACGACGGGCTGCCAGAACACGACGGCCGTTCTTGGTGTGCATACGGGCGCGGAAGCCGTGCACCTTGCTGCGCTGACGCTTCTTGGGCTGGTAAGTACGGAACATGGTCAACACTCCTCACGATTTCATCAAACGGGTTATCCCGCAGGGTGCTAAAAACAGCCTTCACAGTATACATAAACGATAAAATCTTGTCAAGCACGGATTTTGCTGTGAGAGGGGTTATGGATCGTAAAAGAAACCGGGATACATGAGGTGAAAGGAAGAAAAACAGGAAGGCCAGACCTGAGCCCATGCAAAAGAGCACCAGGCAGTGCCTGGTGCTCAAGGGTCCTTACTGCATCTTACTCTGCAGGGGCAGAGAGAGCAGCGATGTCGATGTCGGTAATCTGTGTGACGGATGCATGGCCTTCCAGATCCTCATAAACGTATACGAGTGCATAGGAGGGCACCGCATCCGGATAGATTACAGTTGCCTTGCAGAGGAAACAATGATTTGTTCCAGCCACAACCTGATTTCCCAGATAAACGACCGGTACATAGCTGACACCGAGAAGACCTTCGACGGCTTTTTCAAAAAGAGCCGTTCTGTCTTCGGTAAGCTCCGGGGACTCTGCGGTCTGCCAGGATCCCAAAAGGGATGTGGCTGAAGCGCAGGCTGCACAGGCGATCATCATCATGGCAAGTGTGAGACATAAGATTTTCTTCATAAAGATAACCTTCTTTCATCTTTCATCGACGGATCGGCACGCGCAGTGCCGTCATTGGTTGATACGAAGAAAGATCCCTCATGGCAGCGCAGAGCTGTTCACAATGGCAGATAAAAAGACGAAAAAAGACAACCCAGGAAGCCGCAGAGGAGATGGCAAGAGAGGCAGGGCAGCTGCAGCATGCTGCGCGATTTAATGTTTCCTGAACAGATTGGCGAGTATGGCTCCGGAGATATTATGCCAGACGGAAAAAATGGCTCCGGGAACCGTGGCCATGGCCAGAGAGGGAAACGCCGTACCGGCGAGGGCAGTTGCCAGTCCTGAATTCTGCATACCGATCTCTATGGACAGAGCCTTTGTTTTTGAGGCGTCGAGTTTCAGAAGCTTTCCAATCCCGAATCCACACGCATATCCGAGCACATTGTGAAGGATGACAACAGCAAACACAATGAGCCCTGTGGAGAGTATTTTTCCCGCATTATGGGACACAACGGAGGCCACGATCAGAGAGATCGCGATGACAGAGACAGAGGGCAGAATGCTGGTCATGCGCCGGGTGTACTGACCCCATATCCGGTTGATGATCAGACCAAGAGCGATGGGGAGAATCACCACCTGGATGATGGACAGGAACATGCTGATGATGTTGACTTCGACCGTTGTATGCAGGAAAAGATAGGTCAGGGCAGGTGTCAGGATGGGAGCCAGAAGCGTATTGATGCTGGTCATTCCAACCGACAGGGGAACATCGCCTCCGGAAAGGTAAGTGATGACATTGCTGGATGTCCCTCCGGGACAGGTTCCCACAAGGATCACACCCGCAAGCAGAGCATCATCCAGCCGAAACAGTTTTCCCAAAGCAAACGCCAGGAGCGGCATGATGGTAAACTGAGAGACACAGCCGATCAGAATATCCCGCGGCCGGGAAAAAACAAGCTGAAAATCGGACAGGTTCAGTGTCAGTCCCATGCCGAACATGACAATCATCAGCAGATAATTGATCCAGCCGGTCTGAATCCACAGGCCCGCTTTCGGGATAAAGAGAGAAACAGCCGTCACGACAAGAACGAGGACAGCCATGTGATTTCCTAAAAATGTGCTGACTTTTTCCAGTGCTTTCATGGTCAATCTCCTTGCAAAAAAAGAATAAATGTTCATGCGCTTGAACAGAAAACAGCCCCGGGCAGCTGCATCCCTTGAGGAAACGCCGCGCAGAACGGAGGGCTGATGGTTGATACGCTGATGCGAAAATGACTGGCGGAAAAAAGGTTTGCGCTTGAGGAAAAAACCAAAGGATGACGCGCATACAGCGGATACAGGGACGAAGAAAATGCTTGTATTTCAAGAATATCTGTGATAGCCTTTCCATGGATTCAGACATGAACTGCATGGCATAGATGCACATGGACATTCGCTCAGCGGAAGACGAAAACTGAATCCTGCATATCGAAGTGGATGGATCACGGCAGAGAAGCCCTGGAAAGCAAAACACCGACTTTGATTTGACATCAAAGCCAGCGTTCTGTGTGCGGAGCGGGTGGGATTCGAACCCACGGTACGTTGCCGTACACCTGATTTCGAGTCAGGGCCGTTATGACCGCTTCGATACCGCTCCATATGATAATGAATCTCTTTGAATGAGAAGAGAAACATAGAGGAAAGCCGGGCAGAACAAACCGTCCTGCCAACAAACCGCCGCTATTGTAGCATATGGCAAAGATTTTTGCAAATGCTCTTTTGGGAATTGCAGAAAGGAAACAACCATGGCATTTACACATCTGCATCTGCATACGGAATACAGCCTTCTGGATGGAGCATGCCGGATCACCGAACTGGTTCAAAGACTGAAAGAACTGAATATGGACAGCTGTGCGATTACAGACCACGGCGTGATGTATGGATGCATCGATTTTTATCAGACCATGCTTGACAACGGCATCAAGCCCATCCTGGGATGTGAAATGTACGTTGCCAAAGATCATCTGGATAAGACACCTGCGGGCAGGGAAATCAGTCATCTGATTCTTTTGTGTGAGAATAATGAAGGCTATAAGAATCTGATGTATCTGAATTCAGAAGGCTTCGTGAACGGCTATTATTACAAGCCCAGAATTGATTATGCCCTGCTGCGTGATCATCACGAAGGGCTGATCTGTCTTACGGCCTGCCTTTCAGGGGATCTTCCGAAACTCCTGCTGGACGGACGAATGGATGAGGCAAGACAGTACATTCTGGACATGCAGGACATATTCGGACCGGACAACTTTTATATTGAGATCATGGACCATGGCCTGCGGGATGAAAAACTGGTGATGCCGCGGCTGATCCAGATTGCACGGGAGATGCAGGTGCCCCTTGTGGCAACCAATGACTGCCATTATCTGCGCGAGGAAGATGCCGATGCGCAGGAAATCCTCATGTGCATTCAGACAGGAAAGACGCTGGAAGATGAAACAAGGATGCGCATGGAGTCCAACCAGCTCTATGTCAAGAGCGAGGAAGAAATGCGCAGGCTGTTTGCTGCTGTGCCGGATGCCGTGGACAGGACGCATGAGATCGCTGAGCGGTGCAATGTGGAAATTGAGTTTGGTGTGACCAAACTGCCGCATTTCCCGATTGATACCGGGGAGACTTCGCTTGAGATGCTGACCCGCCTTTGCCTTGAGGGAATGAAGCGCCTGTATCCGGATGCGGAGGAAGGCGATGAACCATATGAGCGCATGCATTATGAACTGGATACGATCGCTCAGATGGGATATGTGGATTACTTCCTCATTGTCTGGGACTTTATTCATTATGCCAAGTCGCAGGGAATCATGGTCGGCCCGGGGCGCGGCAGCGGTGCAGGCTCCATTGTTGCGTATTCCCTGGGGATTACCATGCTGGATCCTCTGAAATATCAGCTGATTTTTGAAAGGTTTCTGAATCCGGAACGTGTGTCCATGCCGGATATTGACGTTGACTTCTGCTATGAGCGCCGCCCGGAAGTCATTGAATATGTTGCGCGCAAATATGGCGCAGACCATGTCTGCCAGATCATTACGTTCGGCACGATGGCAGCCAAGGGCGTGATTCGCGACGTGGGCCGTGTCCTGGGCATGAGTTACCAGGAAACGGATGTTGTTGCGAAAGCCATTCCTTTTGAACTGGGCATGACGCTGTCCAAGGCACTGGATATTTCGCCGCAGCTCCACCGGATGTATGAGGAAGATGACGCTGTACGGAGACTGGTGGATACTGCCCTGAAGCTGGAAGGCATGCCGAGAAACGCGTCTACGCATGCTGCCGGCGTGCTGATCACAGGCCGTCCAGTGATTGAATATGTCCCGCTGCAGCGCAATGATGATGTGATTACCACGCAGTATCCAAAGGATACGGTGGAACATCTCGGACTGCTGAAAATGGACTTCCTCGGTCTGCGCACACTGACGGTGATTCGGGATGCGCTGGACATGATGCGCGAAGTGGAAGGCGTGGATATCAAACCGGAAGATATTCCAATGGATGACCCTGAAGTGTATGCGATGATCTCCTCAGGGGAGACGGACGGCGTTTTCCAGCTTGAAGGAAGCGGCATGCGCTCCTTCCTTACCAACATGAAGCCGAACTGCTTTGAAGATATCATCGCTGCCATCTCCCTGTACCGCCCGGGCCCGATGGACTCCATCCCGCGGTATATTGCCGGCAAGGAAGATGCTTCAACAGTTCATTATGAAACGGAAAAACTCCGCCCGATCCTGGACGTGACATACGGATGCATGGTGTATCAGGAACAGGTCATGCAGATCGTGCGGGATCTGGCCGGTTATTCCATGGGCAGAAGCGACCTTGTGCGCAGAGCGATGGCGAAGAAAAAGCATAAGGTCATGGAGGAAGAGCGGCGCAATTTTGTCTATGGTCAGACAGATGAAAACGGGAATGTGCTGATTCCGGGATGTGTAAGAAATGGCGTGAGTGAGGAAGCGGCCAATCAGATTTATGACGAAATGATTGCGTTTGCCTCGTATGCATTCAACAAATCCCATGCAGCAGCATATGGTGTCGTGTGCATGCAGACGGCATGGCTTAAGTGTCATCATCCGTCTTCGTATATGGCTGCTCTGATTAACAGCGCTTTCGGCAATCAGGAAAAAGTGGCCGGGTATATTCAGTACTGCCGGGCCCATGGGATCCCCGTTCTTCCACCGGATGTCAATGCATCGGAGTGGAAATTCTCGGTACAGCCCATGCCGGACGGAAAACTGGGTATTCTGTTCGGACTTGGCGCTGTCAAAGCGGTCGGGGAGAATGCGGTGGAAGCCATTGTCAGGGAACGTTCAAAAAAGCCGTTTACGGATATCTTTGACTTCTGCAGCCGAATCAACACATCCGAATGCGGAAAGCGTGTGGTTGACTGCCTGATTCGGTGCGGAGCGTTTGACTATACCGGGGCTCTGCGTGCCCAGATGGCTGCTGTATACGAAAAAGAACTGGAGGGCAATGCCAATCGCAGACGCCATATGGTGGAAGGACAGCTTTCGCTGTTTGATCTTTCAGATGACAGCGGCAATTACATTGAAGAAAAGCGGGAACTGCCGCCGATTGAAGAATATCCTCTTCGCTTAAAGCTTGCCTATGAGAAAGAAATCACAGGCATCTATATTACCGGCCATCCACTGGATGACTACCGATCGATCCTGGATCAGATCCCGTTCAGCACACAGAAAATCATGGATCAGATGGATGATGAGGACCATGGCATGTCGCTCGACGGCCGCCAGGTTGCCATGGGCGGCATACTGACTGAGGTGAAAGGGAAAGCCACCAAAAAAGGTGCATACATGGGCTTCATCACGCTGGAGGATCTGACCGGCTCCATCGAGGGGCTGATTTTCCCGAAGGTTTTTGAGCGAATCCAGGGAACGATTGCAGAAGATGATGTCGTGGTGGTTACAGGAAAAATCTCGATCAGAGAAGAAGAATCACCGAAAATCCTTGTGGATGCAATTACTCCGCTGGAACAATGGAAGCCTGAGCAGAAAGCGCGTGATGAATCCCGGTTTGTCCGCGCGGAGGCGCCGAAAGCGCATAAACAGGTGCAGATTTCGGATACAGACCTGGCCAGCCGTGCAGCACATAAGCTGTATATCCGGCTGGAACGCGGACGAATTGATGAATGCATGCAGATCACGTCCATTTATCCCGGGTCTACACCGGTTTACCTGCACATTCCAAGCGAAAAAGCTACACTGCTGGCCTCCCGCGAGCAGTGGATTGATGCGCAGGAAACAGCATTAAAGCGTCTGGAAGAACGATTTGGAAAAGAAAACGTGAGGTTGGTGTGATCGTGCTGAAGAATAAGAAACTGAAAGAAGTGCTGCGTTTTATCCTGACAGGCGGCGTCTGCTTTCTTGTGGAATTTGTCCTTCTCGTTCTCCTGAGGGATTCTGCAGGACTTCCGACCCTGCTTGCCAATGCGATTGCTTTTACAGTATCAGTGATTCTTAATTATTTCCTGTGCCTTTTGTGGGTATTTGAAGGAGCCCAGGGTGGTAACGGGGCAAGACAGGCCGCCTTTTTCCTGACCAGTCTGATCGGGCTTGGACTCAATGAAGTGATCATGTTCGTTATGGGTCTGATCTTTAATGAGGACATGACCGTGATGAGCGTTGCGGGAAAAGAACTCACGATGTATATGGTACATAAGGTGATTGCTACCTTGATTGTGATGATCTGGAATTATTTTTCGAAAAAGGCTGTATTGTCAAAACGCAGCTGACGGTATGCTGCTGAGAGCGCATTCCGATGAAGAAATCAGGCGTTTCGCGAGCATGAGCAAATCAATCCCGCATGTGTCTTCAGGAGACGCATGCGGGATTTGTCAATCAGAGCGGATTGCAATGCTGCAAATCAACAGCGGGAATCCCCCAATGGAAACGGATAGACTTTATCTGCTAAGTATGTTAGACTTCACACGATCATCCCTTTCCCTGATGGACGTTCCGATGCCGGCTGAAATCAATACTGCAGCGAATTCAACACCTTGGAAAACACCTGTCTGAAAAAAGTCCAGGGCCCTGAAGGTCGGCGGAGGGGAAAGGAAAATCCCTGATGGAGCACAAATGTTCTGCTTCTAGGGAAAACGATGAGTGCTGATGCGGAAACAAGTAGTAATAGGATGGGATCATGATGAATACACGGAGAGAAACAAGCATACAGGTGCAGACTGTACTGTTCTGCAATGACACCTATTCTCTTCTGCGCTCCTTAAAGCATATGGCAAATGCTGTGCGCGTGGCCAGGCAGAATGGCGTGGAGGTACACGTGCGTGTTGCCTGGGGAGATGCATCACCGGAACCGTTGTTTGATGAAACGGCTTTAAACGAAATCCGTCAGAAATACAGAGAAGAACTGGAGCTGGACTATACTTTTTTCCATCGCAATACAGGCACATCCCTTGGCCATAATACACTGGCAAAAAACTGTACGGATGAGTATCTGCTGGTCATGAACCCGGATATTGTCCCGTCACCGACATTCTTTATGGAGATTCTGAAACCTTTTGAGCACAAAGGAAGCACTCCGGTCGGTGCCGTTGAAGCCAGACAGACGCCTCTGGAACATCAAAAGACGTATCATCCGGACACCGGGGAAACGGACTGGAACAGCGGAGCCTGTACGCTGTATCTGACAAAGGCGTTTCAACAGGTGCACGGGTATGATGCGGACAGCTTCTTTTTGTACTGTGATGACGTTGATCTTTCATTCCGCATCCGTCTGGCAGGATATACCCTGCTGTATCAGCCCAGTGCCGTTGTGTATCATGATAAACGGTTGGATGAGAATGGCATTTGGGCCTCGTCCGAAGTGGAAAGAAACTATTCAGCAGAGGCGCGTCTTCTCATGACCTGGAAATGGTCCTTTCCTAAAGAACTGGATCAGCTGCTGAAACATTATAAAGAGACAGGTGCTCCGGAATACCGGTTTGCACTGCAGAAATTTGAAGAGAGAAGAAAGAACAACACTCTGCCGGCGCAGCTGGATCCGGAACATCGGGTAGGTTTTGTTCTGCTGGATGACAATTTCGATGCCCGGTATGACCGCCCCGAAGAAAAGCAGTCGGAAGACTGACGGGCATGAGATCTGACGGAAAGATGGATTCGGTACAGGGGGAAGAACACGATGCTGAACAAGCAAATTCCTGTTATCACGGAGCTGCAGGACCGAAGTGCACTGTATGATGGATATCAAACAGTGGGAAAGGTTCATCTCAGCGCCCCGGATATCATGACCATTGAAAAGATCAAGCCGTCCCCGAGCGGGAATGACGCTAAATATGACCTGGTTGACCTGGGAAGACTCCCGGCAGAGGTTTCGGACCTGAGTGGACTGTTCAGGCAGCTTGGCGGGATGGCCGGGGCAGCGGACAGTACGATCCTGTTTTCTGTTCCCAATGCATTATCGCTGGATTACCTGTCAGGCCAGTACTTTATTGATACGGTCGGAAAAACGGAGCGAAGAATGACCTATTCCGGGATCTGCAGGTTTCTTGCTGAGAACGGATATGAAATCACTGCCGTTGCTGCAGAGGAAAAGAGCACAGGAAGCTTTCAGCAGCTCAGAATCCAGTCAGAAAAAACGGCTTCGGATCTGGCATACTTTTCCTCTCTGTTTGACGGCTTTCAGGAAGCAGAGCTTTTTCATATTTACTGCACAATGAAAGCCGAAGACAAGGAAGTCCGTCTGCCGGATGCGGAAAAACCGCTGATCTCTGTGATCATCCGAACGGTAGGGGACAGACTGAGTGAGCTTCAGGAAGTGTTCCTCTGCCTTTCCTGTCAGGAATTCCAGAATTTTGAAGTCCTGCTGATGCTGCACAATGTGTCCGATGAAAGGTATGCGGATATTCAGAAACTGATCTCCCAGCTCCCGGAAGAAGACAGAGAAAAAATCAGGGTGATACCGGTATCCGGAGGAAACCGTTCCACTCCGCTGAATGCAGGCATTGCCCATGCGCATGGCAGCTATTTTGTTGCCCTTGATGATGATGACATCGTGATGGCAAACTGGCTGCAGGTCTTCGCTGAAAAGATTGAAACGGCATCAGGAACCATTATTCACAGCTATGCCGTATCCCAGGAATGGTCCAGGAACGGGGCATGCCTTCACTCCGAAGGAGACAGAGACGGTTATTTCTGCGCTGATTTTGACTGGAATCGTCAGTATGTCATCAACCGCTGCCCGCTGATGACGCTGGCTTTTCCTCTGTATACGGTCAGGCATTTCCATTTCTGTTTTAATGAACAGTATGATACGACGGAGGACTGGGACTTCCTGATGCGGGTGGCATCGGTTGCAGGCGTAACGGATGCACCCTTCTGCACGGCTGTTTACAGGAAATGGAAGAACGCAGCCAGTTCCACAACTCTGTATACCTCTGATGAGTGGCGGAAGACCGAAAAAGAGATCCGTGCAGATTTCAGGTCGATGAAACGCATTGTCAATGCAAGCGAATATATGAAAGATCTCTCGGATGAGGAAGAATCATCCATTGCACTCGAACCGGAACTGTATCTGAACGGAAAGAAAATCCATGCAGACACCATTACCATGAACGGCATGACGACCAAGGTGCTGTTTTCACTGGTGGATGTTCCGGAAACGAATGGCAAGATGCGAATTGATCCATCGGACCACGGGGGATATCGCATGATTCATCCCGTGATTCGCGTCAGAAAAGCAGGGAATATCGTGGAGCAGTTTGAACGTTCCGCTATTTCCACCAATGGCGTATGGAAAGGAAACGAGCTGATCTTTTACCTGGGTGATCCCCAAATGCATGTCTGTGTGACAGAAAACCATGCGGATACAATTGAGGTGTCTTTCATTAAGCAGTATGGCATGCAGCCAAGAGAAGCGCTGACAATGGTGCCCAGAGCGTATGTAAAACTGCTGAAAGAAGCATTGGGCTACATTCTTCAGAAATTCAGAAGAAAGTGACGCACAGCCCAAAGCGGTCGGTGAGGCGCCAAAAGGTCCCGCTCCCGGGAAGTGGCAGGGTCATGAAAAAAGGATCAAAATAGCTGAAAAAAGGAAATAATCTTTTTGAAATCTTGTTGCAGGACTTTGCCGAATCTGGTATAATTCAATAAGCTAGTTGGAAAGTATCTATTTCTGATGGCTGCTCCATATCTTTGCGTTTTCGAGATATATGGACCGAATGCATGCATGAATTGCTGCATCGGGTCTTTCGAATACAGCTGTCGGTGGCTGATCTGCATTGCCGATCAGCCCGAATAACCATGTTGTCATGAAATGGAAATAAAAACGCAGGTGCTTGTGCGTTTTTCATGCTTTTTACTCAGCGAATACATTTGAAAGGAGGTTCTCCGTGAGGCAAAGAAGTACAAATGAAGCGCCGAGCAAACTCCGGATCGTCTCGTTGGGCGGTGTGGATGAAATCGGCAAAAACATGTATGTGCTCGAATACGAGGATGATATTGTTGTCGTAGACTGCGGCAGTATCTTCCCCAAAGAGGACATGCTTGGCGTGGACCTGGTGATACCCGATGTCAGTTATCTGGTTGCCAAGAAGAAGAACGTCAGAGGTTTTCTGCTGACGCATGGACACGAGGACCATATTGGTGCTATCCCTTATGTGCTGCATCAGGTTGATGCTCCGCTGTTTGGTACAAGACTGACTCTCGCGCTGGTTGATGTAAAACTGAAAGAACACCGCATCAGCAATGCCAGAATGCAGGTGGTACAGCCCCGTGAAGTCATTCAGCTCGGACAGTTTACGGTTCAGTTTATTCATGTGAGCCATTCAATCGCTGGCGCATGTGCCATTGCGATCACATGCCCTGAAGGTACTGTCATTTGCTCAGGTGACTTTAAGGTTGACTACACTCCGATTGATGGGGAAGTAATGGACCTCCAGACATTGGCGGCTTATGGCGAGCAGGGTGTTCTTGCTCTGCTGTGTGAAAGTACAAATGTGGAACGTTCCGGCTTTACCATGAGTGAGCTCAAGGTAGGAGAAACGTTTGACAACATGTTCCGTGAAGCCAAGGGACGTGTGATTGTTGCGATGTTTGCATCGAACATTCACCGTATGCAGATGGTGATTGACAACGGCATCCGCTACGGGCGCAGGGTATGCTTTATCGGACGGAGCATGGTCAATGTCAGCAGGGTCGCCATGGAGATCGGCGAACTCCGGATTCCGGATGATTGCCTCGTCGATATTGATTCGATCAATGACTACGATGATTCAGAACTTCTGGTGATGACAACCGGCAGTCAGGGCGAACCCATGGCAGGACTTACAAGGATGGCGTTCGCAGAACACCGGAAGCTGCAGATTCGGCCGACCGATATGGTGATTATTTCTGCCACACCGATTCCCGGCAACGAAAAGTTCATCAGCCGAGTGATCAATCAGCTGTACCGCTGCGGTGCACAGGTGGTCTACTCCGCGATGGCCGAAGTCCATGTATCCGGACATGCATGCCAGGAAGAACTGAAGCTGATGCATGCGCTCACAAAGCCGAAGTATTTTATACCCGTACACGGCGAGTACCGCATGCTCTGGCAGCATGCAGAACTGGCGGAACGGATGGGCATGGACCGGCGGAATATTGTCATTCCTGAAATCGGTCAGGTGATTGAAATGACCCACGACACCCTTGCGTTGGGTGAACAGGTGCCGACCGGTGCAATTCTTGTTGACGGTCTCGGCGTGGGTGATGTGGGAAATGTTGTGCTCAGAGACCGGAAACATCTTTCGGAAGACGGCCTGATCATCGTTGTCATGGCGATCGACCGGGATGAGTGCAAACTGGTGTCTGGTCCGGACATCATCTCACGCGGCTTCATTTATGTCCGTGAGAACGAGGATATTATTGAATCCACCAGGGAAGTTGTGCGCCAGATTCTGGAGCATTCGGATCTTTCCGGGGATAACTGGCCGGAACTGAAGAACACGATCAAGGATGAAGTGCACAGATTCATTTTTGAGCGTATCAAGCGCAATCCGATGATCCTGCCGATTATCCTAGACATCTGATTCCAAAAAATGTATACTGGGAAGGCTTGCCTTCCCTTTTTATGTTGAGGGAATGCGACCGGTCTTTGGATCGTTTTATCAATGAACCCTGAAAGGGAGGAATGAAGTATGGAGTACTCACAGGCGCATCTTCTTGCAAGAGCGATTCGGGAGAGTCAGGAATATAAAACCTATCATCAGCTGAAAGAGAGTGTCATGGCGGACGAAACGCAGGCGGCACTCATTAAGGAATACAGAAAACTGCAGGTTTCACTGCAGGTGGCAGCAATGAGCGGCCAGAGCCCGAACAGCGAGGATATGCAGCGCTTTTCCGGGATTAACACGCTCCTTTTTTCGAAACCTGAAGTCAGAGACTTTCTTCTTGCCGAAATGCAGCTGCAGAGAGCCCTGGCCGATATCCTGAAGATTGTAACAGACGCTGCCGATATCGACATGGGTATTCCTGGTCTTGCACCATAAGGAGGCGGATGCGTTGAGCCCGAAAAAGCGCAACTATACCTATCAGAGCATGCGGGATGAAAGGGAATTCGGACCTTACTGGTACAGTGGTGTATGGACAATTCTCCGCCCGGTTCTTGTAGGCATCGCTTCTCTGGTTGTTGTGATCGGAATTCTGTCTGCAGTCTGGCAGTCCGTCTATGCTTCCTACATTGCGCCGGTCAGTGAAAATGACAGTACGGACGTGCCGTTTGAAGTGGCGAGCGGTCAGAGCCTGACGAGAGTCGCCTCCAACCTGGAAAAAGCAGGACTGGTGCGGTCAGGTACCGTGTTTAAGTATTACTGTGACTTTGCCGGATGGGGGCAGAAAATTCAGGTCGGATCTTACCAGCTCAAAGCGTCCATGACGATGGAGCAGATTGCGGATCAGCTGACAAGAGGTGACGGCAACCCGCTGGTAAGAAATATCACG
This sequence comes from Christensenella sp. UBA2853, assembly GCA_002350845.1. Taxonomy (GTDB): domain Bacteria; phylum Bacillota; class Clostridia; order Christensenellales; family Aristaeellaceae; genus UBA2943. Next base: position 19,888 of record DEFL01000009.1, read on the forward strand.
CTGATACCGGGATGGACGATTGAGGATTTTGCTTCCAGACTGGTCAGCGATGGAGTTTTTTCGAGCGCAGACCGATTCCTGGCCTTATGCAAAACAGGAGAGAACTTTAAAGATTATTACTATATTGCGGATATCCTTTCTTCAAAAACTGCATCGCAGCGCAAATATGTTCTTGAAGGCTATCTAGCAGCAAACACCTATGAAGTGTATACGAACGCCACGGAAGAAGATGTGATTCGGAAGCTTCTCTCTCAGACTGAGCATGCGTTTCCGGCAGACAGCCAGGATGTGGCGGAACAGATGGGATTTACCATGGACCAGATCCTGACGCTAGCCAGCCTGATTGAAAAAGAAGCCAAGGAATCTGATTTTGCCAAAGTATCCGCCGTTTTTCACAATCGCCTGAAAGCGGGGATGAAGCTGCAGAGTGATGTGACCATCCACTATATTACAGGTGTCCGCCGCATGAGCCTGACAGAGAACGATCTCAGGGTTGCCAATGCCTATAACACTTATCAGATCACAGGGCTTCCCCCGGGACCGATCTGTTCTCCATCAACGGCAGCCATTGATGCTGCGCTGTATCCGGATCAGACGTTCCTGGCTGAAAACTACCTGTATTTCTGTGCAAAGGAACCGGAAAACGGGGAACTCTACTTCTCCAGAACGCTTCAGGAACATGAACAGGCTGTAGCCATTTATGAACCGCTTTGGAAAGCCTATGATCAATCAAGGGGGATGAACTGAGTATGGAGCTGCTGTGCCCGGCAGGGAGCATGATCCAGTTAAAAACAGCTCTGCACTTTGGCGCTGACGCAGTGTATGGCGGCATGAAACAGTACGGTCTTCGGGCGTTTGCAGGAAACTTTTCAGAGAGTGAACTGGCCGAGGCTGTGAAATTATGCCATGAAAAAGGAAAACGGTTCTACCTGACACTGAATATATTTCCGTTTGATGATCAGATGGAAGGCCTTGTTGCCTGCGCGAAAACTGCGCAGGCAATTGGCGTGGATGCAGCTATCGTGTCAGACCTCGGCGCGATTGTGACGCTGAGAGAAGAAGTGCCTGACCTGAAAATCCACGTTTCCACACAGGCCAGCATCTGCAACAGTGCTGCGATCCGTCACCTTGCGGCTCTTGGATGTTCCAGAGTCATTCTTGCCAGGGAAGTGTCGCTGGAACGGATGCGGGAAATCCGCAAACAGATTCCGGACAGCATGGAACTGGAATGTTTTGTGCACGGTGCAGCCTGCATGGCATGGTCAGGTCGATGCCTGCTTTCCGCTGAACTGGCAGGAAGAAGCGGGAACCAGGGGGCCTGCGCTCAGTCCTGCAGATGGAAGTATGCGGTGATGGAGGAAAAACGTCCCGGGGAGTATCTTCCTGTCGCGGAAGACCTGAATGGAACGTATATTTTTTCCGCACGGGACCTGAACCTGATGCCGTATCTTCCGGATCTTGCAGAAGCTGGGATTTCCAGTCTGAAAATTGAAGGAAGAATGAAGACAGAATACTACACAGCCGTCGTGACGCTGGCCTACAGAAAGGCTCTTGACCTGCTCGAAAGTCAGGGCAGGCAGGCCTTTGAAGATGGGCTCGAGATGGCCATGAACGAGCTGGACAGTGCCAGCCACCGCCTGAGTGACACCGGATTTCTCCTTGGCGCGCCGCGTCAGCCGGGCGGTGCGGAAGGATTCCACCAGAGCAGGGAATATGTGGCCAGGGCTCTTGAAGGCATAGGACCGGATGGGGAAGCTGTGTTTGAACTGAAAAACCGCTTTTATGCCGGTGAAACGCTGGAACTGATGACCGCCCAGGGAATCAGAAAAGTGACAGCATCCGGCATCCGCAGACTGAAAACGGGCGAAGTACTGGATACTTTTGGCATTGCGGGAGAGAGGATTGCTCTTGGCCTGGGAACACAGGTAAAGGCGGGAGATCTTCTTCGCGGACCGGTCAGAAATCACAGAACATGAAATCTGCTGATGGATGACGCCAAAGAATCATTTCCTACACTTTTCGAGTGAAATCTGGAGGGATTATCTTGAACGAACATATATCGGATGCAGTCATCCGGCGTCTTCCGGGCTACTACCGGCATCTGCGTGAACTGGAAAAAGAAGGGATTACGCAGATCTCTTCCACCGAGCTTGGTGAACTGATGGGGCAGACCCCTTCACTGGTGCGCCAGGATATCAACTGCGTCGGTGGATTTGGTCGGCAGGGTTATGGATATGATGTTTCAAGGCTGAAGAACGGGATTGGGGAGATGCTCGGATTAAACCGAAAACACTGCATGATTATCCTGGGCAGTGGAAGCATCGGCTCCGCAGTGGCCCGCTATCCGAGCTTCGCCAAAGAGGGATTTGAAACCATTGGCATGTTTGACATTGACCCGGCCCGCATTGGATGCACGGTCGCCAATATCTGTATCGAACCGCTGGATCATCTGGAAGCATTCTGCAGCAGCCATGTGGTGGATATTGCAGTGCTTGCAGTTCCGGCAGAAGCCGCACTTGAGACTGCGGAACGTGTTGCAGCGTGCGGTGTGAATGCGATCTGGAATTTTGCCCCTGTGGATCTGAAACTGGAGGCAAAACATGTGGAAATCGTCAACGTGCATCTGAGTGATACACTGCAGGTGCTCTCGTACAAAATGGAGCATCCGCAGACCTGAGAGAAAGGATAGAGGTATGGAACGGAGGCCTCGAAAAGGCGGCCGGCTGGAACGCAGAGGAGAGCTGGAACTTAAAAACGGTCAGGTTCTCTATGGAAAAGAGATCGATCAGATGGTTCCAAGACAGGATGAAGGAGAACATCATCCCCCATCTGAGATGGTATATGACGGAAGGATGCGGCATGTGCAGCCGCTGCCATCTCCGGAAGTGGAAAAAAAGCGGAAGCCTCCGCTCGCCTGGGCTGCGATTGCCTTCGTCAATCTGATTCTGCTTGTTTCCCTGTTCCTGCTTATGGCACCGCAGATGCTTGGACTGCGCTTCCGGTCGCTTCCGAACTATGCATTTAACAGCCACGCCGTTGTTGAAATGGATGAACAGCGGCTGGCGGATTATGTGAACAAGGCAGCTTCTGTCTACACAGACACCATATACCCGGGCGTATCGATCGACGGCGTGGACGTTTCAGGCCTGACGCTCGATCAGGCAAGAGCGAGACTGATGGGGGTGCCTGCTGCAAGCGGAAGTGAGTTTTCTGTCACGGTCGATGTGGATGGAACACAGTGGGTGATCGACTCGAATCGTGTCCCCATGACACGGGATATCGAGGACCAGCTGATGAAAGCATATGCCATGGGACGCACCCTGCCTCAGGATGGAAGCGGGACCCCGATGGAAATGCGTTATGCGGCGATGCAGGATCTGCAGGCACATCCGAAGACACTGGGGACGACACTTTCATTTGACAGAAAGACCATTCATGATCTGGCAGAGCAGATTGCGGCTCAGGTGGAAGAACCGGCCAGCAATGCGTATGTTTCAGCGTTCGACATGACCAGCAAAACCTTTCTGTTCGGGGATGATATTTCCGGCCGTCATCTGGATGCGGATACGGTGTATGAACAGGTGATGGCATGTCTCGAACGGGGAGATTATTATGGGACGGTCAGCCTTCACACAGAGAGTGTGATGGCTGGGGTGACGAAGGCAGAACTGATCAACAGCTTTGGGATGATTTCCTCGTATTCTACCAAAACCACCGATAATAAGAACCGGAACACCAACATTCAGCTTTCCTGCGAGGCGATCAACGGGATGATGGTTCCTGCAGGCAGTACATTTTCATTCAATCAGGCCACGGGAGAGCGGTCATCAGCAAAAGGATACAAACCGGCCACGGCGATTTCCGGAGGCCAGAATATCGAGGAAGTCGGGGGCGGCGTGTGTCAGACCAGTTCAACGCTGTTCAATGCGGTGGCCAGGGCGAACCTGGAGATCGTGAAACGCTCCCCGCATGCGTGGCCGTCAAAGTATGTGGAAAAAGGCATGGATGCCACGGTGGACTGGCCGGGACTGGACTTTCAGTTCCTTAACAACACGGAGTGGCCGATCTATATCATTGCGTCGTATGCCAACAGAAAAGTCACGGTAGAAATCTATGGCATGAATCTGGGTGACGGAACATCCATCGACCTGGAAAGCAAAGTGGTGCGGACGCTGGAGGCACCATCCGGTGTCAAGGAAGTGCTCAATGAAAAGCTGGCACCCGGCACAAGAAAGACAACAGTCCAGGCCAGAAAAGGGTACGAGGTAGAGACGTACAAAGTATGGTATCAGAACGGACACGAGATCAAGCGGGAGCTGCTGTGCAAAAGCACATACAAAGCCTATCAGGAAACCGTTGAGTATCATTAAAAAAGCGGCCGGGCAATGCCCGGCCGTTTGTTTGCATGTGCAGAATGTACAGAGCGCCAAGCGATTACTGCGCCTTGACATTCAGTCCGTTCGGAATGGAGCGGAAGGAAGAGAATGGGAATACAACCTGCACGACATGACCGACAATCATGTTCCGGTCGATGGGACCAATGCTGCGGCTGTCGTTGGAGTTGTTTCGATGGTCGCCCATCACAAAGTACTGGCCATCCGGTACGGTGAAGGGAGCGAAATTGTTCAGATAACCGGAACGATAGTCATCATTGATGTAAGGTTCGTCATACTTCTCGTCATTGATATAGAGATAACCGTCCTGGACGCTGACGGTGTCTCCGGGAAGCCCGACGACGCGCTTGACGAAATTCGTATATCCGCGTCCGGGATAACGGCAGATGACCACATCAAAGCGCTTGGGATTGCCAAAGGCGGATACACGCCCGCCGATGAAATCAAAGCTGGAATAGCCCAGTTTTGAGACAATCATGATTTCACCGTCCGCAAGTGTGTCATCCATGGATTGTCCGTCGACGCGTACCGGCTCAAAGATGAAGGTCCGAATCACCAGTGCGATGGCCACCGCGGCCACAATGGTGACAACCCATTCGAGAATCTCGCGCCCGAGTGATTTTTTCTCTGGTTTTTCCTGGGGTGCTTCTTCTACCGTGCCTTCTGCTTTTTCTTCGGTTTCCGGCTGTTCCGGAGCCTGATCTTCAGGTGTCATGTCCGGTGTTTTGTTTTCTTCCATACAGAGTCGATCCTTTCCTGCAGGATGCATTATGCCTTGAGACGGGCAATTTCATTCTCAAAATCCTGCTTGGTTTTATAGTTGAGCGGGGAAAAACGGCTGTCAAGGGCTTTGTTCAGGTGTTCAAGCGCTTTGGCTGTATTTCCCTCTTCAAGATCATAGCGTGAGAGGAACCAGAGGGTATCGATCTGGTCATCCTTCAGTTCGATGGCCTTTTCAAAATATTCTCTGGCCTTTTCCTTATTCCCGAGAACGCGGTAATTCCACTGGGCCATGTTGTCCAGACAGATGGTATCCTCATCGTCATAGTCAATGGATTCCTCAATAAACTTTTGAGCGCGTTCCTTCTGCGCGAGATAGGCATCGCGTGCAGGCGTGGGAGGCTCGGGCAGAGAAGGCTCAACGCCCGCTGCTGCAGCCTGTGCTTTGACTTCTTCTACAGCCTGCGCATGCTTCTGCATGTTTTCCGCATCGATGGCCTCAAAGTCAGGCACATGGTTCATATCGAACTTCTCACAGTAGAGATAGCCGAGGGTCTGATAAAGCATGCCGTTCGGTGCACGCAGAGCGCGCTTTTCAAGAAGATTGATCCCCTTGTCCAGGGAACCGAGACGATACATGCAGGCTGCATAATTGGTAAAGAGCTGGGTCTTCTGTTCGTCGTTCATTCCCGGGACTTTTTCGGATTTCTTCAGAAGGTCCCTGGCTTTTTCATACTCACCGGAACGGATGAGAAGAACAGAATAGGAGAGCAGAAAACGGGGATTATCCAAACCGGCTTTAACCGCTTCTTCATACATCTGGAGAGCTTCTTTAATCTGACCTTTGCCGTGGAGGGCATAGGCCTTCTGCGCTTTGAGCGTCGCCATGAATCCCATATTCAGATTCCTTTCCTGGTCAGCCTTTTCTGGAGGCGATCATAGCGGTATTGTAACGCATTTCTGGTTTCTTGTACAGTGGCCGGGTCCATCAGCGACGGCTCTGCAAGGAGAAACAGTGCTTTGCGTGTCATTTCCAGCGCCTGGGGAAGATTGCACTCCACATGCTCGTAATACTTGGCAAGCGCGATATAGGGCTCTACACCGCCCTCTTTTCTGGAAATCATATCCAGATAAATCTGCCGGGCATGTTCGATCTGGCCATCCCGCCGATGGGATGCCGCCAGGCGCAGCTGCGAGGATGAATGCAGTTTGCCGGCAGGCACAAGCCGGAAAACACGCCTGGACTCGGATGCGTGATGCTCCTTCTCAAGGGCTGCGCCCATGGAGAACAGGTCTTCCTGAAAAGAGATTTGTTCGGGCTGAGCATACTGTGCGCACAGATGGCTGAGGAGAAGCAGCATGCTGGCCACGTCCTGCTCATTATGGGTCAGAACATCGTCCAGAAGCGCAAATTCACCGGTTTTGAGAAACCGGAAAAAGCGGTCAGGCGCTTCGCTGCCGGGCAGGTCCCCTGTACGGGGAATCCCCAGCACTTCTGTTTCAATACGGCTCAGGCGGCACTGGGAGAGCCGGAGTTTATAGATCCTCCTGGCGATGGGCAGAAGGTCAATGTGCGGGAGATCCAGGCAGTCCGGATTGATGCGGTTCATGAGAAAACGCGTCCGAAGCAGCGGTATATCAAAGGTCTTTCCGTTGAAGGTGCAGATCAGATCACTTTCAAGGATCTGTTCGCGGACTTTTTCCAGCATGAACCGTTCTTCGGGATAGTCGCGCATGACATACTGCGTTACAGCGAATCCCTCGGATGTCATCCGCCCGATTCCAATTTCAAAAGCGACTGTGCCGGCTCCTCCGCCCAGGCCGGTTGTTTCAGTGTCAAGGAAGAGAATGCGCCGTGGATTGAGCGGATCCGGCATCTCTTCATGCTGCATGAGCATCAGCGGATGACGGGTCAGTGCGGACAGTTCAGGGAATTCATGGGTCGGACGGATCACGGTTTTTTCCCAGCAGTCAATAAACGTCTGAGCCGGTTTGCTTTCTGTCTTGACGCTCTGGGATTCAATGGCTTTGAGTTTCTGAAGAAGATTGATGCAAACCGCCTCCCTTCCGTATGCGGTGAATCAATGATCAGACCGGAGGAGCATATCCCGGAGAATGCGTATCGCCGTCTCCTTGCCGTCAAGCCCTACTTCTCCGATGGGCCCCACGCAGGACGGACATCCCTGGGAACAGGTACAGCCGGTGACGATTTCAAGGCACTTTTCCAGGAGCAGACGCTGCATGGAATAGGCTTTTTGTGCAAGTCCCACGCCACCGGGATAATTGTCATAGATGATCAGGGTCGGCTTGTCCGTAATCGGACTCTTGACCTGATAAACCACACAGACATCCTGAGGGGAACACATGAGATAGAGCGGGGCAACAATGCGCAGTAGATTCGCGACGCCGAGCATGCCGTTTTTCAGCTGATCATTGTCGAAACGGCTGCAGAGATCATCCGGCAGCTTCCACCACATGGCGGTGGTATGCATGTCGGTTTCCGGCAGGCGTACGTGACCGAATCCCAGATTCTCATGGGTATCGAAACGGATTTTCTTGAACATGGTGACAAGCGCGGAGACCTTGATTTCACCCAGTGCCCGAGAGAGGCCGCCCGGCTGGTCGACTTCCTCCTCAATATCCAGAAGACTCAGGGAGATATTCAGGTCTGCATCGGTATAATAGCCGACATCCACCTGGCGGATGAATGCTTTGCAGGCATCAAAGTCGAGTTTCTCAACCTGGTACTGCATGCCCTCGTGCATATAGATTGCGTTCTCATGCAGGAGCATGGGCACAGTGAACCGGTCCATTTCACCGATTACACGGTGGTGTGCCGGATCCGTGATATCGATAATGGCAAAGTTTTCTTCTGCGGCTGAGCGCAGGGAAAGACTGGAGGCCGGGAAATCATCGGCCATCCAGTGATACCGCCCGCCGACATGCCGGAGAATATTGGAATCGGTCAGATATTCCATGAGCATATCCGGGGACGGGGCATTGCCGAAGGCATCACCGTCTTCAAACGGAAGCTCGTAGGCAGCACACTTGAAATGGTTCAGAAGGATATAGATGTTGTCCGGATTGAGCAGGGCGTTCTCGGGTGAGCGCTTCAGGAAATAATCGGGATGTGCGACAATGTACTGATCCAGCGCCGAGGAATTGGCCACGAAAAAGACGATGGAACTCGCCTTGCGTCTGCCCGCGCGTCCGGCCTGCTGCCATGCGCTTGCGATGGTGCCGGGATATCCGCACAGAACGCAGGCATCGAGCGCACCGATATCAATGCCCAGCTCGAGTGCGTTGGTCGAGACCACAGCGTCCACTTTGCCCTCCCGCAGACCGCGTTCAATCTCATGCCGGGTTGTGGGAAGATAGCCTCCGCGGTAGCCGCGTACGCGTCCTGCATTGCCCAGAGGATCACGGACCATGTCCTTGAGATAACGGGTGAGTACTTCAACAACCAGACGGCTTCGGGCAAATGTGATCGCCTGAATGCCGTTCTTGAGCAGCATGCCTGAGATATTGCGCACTTCGCCCATAGCACCTTTGCGGATGCCGAGCTGCTGATTGATGACCGGGGGATTATAAAAGACAAAGTGACGCTTGCCCATCGGCGCTCCGTTGTCGTCGATCAGCTCGATGGGGCGGCCGGTCAGGGTTTCTGCCAGTTCTTTGGGATTGGCGATGGTCGCGGAACAGAGGATGAACTGAGGGTGGCTCCCGTAAAAATCACACAGCCGGATCAGGCGCCGAAGCACATTGGCAAGATTGGATCCAAACACGCCGCGATAGGTATGGATTTCATCAATGACGATGTAGCGGAGATTCTCAAAGAGCTTCACCCATTTGGTATGATGGGGAAGAATGCCGGAATGCAGCATATCCGGATTGGTCACCACAATGTGACCGGCCTGACGGACCGCCTTTCTCGCCGCGCCGGGCGTATCTCCATCATAGGTGTATGTCTTGATATCGGCACCGGAAAGCTGGATCAGATCATACAGTTCATTGACCTGGTCCGAGGACAGCGCTTTGGTTGGAAACAGATACAGGGCACGGGTGTCCGGATTGCGCAGGATGGCCGAAAGAATCGGCAGATTATAGCACATGGTTTTTCCGGATGCGGTCGGGGTGACAACGACCACATCATGCCCGTCAAGAATCTCACGGACAGCATGCGCCTGATGCGTATACAGGGAATGAATGCCGCGCTTTTCCAGAACAGGGATGAGGCGGGCATCAAGCTGGGATGGGAAGTCTGCATAGCGTGCTTCACGCGCCGGGAGTTCTTCCCATCGGACAACATTTTCCATAAACTCCGGATCTTTCCGAAGGACATCTGCCAACTGATCGACATTCATGTTCGTTCCACCTTGATTGTATGCTTTGAAAAAAGAAATCAAAACTCATTATACTGACTTTGCAATGGCAGTGCAACCGTAAAGCCCCTCCGTGCTGACACACGGAAATCACAGAAAAACGCACAGAAAAAGCTTCCGCTGCCGGAAGCTTTTCCAGAAAGTTATCCGATATATTCCTTGCCGCCCATATACATGCGCAGAGCCTCGGGAATGCGGATTCTGCCGTCAGCCTGGAGGTTGTTTTCCAGGAAGGCGATGAGCATGCGGGGCGGTGCAACACAGGTATTGTTGAGGGTATGGGCGAGATACTTTTTGCCGTCCTTGCCCTTGACACGGATCTGCAGGCGGCGGGCCTGAGCATCGCCGAGATTGGAGCAGGAACCGACTTCGAAATACTTCTTCTGACGGGGACTCCAGGCTTCGACATCCAGGGACTTGACCTTGAGATCAGCAAGGTCACCGGAGCAGCATTCCAGCGTGCGGACAGGAATATCCAGCGTGCGGAAGAAATCCACGGTATTCTGCCAGAGGCGGTCAAACCACATGGGGCTTTCTTCGGGACGGCAGACAACGATCATTTCCTGCTTTTCAAACTGGTGAATGCGGTATACACCGCGCTCTTCGATGCCGTGGGCACCGACTTCCTTGCGGAAGCAGGGAGAATAGCTGGTCAGCGTGAGCGGCAGTTTTTCTTCGTCAAGAATGGTATCAATAAAGCGGCCGATCATGGAGTGCTCGGAGGTGCCGATGAGATACAGATCTTCACCCTCGATCTTGTACATCATATTCTCCATCTCAGCAAAGGACATTACGCCGTTGACGACATCGGAATGGATCATGAACGGAGGAATGACATAGGTAAAGCCACGGTCGATCATAAAGTCGCGGCTGTAGGAGAGGATGGCACTGTGCAGGCGGGCAATATCACCGACCAGATAGTAGAAACCATTGCCGGATGTGCGGCGGGCTGCATCGAGATCAATGCCTCCGAGGCGCTCCATGATGTCGACGTGATAAGGAATTTCATAATCCGGCACGACGGGTTCGCCGAAACGCTCAATCTCAACGTTCTCGGAGTCATCTTTGCCGATCGGGACGGAAGGATCAATGATGTTCGGGATCACCATCATGCGCTTTTTCACTTCAGCCTGAAGTTCCTGTTCCTTGACTTCAAGGGCTTCCAGTTCAGAAGCGATCTCGGCTACGCGGGCCTTGGTCTTTTCGGCTTCTTCAACCTGACCTTTTCCGATCAGTCCGCCGATCTGCTTGGAAAGGACCTTGCGCTGATTGCGCAGTGCATCAGCCTGCTGCTGTGCCTCACGGTACGCCTTATCCAGTTCGATGACTTCATCGACCAGCGGCAGTTTCTGATCCTGAAACTTTTTACGGATGTTTTCGCGCACTTTTTCCGGATCATTGCGCAGAAGGGAAATGTCCAGCATGTTCCATGCCTCCTCAATTTCTTTGGCGGCCGTAAAAAGAGCTTCCGCCCCCTGTCCGGGGCGAGAAGCTCTCGCGGTACCACCCAGTTTGTCTGCCTGGCAGACCTCATCTGTGCTGTATGGGGCACACCCCGCAGATTCGTCATCTGCTTCCTCAGGGAGGGAAATTCAGCCGGCATTCCTTGCCTCGCACCACCCGGCAAGTCTCTGAAGAAAGCATGGACAGAACCGTTCCCGTCACAGGAAATGTACAGGGGGATTATACAGCCATACGACGGGCATTGCAAGCGGGTTTTTCAGCGGAATTTCCCGTCTTGCCTGCCTTTCGGATCAGAAAAACAGCCGGCCGTGAGACCGGCCGGCTGTCAAAGAGGCAATCCTTGATTACTTTTTCTTTCCGGTTCCGAAGATACCCTGAATGCCGCCGAGAATACCGCGGGTAATGGTACGGGTGACTTCGCGCGTGGCCGTGGAAAGTGCGGTATTCTGAATCCGCCCGATCACGGAATCATTCTTGCGTGCGCGTTCGGCTCTTTCCTCACGCAGTTCTTCAGCCCTCTTGCGGCGCTCTTCGGCAATCCTGTCCTTTTCAGCCTTTTCAGCGGCCTTGCGCTGCTTCTCGGCTTCTTTCTCGGCTGCGGCAGCCGCCTTGGGATCGACGACAGCGGAGTTTTCAGGCTGCACGGGGATCAGCTTTCCGGTTGCCGGGTCTCTCATCATCTTGACCATCTTCTGGACATACTGACCGCTGGCAGTGTCATAGATCAGCACCGGCATTTCAACCGCTTCGGGAACAACAGGTGCGGATTCCTGCACCTGAAGGACCGGGGCCTGAGCCTGGGCGGGAGACGGAGCAGTGGTGGTAAACGGCTTGACTTCAAGCGCGGGGATTTCCTGCTTGACATATCCGCCGGTCGCCGGGTCATAGATCATGAAGCCCTGAGGCTTGACAGGCGCAGGGCCTGCGGCAGGAGCGGCAGGCTCCTGAACAGGCAGGGTCGTATCCGGGGAATACACGAGGCTGGGGGCTTCCTCGGCGGGAGCGGCAGCTGCATCCGGATTATAGACAAGGCTGGGAATGTCGGACACGTCACCGGAAAGGGCAGATGCCATATCGCTTTCAAGCATCTCATAAGCGCTGACCCGATCCAGGACCTGCTCATAAATGCCATAATACGGACTGGTTTCTATGCAGGTCTGGCGCAGTGCTTCGTCAATGGCGCCGATATAGGACTGCGGCGGGAGAATGGTGGCGCGCTCAACGATGCAGGGGGCGCCCTTGCTGTCAAGGAAGGAGATCAGTGCTTCGCCGGTCTGAAGCGCCTGAATGGCGGCCTCGGTATCAAATGCCGGATTGGCACGGAAGGTCTGAGCAGCGACCTTGACCGCTTTCTGGTCCATGGGGGTGTAGGCTCTGAGCGCATGCTGAATCCGGTTGCCCAGCTGACCGAGCACGGTCATGGGAATATCCGACGGGGACTGGGAGATAAAGAAGATACCGACACCCTTGGAGCGAATCAGGCGGACCACCTGTTCGACCTTTTCCAGCAGGGATTTGGAGCAGTTGTTGAAGAGCAGATGGGCTTCATCAAAGAAGAAGACCATGCGCGGCTTCGCAAGATCGCCGGCTTCCGGCAGGCGCTCATAGAGCTCAGAAAGAAGCCAGAGCAGGAAAGTGGAATACATGGTGGGATTGCGGAAGAGGCGGTCGGCAGCCAGAATATTGATGTTGCCGCGTCCATCCTCATCTGTGCCCATCCAGTCATCCATGTTCAGAGCTGGTTCACCGAAGAAGCGGTCGCCGCCCTGATCTTCAAGAACGGCAACAGCGCGCTGAATCGCGCCGATGGAAGCGGTGGATACATTGCCGTATTCCAGCGTGTAGTCGCGGGCATGCTCGCCCACATATTTCAGCATGGCCTTCAGGTCCTTGATATCCAGAAGGAGCATGTTTTCACGGTCAGCAATGCGGAAGACGATATTGAGAACGCCGGTCTGGGTATCATTCAGTCCGAGCATTCTTCCCAAAAGGACAGGTCCCATGGTGGAGACTGTGGCGCGCACAGGATGACCCTGCTCGCCGTAGACATCCCAGAACACAGCAGGGAATGAACGGAACTGGAAACCGGGAACGCCGCACTGTGTGAGACGCTCGGAAATCTTGGAAGAGTTTTCTCCCATCTTGACCATGCCACTCAGGTCGCCCTTGACATCGGCAAGGAAGACCGGTACGCCCATGGAAGAGAAACCTTCAGCGAGCACCTGCAGTGTAACGGTTTTTCCGGTTCCGGTGGCGCCTGTGATCAGACCGTGACGGTTGGCCATCTCAGGAAGAAGACATACAGCTTTGCTGCTGCTTCCAAGCCAGATTGTATTCTCATATAACATATGAAAAACCCCCTTATTATATGCCATTTGCACTTAATCTGTATTCTACACAGAAACTGTGATTCCGTCAATGAAGTCACGCAAAATGAGCCTGCCAAATTAACGCAGAAGCGGGAGGACGCATTCGAAGAATGGAAGAAATGGGATGACAACGGATGAAATGAGAACGCTTGCAATTCCTTGCGGAAAGATGTATGATACATTTCGCTTTTTTTCGGCGGCATGGGCTGCTAATCAGGAAAAAGCACGGAGGAACCGGTTTGACCATTGCACAGTTGTATGATCTCTCTGAATCCATGGCGGGACAGTATCTGTCTCAGTTTACATATCCCTGGGAAGCACTTGCCGGCATTAAGGACCTGATTCTCCGACTCGGGGAAACGCTTTCCGCAGACGAATATGACCAGGTTGCGGAGCATGTCTGGGTTCATAAAACAGCCAAAGTTATGCCCACAGCCTATCTCGGCGCTCCCTGCATTATCGGTGCACGCACGGAAGTGCGTCATGGAGCCTTTATCCGGGGAAGCGCGCTGGTGGGGGAAGACTGCGTTGTGGGCAACTCGGTCGAGCTGAAGAATGTGATTCTGTTCAATCATGTTCAGGTCCCGCATTACAATTATGTGGGCGACAGCATTCTCGGCGTCTATGCCCATATGGGAGCCGGTTCGATCACATCCAATGTCAAATCGGACAAAAAACTGATTGTGATCCACGCCAAGGACGGGGACATTCCCACCGGCCTGAAGAAAACGGGTGCGTTCCTGGGAGACCATGTCGAAGTCGGCTGCAATTCCGTCCTCAATCCGGGCACGGTGATCGGACGCGGAGCCCGTGTTTATCCGCTTTCCTGCGTGCGCGGGGTGGTTCCTGCGGACAGCATCTATAAACACCAGGGCGAAGTGGCCCTGATTGAGAAAGACTGACAGAGTACAAGGAGAAAAAAATCATGGGTAGATATTTTGGAACCGACGGGTTCAGAGGCGAAGCCAACTGCGGTCTGACGGCAGATCATGCCTATAAAATCGGACGCTTTCTGGGATGGTATTATGGCGAACGGCGCCGTCAGAGGGGCGATGAACGGATGCCCCGCATCGTGATCGGCAAAGATACGCGCCGTTCCAGCTATATGTTTGAGTATTCACTCGTCGGCGGTCTGACCGCTTCCGGCGCTGAAGCCTGCCTGATGCACGTGACGACAACGCCCTCCGTGGCCTATATTGCGCGGGTGGACGATTTTGACTGCGGCATTATGATTTCAGCCAGCCATAATCCCTACTGGGACAACGGCATCAAGCTCATCAATTCTTACGGCGAAAAGATGGATGATGAGACAATCGGCCTGATTGAGGATTATCTGGATGACAAACTGGAAGTGTTCGGCAAGCACTGGACAGAACTTCCTCTGGCCAGACGCGAACATATCGGCTGCACCGTGGACTATGTTTCCGGACGCAACCGCTATATCGGCTATCTGATTTCTTTGGGCATTTATTCTTTCAAGGGTCTGCGCATTGCGCTGGACTGTGCCAACGGCTCGACCTGGAATATTGCGCGCAATGTGTTTGAGGCCCTGGGAGCCAAGACATATGTGATTAATGCGGATCCCAATGGCATGAACATCAACGAACATGCAGGTTCGACCCATATTGAGGGACTTCAGCAGTATGTTGTGAATAATCACTGCGATGTCGGCTTTGCCTATGACGGAGACGCGGACCGCTGCCTTGCAGTGGATGAAAAGGGCAATGTCATCACGGGTGATCATATCCTGTACATTTACGGCCGGTATATGAAGGACAGGGAAAAGCTGATTCCGAACTGTGTTGTCACCACGGTGATGTCCAACTTCGGCCTGTACAAGGCGTTTGATGATCTCGGGATCGGGCATGCACAGACCAAAGTGGGCGACCGTTATGTCTATGAATACATGTCCCAGCACGGCTGCCGCCTTGGCGGTGAAGAATCCGGCCATATCATCTTCTCCAAGTATGCAACCACTGGTGACGGCATCCTGACTTCTTTGAAACTGGCGGAAGTCATGATGGCGCGCAAAAAGAAGATGTCCGAGCTGGCAAGTGATCTCGTGATGTATCCTCATGTCCTCAAAAATGTGCGTGTTCTGGACAAGGCAGGCACACTGGGCGATGAGAATGTGAAAAAAGTGATTGACGAAGTGGCTGCGGAACTGGGGGACAACGGACGCATTCTCGTTCGCGAGTCCGGCACGGAGCCTGTCATTCGTGTCATGGTGGAAGCAAAAGATCCTGAAGTCTGCAATGCGCAGGTGGACCGTGTGGTTTCTGTGATCGAGGCAGACGGCTGGGTGGTGAAGTGATATGTGCGGAATCGTAGGATATACAGGCACAACAAAAGCCGCCCGTATTCTGCTGGACGGCCTGGAGCGGCTGGAGTACCGCGGATATGATTCTGCCGGCATCTGCGTGTCGGACGGGAACAGAGAGCATCCGCTGCAGGCATGGAAGGTCAAGGGAAGACTGCAGGCCCTCAGGGATGCAACCGGGAACGGGGAACAGGTTCCGGGATTCAGCGGGATCGGACATACACGCTGGGCCACCCACGGGGAACCCAATACGGAAAATGCGCATCCGCATCTTTCCGGCGGCGGAAAAGTGGCGGTTGTGCACAATGGCATCATCGAAAACTACCAGGAACTCCGGCAGAAGCTGGAAGGAAAAGGGTATGTCTTTCAGTCTGAAACAGACACGGAAACCATTGCACATCTGCTCAATGAGTATGACAAGGGCGATCCGATTGATGCCATTGTCAGAACCGTCATGCATCTGCGCGGATCCTTTGCCCTGGGCATCCTTTTTGAGGATCGCCCCGGTGAAGTGTACGGCGTGCGGAGAGATTCTCCGCTGATTGCCGCAGTCTCGGATGAAGGCGCGTTTATCGCATCCGATGTGCCCGCGATTCTTCCGTACACCAGAAAAGTGACCTACCTGGATAATATGGAGATTGTCTGTCTCCATAAGGATGGACTCACGTTCTACAATATGGACGGCGAACCCATCGAGAAGGAATTCACGACTGTATCCTGGGATGTGGAAGCAGCAGAGAAGGGCGGATATGCCCATTTCATGCTCAAGGAAATCCACGAGCAGCCCAAGGCACTCGAGGATACCATCCGGCCCCACATTCAGGACGGAAAGCTGGTGCTCTCTGAGCTTGGCATGACGGACGACGAAATCCGCGGCATTCGCAGAATTCAGATGGCGGCCTGCGGCTCGGCGTGGCATGTCTGCATGACAGCGAAATACATCTTTGAGCGTCTTGCGAGAATCCCTGTGGATGTTGATCTTGCCAGTGAATTCCGTTACCGGGATCCGGTGCTCGAGGAAGGCACGCTGCTGATGGTGGTCAGCCAGAGCGGAGAGACGGCCGACTCACTGGCTGCGCTCCGGTACGGCAAAGCACAGGGCATGCTGAGCCTGGCGATTGTCAACGTGGTGGGGTCTTCCATTGCACGTGAAGCGGACCGTGTTTTCTATACGGCAGCCGGCCCCGAGATTGCTGTCGCCACAACAAAAGCCTATTCTGCGCAGCTGGCTGCCTGCTACATGCTGGCCATGCATTTTGGCCTTGTCAGAAAGGTCATGGCCGAGGAGGACTATCTCCGGCATATCACAGCTTTGTCCAGACTGCCCGAACAGATTGAGCAGATTCTTCAGCAGGAAGCGCGCATGCAGTGGCTGGCAGGTAAATATGCGAACACCAGAGATGCATTCTTTATCGGACGCGGACTGGATTATGCTTCCGTTCTGGAAGGCGCGCTCAAGCTGAAGGAAATCTCGTATATTCATGCCGAGGCGTATGCGGCGGGCGAGCTCAAACATGGGACGATCTCGCTGATTGAAAAAGGCTCCATGGTGATGTCTGTTGCAACGCAGCATGACCTTCTGGAAAAGGAAATCTCCAACATGGTGGAAGTCCACGCCAGAGGCGCCACATTGCTTGCTGTGACCTATGACGGCAATTATGCGATGGAAGACCAGGCTGACTTCACCATTTATATTCCCAAAACGGAAGATGTATTCTATCCCAGCCTTGTTGTGGTTCCGCTGCAGCTTCTGGCGTATTATGTATCGCTGGCCAGAGGCATCGATGTGGA
Organism: Christensenella sp. UBA2853; assembly: GCA_002350845.1. Classification (GTDB taxonomy): domain Bacteria; phylum Bacillota; class Clostridia; order Christensenellales; family Aristaeellaceae; genus UBA2943. The sequence continues at coordinate 37,328 of DEFL01000009.1, forward strand.
TAAGCCGCGCAACCTGGCCAAATCCGTGACCGTTGAATAAACGAAAAACCCGATCATGCGGATCGGGCTTTTTTTATGCGCATCTGGATCGTTTCGACCGCGAGGGCGACCAGGCAGACACAGCTGAACACAGGGAAAAAGGCAAGGTGCGGAACCATATCCATCAGGCCTGTTTCATAAAAGAGGATCATCGGAATGCGCTGGAAAAGATAGATGGACAGGGCATGCCTGCCGAGAAAAGCCAGGAGGCGGCTGCCGGGCGAATAGTGCATTGCACAGACCAGCAGAAGAGAGCAGGCCGACAGCATATAGAGCTCACGGAGCACAAAGGAACGGGTCTGAAAACAGTAGAAAAAGGCCACCGCGGTCATGGAAAGGGAGAGGAGCGCACTCCATGTCAGAGCTCCGGGTGAACGGTCTTTGGAGACAGCCGACTGGATGCAGGCGGCCAGAATGCCGCAGGGAAACAGCAGGATGGTGTCATACCAGTAATCATCAAATCCCTGCCGGGAGAGGATGAAGATATAGGCACAGCAGAGGACTGTGTGCAGAAGGAACAGGAGAAACAGCCGGGGACGCGAAGGGCGGAGGAGATAGGGAACCGCACTCAGAAGGAAAAAGAGATAGCACAGAAGCATGGCGAAAATGAACCACGGTGAGTTCCCAAGATTCACAAGGGGAACAAAGGCAAGAAGAATGGTGGAAAGTTCATATTCCCGCCCGCGCAGGGTCTGCACCATGAGCATGAGAACGACGGCAGCGGCATTGAGAATCCAGAGACTCAGGCCCTTCTGAAGGATGCGGGGAAGATAGCCTTTTCCCTTGGAAGTCAGCTGAAGGGTCATGCCGTACCCAGCGGCAAAGAAGAAAAGAACTACGACGGTCTGCCCCATGCCGGAGCGGATCAGAAGGTAGGTCTCATCCGAAGGGCTGGTTGTGATATATCCGGTGTAGTGCGAAAGAAGGATCAGCAGGACACACATGCCCTTCCAGGGAAGCAGTCGTTCATGCGTCAGCGCGTCAGCAAAACTCCGGCTTTTGGTGTCGGGCGATATGCACATCAGCAGGGGAATAAACAGAAGCAGAATGAGCAAGGTGATTCCTCCCAATGGATTGACAGGATGAGAAAAGCGTCTATGATGAAAGCATCAAATGGTGGAGGCGAAATCATGCGCGGACTGAAAGAAGTGCTTGCGGATCAGGCACTGATGGATCAGATCGAAGAGGCTGTGCGCAAAGCAGGCTGGCAGATGACAAGGAGCCACGTGGAGGAAAACGAGATTGAGAAAAAGGAAGGGCGCTCCAACTTTGTCACCCGCTACGACAGAATGAACCAGGAATATCTCCGGGATCGGTTCAGGGAACTGCTCCCGGAGGCGGCATTTGTCGGAGAAGAGGATCAGGAGCACAAGGACCGTCTTCCGGACGGCTTTGTTTGGATTGTCGACCCGATTGACGGGACCACCAATTTCCTGTTTGACCTGCGTCTGTCGTGCGTCTCGGCCGGACTTCTGTATGACGGAGTGCCGGTGGCCGGCTTTGTTTACAATCCATATACCGATGAAATGTTCAGGGCCATTCAGGGGCAGGGTGCCTTCAGAAACGGCCGGCGTATCCGGACAGAGGATCTTCCCCTGGAGGAAGGCATCGCCTTTTATGGCTGTGCAGCATACAATGATGAGCACATTCGCGCACTGATGGACTACGTCAGCAATCTGTTCCAGCGGGCACTGGGCATCCGGACCCTCGGGACCGGGGCCTGGGCCCTGTGCATGGTGGCAGGCGGAGGCGGGGTCATCTATACAGAGTTTGCCCTGAAACCGTGGGATTATGCGGCCTCGGTCATCATTCTCCAGGAAGCAGGCTGTTTGATTACGCAGATGGATGGGTCGCCGGTCTCGTTTGTACAGCCTTCTGATATTATGGCCGGCACGCCAAGGGCACACAGACAGTGCGTTGAAATGATGAAACGATGCCTTGAAGAAGAAAAAAGATGAATGATGCAGCGCATTGGAACGGGGAGTCCGCAGGGATTCCCTTTTCTGATGCGCTGCATGGGGACGGATCAGTTCAGTGTGTTGAGTGTGTTCAGCTTTTCCTGGACTTCGCCAAAGTACATGGAGACTTCCTCGTCGGTCAGTTTCATGCGCTTTTTGAGCATGAATACAATTTTCTTGGGGCGCACACGGGCATAATACTTGGTTGCATTGACGTTGGTGCGCCAGCGCTTCATGGTGAGGTACGGCCAGCGCGTGTTGTGACGGGGCAGGAGTTCTTCCAGCACAGCTTCCCATTTGGCGAAGCGCGATTCAACAAACGGCCAGAGAAAGGAAGCGTCCAGCACCTCGGCAAATTTGGTCAGGAAACGGGAACGCATTTCCGGGACGGCGAGCAGTGCATTCAGCGGCTCATGACGGAAAGCGGCATATTTCGCGCTGACGGGTTTGATATAGTTGTTCAGCGGCGTGACCTCTGAGTCGGAATCGGACCCGAAGCTGGCCTCGACATCAAACAGCAGATATTTCCATTTTCCGCCGGGCACGCGGTACATGCGGACATTGGTGATATCGGTATTTCCCGAAATGATTTCAAACGCTGCATGGGTGAACAGGTTGTCGATATCAATCCGTTCATCGACAAAGGCGAGATTCTCCGGAATATTCAGATCTTTGGTCTTGCAGAAGCTGCACAGTTCAAGCCAGTCCGCGTTGGAACCGTTCTGCACATAATCGTCGGAGCCTGTGCGGGCGAGAATATCAATCTGATCGACGGTTGCCTCATCGTCCAGACTGATGCCTTCCCACTGCGCAACCATGTATTTGTTGATTTTTTCCCTGAGATTGTAATGTCCCCAGTATTCTCCGTTGATGAAGACAACAATGGGGCGTGCATCCTGATGGCAGAGGTCAAGCGGATCGGCCAGGGAGCAGAATACAACGTCTCTTAAGCGCTCGGAATAGGCATCCGAGTTGGTGGAGCGCAGGAGAATCGATTTGTATTTGCTGTAATCCCGGTTGGGGAAAGGACTGAAGTCAAAATACTCAGGACCGTAAGCCTTTCGGGCATACAGGGCAATGGATTTCTGCGCATTTTGTTTGGCACTGTGTCCGCTGGCGGTGAAGGAACCGACCTGATTGATCAGACAGGTCCCGTTTTCATCAAAATATTCAATATTGATGGGATATTCGTAAGGCTTGTCATAATTCGGTACCGATCCGGTTCCCTTGGCAAGAGCGCCTGCTTTTTTCCCGAACAGATAACTGTGATCGGTTGTCAGGGAAACGACGGCCACAGGCAGGCTTTCATTGATGAAATAGGTGCAGGAAACGGTGGAGGAAGAAATCTTGCTCTCTTCAAAGGCACGGACGCGCAGGGCTGCGGTCGAAGAAATCTTCAGACCGTCAGCGGGAAAGGTTTTGCTCTTTTTCGTCGGGGCAGAACCGTCGAGTGTGTAGCGCAGGGTGCTGCCTTCCGGGCCGGAAGCGGAAACAGTGACTGCATCAGTGAAAAAACCACCGGAAGTTTCAATGACCGGAGTGGCAACACGAGCCTGACAGACCGTGCTCCCGTTCTTTTTGCCGGGGGTTGCTTCCTCGAAATAACCGTAGCCGCTGCCGTTATGGGGAATGCCCCAGGAAATATTGCCGTACTGTGAGGGGAACGATACCACGCAGACCGTTTCCTGAGCGCTGCTGGTCAACACGGCATCATCTCCGGAAGCGCTCAGCTTGAAGTTGCTGTAGTAGACGCCTTTGCTCCCGGGTTTCATTTCCTCGCCGGTGCAGTAGATGAGGATGTAGCCGTTTCCTTTGATCTTGGTCCCGGAAGGAAACTGCCATTTCGTGGGATTTTTTTCTGAATCACTCAGATACCATCCGGAAATATCGACAGCTTTTTTCCCTGTATTATGAAGTTCAATCCAGTCGTACGCATGTCCGCCGGACCAGGTGCCATTGCTGGCCATGATTTCAGAAATGACAATGCCGGAATCGGCAGATGCATGTCCAAAGGCTGCCAAAACCAGCATCAGGGAAAGCAGAAAACACAAAGTCATCAGTTTTTTCATGGGGCCACCGCCTTGAAAAGGATCAATCGGATTATATCACGGAAAAAGCAGGGATTGAAGATCACATCCGTGCAGGAATCCGGTCTTTCTGAATTGGGCTGAATCCTGTATAATTCGTCTTGTGGAGAAGGTCCGGGATACGGAACCAGAGGGATTGACTGGAAATGCATGATTTTCAGCATCCGGAGAGGAAAAGAAAATGATGGATCGCATTTATTTTGACCATGCCGGAACGACACCGGTTACAGAACACGTGTTGAATGGCATGATTCCCTATTTTCGGGAAATATACGGCAATGCTTCCAGCATTCATGCGACCGGGCGAACCGCCAGAAAGGCGGTTGAAAATGCCCGCAGACAGGTGCAGCATGCGCTCGGGGCTGAGAATGCATCGGAAATCTATTTTACCTCCGGCGGATCGGAAAGTGACAACTGGGCAATTAAAGGAGCTGCTTTTGCCCAGAAAAGCAGGGGAAAGCATATCATCACCACGCAGATTGAACATCATGCGGTGCTGCATACCTGTCAGTGGCTCTCCGGGCAGGGGTTTGAGATCACCTGTCTGCCGGTGGACAGCGAAGGAAGAGTGACACCGGAACAGGTCAGAAAAGCCATGCGGGATGATACGATACTGGTCTCTGTCATGACTGCAAACAATGAGATCGGGACACTGGAACCCATTCGGGAAATCGCGGAGGAAGTCCATGCGCGCGGCGCTCTGTTCCACACAGATGCGGTGCAGGCTGTCGGTGCGATCCCGGTGGATGTGCAGGCAGAAGGTGTGGACATGCTTTCGCTGAGCGCACACAAATTTGGCGGGCCGAAAGGTGTCGGCGCACTGTATATCCGCAAAGGAACGGTTCTGGACCGTCTGATGCATGGTGGTGATCAGGAGAGACGCATGAGAGCCGGCACGGAGAATCTGCCGGCCATTGTCGGATTGGGGATCGCTGTCACGGATGCCGTGGAACAGCTCCAGGAGCATACACAGCATGTCCGGAATCTCCGGGACCGGCTGGAAAAGGGAATTCTGGAACGCATACCCGATGTTCTTGTGAACGGGCCGGCCTGCCCGGACGGGCGGCTGCCAGGCAATCTGAACATTTCCATTCTTGGACTGCAGGGAGAATCGGTCCTGCTTCGTCTGGATCTTGCAGGCATTGCGGCGTCCTCCGGAAGCGCGTGCACAGCAGGTAGCCTGGATCCGAGCCATGTTCTGATTGCGATCGGGAGAGATGCGGATACAGCGCATGCCTCACTCCGTATGACGCTGGGCTGGGAGAATACGGAGGCGGAAGTGGATGAAGTGCTCCGTGTGCTGCCGGACATTGTCCAGGATCTCAGGCGGATTCAGGGATACAGCAGACGCTGATCGATAAGACAGTCACAGAAAAAAGCAGGAGGAACGATCTTGTATCAGATCAAACCTCCTGCTTTTTCGGCTTCTTACAGTGCTGCGAGGGCCATGCCGATTTTTCTTGCGAGAATGGCGTGGCCGGCATCATTCGGATGCAGTCCGTCCGGAATCAGGCGTGCCTGAATCAGCGGAAGCGCAGGCTGAATGCCGGAAACACTGTAGAGATCCAGAACGGGCAGAGCATAGTAAAATGCGACTTCCATGAGAATATCACGGTACTGCCGCAACGGAGCAACAGAAAACGGCTTGCTCCCGTCGCCCAGAGGATTCTCCTCATCCGTTCTGCGAAGGGGCGTACAGATCAGAATGGGTTTGCCCGTATAGAGATCGAGAAGAGTTGTCATGAGATGGTGGCAGGCACCGTAAAAGGTGTCCGGCGTCCGGTCGGTCATGACGCCAAGCGGGGCGGTTCCATGCCCATAGTCATTGGTTCCCCCGAAAACGACCACCGCATCTGCAGAACGGTCCATTTCAGGCGCACGCATGCAGAAGTCTCTGTCAGCACGAGAGTCCGTGATGATGCGCTGCCTTGCAATGCGTGACCCTCCAATGCCATAATTGTTGACTTTCATGGAAAACAGCCGTTCCATTACACTGGTAAAACGGTTTTCAGTGCAGGAGGCCCCGCTGCCTTCCGTAATGCTGTCTCCAAGAACATTGACGGTTGAGGATTGAAGAATCATACAGACTTCTCCTTCATGGCTTGATATTGAACTGAATCTTAGATTCGCTGTGCGGCGTATGAATCCCTTTGCAAATAGACAAAAATTCCGGGTTGAATGTATAATACCCATGACGACTTCCGGACGCTTCGTTCGGACTGAAGAAAAACCGTTTGACAGAAGGATGGGAAGACAATGACCAAGGAAGAACTGTTCGAAATCATGCACGGTGAAATTATTGTGTCCTGTCAGGCCACACCCGGGGAACCCCTGTATGACCCTGAGCGCTCCCTGATGCCGTATATGGCCAGAGCAGCCAGACAGGCAGGCGCAAAGATGATTCGCACCAGTTCTGTGCGCGATATCATTGGCATCAAAGAAGAGACCGGACTGCCGGTGATTGGACTGATCAAAAGAGAATATCCAGGATATACCGGCCGGATCACCATGACCATGCGCGAAGTGGATGAGTGCATGGATGCACTTTCCGATATTATTTCCATTGACTGCACGGACTGTACAAGAGGAGACGGCCTGACAGCACCGGAATTTCTCCGAAAGGTCAAAGAAAAGTATCCCAACAGCATCATTATGGCAGACTGCGCAACGTTTGAAGAAGCAGTGGCCGCCTTTGAGGCCGGGGCCGACCTTGTGGGAACGACGATGAACGGGTATACCCGGGCAACGGCAGATCATACGGGCGAACCGAATTTCGAACTGGTGGAGAGGCTTGCAAAAGCGCTTCCATGTCCGGTGATTGCCGAGGGCAGAATCCATACGCCGGAACAGGCCAAAAGAATGCTGGAGCTCGGAGCGTGGGCTGTCGTAGTTGGCGGCGCCATCACACGCCCGCTGGAAATTGCAGCACGGTTCTTTCGGGCGATTCACTGAAAATCGATAGACGGGGCAGGTGGATGACGATGATACTGTGTCTGGATATCGGCGGCACAGCGGTGAAGATGGGACTGTGCGACCGTCAGGGCGTGATTCACGCGAGGAAAGAAGCATCTGTCTGCTTTGACCAGTACAGAACACCGATTCTGGAAACCGTACTCAGAGAAGCCGAGCTCTTCCTGGCTGAACAGCAATGTGATGTGGAAGGTGCGGGCATCTCGGCGACAGGGCAGATTGATGACAAAAGGGGAATTGTGATCGGAACCAATGGACGCATTCCTCACTGGGAAGGCAGTCATCTGGCCGAAGAAGTGTCGGCAAGGTTTCATGTGCCCGCCTTTGCCCTGAACGATGCGAATGCCGCGGCGCTGGGTGAAAGCTTTGCAGGCCGGGCAAAGGGTCTTGAGAACGTGATCATGCTCACACTGGGAACCGGTGTGGGCGGCGGCATCATTCTGGGAGGAAAACTGTACAGCGGAAGCCTTGGCATCGCAGGGGAACTGGGGCATTTTACCTTATATGCCGATGGAATGACCTGCACCTGCGGAAAGAAAGGCTGTTTTGAATGCTATGCTTCAACCACGGCACTCATTGCACGGGCGAAAGAGAAAGCGGGATCGGAAGACCTGAACGGGAAGGAAATCTTCAGGAGGGCCCAGGCAGGGGACCGGGCCATGCTTTCGGTCCTGGATGCGTGGATTGATGATATTGTCCACGGAATCACCGGGCTGGTGCATATCTTTAATCCGGACATGGTGCTCATCGGCGGCGGAGTCAGCGTCCAGGAACAGCTGCTCATGCAGCCGCTCAGGGAGCGTGTAAAAGCAGGAGTAATGCCAAGGTTTGCCGAACATCTCAGTATTGAAAGGGCAACCCTCGGGAATGATGCAGGCATGATCGGGGCTGCCAGATGGTATATGGAAAGGAGCGCTCAGCTTGATTATTGACACAATGGAACATCTCGATCGCTATGCTTCCCTCGGAGAAAACTTCAAGACGGCGATCGCATATCTCAGGCAGAATGACCTGAAGAGTCTGCCGGTTGGAAAACATGCAGTTGACGGGGAAAACGTGTTTATCCTCTCTCAGGAAAATCACCTCACGGAAAAGGACATGAGCTGGGAAGCACATGCAAAGTATGCGGATATTCAGCTGATTCTTGATGGTGCGGAGAAGTTTGGATGGGGATATGAAGGCAGGCTGGATCCGCTGGATGAGACTCGTGATTTTCAGACCTGCTCGGACGTGAAATCCATTGACTATCTGCTGACGTCCGGCATGTTCACCATTTTCTTCCCCGGCGAAATGCATTCTCCCGGGAATACACCCGCGGGGGACTGCGTGGTCCGCAAACTGGTGATCAAGGTTCTCTGTGCCTGATTTGCATACCGGTCATCAGGCCGGTTCATTAACCTTGAGAAGACAGGAATCCAATAAAAAAAGCTGCGCGTGTCTGCGCAGCTTTTTCATTGGATTGTTTTAGACGGATGCATCCTCCCTGAACCAGGAGAGGTGAAAGTCGGAGTCAATGATCTCCTGAAGGGGAGAAGAAAGAGCATAGGACGGGCTGAAGAGAGTTACATAGCCCTGCAGGGAGAGCGCTTTTTCCCGAAGCATTTTTGCGCGGCTGAGAACATAAATGTGACAGCCGCCTTTTCCATTTCTGGCTTCCTGGATCATGTTTTCTGCAGAAGAATTTCCGTCCAGCGCAATGAGAACGGACGGGCGGCGCTTGAATATTTCATAGGAGATGCTCTTATAGATGGCCATGGGAGACGGCTCGATGGATACACGGACGGATACGTCAGTCTGTTTCAGGCGCTTTGCATCGGTGCCGGATATTTTGGAGGGGACAAAGGCATAGATATCATGCCGTCCGCGGTCCTGGGAGACCAGGAACTGTTCATAACCGCTCATCGAATGGCCGATGACAAAAAACATTTTCTCAGGGTCGGCACTGTCGAGGATGTCCCGGATCTGCTGGCAGACATCGGGGTGGCAGCGAGTCAGATGGCGGTCATTATTGAAGGAACCGCCCACGAGAATGACAGGGACGCGGTCAATGGGCAGTTCATGGATCTGTCCGGCAAAGACTTCCTGGCTGTCCTGAAGGCGCGGAAGAACCAGAAGAGAAGATGCGTTCAGGGCCTGGTCACGGATGGCGCGCTCATAGTAATCCTGCACGGACTGCGATGCGAGGCGTGCACGGAATACGTCCATTTTGCTGTGGAAAGCAGCAATCCCGCTGTGCATTACCTCAAGCTCGGTTGAATGCATGTGCATCAGGTCGTCATGCGTCAGATTCAGCATTTTTTCCAGGGACAGCTCTTCGTCGATGGAATCGGTGCCGTAGAGTGCACCGCCGTCTGTTCCCTGCACACACTTGACACCGGCATGAAGATACTGGCGAAGCGGGTGATTTCCCATGGAACTGAGGTTGTTGAGGCGAACGTTGGACGTGATCTGGAACTCAAGCACGGCACCGGCATTCCTGAGATCGGCGACAAGCTGTCTGCCCTTGATGGTGCGCAGATTGGCAGTGTATAAGCCGTGACCGATCCGAAGGTGCGGCATGGGCTGACCCGGGGATAGCGAATCGCGGATGCATTTGAGCGTGTTGGCAACATTATCCCGAAGACTGTCGTTCTCCCCGGCATGAACACGGATCGTGAAGGTGGGAATGTCCCGTGCGATCGACGTGATCTCATGCAGAATGGGCGTCAGATCACGGATATCATTGATTTCCTCACCGATAATATCACTGCCGGCAACATACGGATCCTCTGCGACCGCCCGGAGGACCTGGAGATTCTCCCGGAACGAATCATCCCGATCAATATGATCTTTCAGAATGGTCAGGGGCGTCCTTCGAATGGCGGCCAGGAAGCGGATCAGGACGCCGGTTTCAGCGAAAATGGCCGGCATGACCTGATGCACCTGCCGGAGCATGGAGGCGGCCGCTTCTTTTTTGACCAGTGTGGTATCGGAGATCTCAACATAATGAATGCCGCACCGCGCGTAGCTTCTGGCGATCCAGAGCAGTTTGTCCTGGAAGAGGGTGTTGCCCGCATAGGACGGATTTTTCCGGTCATCGGCCATCTGCCGGAGATAACGGACAATGTCCTCATCGGGAATCCGGTCAGCCATCTCAGGTGTGTAGGAGGATCTGTCTTCACTCTTTACGCCTTTGCAGAAAACATAACGGTACAGATAGACTTTCTCAAGGTTTGTAAAGACAGCCTGTCCGTCTTTCAGAATGGCGAGTGATGCGCGGATGCGGGGAATATTCCATTTTGCATTTTCCGGGCTTTCAGTCATCAGGTCTGCAAAATTGAGAAAGGTATTGTCATTGATCTTTCGCTCAAGGTATTTGCCGCGAAGCGGAGAGTCCCTGAACGCTTCGGCAGACCTGCTGCGGCGCTGGGCAAGCAGGGCTTCCTGAGCCGGTGTACACTTCAGTCCAAGCTTGCGGATGTAATAGAGCGGATAACGGATCTGATGATGGATCCCCAGGGCAATGAGAATGTCCGGCGTCAGATTGGCATTCATGTGGGTATGCAGATCGGTTTCAAATTTGCATTCGCGCAGGATGTAGGTCTTGACGACGGTTTTTCTGAAGTCGAGCAGATAATCCTTGGTCTGACTCATGAGCGTTTTGGAAATAGCCGGGATGGAGGCCTTCCGCTCAATCGTGCCGTCCGGATAGATGTTGGCAATCTTTGTGTCCAGAAGACGAAAGACATACAGCAGACGATTGTTGGCATCCACATAGCAGGGGAGAACCCCCGTGATGATTTTCAGGCCGTCCTTATCTGTGTCCAGGGGAAGATGACACAGGCGCGCGAGATTGGTAATCAGATTGCCGGTCGCGTGGTTTGGCGTGCGCAGCACATAGGATAATTCCTGGCCTTCCATGTCCAACTCGACAATCATGTCTTTTTCCTTATCCAGGTAAAAGTGACCAAAATAAGCCACGGACATCCATCCTTTCCAGATGATCAGAGTGACCTGGGAATATATGAAAAAAAGCCGGGTAAGCATCAGAAAGATTATTCAGAGAAAACATGAATACATATTCATTCGATAAAGGACTCCATTCTCCTGCAGCCTGTTTGATGGACAGTGCCTGGAACAGGGAAAAACAAAAAGGCCCGTGGTCGGGCCTTGAACGTGTGGATTATTGTCCGGCGGAAGGCTTGATTCTTCCGACCAGCATGTTAATGAACTGCTGTGCACAGCGTCCGCTCTCACCGCCGTGACGGATTTCAAACCGATTGGCCTCAAGCAACAGCTCTTCTTCGGTCATCTGCAGTTCCGGATAGCGCTGCGCAATCCCTTTGACAATCTCCTGGAACAGACGATGGCCTGGCGCACTGTAGCTGACAGCACATCCAAAGCGTGCAGCAAGGGACAGCTTTTCCTGCATCGTGTCTGAACGATGAACATCCCCGTTGTGTTCCATATCATTTCGATCATTCCAGGTCTCCCGGATCAGATGCCGGCGATTGGATGTTGCACAGATCATGACATTGTCAGGGCGGGATTCCAGACCGCCTTCAATGACAGCCTTCAGAAATTTGTACTCCACTTCATTTTCTTCAAAAGAAAGGTCGTCAATGAAGATCATGAAGCGATACTGGCGGTTCTTGACCGTTGAAATGACTTCAGAGAGCCTGGAAAACTGATGCTTGTATAATTCAATGATCCTCAATCCGTCTTCCCAGTACTCATTGAGCAGGGCCTTGACAGACGTGGATTTTCCGGTTCCTGCATCCCCGTAAAGCAGCATATTGTTAAACGGCCTGCCGGCAAGAAATGCTTCGACGTTCGCACGGATTTCCGCTTTCTGGGCATCATACCCGATCAGGTCAGACAGTGTGACAGCATCCATATTGTTGATGGCAGTGATTTCAATGTCGTTTCCGTGTTCCTGCAGGCGGAAGGCCCGGTTGAGACCGAAAAGACCGACACCAAAACGGCTGAAATGGTCTGTGACCAGGTCGAAAACCTCATCGGCATCTTTCGCGCAGGCAAGCTTCTCAGAGAGCGCGCAGACGCGTTCGGACACATGTCGGTTGAACAGCTGCTGGCGCTTGGGAATGGCCTGATATTCGCAGAGCAGAGAAAAGCAGTTGATCTTCAGGCTTTCTTCAATGGGGCCAAAGTCAAAGTGCAGAAGACGAAGAAAGACATCGAAATCATGCTTTGCAATGAGATTAATGGTGCCTTCTTTGGGGCCGCGTCTTTCACAGGTCAGCGCAAATGAATTCTCATGGGAGATCATGACAAAGGTCAGATAGCACTGCCACAGATTGCGGTCAAAACCATAGGCTGTGGAAATGTCAAGGATGCGCTTGACTTCGGTGTAGATGCGGTGGGTCAGAGAGGCAGGTGTATCCCGCTGGGATTCCCAGTCAGACCAGATGCCTGAAAGCTTCATGAGAATACTGTCCTGGGGCAGTGAAGAATAGAGGATCAGGGAATCGGTTTCTCGATACATGACATTTCCTTTCATGTGCCCGTTTCGGAACGGACAGGGCGGCAGGCGACTGCTTCATGTCTTTTGCAGGGATGGAATGTCCAGAGCCAGAAGCGGAAGCCGGGTTCATACAGGGAAGCCCTGCTTCCTGAAGGCTGGATAGGAGGCAGGGCGATTGGAAACGTGTTCATCTGTCAATCAGGAGAGAACGGCACCTTTGTCGGCACTGGAGACCATTTTGGCGTATCTTGCGAGATAGCCGGTCTTGATCTTGGGTTCCGGGCAGACCCACTGCTCACGGCGTGCGTTGAGTTCCTCGTCGGAAACTTTGAGGGTGATGGTGTGCTCGGGAATGTTAATCGCAATCAGGTCGCCCTCTTTGACGAGCGCGATATTGCCGCCGGCAGCAGCTTCAGGGCTGACATGTCCGATGGAGGCACCGCGGGTGGCACCGGAAAAACGTCCGTCGGTGATCAGGGCAACAGATTCACCCAGTCCCATACCAACGATGGCGCTGGTGGGATTGAGCATCTCGCGCATACCGGGACCGCCGCGGGGACCTTCGTACCGAATGACAACGACGTCGCCGGGAACAATCTTCCGATCATAAATGGCTGCAATCGCGTCATCTTCAGAGTCGAACACACGGGCAGGCCCTTCATGAACCATCATGGATGCTGCAACAGCGCTCTGCTTGACGACGCATCCGTCCGGCGCAAGGTTTCCGAAAAGGACGGCGATGCCGCCGGTGACAGAATAAGGACGGCTCAGGGGACGAATGATGTTTTCATCAAGATTTCTGGCGTTCTGGATGTTTTCAGCGACCGTTTTCCCGGTGACCGTCATCAGTGAGGTATCGAGAAGCCCTGCATCGGCCAGCTCTTTCATGACGGCACTGACGCCGCCGGCCTGCTCGAGATCTTCCATGAAGGTGTCGCCGGCAGGGGCGAGATGACAGAGGTTCGGCGTGCGGGAAGAAATCTCGTTGGACATGTTCAGGTCAATGGTGATGCCCGCCTCATGGGCAATGGCGGGAAGATGCAGCATGGTGTTGGTGGAGCATCCCAGAGCCATGTCCACGGTTTCAGCATTGCGGAAAGCGGCTTCTGTCATGATATCACGGGGACGGATGTTGCGGCGGACCATTTCCATGACCTGGCGTCCGGCTTTCTTGGCAAGACGCAGTCTGGCGGAATAGACCCCGGGAATGGTGCCGTTGCCGGGCAGCGCCATGCCGATGGCTTCGCACAGGCAGTTCATGGAGTTGGCGGTATACATACCGGAGCATGATCCGCAGGAGGGGCATGCGTTCTCTTCATAGTCACGCACACCGTCTTCATCCATGGTTCCGGCCTTGTAGGCACCGACTGCCTCGAACATATGGCTCAGACAGGTGCGGCGTCCGTCAGAAAGCCGGCCGGCCAGCATGGGACCACCGGACACGAAGACCGTCGGAACATTGACACGTGCTGCGGCCATCAGAAGGCCAGGAACGTTCTTATCGCAGTTCGGAATCATCACCAGTCCATCGAACTGATGCGCAATGGCCATGGCCTCGGTGGAATCGGCGATCAGGTCACGGGTGACCAGGGAATACTTCATGCCGACATGTCCCATGGCAATGCCGTCACACACAGCAATGGCAGGGAAGAGCACAGGATAGCCGCCGGCTTCCAGAATGCCCATTTTCACCGCATCGGCAATCTTGTCGAGGTTCATGTGACCGGGAACAATTTCATTGTATGAACTGACAATACCGATCAGCGGACGATCCATATCCTCTTTTGTCAGTCCCAGTGCATACAGCAGGGAACGGTTTGGCGCACGCTCGACGCCCTGTTTGATCTGATCTGACTGCATAGCAATTCCTCCCAGTATCATTATTCAAAGAATGTTTCGCGAAGTACGTTTTTGCCGTAGTCAAATTCGCCCTTCATCTTGGTCTGCTCGTCAATGGTGTACTGCCCGCGTTCGAGGGCAACCATGCCGGTGCGGACCAGTTCCAGAATGCCGAATTCGGTCAGGAGATTCTGGATGGCTTCTGTTTTGGTTTCATCACCAATGACAGCAAGTGTAATGCTGGCTTTGGAGACATCGATGATGGAAGCTCTGAAAATGTTTGCGATCTGAATGATTTCGTTGCGCTGAACACTGTCACCGGAGCTGACCTTGATGAGCATCAGTTCACGGCGGATAGCGTGTTCAGGCTTCAGCGCTTTGACGGAGTGGACACAGATCAGTTTGCGCAGCTGATTGCACAGGAGATTCAGCTGCTGATCGTCTGCAATGACTTCGATTGTGATTCGGGAAATGGCCGGATTATCCGTCGTGCCCACTGCGAGGCTTTCAATGTTGTAGCCTTTTCCGGAGAACAGTCGTGCCACACGTGAGAGAACACCGGACTCGTTGTCGACGAGAACGGCGAGGGTATGACGATTCGTAGGATTCATAATGCTCGCTCCTCTCAGTTCAGCATGAAGTCGGTAATATGACTGCCGCCGCCCACCATGGGACGGACTTTTTCATCAATGTCAATCAGGCAGTCGATGACCGATCCGCGCGGACTGGCAAGTGCCTGCTGGAAAACCGTCTCGAACTCTTCCAGACTGGAGGCACGGAAGCCGTTGAGGCCATAGGCTTCTGCGAGACGCACAAAGTCCGGCGCACGGTCCAGTGTTGTCTGTGAAAAACGTCCTCCGTAGATCAGCGTCTGCCACTGGCGGACCATGCCGAGCGTGCGGTTGTCGAAGATCACTGTAATAATAGGAAGACCGTAATACTGAACGGTCGAGAGTTCATTGCAGTTCATCCGGAACGAGCCGTCGCCTGTGATATGAAGCACTCTCTTGTTCGGGAAAGCTGTCTGGGCACCGATTGCAGCGCCAAGGCCGAATCCCATGGTGCCGAAGCCGCCGGAAGTCAGGAGCTGACCCGGGTAATCAAAGTGGAAATGCTGAATGGCCCACATCTGGTGCTGTCCGACGTCGGTGGAAACAATGGAATCCTTCGGGGCAGCGGACACAATGGCTCCGAGAATCTGGCCCGGAGTCAGGCAGCCCGGATGTTCATCATAGATGGTCTCGCGGGGGTGAGAGAAGACCTCTGCTTTCCATGCATCGTGATGCATTTCGGGAACGAGTTCCATCAGGAGCTCAAGAACACGTCCGGCATCACCGACAATATGATGATCGGTCTGAACATTCTTATTGATTTCCGAACGGTCAATATCAATCTGAACAATCTTTGCGTGCTGGGCAAAGGTGTCCGTTTTCAACGCCACACGGTCTGAGAAGCGGCAGCCAATGGCCAGAAGAAGATCGCATTCATCCACGGCAATATTGCTTGCCTGGGAACCATGCATGCCGATCATGCCGGTGACCAGAGGGTCTGTTCCGGACAGCGCACCTGCGCCCATGACCGTCAGTGCGACCGGGGCATCCACGCGGTGGGCAAAGGCGGAAAAGATCTCATGCGCCCGGGAGCGGACAACGCCGCCGCCACAGATGATGAAGGGCTTTTCGGACTGCCGGAGCATATCCGCGAGAAGACGGATGTCATCTCCGTCGGGTTCCGGCGGCTTGAAATCATAGCGCTGCATGAGGGCACCGAGATGGCCGCTTTTTCCGTGATTTTTTCTTGCCATGGGCGTGTATTCTCCCATCTGGGCAGTGACATCCTTGGCAATATCGATCAGAACAGGGCCGGGACGACCGCTGCGCGCAATGGCAAAAGCCTCCCGGACCGTGTCAGCGAGGTTGTTCACAGAGCGCACGAGAAAATTGCACTTCGTGATGGGCATGGTAACGCCGGTAATATCCACTTCCTGAAATGAATCCTTACCGATCAGGCCGGTGGACACATTGCAGGTGATGGCCACGATGGGGGAGGAATCAAGATAGGCGGTTGCAATGCCGGTGACCAGATTGGTGGCGCCAGGGCCGGAAGTGGCGAAACAGACGCCGACGCGGCCGGTGGAACGTGCATATCCGTCTGCGGCATGGCACGCCCCCTGCTCATGGGCTGTCAGCACATGGTGAATCTCATCACCCATTTTATACAACTCGTCATAGACGTTGAGAATAGTGCCGCCCGGATAACCGAAAATGGTGTCAACCCCCTGCTCTTTGAGACACTCGAGCAGGATTCTTGCGCCATTGAGCTGCATGAAAAGAACCTCCTATCGTTTTCGAACAGATATATAAAAGTCTGCAGCCTGTACGTCAGGCTGCAGACACATATCTGCCACACGGGTCTTGGCGTGATGCAGAAAGGCTGCAGAGAACTGCGATCAGGCTACTGCCTTATTGAAACATATCGACCGTACCTGAATTGCGACAGGAAGCAGATTCTGAGAGAAACTGCGCTGCATGCCCTTCTTTGCCTCCTTGGTGATATCACAATATACCGCACATGCCATGCGGCACAATGATTATAGCGGCAGATGGCTGGACTGTCAACGAAGCAGTCTTCTGAATACAATGAAAGAACATGCATCCACGGAAATTCACGGAAATGCGCCGCGCCGCAGGAAAAGAGGACAGGAGTTGACGTTGACTCAATAGTTTAAGTGTGGTATTTTAGATAGGTGCAGATTTATTCTGTAATGGGGAGGATATGAACTGCGATGAAAAAAAGAATCATCAGTCTGCTTCTCGTTTTTGCTCTGGCATTTCAGCTGAGCGGCGCTCTGGCCGTGACCGAAAAGGAATGGAATGCACAGTGCGTCAACAAAACAATCCATGAAACGATGGTATATGCGAATGCTGTCGATAAAGAAAACGCTGCATCCCTGCCGGCCGGCACCTATGTTCTGACGCATGAATATGATGTCATGAGCAATCGCTGGAAGATCAGCTATCTGGACGGCGAGTCTGTAAAAGAGGGCTATGTTTCAGGAACGGACCTGACCATCGCTGTAGCGACAGTGGTTCTTGAGGATGGCAGCATTGAGACCATACCGGAGACACTCAAAGGCCAGCCGGAAGAGATTGCCGCATTCCTCAACGATCGCTATTCCGACCGAATCTTTGAGGCGAAGGACGGATCGATTCTGGCCACCGATGCTGTTTCTGATTCTGCGACAGTGGAAGAGGAGACAGTCGTGAATACTGAGCCCGCTGCAGAAGAACCTGCTGCAGAAGAAGTTCAGGAGCAGGCTGTGGAAACGATTCCCACTCCGGCGGAAGAGAATACAGTGTCGAAAGTCATCACCTTCTCTGCTCCAACGGAAGCCCCGGCTCCCGCAAGTGTGCCTGCTGTGACGGCGGCTCCTGTCGCTGCACAGGAACCTGCTGCGGCTGCACAGGAACCTGCTGCGGCTGCGCAGGTGGATGCTGCGCCGACAGCCACACCGGTTCCGACTGCACTGCCTGCAGATCAGTATGAGGTTCCGGAAAACCTGAAGAATATCGTTCTGATCGGCACCAATACATGCCTGGTCAACAACGAAGGAGAACTGTCCTCCGTCAAGACAAATTCGGTCCGCTTCTCTGAAGGTGCGAAGAAGAACAAGATGGTGGCCTACGCAAGGGCAACCGCCGACGGGTATGTTCAGTTCCTGGCCGAACCCAATCCGAGAAGCCGCGTGATTGGCTACCTGAAGACCGGTACCATTGTCGGCATCGTCAAGGCCGGTTCCAACTACAGCCGTGTCTATGTTGACGGCATTGTGGGATGCGTCAAGACCAATATGCTTGCCAGCATTACCGTGGACAAGAAACCGAAGGGAAAAGGCATTCTGACGGCCGGCGGCGCAATTGACAATACCGTTACGGTCAATGTGCTGTCCGCTTCCTCCAAGTCCTATATTGTGGACGCACTGCCCTGCGGACTTCAGGTGGATATCTGGGAGAAAAAGGGGAATTTCTATCAGATTGAAGCGAATGGCCTTCGTGTGTGGGTGAATAAGTCCAACCTGACGGAAAAGGCATCCATGGAAGGCATGGTCGAGCAGACAGCCTGGAATCATGTCATGGAAACTCCTCCGTCTCTGACAAAAACGGTCAGAAACGCGAATGGACTGGAGGAAGTTCCGGATAATTCCAAGTCCTACAATATGCACAGGGATCCTTACAACTGATCGGTACAGAAACTGCTGAGGAACCGGAAAATTCCGGTTCCTTTTTCATCCTGAGAGAGGGATGCATGAAAATGATCCCCCGCTCATTCCAGAAATGCCCTGCTGGCCCCAGAAACTCTGAAAACACACTCAAAGCCTTGAAAAAAGGCGGTTGACAAAAACTAAAGGGGTCCGTATAATACAGCATGGTCACGACGAGGAGGACTGGAAACGTGCTTGATGTCTCGACAGCAACCCGGAATCCGGGGACACGATATGTGTATGATGTGGAGCAGGCCATTGCCCCGCAGAATGTCTGTGGAGAACTGGTACGCTTTGATTCAGCGCACCTGACCGGATCGTACGAAGCCATGGAGAATGGTGACGTCGAAGTGGAAGGCAGGCTGACTGTTCATGCCCATGCCCGCTGTGCCAATTGCCTCAAAGATGGCAGTGCCTTTGTAGAAGCAGATTATCGGGAGCTGTTTCAGCGCGAAGGCGATCCGGAAGACGATGAGATCTTTACTTATACAGGTCATGTCGTTGATCTGGAGAAGCTGGCCATGTCCTATGCAGTGATGCATCTTCCGATGCGGTTTCTTTGCAAACCGGACTGCCAGGGATATGTACAGTATCTTGATGAGGAAGATCCCGATACATGCCAGAAGGAACTGACTGGTCAGCATCCTTTTGCGGCATTGCAGCAGCTGCTCTCTCAGAGCGGTGCTGACCAGGAGTGACATATGTCACGATATCATGGATGAGATGTATGAGGAGGTGTGAACATGGCTCTTCCGAAGGGAAAAATTTCCAAGGCTCGCAAACATAGCCGCCGTGCAAACTGGAAACTGGAGCAGCCCGCCATCGTCGAGTGCCCCAAGTGCCATAAGATGAAGCTGTCCCATCATATCTGCAAATTCTGCGGTTTTTATGATGGCACGGACGTCCTGAAGCTCGAAGAAAAAGAAAATCAGGGCAAGAAAGACGCCTAAATATTGTTTTCGATGAACAAAGAGGAGTACTCCGCATGCCGGCCAAGAGAGGGCAGTTCAAAGGCTGAAAGGCTGCCTGCAGTGGCCTGCGGAGGAAGGTCGCTTTGGGAGAAACAGCGGGAAACCGCACGGAAGCATCCGTTATCGTGCAGTTGAGGCAGACTTTGTCTGCGAAAAAAGGTGGTACCACGGAGCAGATCCGTCCTTCGGGATGGCCTGCTTTTTTATTTTATTCAAGGCAGGAGACGAACGATGCTGGAACGGTTGATGCATCCCGCTGTCCTTTTGGTTCTGCTCGGTGCACTGTGTGCCTATGGAAGCAGGAAGCTGGCAGGTTTTCTGCTCAAAGAGCAGCCGAACGGCGAACTCATCCTGAAGGGAATCGGATGCGCACTGGCCGCCGCCGGTGCACTTTGGCTGTTTATGACATAAGAACAGGAAATCAAGGGAGGAACTATGGAACAGACAATGGAAACCAAATTCAATCCACAGGCGATTGAAAAAGAAATCTATGAGGCATGGGAAAGCAGTGGGGCGTTTGTTGCCCATCGTGTAGAGGGAAAGAAGCCCTTCACCATTGTCATGCCGCCGCCCAACATCACAGGCCAGCTTCACATGGGCCATGCCATGGACTGCACACTGCAGGATGCCGCCATCCGCTATCATCGCATGAAGGGCGACCCGACACTCTGGCTGCCCGGAACAGATCACGCAGCCATCGCGACGGAAGTCAAGATTGTCGATAAGATGCGTGAAGAAGGTCTGACGAAAGAAAGCCTTGGCAGAGAAGGATTCCTGAAGAGAGCCTGGGCCTGGAAGGAACAGTACGGAAACCGTATCACCCTCCAGCAGCGCCGCATGGGTTCTTCCTGTGACTGGAGCCGCGAGCGTTTTACGATGGACGAAGGCTGCTCCAGAGCCGTTCGTGAAGTCTTCTGCTCCCTGTACGATAAGGGACTCATTTACCGCGGAACACGTCTGGTCAACTGGTGCCCCTGCTGCCAGACATCGATTTCCGATGCGGAAGTGGAATATGAAGAGAAAGACGGCAATTTCTGGCATCTCTTTTATCCGGTTAAGGAAACCGGCGAAATGATCGAGCTGGCAACCACGCGTCCGGAAACCATGCTGGGTGATACCGCTGTTGCTGTCAATCCCGAGGATGAACGTTTCAAGCATCTGCATGGCTGCCACGTGATTCTGCCGCTTGTGAACAGGGAAATCCCGATCGTCCTTGACGAACATGCAGACATGACCAAGGGAACAGGTGTCGTCAAGATTACACCTGCCCATGACCCGAATGACTATGAAGTCGGTCAGCGCCATCAGCTTCCCATCGTGCGTGTCTTCACCTATGACGGCCATATGACGGGTGCCAAGGAAAAGCGCGAAAATGAGGAACTGATTGCCAGCGGAAAGGCTGCAGTGAATGAACCGGTCGTTCTCGACTGCGGCAAGTATGCCGGCATGACCACAATGGAAGCACGCAAGGCCATTGTCAAGGATCTTGAGGCCGGCGGTTTCCTGGGCAAAATTGAGCCGCTCAAGCACGAAGTCGGAACCTGCTACCGCTGCCACACCGTGGTCGAGCCGATGGTGTCCAGACAGTGGTTTGTCAAGATGGAACCGCTCGCCAAGCCGGCTATTGAAGCTGTCGAAACCGGGAAGACCCGTTTCCTCCCGGAACGGTTTGAAAAAACCTACATGAACTGGATGCGCAATATCCGCGACTGGTGCATTTCCAGACAGCTGTGGTGGGGACACCGGATTCCCGCATGGTACTGCGATGACTGCGGAGAAGTGATCGTCAGCCGGACGGATCCGACGGTCTGCCCGAAGTGCGGATGCACGCATCTGACTCAGGACGAGGATGTTCTGGATACCTGGTTCTCCTCTGCTCTGTGGCCTTTCTCGACCCTGGGCTGGCCGGATGAGACGGAAGACCTGAAGTACTTCTATCCGACCACCATGCTGGTGACGGGTTATGACATCATCACGTTCTGGGTTTCCCGCATGATCTTCTCAGGCATTGAGCAGATGGGCGAGACTCCTTTTGAAACCGTGCTGATTCATGGCCTTGTCCGTGATGAGCTGGGAAGAAAAATGTCCAAGTCTCTCGGCAATGGTGTGGACCCTCTGGAAGTGGTTGATCAGTATGGCGCTGACGCACTGCGCTTCTCCCTGCTGATGGGTGTCAGCCCCGGAAACGATACCCGCTATTCCACGGAAAAGGTGGAGGCTGCCAGAAACTTTGCCAACAAGGTCTGGAATGCAAGCCGCTTCGTGCTCATGAATACGCAGGAGCATGTCGATATCAATCCTGAGACACTGACCATTGCGGACAAGTGGATTCTGACCCGTTTCCATGACGCAGTGCGCGATATCACGGCCCACAATGAAGAAGGCGATTTTGGCCTGTCCGCAACCCGTGTCTATGATTTCGCCTGGTCTGAATTCTGCGACTGGTACATTGAAATGGCAAAGCCCTGGCTGCTGGGTGAAGATGAGGCAGCCAAGCGCAATGTGCAGGCTGTGCTGCTCTATGTGCTGGAAGGCCTGCTCAAGCTGCTCCATCCGTTCATGCCGTTCCTGACAGAACAGGTGTATCACTACCTGCCGGATTCCGAAGGATTCCTTATGCTGAAGGCTTGGCCTGACAGCGAGGGATATAATTATCCGGAAGACTGCAGCAAGATGGAAGGCATCATGGAAGTCATTCGTCAGATCCGCAACATGCGTTCTGAGATGAATGTGCCTGCCGGCCGCCGCACCCGTCTGATGATTCTGCCTTCTGAAGGCTGGCAGGAAACCATCGCGCATGCATCGCTGTACTTTGCACGCCTTGCAGGTGTGTCTCAGTCCCGTCTGATTGCTTCTGCCTCTGATGTGACAGAAAAGACCGTGACAAGCGTCACCTATGCTGGTACTCTGTATATTCCTCTGGGCGATCTGGTGGATATCGACAAGGAGATTGCACGTCTTGGCAAGGAACATGAGAACCTTGTCAAAGAGATTGAGCGCACGGAAGGAAAACTGAACAATCCGGGCTTTGTGTCCAAGGCACCGGCTGCTCTCGTTCAGGGAGAAAGAGAAAAGCTGGAAAAGAACCGTGCACGTCTTGAAGCGCTTTCTGCGCGCATCCAGGAACTCAAAGAATCCAAATAATCAAAGAAAGTGGCGTTTATGGAAGCCAGGGCAGTGATTGAAAAGATTCATGCCTCCCGTGAGAATGGTGTCAAACGGGGGCTTGAAAACACAGCCAGACTCATGAAAGCGCTGAATATCCATCCCAGCGTGCCCGTCATTCACGTGGCGGGCACCAACGGGAAGGGAAGTACCTGTGCGATGCTTGAGTCGGCTTTGCGGCCTTATCGTACAGGTCTTTTTACGTCGCCTTTTCTTCAGCAGTATGCTGAGAGAATCCGGATCGACGGCAGAACCGCAACCGATGAAATGATCAGCAGCTGCGGAAGCGAAGTCCTCCGGTGCGCAGAGGCACTCAACAGAGAGGGTGTCTATCCCACTCCGTTTGAACTCGGGACGGCACTGGCAGCGCTGATTTTCCAGCGGGAACAGGTGGGCGTCTGGATTCTTGAAACAGGGATGGGCGGGCGGAATGATCCGACCACAGCGATTCCTGCAGATCTGAGCGGTATCACATCCATTGGTCTGGACCACAGGCAGTATCTTGGGGATACGATTGAAGACATAGCACGTGAAAAAGCCGGCATTATGTGCCGGCAAAAGACCTGTGTTGCTGCGGATGGACCGGGACGGAATATCCTGGAATCCGAAGCCGAGCGGATCGGGGCGCACCTGATCTGCCCGCCGGGCACTGTGCTGAGTGTGCAGGCGGACCCGTATGGGGTGCAGGCAGAGATTGCCTGTGGGGAGAAGTATCAGCTTTCCATTCCGCTGCCTGGTCTTCATCAGGTATCCAATGCACTGGTTGCTGTGCGTCTGCTTGAAGAGGTTCGGACGCTCGGAATTCCGGTCTCCAGAGAGGAAATCATTCGGGGTCTGAGCAGTGTCCGGTGGCCCGGCAGGCTGGAGTGGCATGGGAATCTCTTGATTGACGGAGCGCATAATCCGCCTGCTGTCCATGCGCTTGGCCGGTATGTTCATGAATTTCTCAAATGCAGGCCGGTTCTTCTGACGTCGGTCATGGCAGACAAGGATACACAGGCGCTGGCAGAGGAATTCTCAGCCTTTGTCTCGGATGCTGTCACAGTGAACCTGCCGGAAGTGCGCGCCATGAAAGATACTGCGTGGGCGGACACCCTGCAGCAGCACCGGATTCACGCAAAGGCGGGCGGCAGTGTGCAGGATGGGCTGGACATGGCACTACGCCTGGCAGATGGAAGACCGGTTCTGGTTGCGGGTTCTTTCTATCTCGCAGGGGCTGTTCGCTCTGCAGCCGGCCTGGAACCATGAAAACAAAAAAGCAGCCTGTGCTGCTTTTTTGTTTGGGGAAGATGCGCAGAAGACTGGCTTTTCTCATGAAAAATCAGAACTGCTCAAAAGTAAAGCGATCCCAGGGAATCTGTACAGGCGCATGATGGAGAATATCATCCACATGCATCAGCAGGGGATAATCTGAAAGGCGGACGGTATTGTTTGCAGCCTGAATGCGGATCGCACGCGCTACGCGCTCGGCCACAACCAGAGACTCCAGGGTCACCCCGTGAAGCTCAGAGCGGGCATCATCAATGTCGAACCCACGGCCGAGGAGAATACCGATCTGACGGGTTCGTCCGCCATACACGGTCACATAGAGATCTCCAAGGCCAACCCAGAGGTTGTTCAGATCGGAAACGCCCTGCAGCTGAAGCAGACCGTACATCTCTTTGGCAGCCTGGCCAAAAACGCCGGCCTGGGAATTGAAGTGCAGTTCACTGTCCAGTCCGAAGGCTTTCTGATTCAACCCGATGGTCAGGGCTATGCCAAGGGCATAGCCGTTTTTTAATGCGACAGCGCTTTCAATCCCCATCACATCGGTGGACAGACTGATATGATAGTAATCTGTGGCCATTAGGGAGCGGATTTTCCGGAGAAGCGTGATATCCTGTCCACAGAAAGCGACTTCTGTCTGGTCGTGGGCGACCAGCTCATAGCTGGTACAGGGACCGCCGACCGCGTGCAGAGGGACATGCTTTCCAAGAGACTCCAGCTTTTTCTGCCACAGAAAGGGATAGGGCAGCAGGGCACCGTCCGGTGTATCCATGAGCCCTTTGGTCACGGTCAACACAGGCGTCCCGTCGGGAATGACAGGAAGCACTTGATCCGAAAACCAGTCGACGCCAAAGCTGCTGACACCGCCGATGACAAGATCTGCATTCTTTAATGCCGCTTCCAGCTCTTCGATCTGATAAAAGCGGATGCCCGCTGGAAAATCCCGGAGAAATTTGGGATGGCGATTGTATGCACGGCAGGCATCAATGATATCCCGGTCGAGGTGTGTACCGACCAGACGGACGTCATGCCCGTTTTCGCGTGCAGGGAAAGCCAGCGCGGATCCCATCATTCCGGATCCGACGATTGTGATGACAGCCATAGGGAAAACCTCCTGATACTACAGAATCAGTGCGCAGAAAAGTGGCAGCATGCGGCACAGACAGAAAACAAACGACCACGTCAAACATATGATATAGAACAGATCAGAAAAAGTCCATACAGAGGCGTGCAGAACAGAAGAAAATATCTTCCCATGGATAAACGGAAATCCGCGCTTGAAGAGAAGGCAGATGCTTCCGGGCATGCGAAATGGAAATTGACAGTACCAAAGGGTGGCTGTACAATGATTTTATGCCCATGACGGGCGCTGAAGCGAGTACTGCATGGAGGAAGCGTATGGCATTCACCCATATTCCGGTTCTTTTTGATGAAGTCATGACCTATATGCCGCAGATTCCCCAGGGCGTTTATCTGGACGGCACGCTGGGCGGCGGCGGACACAGTGAAGGCATTTTAAGCCGGTGCCCTGAAGCCTCTCTTTACGGAATCGACAGAGATCCGAATGCACTCAGTGCAGCGTCGGAGCGGCTGAAGGATTACCCGGGGTTCCATCCTGTCAGGGGAAATTTTCATGATGCGAAAACACTGCTGGCGGCGCAGGGGATCACACAAATCGATGGCGCACTGCTGGACCTTGGCGTTTCATCCCCTCAGCTGGACGAGGGAGAACGGGGATTCTCCTATCATGTGGATGCGCCGCTGGACATGCGCATGGACCCATCCCAGGGGGTCACGGCAGAGGAACTGGTGAACACGCTCCCTGAAAAGGAACTGACGCGAATTCTGCAGGAGTACGGTGAAGAAAAGTGGGCATCAAGGATTGCTGCCATGATCTGTGAGCACCGGGCAAAAACGCCACTCAGAACCACGATGGACCTGGTGGCCTGCGTGGATGCAGCGATTCCGAAAGCGGTCAGAAGAAAGAGCGAAGGGCATCCGGCGAGGCGTACCTTTCAGGCAATCCGCATTGCCGTCAATGATGAACTGACCCCGCTTGATCCTGCACTGTGTGAGATTGTCAGCATGCTTCGCCCCGGTGGAAGACTTCTGGTCATTACATTCCATTCCTTGGAAGACCGTATCGTCAAGAAATGCTTCCAGCGGCTTCGCAATCCCTGCATTTGTCCGCCGAAAGCCCCGATCTGCACCTGCGGAAGGAAGCCGCAGGTCCGCATTCTCGGCGGCGGGGCCATTGAACCCGGTGAGGATGAAGTGGAAAACAATCCCCGTGCAAGAAGCGCAAAACTACGTGTTTGTGAAAAACTGGAGGATGCCTGACATGCCCAGACTTTATGTGGTTGCCACACCGATCGGCAATCTTCAGGACCTGTCTCCCCGGGCACTGGAAACATTGAGAAATGTCTCCTTTATCGCGGCAGAGGATACCCGAGTGACCATGAAACTGTGTCAGGTTTTTGATATCCATACGCCACTGGTGAGCTGCCATATGCACAATGAGGAGAGCAAAGGCGCAGAGCTTGCTGAGCGGATGATTCGGGATCAGGCTGACGCTGCGCTGGTGACGGACGCAGGAACGCCGTGCGTGTCCGATCCGGGCCATCTCTTTGTGCGCGCATGCACACAGAGGGGGATCGAAGTGCTTCCCGTTCCGGGCCCGGTCGCCTGTGCCGCGGCGCTGTCGGTCAGCGGCATGGAATGCAGGGAGTGGAAGTTTTACGGGTTTCTTCCGAGAGAAAAGAAGGAACTGCGGGATGCACTGCTGCGGATGCCCGCAGAAACCGGCATTGCCCTGGTGCATGAATCACCCTACCGTGTTCTTGCACTGATGGAACAGATCCTTGAAGTGCTTCCTGAAAGCCTGGTGTCCGTCTCTTGCGATCTGACCAAGCTGCATGAACTGACGCTCCGGGGCACCGTGCAGGAAGTGCTCGAACAGATGCGCAATAATCCGAAGACAGAAAAAGGTGAATACTGTCTTGTCCTGGATGTGCGTGCATGCAGGGTTCCGGAGGAAAAGACGGAACAGGAACTGTCGGTTGAGCTACTGCTTCTGCAGTGCATCATGGACGGAAAAACGCTGCGTGAAGCGCAGGAATACCTGACCGAGAGCGGACTGCGCAAGAATCAGGTCAAATCTGCGGCTCTCAATGTCAAAAAACGCTTGCTGGAGGATGAAGTATGGTAAGAGAACTGGACGCATGTCAGATTGAAGAAACCGTGCGTGAACTCTGTATCCGGGCGTGTCGGGAACTGCCCTGCGACATTGAACAGCGCATGAAAGAGGCAGCAGGCGAGGAAGACTGGGACAGTGCGCGTTCGATCCTTGAATTGCTGCTGGAAAATGCCAGAGTGGCCAGAGAACATGCGGTCCCGATCTGTCAGGACACCGGCATGGCTGTGGTCTTCTGTGAAATCGGACAGGATGTGCATATTTCGGGTTCCTTCGAGGAAGCTGTGCTGCGCGGCGTCCGGCGCGGATATACGGAAGGCTATCTGAGAAAGAGTGTGGTGGCCGATCCCCTTCGAAGAAAGAATACAGGGGACAATACGCCGCCGGTCATTCATCTGCGCCTGGTGCCCGGAGACCGTGTCCGGCTGACGGTGGCCCCAAAAGGTGCCGGGTCTGAAAACATGTCCAGAATGACGATGCTGACCCCAGCGCAGGGGATGGAGGGTGTCCGGCAGTTTGTCATGGAAACGGTGCGCCTTGCCGGAGCCAATCCGTGTCCTCCCATGATTCTGGGGATCGGCATTGGGGGAAACTTTGAGCGCGCGCCGGAAATGGCCAAGGAGGCCCTGCTTGATCCGCTGGACACATGGAATCCTGATCCGTTCTATGCGGAACTGGAAAAAGAATGGCTGCGGCAGATCAATGAAACGGGCATCGGTCCGCAGGGGCTCGGCGGGCGGACAACCTGCCTTGGACTGCATATCCATCAGGAAGCAACCCATATCGCCTGCCTTCCGGTGGCCGTGAATGTCGGATGCCATGTAACCCGTCATGCAACAGCTGTGCTGTAAAGGAGGGAGAAGGAAATGCGCGAGATTACAACGCCTTTGGACCGGGAAACCATTTTGTCGCTGCATGCCGGGGAGCATGTTCTTCTCTCCGGTGTGATTTATACAGCGCGGGATGCGGCACATCTTCGGATGATGGACTGCATCCGGCAGGGACAGGAACTGCCCTTTCAGCTTTCCGGACAGGTGATTTATTATGCCGGTCCGTCTCCTACGCCTCCCGGAGCGGTGGTGGGCTCCATTGGCCCCACGACCAGCATGCGGATGGATGCCATGACGCCCGCCCTGCTGGAACGTGGACTGGCAGGGATGATCGGAAAAGGCGGACGCAGTGAGGAAGTTTGCCGGTGCATGCAGGAGAATCCTTCTGTCTATTTTGTGGCGGTAGGCGGTGCTGCTGCGCTCGGAGCGCAGTGCGTCAAACATCTTGAAGTGATTGCCTGGGATGATCTCGGGCCGGAGTCAGTGAAAAAGCTTGAGGTTGAAAAACTGCCCCTGATTGTCGCTGTTGATGCGTATGGTGCCGATGCTTTTCAGGAAGGCCAGAATGCGTATCTGCGCCAGCGCGGAGAGATGAAAAAATGAGCAGCCTGCCCAGCTGCTGCGGTTTGCTTTTGAATGACAGTGCACGAAGTCACTCTTCTCCTGCGATTCCTAAGGCAGACGGAACTTGCAGTTGAGAACGAGATTATATATAATAAACCGAGCAGTGAGTCTGAAGACTGCTTATTGTATTTAGAGAGGTGTTTCCCATGAATTACGTAATCAGCTGTTCATCGACGTGCGACTTAAACAATGAACATCTTCAGCGCAGAGGAATTGTTTATATTCCTTTCCATTATCAGATGGATGGAAAGCCGCAGCTGGATGATCTTGGCGCATCTCTTTCCATGGAAGACTTTTATGCTGCGATGGACAACGGGGCAGATACCCGGACGTCTCAGATCAATGAAGATGAGTATGTTTCTTATTTCGAACAATATCTGAAGGAAGGAAAGGACCTTCTGCATGTTGATCTTTCCAGCGGCATTTCCGGCACGATGAACTCGGCTCGACTGGCCATGGAAACGCTGAAGGAGAAATATCCTGAGCGGAAAATCTATGTCGTTGATTCCCTGGCAGCTTCCTCCGGCTTTGGCCTTCTCGTGGATGAGATGGCTGACCGCCGGGATGAGGGCATGAGCATTGACGAACTGGCAAAATGGACAGAAGAAAACAAGCTGTATGTTCATCACTGGTTCTTTTCCACTGACCTGAAGTTTTACATTAAGGGCGGGCGCATCTCAAAAACTGCCGGCATGTTTGGCCAGCTTTTGAACATCTGCCCTCTGCTGAATGTGGACTATCTTGGCAGACTGATTCCCAGGGATAAGATCCGCACCAAGAAAAAAGTGATCCATGAGATCGTGAACCGCATGGAGGCGCACGCTCAGAACGGTCTTGATTACTCGGGTAAAGTCTATATCTCTCAGTCGAACTGCTATGAGGATGCACGCGCGGTGGCAGACCTGGTTGAAGCACGTTTCCCGAAGCTGAAGGGAAAAGTGGAGATTTTCTGGATTGGGCCGACCATCGGATCCCATACAGGCCCCGGAACGGTTGCTCTGTTCTTTATGGGCGATAAACGCGTCGACTGACGTTCTACCGCAGGCACGGAAAAATGCATGGTGCAGTGATCCGCGTCTGCGGTTTTCCATTTGCGCAGGAAAAGGGAATTGTCTCAGAGACATGCTGCCGGAAGGCATAAAGGAAAAGATCCTGAAGGAAATGCTTTTTGTTCCTTCAGGATCTTTTCTGATCCGCTTTGCCTTTGGCAAAGTCAGGGGTTATGCCTGCTTTTTTGAATCGATCTCGCAGGATTCCTTTGCGGGAAACAGACGATGAAGCTTTCCGACGGCAATGGGGGACTGGCGTCTGGAAGTGTCAATGACCGGTGGAACAGGGATCTTTTTTCCGTTGATTTTCATCACCTTATGCCCGTGATCCTTTTTGTCATCATGCTTGCTGTCTTTTTCACTTTTCTTCTTTTTCTTGGCAGAAGCTTCTTTCTTGACCTTCTTTTTATGATTTTCACGGGAAGCGAGGGCAGGCGCAGAAGAGGTGACTGGAAGCGCATTGGCTTTATGAGACCTCGACGGCAGCTTTGCCGCTTCAAGTGTTGCTGCCTTCTTTGCCGCATTGGTTTTGACCGGGGATGCAGAGGCTGCAATCGCATCCTGGCGTATCGCACCGGAACGGACCAGGGCATATTTGGCACTCATCGGTCCGATCATTTCGTAGAGCACAGAGGAGGAGAGAATAATCGTATTGATCAGCATGCCGGATTCAACCGGGAGAATTCTCTGTGCAAGCACGGCAAGGCCAATGCTGACGCCAGCCTGAGGGATCAGCGCAAAGCTCAGATATTTCGTGACTTCAGGCGGGGAATGAATCAGACGGCATCCGACATAGGATCCAAGCCACTTGCCGAGTATGCGGACGGCAAAATAGGTTAACCCGATGATACCGGCAGTCTGCAGAGAAAGGATATTCAGACGCATACCGGAAAGCACGAAGAAGAGCATATTGATGGGGGGAGAAATTCGGTTGACCTGCTTAAAGAGCGTTTTGTCATCGGTGCAGTTGATATAGGTCGCGCCGAGCATCATGCAGCCGAGCAGCGGGGAAACATTCATCATGGCACAGCCGCCGGCCAGTGCAAAAATAAACGCGCAGGTCAGCACAATCCGATGGTCCGGGGAACGTCCGCGAAGGACGACACACAGGAGTCGGCCGAGAATATAGGCGACGAGAAGCACTCCAAGATTCTGGACAATCGGGAGAAGCATTTCCTGCCAACCGCCTGCGACGCCCTCACTGCTGGCAGCAATGGCCGCTGAAACGGAGAAGGCAAGCAGCGCGACTGCATCATCGAGAGCGACAACCTGTATGAGCGTATTGACGAACGGGCCTTTGGCATGATACTGACGGATCGTCATCAGTGAAGAAGCAGGGGCTGTCGCAGAACCGATGGCACCCAGGAGCAGTGAGAAGGAAAGCGGCAGATGGAAAACAACCATCATGACCACGGTGACCAGGACTGCTGCGGTCAATGCCTCAAGCAGGGTCAGCAGAATCACCTTTTTCCCCTGGTCACGCAGAATATCCAGCCGGAGATACCGGCCGACACCAAAGGCGATCAGGGCAAGTGCAGCATCTGTCACAAAAGACATATGCGCAGTGACATCTGCGGGGATGAGGTTTAAACAGTGCGGTCCAATGGCAACACCGGCAAGGATATAACCGGTGACATTGGGCAGGCTGAATACTTTGGACACACGGGACATGAGGAATCCAGCGAGCCACAGAATTGAGATGGCAAGCAATGCCTTTGCCTCAATGGATAGCGATGCAATCATCTCATTGATCATCATGCAGATCAACACCTCCTGCAGCAGAATTTCGGGCAATACGGGAATACGCGCATATGGCATTCAGCGGCATCTGCGCGTTTGATATCTCAGATAATAGGATTATTATAAACGTTTTATAGTCGGTTTTCAACCAAATAATCCATGAAAAAACTCTTCGTCAGGGCAATCTGATCCCCGGGGCCGGAGATCTGTGTCATTTTTCCGCCGCAAAGGAGATGGCCCTCGCCATGGAGGACTTCATGGCCGCCTTCTGAGAGGACGTAGCTTCCATCCGGGATGGCGAGCATCGGCATGATATGACTGTCAGGAAGTGAAATCTCGGCATACAGCAGCCTGCCGTCCAGAACCGTGTCCCGGTTTTCATTGTAGTGGGGAAGGATATGCAGGTCGGTCAGCCCGAGCCCGGGAAGAAAACGCTGGTATGCCGGGTCTGTGCTTTCGCCTGGCGCTTCAGGCTGTGCATACACGGTCCCGGCAGCATTCATGCTGCCGGCAGAAATGCCAATGATGATGCCTTGAAACTGGCGAAGCGCATCACCCAGGCCGATCTCCTGAAAGAAGCGGTTCTGTGTGGGCACATGTCCTCCGCACAGCAGGACAATATCGGCAGATGCCAGACATGCCCCCACAGACCTGGCATTTCTGCTGTCCAGAATGCTGGCAGTCAGCGCAGGCCAGCCGGAGGCACGGAAAGCATCCCGGTAATCGGCAACAAAGGCATCGTTTTGCGCGTGGGCATCCGGCGTGGATGCAATCAGCAGCAGATGCGGATTCGGACGCGGACCGACACGCAGCAGGAGCTCGCGGAGAAATCCTTCCTCTTCGCGCAGAAGGAATGGAGCATGGACGCCTGGAGGAGGCGGCCATGCACAGGGTGAACTGGTGAGAAAAAGTGTCTGAAACATCGTCTGTCCTCAAGAAATGTTGGAAACAGTCTCCGCATCTCCGGGTGAAGACCGGAACTGTTTGAGTCTGAAAAGAATATGACAATGGAAATGTCAACGTGTTTTGAGAATGGAAGTATAGCAGAAAAGCAGCATGCCGACAATCCATGCAGGCTCTTTACGAAGAAAAAAGCAGGTTGTATACTGCATGAAGACCCACAAAAAACCGATCAGGCCAGAAAGGAAGCAATCATCCGTGCTGACAGAAAATATCAATATCAGAGATCCATTCGTTCTCCTGTGGAATGATACATACTATCTGTATGGAACACGCGGCGCCACGTGCTGGGGCAAAGCAGACGGTTTTGACGTGTATGTCGGAAATGATCTGACGCATTGGGAGGGACCGAAAGTCTGTTTTCAGAAACCGGAAGGCTTCTGGTCGGACCGCAACTACTGGGCACCCGAAGTCTATGCCGTTGGCGGTGCGTTTTATATGCTTGCCAGTTTTAAAGCCGAAGGCGTCTGCAGAGGCACCTGCATTCTCCGATCAGAGCATCCAGAGGGACCATTCCAGGTGTATTCAGACGGCCCCGTCACCCCGCGAAACTGGGAATGTCTGGATGGAACCCTGTATGTTTCCAAAGCAGGGAAACCCTACATGGTATTCAGCCATGAGTGGGTTCAGGCCGGAGACGGTGAAATCTGTGCAGTGGAACTTTCAGAAGACCTGAAGGCAGCTGTGGGTGTGCCGTTTGTTCTCTTTCATGCT
Source organism: Christensenella sp. UBA2853 (assembly GCA_002350845.1). GTDB lineage: Bacteria > Bacillota > Clostridia > Christensenellales > Aristaeellaceae > UBA2943. The sequence goes on from DEFL01000009.1 coordinate 70,458, forward strand.
TCGGATGCACCGTGGGCCAAATGGATGACCCACTCAAGCGGTGTGCGTGGCTGTGTCACAGACGGTCCGTTTATGGTCAGAACGTCTTCCGGTCAGCTGTGCTGCCTCTGGGCAAGCTTCTCGGAGAATGGCTATACAGAAGGCGTTGCTGTTTCCGACAACGGTGAAATTGATGGTCATTTTGTGCAGGCACCTCCGCTCTTTGACAGGGACGGCGGGCATGGAATGGTGTTCAGCGACCGCAGCGGGCACCTGTATCTTACGCTGCACAGCCCGAATGTTCATCTGCAGGAGCATCCCTGTTTTATCCCGCTGATGGAGAAAAACGGAATGCTCTGCCCGAAAGAAGGAACGGATGCGGCATGGAAGGATGAACTCCAGGAAAAACTCACGTCCATGAAAGCGCGTCTGGAGGCAGTGTGCACGGCATGGAGCGGCCCGGATACCATTCTTACTCCGGAAGAAATAGGGTATGATGGAAGCGGGAAGGTTACGGAGTATCTGCAGGCGGCAATGGACAGACTTTCTTCTCAGGGCGGCGGGACACTGCTGCTGAGCGCAGGGGACTATGTCTCCGGGACTCTGGTCTTCCGGTCGAATGTGCGTCTGTGTGTACAGAAGGGAGCAAGACTGGTCGGATCGACAGAGCTTGCGGATTACCCCGAAAAGCATGCGCAAAGACTGACCGTGCAGGATACAAGCATGGGGATGCATCAGTCGCTGATTTTTGCTGAGGGATGCGACAATATCTGCATTACAGGCGGCGGTGAGATTGACGGACAGGGAACACAGGATCATTTCCCCGGAGAGGAAACTGCACAGGGCACCCCGGGACGTCCGTTCCTGATGCGGATCATCGACTGCCGGCATGTCACTGTGCAGGATATCACGCTTCGAAATGCTGCCTGCTGGATGCAGAATTACCTGAACTGTGAACAGGTCCTTCTGGAACGAATGCATGTCCTGAATCATGCCAATTACAACAATGATGGTCTGGATCTGGACGGATGCAGAGATGTCATTGTCCGCTCCTGCCAGATTTACTCCGGTGATGACGGCATCTGCATGAAAGGCGCAGGACAGACGCGCATGGAGCAGGTGCTCATTGAAGACTGTGATGTCTATTCTGCCTGCAATGCCATCAAGATCGGAACGGATACGCAGGGGGATTTTCGCAGTATCCTGATTGAAAACTGCCGGATCGGCGGACTGGAAGCAGATCCTTCCGGCCTCAAGCATCCCTGGGCAGACAGCGCAGTCTCGTTTGAAATGATGGACGGCGGCGAGGTTGACGGAATCATCGTTCGCAACATCACCATCTCAAGAGCATGGAGTCCCTTCTTTATGCGCATGGAGAACCGGGGAAGGGTCAAACCCGGAGACCCCAGACCGGGCATTGGACAAATGCACCGGATCCTTTTCTCACATATACGGGCGACGGACTGCGGTCCGAGAGGCTCCTATTTCCTGGGTTCGCCCGAAGGTGAGATTGAAGATGTCTGCATGGAGGATGTGCAGGTTCTTCAGAAAGCTTCCACAAAAGAGATCCGAAGGGAAGAAGACTATCCGAGAATGAAGGATGTCTACCCGGATGCACACATGATTGACACAATCGGAGACGCACCGGCGTATGCGCTCTGGGCGCGTTATGTCTCCCGCCTGACACTGGATGGGTACTGTGTAAAACCGGAAGAGGGCGAAAAACGGCCTGCATACGTCGCTCAGACGCAGGTGCAGATGACAATCCAGTGAGGGTGGACAGAAGATGAAATGCCTGAAAAATGAGAAAAGAGCAGCCGCGGCTTTTGATGGATTTCAAGTCCGGGACGCAGTACGGGTCCGGGCGTTTCACGAATCGGTGCCGTCCTATGCCGTGACTGCACTCCATGAACTGAAGGGGCTTGCTGAAGCACTGGGGCTTTCGGGCTTCCTGGTCAAGGATGAAAGCACAAGGTTTGGACTCAATGCGTTTAAGGGACTCGGCGGAACATACTGCGTCGCGTCATGCCTGGCAGATCTCATGGGTCTGCAGGACGGATGGAAGTTTGAGGACCTGTCCCGGGAAAACATACAAAGGCCTGTTTTCGCCACTGCCACGGATGGAAACCATGGGCGCGGCATTGCCTACGCTGCACGCCTCTTTGGATGTGAATGCCATGTGTTTCTTCCGAAGGGAAGTGCACCGGAGCGCGTGGAGAATATTCGCAAAGAAGGCGCCTATGCGGTTGTCACTCAGGGCGATTATGATGAGACGGTTCAGATCTGCGCACAAAAGGCAGAGCAAGAGCACTGGATTCTGGTGCAGGATACGGCATGGGAAGGATATACAGCCATACCGGAACGGATTATGCAGGGGTATCTGACGATGGGGGATGAAATCCGGGAGCAGATGAAAATCCGACCCACGCATATCTTTCTTCAGGCCGGCGTTGGATCCATGGCAGCCAGTCTGTGTGCCTATTTTCGGGCACTGTATGGTGAGGAGACCGTGATTTCCATCGTTGAAGCGACAGCGGCCGACTGCTTATATGAAACCGTCAGAATCGGTGACGGACAACTGCACAGAACGGCAGGAAGTATGCAGACGATGATGGCCGGGCTGTGCTGCGGATTTCCCTGCCTGACGGCCTGGCAGATGCTGGAAAAACAGGCGGATTATTTTCTGAGCATTGAAGATGAGGATGCAGCCGTGGGCATGTGCACGCTGGCCCATCCCTGTGCAGGCGATTGTGCGATTGAATCCGGAGAGAGCGGAGCCTCTGCAGTCGCCGCGGTGGTGCAGGTGATGCGCAGGTATCCGGAAGTGCAAACGGCACTGGGGCTTGGAAAAGACTCTGTTGTGTTGTGCATCTCTACAGAAGGCGCGACAGACCATGAGAACTATCATCGGATTGTATGTGAAAACGGGGAATGAATGGATGGAGACAGGGAGTTCTTTTCAGACAAAAAATGAAAGAAGGCAGCACATCTTTGACAGCTGCCTGGATAAACTCAGGGGAAACCTCCAGCAGTTCGGAGCATACCGTGTTCTGGTCGAGGGCGGCGGATATCAGAAAATCTGGCTGGAGACGCAGCCGATGGGCGGAGAAATGTATGCCGGCGTGGATATGGAGGCGGCACTGAACAATTCTCTGCTGTTCCTCAGATATCAGAGAGAGGACGGAAGAATGCCGGGATCGATTGCCTTCAGAGATGGCGTCCTGGTTCCGGAATACAATAAGTTTCAGGGGTTCTGTTTTCCCTGGCATGCGTTGAATCTGTACTATCTGTGCGGAAGAGACGCGGAATATCTGGGAGCACTCCGTGAAGGTCTCCAGGGAATGCATCAGTACCTGACAAAGTACCGGAAAAATCCTGCCACCGGTGTGCTGCAGAGCTTCTGTGTGTACGATACAGGGGAGGATAACGCTGTTCGTTTTGCAGACAGCCCCAATTACTGGACCGAGGATGCACGTCCGGAGGGGTATCGTATTGTGCCCATGGACAGCATGGATGTGACAAGCTGGGATTTTGCTGCCTGCGACACGCTGCGTGAAATTGCTGCCATCCTGAAGGATGAAAGGGAAGAGAGAAAGTGGAATCAGTGTGCACAGCAGATCAGAGACACCCTGCGCACTGCTTTGTGGGATGACAGGCTGGATGCATGTTTTGACCGTGATGCGCATGGCCATGTGATGCCGCAGCTGATCCATAACAACCTCCGCTGCATGTACTGGGAAAGCTTTTCGCAGAACATGGCGGACCGGTTTGTGGAGAAGCATCTGCTGAATCCGAAGGAATTCTGGACCAGACTGCCGCTCCCGTCTGTGGCGGTATCGGACCCCGATTTTCGGAATGCACCTGAAAACAACTGGTCCGGACAATGCGAGGGACTGACGTTCCAGAGGGCGATTCTTGCCCTTGAACGGTATGGAAAAACAGAGATCATGACGGAAATTGGAAGGAAATTCCTGGATGCGCTTGCCGATGGCGGGTATGTCTATCCGCAGCAGTTTGATCCTCTGACCGGGAAGCCGACGATTGTCGGCATGATCAGTCATGCGCCGCTCAAGCCGGGAGATACCGAACCGGCTCAGGATGCATATGGACCGACCATGCTGGCTGCACTGGAGTACCTTGCACATATGGAAGGAATCGACATCGAGTTTGATCATGTTCTGTTCAGCGCAGTGCAGGGTGAAACGTTTGAAGCCGCAAGAAAATGGGGAGAACATGAATATGTGCTTTCCAGTGATGGCGTGACGGCAAAAGCCTATCTCGACGGCCGGCTTCTTTCTGCTTTTCCTGCCGGCTGCCGTATGGTGACCGGGACGGATGGTGTGCCGGCGTCTGAACTGGTTCGTTTGGGGTGATGATATGCAGCTGTTTTCTGTCATTATGCCCAAAATGGTCTATTTCTTTATCCTGATGGCCCTGGGATTTGTGCTTGCAAAGATCGGAATGATTCCAAAGCCTGTGATTCCCACGCTGTCAGCGCTTGTCGTCAGGGTTTTTCTTCCCTGCCTGCAGATGGGACTGGTCTTTGAAAACGGCACCACGTTTGGTACGTTTCTGGAACAGAGCCATTTTGCCCTGATGCAGCTGTGCGCATACATCATCCTCACGGTTTTCGGACTTCTGGGAGCGGCGCTTTTCCGCTTGCGCTATCCTCAGCGCAACAGTTTTACCGGAGGAATGGTCGGAGGCAATTTCGGCTTTCTGTTTGTACCGCTGATCGTTTCCTCTTTCCCTGCATATCAGGGATTCATTCCGATCATGGCCGCTATGGATACACTCTATGTGTGGACCGTTGGACTTTTTCTGTATTCAGAAGGAACCTCGGGGAGCGGCGGAAAAGGTTTCCTTCAGATGCTCAGGAAACGGCTGCTGAATCCCATGCTGATTGCGATTCTGATCAGTCTGTGTATTTCTTCACTGCACATCACGCTACCCAGGCCTTTGACGGACGTGATCTCCGGAGTGGGGAACGTGTCTGGCACAATCGGGATGATGCTGCTGGGTGCAAACATCTGTTTCATGCAGAAAAATCTGAAGGCAAGAGCTGGCTCTTCGCTTGGATTTGTGTTTCTTCGGCAGCTGGCGGCACCACTGACTGTGTTTCTCCTCTCGAGACTGGTGGTGGGTGAGTCACAGGCGCTGCTCCTGATGCTCCTGGCGGGAATTCCAACAATGACGACAACTGGACTTCTCGCGATTGAATATCATACGGATGTGGATTATGCTTCCAATCTGGTGTTTGTTTCCACGATCCTTTCCCTGGCAACACTGCCGCTGATTGCATTGATCAGTGGGTATCTATAATGTGTATCTGAAAACAGACAGCAGGCCGGCATGGCCTGCTGTCTGTTTATAGGAAAGCGTGTTTTGCATTATATGCTGTCCTGCAGGATGGAAACGGTTTACGTCTGATCATCGGGGACTGATTCCGGGAATGGCTCCCAGACGCCGGTCCGGAACATGCGCTTGACAATGGTATAGCGCGGATGCTGACGCCAGGTGCCGCCGGTGGGGTTTTCCCCGTTGAAAATATCAAGACCGGGGATTGCTTCCTGCAGCATGGCAATCTGTTCTTTGGAAAGATTGGTCGCCGTATCGCGGTTGATGGCACGGCAGGTCCACAGCCGTTCCAGTTTTTTCAGTCCGAGGATCGGTGTGAGGTCATCAATATAGTTCCAGGAAATGTTCAGATCCAGCAGATTGGTCAGCCCGCTCAGCGGGGACAGATCATGGACTTTGTTGGTGAACATTTCAAGATATTCGAGATGCTTCAGGCTTGCAATGGGTGTGATATCCTCAACCTGATTGACGGAGATGATCAACACACGCAGCTCAGGAAGGTCATACAGGAAGGAGAGATCGGTGACAGCGTTGTGTCCGAAATCCAGCGCCCGCAGATTCTTGCAGTAGCGGACCAGGGAAATGTATTCATCGCTGTGCTTTTTTGCCTTGGCGACATGCAGCGTGGAATAAGCAGTCATATCGGTCCGAAAGGAATGCTCGGCAAAATGGATGGTCCATCCGAATTCAATATCCGGATAGCGTGCTGCCATTTCTTCCACGCGTTCTTTGGGAATCCGTGTGGCAAACATATCCACCTTCTGAAGGTGATGGAACTGATCCAGAAAGGCATAGTACTCTTCGAAATTGGATATGTACTTATCCCCGATATCGATCGCAACGGCGTCGAGGTCATAAGTGTTTTTGCCATACTGTATGGTCTCGGCATCGGCTGAGGCACAGCAAAGCGATAGAAGCAGAATCAATACAGGGAAGATCACAAGCAGATGTTTCTTCATAAGCCGCTCCTGTGAACGATAGTATGGTCCGCGCGTAATGCAGCAGGACTGATGGTTGGATTTTAGCATATCTTTGAATCAATATGCAATGGAAAAACCGATGATTCCATGTGCCCATGGCAAGGACTGTCTCCTGCATGGTCAAACAGCACATGATGGAAGGGCTTCCCCCAAAAGAGACTGAATCATCTCATGAAATCGTGGTTTCATGTATTGACAAAAGAAAAAACAATGTAAAAATATAGGGCCTGTGTCTTTGGACACAGTGCATATCATCAGTTTTTCTGCGGAGGGTTCTATGAGTCAGCCTATGTCTGAACGATCCAAAATGCTGGGCACCATGCCCATGACTAAGCTTGTGCCAAAAATTGCCATCCCGATTATGATCAGCATGCTGGTGCAGGCCCTCTACAATGTCGTTGACTCCATTTTTGTTGCCCGGTTTGATGCAAATGCACTGACTGCGGTTTCCCTTGCCATGCCGGTACAGATGCTTATGATCGCCGTCGGCGTCGGCCTGGCGACCGGCATCAACAGTCTCATGTCCAGACGGCTTGGCGAGAAGCGGCCGGATGAAGCGCGTGCAGCGGCGTGGAATGGACTGTTTATGGAGCTGTGCGGTTTTGTGCTGTTCCTGATTTTCGGACTGTTTTTTGCGAGGCCGGTGTTTGATTCTCTGTCGGCCGGGCTGGAAGAAAATCTGCGGGGAACGATCCGGGCGTATGGATATCAGTATCTTGGAACAGTTACCACGTTTTCGGCAGGCCTGATGGCATCTTTTGTCTTTGAACGTATGATGCAGTCTACAGGCAACACCCTGCTTTCGATGATGACGCAGCTGAGCGGGGCCATCACCAATATTATCCTGGACCCGATTATGATTTTCGGCCTGCTGGGATGCCCGCAGATGGGTGCGCTCGGTGCGGCCATCGCCACGGTGGTCGGGCAGTGGGTCAGCTTTGTGGTGGGGCTGACCATCAACCAGACAAAGAATGTGGAGCTTCGGCTGAAATTTTCAGAGTTCCGACTCCAGGGGAGAATCATTCGCGAGATCCTTGCCGTTGGTTTTCCAAGCGTCGTGATGCAGGCAATCTCATCGGTGATGAATATCATCTTTAATATGATTCTGATGCCGTACGGTGCTGTGGCGGTCAATGTTCTGGGTATCTATTTCAAGCTCCAGTCCTTTGTATTTATGCCCGTGTTCGGCCTGAGCAACGGCATGGTCGCAATTGTGGGGTACAACTATGGGGCACGGGAAAGAAAACGCGTATATGAATGCATTAAGGTGGCGCTCATTTACGCGTCCGTGATTCTCGGAGTCGGCATGCTGGCATTCCTGCTCATTCCGGAAGTGCTGCTTTCGCTCTTTGAACAGGCGGGAGGCGATGCCGCACTCACAACCATGGGTGTGCCGGCGCTGCGCACCATTTGCCTGTGTTTCCTGATGGCCGGCTGCGGGATTACGTTCAGCACGGTGTTTCAGGCCGTTGGAAAGGGAAATTATTCGCTGGTGATTTCGCTTTGCCGTCAGCTGATCGTTCTGATTCCTTCGGCATGGATTCTGAGCATGCTGACCCATAACGTGCAGATGGTCTGGTGGAGCTTTGTCATCGCCGAGCTGGTTTCCCTGGTCATCTCGCTGATGTTTTACCGGAGAGTCAACAGAACCATGCTGATGCGTCTTGAAAAAACAGAGTAAAAAGTGAAAGAATCAAAAACGAGCAGGAGGAACAGTATGATGCTGATCCTCCTGCTCTTTGCATACAGAAATGGCCTGCGCATTATCTCTTGATATCGTAGCTCATATTCATCAGATTGCGGATGGTGTCGGCCTGATCGATGATGTTTGCATCGCCGTGGATGGTATGCTTCAGAGCACTGGAAGCCACGGCAAAATTGACCATATCCATGGGCTTATAGCCTTTCATCATGGCATAGATGAGGCCGGAGGCAAAGGCGTCGCCGCCGCCGACACGATCGAGAATATTGAATGTGAACAGCTTGCTCTCAAACGTGTGACCGTCATACCACATGAACGCTTTCAGGCTGTTTTCTGAGCCGGAATGGGCGTAACGGACATGGCGTGCAATGCAGTGAATATTCGGATAGCGCGCAATGAATGCCTGAAAGATTTCATCCTGCTGCTCATAACTCGGCTGCAGCGGAACGCCGTCCTTCAGATCACCCTTGGACGGATCATTTTCATCGCGCAGGAGATGATACGGCTCAATGCCAAAGAGAATATCAATATAGGGGAGGCACTTGGTGCAGAAATCCCGGGCTTCTTCCCATGTCCACAGAGAAGAACGGAAATTGCCGTCAAAGCTGACCGTAAGGCCGAGTTCCTTGGCAGCCTTGAGCATGTCGAGAATCAAATCCTGAAGGCTTGGAGCGAGTGCCGGCGTGATGCCGGAAAGATGCAGCCAGTTAAAGTCCTGAAGCAGAGCCCGCAGATCCACATGAGAAAAATCATATTCTGTGATCGCAGAGTGCTTCCGGTCATAAATCACCTGGCTGGGACGGATTCCATAGCCGGTTTCAAGAAAATAGGTTCCCAGGCGATGCGTCGGTGTTTCTGCGGGGGTTGAGAGAATCACCGGGGTGCAGTGAACATCGTTTGAACGAAGCCAGCGGATGGCACTTTTCCCGAGTGAATTATTGGGGACAACCGAGAAGAAGGTTGAGTCGATACCGAGATTGGCCAGAGACAGAGCGATATTTGCTTCACTTCCGCCGTAGGAAGCTTCAAAGGAAGTCGCCATACGGATTTTTGCATAGTCCGGGGGTGTCAGACGAAGCATTATTTCACCCATGGTAATAAAACGATGGGTCATATCCATTTCGCCCTGCAGAGGATTGGCATGAATCATAATGGTTATCCCTCCCGAGAGTATTCTTAGTTATCAGTATAGACTTTCCTGTGCATAAGGGCAAGAGAAACTCGAAAAAAAGCCCCTTTCCGCAGAAAGGGGCTGGCACAGCTTTACGAGAGCTGAGGCAGGTGAAGCATCACGGGGCCTTCCAGGCCGCAGGGCCACGGAATACCCTCCATTTCCGTCACGCGTGCACCGGTCACCGTGATGGTGAGAGATGCTGGATGCTCAGGCAGCAGATCGGAGAGATCCACTTCCCATGGCGCGATCAGAAGATGCTTTTCTGTTTGGCCGCAGGTGATCACTGCCATGTCATGGACATCGCCAAAAGAGAGGAAAACCGGTCCATGTTCAGGCAGGGCGGGCAGGGAAAGTGTATAGGTCATGGTTCCGGAAGAAAGACTGTCATGCACAGGAGCTGTAAGCAGGTAGGTGATATCCTGTTCCTGCATCGCCACATTCGGAACTGCGATGGCAGCCGATGAACCGTCAGGCGGCGTCAGGCGCAGAATCAGGCTCTGCAGCGCACGGATGCGAAGTTCCCCGCAAAGCATGGTGCCGCGGTCTTCTCTTGTACCGGTCCATACATCCATGATTTCCATGTGCTGTTCCCGTGCGAGTGAAAAAGAAGTCAGGCAGTCGTTTCCTTCATTGACCAGAAGAACGTATTCTGCATCCTCGCGCTTCTGCCAGGAGATGCGCAGGTCAGGTGCATCCGTAAAGCGGATCGGCACACGAGCGGAAGAGAGACACTCTGTCCATTCAGGTGCATTGGTAAAGACCACGCTGATGCCAGCGGCCTGGAGGGCCGTGAGATGCGCACGGACTGCATCTGTCAGGCGGAGGGAATCAGGCACAAGAATGAGGGAAATGTTCTGTCCGGGCACATGCAGACCGGCATCCGTCCTATCAGCAGAGAGAAGCTGCGAAATCATGAGATAGTGAAACGGAATTTGACGGGTATACAGTTCACGGGCTGTGTGGTAGTCAAGAGAAATGCCGTCTGTGAGGATTACAGTCTCAGCAAGGGAAGTCCGTCCCAGATTGAAGGTGCAAAGTCTTGCCGTATAGGTTGAGAAATCCGAGTAGTACGGCCAGAAAATATTATTCGGCCCTACATCCGGCGGACGGTCCGCACGGGCTTCGGGAAGCCGCAGGCTGTAGAAGAACGCATGGGGAACGAGGCATGAGATGCCGCGGACGAACAGCCAGTCGGCCATCCACTTGATTCTGGACATGGTCAGGCCCCACTGGCTCTCCTGGGGACCGCAGCAGCCAAAGCTTTCACAAAGACTCATGGGTCTGCCTGTATGGAGGGCGGCATCGGCGGCACACTGGGCGAGGGTACTCTCCGGGCCGGTCAGACTCGTTTCACCGGGAGCAACCCATCCCCACACCAGGTCCTGGCCGGGAATCGTAAACGCTTCTTCCATGTCCATGGCATCCGGCCATGCAGGATGCCCGGTGAGCGCAATGCCATGGCTGGTGCACCAGTCATGGAGGGGCTTATAGTAGGTTCGCATCATATGCGTGCGGACAAGCTGGGCATGATCCGCACGGACAGCGGCGGCGCGGTCTCCGGGAAGGAAAAGCAGTGCGAGGTCAGCAAGACTGAACCCGGATGCTGTCCATTCGGCCTCCATGCCGTCCGTCCAGCTGACGAGTCCGGCTTTGACATTGCGTCCGAGAGGACTGGGTTCATCCGTGAACATGGCACGCACAGTGCTTCCAAAGAAGCGCGAAAGCTTTGCGTAATAGCGGTCATGCGTCAAGCGGATAAAGCAGGCCACCGCATCCGGATTCAGGAGATCAGCTGCAGACGGTGCGTGCGGTGCTCCGTCATCTTCTTCGGGGTGCAGTCCGCGGATGGTGCCGTGGGAGAATACGCAGGATACAAAACGAACCACCTCATCCGGGCGGCATTCGGCAGGCGAATGAATGATCCGGGCATGGTCGGCATCCGGTTCTCCGTCTTTTCTGACAGGCAGGGCAAGCATGACGACCAGGCGGCCATCCGCTGCAGGCTCGGACGTCATTTCCAGCGCCTTTGCAGCAAACGCCGGATTTTCCTGAACAACCTGGCCGCAGGCTGAGCCGGAAGGATACATGCCCTCGTCATACAGATAGACAAACATGGAAAGCGACTGTGCGGTTTTGCAGATATATTCCATCCAATCCATAAAGAGTGGAGAAAGATAGGGAACGGACGCATCAAACCCCATGCGCGGATGAATGACCACGCCGGGAACGCCGTGTGCATGAAAATCACTCAGCTGTCTGCTGATTTCCTCACGGGACAGCGTATCATTGAGAAACCAGAAGGGTACAGGCCCGTTCTGAGGGTCTGGACGGGAAAGAAGATCCAGAAAACTCAGCATAATCGACCTCCTGAATAGAATGATCCTGACGCGGCGGATTATAACACACGCCCTGATGGCAGACAAGCAGAACACCGGAGCGGAAAGAGTTCATTTGACAACAGGGCGAAGGGTGATAGAATCTCTTACGGGGATGACCGATAAAGAGGGGGACGCAATGAAGCTTCTTGTAATCAATCCGGGTTCCACGTCGACCAAAATAACGCTCTATGAAGATCGCAGTGTGGTGTTTGAGGAAAACATATTTCATGATGCACCCGAGCTGCTGCGGTTTGCCCATGTGAATGATCAGATGGATTTTCGAAAGAACCTGATCCTGCACCTGCTGCAGCAGTATGGTGTTGCTCCGGAAGAAATTGATGTTTATGTTGGCCGCGGAGGGAGTGCCTATTCACAGCATGAAGGGGTTACCGTCGTGGATGCGCTGCTTTACCAGGACACAGTGAATGCGGTCGGCGGCAGTGATCATCCGGCGAAGCTGGGGGTTATGCTGGCCTATGAACTGGGAAACGATTATGGCAAACCGGCCTATACACTTGATCCGACCAATGTGGATGAGCTTTCGGATGTTGCACGGCTGACAGGAATCAAAGGCGTATACCGAAATGCGCAGTTTCATGTGCTGAATCAGAAAGCCGTGGCCAGAGAGCATGCGCGCAAAATGGGACGCCGATATGATGAATGCAACTTCATTGTAGCCCATATCGATGGCGGCATAACAGTCAATGCGCATCTGAAGGGACGTATGGTGGACGGAAATGTCGGTGCGGGCGGAGACGGCCCGTATACGCCGACACGCATCGGATCAGTACCGGTTCTGCCGCTGATGGATTATATTGATGCGCATTCGACCGATGAAGTGCGAAAAATGTGCTCACGTTCCGGCGGCTTTGTCAGCATGTTTGGGACTGCAGACGGAAATGCCATTCATGAAAAGGTCATGAAGGGCGACCGCAAGGCCGTGCTCGTATGGCAGGGAATGATCTATCAGATCGGAAAAATGATCGGGGAGATGGCTGCTGTTCTGCATGGAGACGTGGATGGCATTCTTCTAACAGGCGGATATATGCGCTTCCCGGATGTGATCAAAGGCATACAGGACATGTGCGGCTGGATTGCTGAGATTACGGTATACCCGGGAGAAAAGGAGCAGGCTGCACTGGCAGCTGCCGTCTTTGAGGCACTGGAGGGAAAGCGTCCCATTCATCATTATGAAGGGAAACCGGTCTGGACAGGGTTCGAGGGACTGGATCTGTGAGAAGCCCTCTACAGAGACTGCGGATTTGCAACAAAAAACGGCTTCAGCTGATTCGACAGCTGAAGCCGTTTTGATTCAGGCAAACGTCAATGCATCGTGATAGAATGCGTTCAGACCTTCCTCGTCAGGAAAAACAGCAATATAGACCTGATTGCCCATGGCATCGGCCAGCGCGTCCGGCATGCGGACCTGCATGCGCATCTGCAGGGCATATTTTCTGGAAAGCTCATCGCCGCTGACTGCATAGGCACGATTGTCACGGCGTCCGACGAAAACACAGTACTGATGATCACCGCACTGTTTGAGTGAACTGTCAAAGGCAATCATATCGGCGTAGATCTTATAGACGTCGGTGCTGTTGGCAAAATTCATCATATCAGGGGCGAAGCCGCCGCAGGGCCGCATGTTGACTTCCAGCGCAACAATCTGGCCTTTTTTTCCGATGTGCTGATCTTCGGTCAGGCGGAAGAACTCAAAGTGAACAAACCGATTGTGGACTTCGAACGCCTTCGCAGCGGCGCGGCCGGCATCGCGCACATCGTCTTCAAGATGCTTCATGATATGGAAGACTGCATTATCCTGATTGTTGACGATGTCCATGATGGCTGTGGGTGTGATATTGCCGGTCTCAAAGATGGGATTGGAATGGCTGTCAAGGATGGCATCGTAAGAATGGATTTCGCCGCGGATGAACTCCTCCATAATGACCGGAACATAGGGATCTCTGGAAGCAAGATAATCGGCCAGCTCCTGTTCGTTATCAAGCTTATAGGTATGGGATGCACCGACGCCGTTGTCCGGCTTGACAATGACGGGGAAGCCGACTTCCTGAATAAAGGTCATGCATCCCTCGTAATCATCCACGAGGTGATAGCGTGCGACCGGGATGCCGGCTGCTTCATAGCAGGCCTTCATCTTGCTCTTGTACTTGATCTTGGCCATGTCCTCAGTCTGCCAGCCGGAGGTAATGTGGAAAGCGGTGCGAAGGGCTGCATCCTGCTCAAGCCAGTACTCATTGTTGCTTTCGAGCCAGTCGATCGGACCGTAGCGGAAACAGAAGAAAGCAACAGCCCGATAGACTTCATCATAGTTTTCCAGACTGCCGACTTTATAATATTCGGTCAGGCTTTCTTTCAGTTCGGGCAGCAGTTCGTCATAGGGCTGGTCGCCAATGCCGAGCACCCGCAGTCCGTTATTTTTCAGTTCCCGGCAGAAACGGGAAAAGTGTGTGGGAAAATTGGGAGAGATAAACACAAAGTTTTTCAAAGCATTCACTCCATTTCAGTCTGAAATCACTGCTTTTAATACAGAAGATGCGGAACGTGATAGTTGACCTGCTTATACCACCAGTCCCAGTCGTGTGCAGAGTCATTTCCCCAGATATCGACCCACAGCCCCAGTCCTTTTTCTTCGGAAAGTTCCTTCAGGCGATAGGTTGATTCCGGCATTTCCCAGGCACCGGTGCCCACAACAATGATGCCGCGGTTTCGGTTGTACTGCTGAATATACGGATGATCTTTCGGCATGCCGGCCAGAAAATCGACAGGGGAGTTGAGATAGACTTCATTGCTGGTATAGGAACCAAAGCCGTAGGAAGCCGTGTAAATGCCGCTCAGGGCAAGCAGGCCGTCAAACAGATCCGGTCTGCGGAAAAACAGGTTGGCGGCATGCAGCGCGCCAAGAGAACAGCCAAAGGCAATAATGCCGGGGAAACCGGTCCATCCGTTGAGCCGATTGCAGTCATCACGGATGAAAGGAGCGAGTTCCTCTGTCAGAAAACGCATCCACTGCTCATGCCTTGCAATCCGCCACGCGGGATCGCCGTCTGGATCACTCCAGGTTTCCTGATCGATGACGTCCGTGGAGTAAACCATGCAGTCGCCCCTCTCAATGAAAGGAGCCCATACATCCGTCATGTGGAAGTTTTCAAAGTCAAAGAAACGTCCGTTCTGGCAGGGAATAAACAGGACCGGTCTGCCTGCATGTCCGTAACGCTTGACTTCCATATTCCGTCCGAGCGCGGGTGAATATTCGTTCCAGTAATAAGTCTGCAATTGGGTTCCTCCTTGTCATGTGCGAGGTGAATGGCGGTCAGCAAACCCCTCGTAGGAAAGAATATGCATAAAAAAGGGAATCTGTTCTTCCCAGCAGGCTTCGCAGTGCTCCCCTCCGGGTACAATGCGGAAGGTGAGATGCACGCCCATCTGCAGAAGGGCATGCGCACAATCGAACAGGGCATCCTGCATGCCGGCATGTCGCTCCAGTTCCTGTGCGCCGTAATCCATGTAAAGGACGGCACCTTCCAGACAGCGGCTTTTTCCGATCAGACGGAGAACAGCGGAAGGATTGGTCCATACCGATGGCGAGAGTGAAGCACCGCGCGAGAAGATATGACCGTAGTCCGTCAGCGCATACAGCGTCATCAGACCGCCCATGGAAGAACCGGCAATAAACGTGTTCTCCCGGTCCGGAAGGACAGGATAGTGTTCATCAATGAACGGCTTGAGCTGCTGGGTAAGCCATTCCATGTAGGCATGGCCGCGCCCGCGAATCTGTCCGATCCCGGGTGCCTGAAAATAGAAAGGAGCATACTCCTTCAGTCTTCCGTGATCCGGCGAATGATTGCAGTCGACGGCCACGACAACCAGGGGCGTCCTGTCGTTTTCCAGATACTCTTTCATTCCCCAGGATTTCCCATAGGTCGCATCTTCATCAAAAAAAACATTATGCCCGTCAAACATGTAAAGAACCGGAAATGCTGCATCAGGTTCAAAGCCTTCGGGCAGATACACATAGACTTTGCGCTGCTTTTTTGAGGTCTGACGCGGGAAAGGCATGGAGAACGTTTCGATCATACAGAAGCTCCTTTTGCTGCGAATGCAGCACACACAGTGTAACATACGTTGCGAGACAGTGACAAGCATTCTCTGAAAAAATCCGCAGAAAAGACAACACATTTCAGCGTGTGCAGAGCACGCACAATTCCAAGGAATGCGGGGTAAAAGACAAAACAGGCGTGTCCACAAAGAACACGCCTGCGGCAGTGATTCAGAGAGGATGCGCGACAGCTTTTCAGTCAAACGCTGAACGAATCCAGGGCCTCTGTCTCCTGATCAGACATTGAAAGCAGCGCCGGCGCTGGTCATTCCAAAGAAGGTGCCAGAGGTCATATAGCCTTCCGGCAGGACTTCCTCAAGCTCTGCAATCTCGTCCATCTCATGATTGGCATAGGAGGAAAGGGTCAGGGCTGTATCTTCCAGACGGCCCATAACGCCGCCGTAGCGCACCGAGATCATTTCCCAGCCCTGGGGCTTGCAGTCACGCAGCCAGAGGGTTCTGTGCGCAAGCGCAAGATCGTGATAGGCATCCCTGAGTGCAGGAATATCTTCTGCTGCAATCTGTTTCAGAGGAGCCCGGTCACCGGTTCGTTTGGAGGCTGTGTAGGCAATCCGGATTTTGGGAAGAAGGCGGGCTTTCTTTTCGCAGGCTGCATACAGCGTCTTCAGATAGGTCTTTTCAGGAGATTCAGGAAGACGTGCAATGATTTCCTGCGCCTGACCGAGTCCGTCAGCAAACCGGTCCAGGGGAACGTCTTCCATGGGCATCAGGGGAAGCAGGGGATCACACCAGACAAGTCCCTTGCCGCGTTCAATGTACTTCTTCCCGGGATAGAAAGCGGCACATGCGCTGGGATAATCAGCGGGGAATCCGGTCAGGCACATCGCGGCCTTTGTCATTTCCTCTTCCGAGGCATCCGGCCCCTGCCAGCAGACTTCAGAGAACATGGGAAGCATGAAATCGGCAAGGCACAGTGGTGTTTCACCGCCGTCATCGCCCCATTCGGTGGCAATCACCATATTGACTCCTTCCTGGCAGCTGGCGCGCAGGCCGGGCAGCATGGAGTCGCGGGTCTTTTTGGTGTTGGGAACAAATCCGGACCAGGTCCAGTTTCCGCCGGCAAAAATGGTGTTGCGCTTCATGCGGGCATGCTCTCTGAGCATGGCGGTGTACAGTTCCGCATTTTCATGATAGTAGTCCCAGTACACCATATCGACATCCGGCAGAGAATCAATGACGCTCTGTGGGATATGGGCATTCATGTCATAATACTCATTGTTCTTGGAGCCGAGCCGGAAGAACATATCAGACCACATCATGGGATGGAAATCATACTTCTTGCAGATTTCACTGACCCGGGCAAGATGGCGGGTAAGCAGTTCGAAGCGGTCCACCATACCATGCTCCTGCAGGTAACGTCCGAGACCGACACCGTGTGCTTCATCCATGCCGATATGAATCTTGTCGGTCCTGAAGCAGGAACGCAGGGAACGCAGCATGGCATCAATGAGCTTATAGGTTTCCTCACTGTCGATCATCAGAATGGTATCCTGGTCGCGGAACTCCCAGTTTGCATTCCAGCGCAGGAATGTACCCAGGTGCGCCAGCGTCTGGATGCAGGGAATCAGCTCAATGCCGGCGTCAGCGGCGTATGCATCAATCTCGCGCAGCTCTGCCTGGGTATAACGGCCTCTGCACAGACCGAAGGACGGATATTCCGGGACCTCATAGGTATCCTCGGTATAGAGCATCAGCATGTTCAAACCAAGTGCGGCGAGACGATCGATATGTTCTTTGACGGCGGAAACACGCAGAACTGCGTTTCTGGACATATCAAGCATCGGACCGCAGGAGGCAAAATGACGCGACTGATGAACGTCAAGGCAATCCTTGCCTTCCTTCACAGCACGGCTGAGAAGGAAATAACCGCGGGAAACAGCGGTGGGTTCAGAGGCTTCAATCAGAGCATGGTTGTCTTTCAGCTGAACATGCAGGTTTTCCCCTTCCCGCACTTCTACGGGGAAGGGGAGCTGAATACCGGTGACGGAAGCAATGCGGTTCTTACAATCTGACATCTTACAAAAACTCCTTTCACTGCGGCATCGTCAGGTGGACGAAATCGGCCATAATACATACAAGATCACGGGCATGCTCCGGAGTATCATTTTCAGCAAATATGCGGACGCGGGGTTCGGTACCGGAAAAGCGGACAATGATCCAGGCGTTCTTAAAGTAGATTTTGCATCCGTCAAGGTAACTGATGTGGTCCACTTCAAGACCGAAATCCGGAATCTTTTTCTGGACCATAATCAGGTCGTGAATCCAGGCACGGCTTTCAGGGGTCAGGGCCCAGTCATACTCCGCCATATGCATCTCACCATAGGTTGTGTAGATGTCTTCAACGAGAAGAGAAAGAGGACGGCGTGTAACAGCGAGCATTTCCACGAGGAGGGAAGCAGCGTAGAGTCCGTCTTTACCGGAAATATGACCGCGGACCGTGAGACCGCCGGAGGATTCGCCGCCGATGAGTGCATCGTGTTCATCCATAGCGGAGGAAATGTGTTTGAAACCGACGGGAACCTCATAGCACTTTTGTCCGAAATAGGCCGCAACATGGTCCAGCATATGGGTTGTGGCAATGTTGCGCACGGCAGGCCCGCGCCAGCCTTTGTATTTGAGCAGGTAATGATAAAGAAGGACCAGAATGATATTGGCAGAAACATACTGGCCTTTTTCATCAATAATTCCCAGGCGGTCTGCATCGCCGTCAGTAGCGATGCCGAGGTCAGCGTGATGGTCACGGACGGATGCCTGCAGGTCCAGAAGTGTTTCAGGGTTTGGAGCGGGGAGATGCCCTCCGAAGAAAGCGTCATGGCGGTCATTGATCACATCGAGATCGCAGCGGGCAGTGTAAAGAATGGTCTGCAGGCCGGCAAGACTCACTCCGTACATGGGATCGAGCACAATGCGCGGATGCCGGCTGCGGATGGCCGGAATATCGATCTGTTTCATGATGGAATCAAGGTAACTGTCTCTTGGATCGATAAATACGATCAGCCCGCGGTTGTGTGCCTCCTCGAATGAAACGATCGACAGGTCTTCATCGGTCAGTGCATTGGCTTCCTCACCGATCGGGTCTGTCACGTCCTGCGTGGCATCCCTGCCGCCGGCTGTGAAGAGCTTGATGCCGTTGTAGATAGCAGGGTTATGGCTGGCTGTAATCATGGCACCGTAGGGCAGATGCATGTTTTTTACAGTGAACATGATCTGGGGAGTGGGACATGACAGATTGACAAAATATGTCTTGATCTGATTGGCAGCCAGAACTTCAGAAAACCAGATGGCACTCTCTCTGGAAAGGAAACGACGATCGTATCCAATGCAGATACCGATATCGGCGACGTGCTCCCGGTGCATGCGGCGTGCGAGTGCGCAGGCAACGCGTTGAATGTTGGCACGAATAAACGTATCTCCAATGATTGCGCGCCAGCCGCCTGTTCCAAACTGAATCATACCAGGCACCTCCCAAAACGAAATATATAGCTGATTGAATGATATATCACAGATTGTAAAAATACAAGATAAAAAAGAAAGCTTGGAAAACACGAAAGCCTGGATAATACAAGTTCAAGACATTTCATGTGGCAGACCGATTTCGGGGAGAATATCCGATCCTCGAAAAAACAGAACCGGCTTTCTGCGGGCACAGAGAGCCGGTTCTGCTATGGATTACAGATAGGTGACGGTTTCACTCAGGGGTTTGCGGTGGGTGTGGTTCGGGAGAGGAGATACGCCATCAGCAGCATAGCCAAGGTCGAGAAGCATCACAATCTCTTCAGTTTCAGGAAGATCCAGCGCCTTTGCAAGGGCTTCGGGATCGAAAAAATTCAGCCAGCAGCTGTCAATTCCTTCATTATATGCTGCAAGCGCAAGATGTGTTGCAACAATCGTGGCATCCTCAACACCGGATGTGTGCAGCCCACCGGGATAAGTGAAAACGGTTTCTTTATTGTATGCCACTGCGAGTACGGTGCCTGCACCATACCGGCACGGAGTATGTGCATCAACGATGCCCAGCGCCTTGGGCGACTGAAGAACATAAATATGCTGCTCCTGAAGATTCTTTGCGGTAGGGGCAAGACGGCCGGCTTCAAGAATCGACTGAAGCTTTTCAGGCTCTATGCTTTTTTCGCTGAACTTTTTGCATGAGTAGCGTCCCTGGACCACTTCTTTGAAATCCATAATCTTCATTCTTCCTTTCAGTTGTAAGTATGGTTTGCGGCGGCATCCTGGGATGGCGCATCAATGGAGTGGATGTGAAGGATCACTGGCTGGTCTTCTCTGCGAACAGTGCCGTTGGCATCCGTCACGGGAGTGGAGGCGCAGATTGCATCGACGACATCCATGCCGGAAAGCACGCGGCCAAAAGCAGCATAACCGCCGTCAAGGTAAACTGCGTCTGCATGACAGATAAAGAACTGGGAGGATGCACTGTCATATGCTCTGGCGCGTGCCATGGACAGTACACCGCGGGTATGGGAGAGAGAATTCTCAAAACCGTTTGCAGCAAACTCTCCGGGAATGGTCTGATCGCTTCCGCCGGTTCCGTTGCCGTTGGGGTCACCACCCTGAATCATGAAACCGGAGATAATCCGGTGAAAAGTGAGCCCGTCATAAAAGCCCTGATCGGCAAGATGAAGAAAGTTGGTGACGGTTGCAGGGGCAAGATCTGCATAAAGTTCAGCCTCAATGGTGCCATAATCCCTGACTTCGATGGCAACATAATGCGTGCCGGTCAGGTATTCCGACTGTGCTTCAGCGGAAACGCTGGCGGGATAGGTGGAAGGAACCACAACGGCGCAGAAAATGAGGCAGAGAAGCAGAATGCATGTCTTGCGGGTTATATAGTTCATAGGATCTCCTCCACAGAATGATTTCGTAAAAATTTTAGGCAAAGTACAGTTTGAAGGCAAGAGAACCCCAAACGGAAAAACTGCACAGGAAACATGTTTTCATAAACCACCGCGGGGAGAAAAACAAAAGAAAAACATTAATGGAAAGACTGCAAATTTGTGTTCGAAGCCTCAGCTTCGGCCAAGCAGCGTGCGGAGTTCCCTTGATTCAGGCGGTACCGATAAGAAAAACCAACCCACTTGATGTTGTGTTCAGCACATTTGAAAAATCTATCATATTGACAAAGAGGCAAAAGGGGTTATAATCAGACCGAGGCATTGCAGGTGGTTTTGAACATGTCATTCAGCCATGCAGGTATCTTTCCTGAAAAAAGGAGAATGCCTGTGTGCTTGTTGAGGATGAAGCGATGAAACTGCATGAATGATGCTTCTGAATTTGTCTTCAATAAGAATTATTATAATGTGGAGGGGTGGATTCCCATGAAAAAGTTTATCGCACTGATGCTCTCGCTGGTCCTTCTTACCGTTTCCTTTACAGCATTTGCAGCCAACTCCAAGACAACCAATGATGTTGCTCAGGTTGCACCCAAAACGCAGACGGAAACAAACGAAGCTCTCGTGATCAAGATTGTTGATCCCAGCGAAGCAGAAAACGCTTTCTTCGAGAAGATGACTTCCGGCGATCCGGAAACCCTGCCCGAAGGTGCCAAGGCCGAAGAACTGGCTGAACTGCTTGCCCTGCTCGTTTCCGGAGCCAAAGAGGGTATCGGAAATGTGGTGGCCAATCTTGTGACTACGACCGTGTATGAAGCAGAGCAGAAAGTTCATTGCTATGCTGGCGTCCTGAAGGATGAAAAGGCAGCATGGGAAGAACTGTCTCCCGTTGTTGTGAAGGAAGACGGATCCCTTGACATCCAGTTCACCGAACAGCAGCTGCTGACCATGCAGGCTGCCGAAGATGTGGTGTTCGCAGTGTTTGTTGAGGCTGCTGCTGAATAATCGTCAGACCGTCAAGGACATTTCAGAACCTGACCATTCGGTCAGGTTCTTTTTGAACCCGGGAAAGAAGTCTGCGTGCGGATCGTTATCTCATGTGAATCTTGCTATTGTGTCATCACGGAAGTTTTGATATCATAAGCAGGACTATTGACAGATGGCCTGAGGACGTGTTTCCGATGACGGACTGCTCAATTGCTTCAGAGGAAAGGAAGTGCATGCAGCTGTACGGCGTTTTCATGCTGTGCGCTGCGAAACAGAATGAAGAGAATTCTAGCGATATGGCTTGTGCTTGGCCTGCTGATGTCCATTGCATGTGCATATGCAGAAGGGGAAGATGACGAAGACGAGGATGTCTATGTTTCAGAGCAGACCATGAAGGAAATCGAGGAACTGGACGCCATTGACGAGGATGAAGTCGTCTATGTTGTCGGTGAGACCTATCATGAACCGGATGCGAAAGAATTTAATGCCTCTTCTCCGGCAATCTATACCTGCAAAACACTCGACGGGAAGATGGGCATCATCTATGCAGAACGTTCCATTG
Source organism: Christensenella sp. UBA2853 (assembly GCA_002350845.1). Taxonomy (GTDB): domain Bacteria; phylum Bacillota; class Clostridia; order Christensenellales; family Aristaeellaceae; genus UBA2943. The sequence continues at coordinate 92,560 of DEFL01000009.1, forward strand.
ATTCCCCCAAGCTGGTGTCATCCAACGACCGGCTGAATCTGGACCTGCTGTCGATCGGTCTTGTGTGGTGTGTAGTGAGGAACAACAAAACGATCGGCTATATAAAAAGGGAAAAGCTGACAGCGTTTCAGCCCGTTGACCCGGTGAATACACCGCCCTATGGCACCATGAAGCCTGCTTATGTTGCAAGGACGAACGGTACAGCGCATGTGCGTAAATCCATGAGCGAACAGGATGCCGACTGGGTGGTTCTCAAGCCTGACACCAGAATCAGCATCTGGCGGATTCAGAACGGATGGGGCATTGTCATCTACATGCGTTCCTATGGCTACATCAACATGAATGAGCTGAAGGATCTGATTCCTGTTTCCCCGACGGACGATCCGATCCGGGCGGATTCACCCATTGGTGCGTTCACATCGTTTTATAAGATGACGGACAATGAAGCCAATATCGGACGAATTCATAATATCGCCAATGCGTCCAGACGTCTGAGCCGTGTGATGCAGCCGGGTGAGGACATCAACTACAATAAATCAGTTGGTCCATTCCGTGCCAGCAATGGATATGAGAAAGCGCCTGTGCTGGTCAACGGAACCACCACGCTTGGACATGGCGGCGGTGTATGCCAGGTTTCCTCAACGATTTACAATGTACTGCTGCAATTGCCGCATATCACCATTCTCCAGCGGCGCCCGCATGGACCCAGTGGTGCATCCTATCTCCCGCATGGAGTGGATGCAGCCAGCGGCGGTACGAATCTGAATCTTCGTTTCCGCAACGATTATGATTTCCCGATTCGTATTGAGGCAGAAAGCCAGGGAGACGGTGCTCTCTTCATGGCGATATATAAAGTAAACAACTGATTGGAAAACCGGCATGAGTCATGCCGGTTTTTTCAAAATATGAATAACAGTGAAGTCATTTTTCATCTTCTTTTAAAAATTGATTCATAATTATCCTGTATACTGCATATGGAGGTGTGGGAATGTTTGGCTATATCGACCTGAATCCCAAGAAGCTGACACCTGAGCAGACCGGACGCTATAAAGCATGGTACTGCGGACTGTGCAGAGAAATCCGCAACCGGTATGGTCAGCTGGGGAGGATGGTGCTGTCCAATGACATGACATTTCTGACTGTCCTGCTTTCATCTCTTTATGAGCCGGAAGAGGAGAGCGGAAGTGCAAACTGCCCACTGCATCCGGTCAGAAAACGGGCTTTTATTCAATCCAGTGCAACTGCTTATGCTGCGGACATGAATCTTCTGCTGGCGTACTGGAAATACAGGGATGCTGAGCGAGACCGGGAAAGAGGAATTCAGAAGCAGCTGGCCTCCAGGCTGAATTCGGCCTATGATGAGATCTGCAAAGCGTATCCGGAACAGGCTGCGGGTGTTGAGAAAGCACTTGAGCAGATCTGGGCAATGGAAGACGGACAGGAGCCGGATGTGGACAGGCTCTGTGCTCTGAGCGGGGATATGCTCGGCTCGGTGTTTGCACCGAAAGAAGACGTTTTTGCACCGGTCCTCCGTGAAATCGGCAAGGGACTTGGAAAATTCGTCTATCTCATGGATGCGTATGAGGACTATGAGATAGACATCAAAAAGGGAAGGTTTAATCCACTGAATGCACTGCAGGGGCCTGGGTATGAGGAGCTGATCCGGGACAGCCTGACCGGCATGCTGTCAGAGGCCTGTCAGGCAATGGATCTTCTCCCGCTGTCGCAGGATATTGAACTGCTACACAATGTGGTATATGAAGGCGTCTGGAATCGTTATGCACTCCTGGAGGAAAAGAAGAAGGGCGGAAAGGAGAAAACCGAATCATGAAAGATCCGTTTAAAACACTGGGTATTCCGTCCTCTTCTTCTGAAGATGAGATTAAAGCGGCTTATCGGAAACTGGCCAAGCAGTATCACCCGGATCTGCATCCCGGAGACAAGCAGGCCGAGGATAAGATGAAGGAGATCAATGAGGCGTATGCCGAGGCAATCCGGGTTAAGAAACAGGGCAGCTATAATCCGGACATGTACGGAACAAACAGTCAGTGGAATTCCAATTCCAATCCTTATACCAATGCGCAGTGGGGAAATGCCTGGGGGAATGCATGGGGGCCTTTCGGAACAGCCTGGGGCAGTGAGAGCAACTGGAATCCGTTTGGTTCCTCCACACAGACCGGAACCTATCAGGACTCCCGGCTTCAGGCAGCCAGTGATTACATTCAAACCGGTCGGTTTCAGGATGCGCTGAACATTCTTCAGGGAATTCAGGAGGAAACAGCGCAGTGGCACTATCTCAATGCGCTTGCGCACCGCGGACTCCATAATCAGATTGCGGCACTTTCACATGCCAGACAGGCCGTGCAGATGGCGCCGGACAATCTGACATACCGGCAGCTTCTCAATGAACTGCAGGGACCTTCCAGACAGTATACAGAACGCGGCGGCAATCCGTTCGGCGGCAGCATGTGCGTGTCCAGTCCCTGCCTCAGCTGTCTTGCACTGAATTTTCTGCTGAACTGCATTTGCGGACGCGGCGGATGGTTCCTGTGCTGCTGATGCAAACACGCAGAGGAAAGTTGAATCAGTCAATTACCCACGACTGAAG
>DEFL01000012.1:0-13361 GCA_002350845.1 Christensenella sp. UBA2853
GTATAATTCGCTACTCATTTGTCGATGCACCTGTTAGCAAGAAAACTCGGAAGTTAATCAAACAAATTCCAGGTTAATGAGTTGAACAGGAAATCAGGATTGCGGAAAGCAGAAAAAATAAGACCGGCACAGAGCAAAACACGACCTGCAGAAAATGGCAGAATCGTGTTTTTTCATTTCTTCTGCTGTGTACTGACCGGGAGGGAACAGGGTATCCTGCCCGGGTGACATGTGCAGATGTGTATTGTTTTTCCCGTCCAATCCTGATACAGTGTATACATCTGAAAAAAGGACAGCCCTGACGGGACAACATGTCCGGTACAGGTGAAGGAGAGGAACTTTCCCATGAAAAATCCGATTATCCCGGAAAAAGCAGGGGATCCCTGCGTACTGAAATACGGCGATGATTACTATATGTCCGCAACAGGCGGAGGCAGCAATCCCGGAAAGGAGTTTGTCTGCTGGCATTCCAGAGACCTCCAGCACTGGTCTGCGCCTCAGACGATCCTGGATTTCAGGGATGTCGCCTGGGCAGAGGAGAAAGCCTGGGCACCGGCTATGGTCGAGTCCGGGGGAACCTTTTACCTGGCGTTCTGCGCGGATCAGCAGATCGGAATTGCTGTGTGCGACAGCCCGATGGGAACGTACAGGGACGTGCTCGGCGCGCCGCTGATCGCCAAACAGCACTATGATTTTCAGACGATTGATCCGGCCTTCATCAAGGATGAGGACGGGAAAGTCTACTTTGCCTTCGGACAGGGAAAGTGCATGATCAGCGAAATCTCGCTGTCGCCGACGCATGTTGAACTGGTCGGCGAAATGCGGTGCCTCTCGGATATGATCTACAGCCAGTTCAGCCATCATCCGGCACTGGAGGACAAGTCGATCTATAACGAGGCGCCGGATTTCATCCGCATCGGGGACCGGTATCTTTTCTCCTGGGCGATCTATGATGTGATGGATTACCGGTATGCCATGCGGTACGCCTGGTCAAGGTCTCCCATGGGCCCCTATATTCTTCCGCGGGACTTCGATCATGACAATATCCTGCTGCAGGGACATCATGACATTACCGGATGCGGGCACGCCTGCGTGACGGAATACCAGGGTGAATACTATATTCTCTACGGCAGGCATATGAAGGACCGGACGGCCGGATGGGGAAGAGACATGTGCTGCGACAAAATCGTCTTCCTGGACCGGGATCATCTTCAGGCTGTACCGGGTCAGCTGGGCTAAATGTGCGATCAGGAGGAAGATACATCAGAGCGTGTTTCTGCCTCATTGGTGCCATTTTACTGCCTCATCTTCAATGAAAATGAGGCAGTAAAATGATCTCTTCCATCGAATCTGCTGGATAGTTGTACGATATACTCTGACAAAGGAGTTGAAACAGCATGCTGCGCAAATCCCTGCTCTTTTTGCTTCTTCTTTCACTCATTCTGACCGTGTCCGGAGTGGCCGGCAGTGAAGAACAATGGGACGCATCAAAGGACAACCCGGTTTATCTGACCGAAGAAGAAACACTGCAGCTCCTGGCATCCATCAGCGATACGCCGCTGCTTGCAGCCTCAGGGGCCGGAGCCTGGGAAGGTCATCTGCAGATCCATGCAGACGGAACCTTTACCGGGGATTATCAGGATGAGGATGCTGAAGCAGTCTATGCATCTTCCTTCTCGGGGACGTTTTCCACAGAAGCAGATGTAGTAGGGAACACATACTGGCTGTGGGTGGAGGAACTCAGAACTGAGCAGGTGCCTGGCACGACAGCGATGAAGGACGGCATCCGTATTGTTTATGACCAGGCGCCAATTTACGAGCGGTCCTATATGGTGCTGACACTGCCGGGAACCCCGGACAATGAAATCCCGGAACAGGTGAAGGCAGAAATCGGCGGGGTTTACGGTGAATGGGAGGATTATTCCCGATTCATTACCCTGACCAACCTGGAGGACGGCTGGGGCTTTTTTGCCGACCCCGCCGATCCGCCGTATTACGATCCGGAGCCTGCCGAAACGGCAGCCCCCGCGCCGACAGCCGTGCCTGCTCCTGAGCCCACTGCTTCGGGTGCCCTGCCGGACCATGCGGCATTGAGGGGGTACTGGATGACCCGGGATGGATCCATGGCAGAAATGGTCATCAGCGACAACGCAGACGGCACTTTCCATGCCAAAGCCATGTTCCTGCCGGTGGGGGACAGTGAAGCTACGCTGACCCCGCAGGATGACGGCAGTCTGCGCTTTGAGAACCAGTATGGGACACTGAAAGGGCTGATGGTCCCTCAGCAGGATGGTACGCTGCGCCTGAGCATCACCGGGGGCAGCACCATGGAGGATGAGGAAGCCACCGAGTATCAGGGCTATTTTGCACAGGGATTTACCTATTATCCGGCAGCCTATGCGGACATGTGGTATCAGACGCCGGAGGACGCAGCCGGCGCGGAGGATGACTGGCTGGGTATCTGGAGTGTCATGGGAAGTACCGGCAATTCGAGGCTGATCATCAGCCGGAAAAACGGCGGGCTGCACGCTGAAGTATCGTTTGGATCGCTGCATTTTTCCGGGGAGTGTGAAGTGAGCAGTGATACGGAGATGGATCTGTATGCCGATGACTTCGGCTGCATGCTGATCCTGAACCGGAAGCTGAAGCGGATCGCGATGCTGGAACCCTGGGCCAGCGATGAAGCGCTGTATAACTGGGTTGGCAATCCCTACAGCGGCGTGACCGTTTACCAGAAGATGGGGTTCCAGGGCGAAGCTCCCATCAGCACGCAGGCACCCGCTGATCCGAGGACCACAGGGAAAACTCTCGTGCTGCAGACGCCTGTCCCTTCCGACTCTTCCAACGACCCTTCGCCTGCTGTGCAGAGCGGTGATCCGTGGATCGGGTCGTGGGTAGCACAGGGCATGGGGCATACTGTCCGGATGGAGATCCAGCCCGGGGATATGTGCGACTACTTCGCTGACTTTACTTTTGATGATGACCTTTTCCTGAGCGGCCAGCTGGCCTACAACACCGATGAGATCATGGATGTGCTCCTGGATGACTATATCTCTGAATTCATGGCGCAGCTGACGCTGGACGCAGGGAAAGACACCATCGTCATGGACGAAATTGACTGCGCGGTGGGTGAAATCAACAGCTGGCTCGGCTATTTTGGCGCGAAACTGAATTTTGTGCGCGGGGAGGCCGGCAGCCCGGCCGCACCGCCTGTGCAGAGCAGCTCACTGATTCCTGTTCCGGGGAGATCGGATGTAATGCAGGTGCCTGTCATCAGCGTGGATGCCACCAGCTATATCGTGGGCAAGGATCCCACAGCGTATATCCCGGAGCGCATGACGGACGGCGAGGAAACCACAGCCTTCCAGTTCTCCACAAAAAAGACCAAGCTGGGAAAAGCCTACCTGACGTTTGTCTTTGAGAACCCTGCCACGGTTGATGAGCTGTGGATGAAAAACGGATTCTGGAAGATATCGGACGGCAAGGACCAGTATACCCGCAACAGCCGTGTGAAGAAAATGACGATTGAAGTGCAGCTGGAGGGCGAAAGCGGCTACCGAACGCTGAAAACCGTCAGCCTGAAAGACGATAAGGCCAGAAAAGACTGGACCGTGATTGACATGCAGCATGCTGAGCATGTCACGGCCGTACGGATTCGGGTGGATTCGATTTATAAGGGCAGCAAATACGCCACAGATGTATGCATTTCAGAAATGATGTTCATCAATTACGTGGAGTAATACAGAAGAAAGGCATGCCTGTGATGATGTACCCGTACCTGACCTGAAATGATGATACTGAAATGACCCACTCTGAAATGAAAGAGGATGGAAGTGTAAAAGTGTACATTGAAACACCGGTGGATGATGGTGGATTTCACAGTGCTGTCTGCTGGCTGCCTCAATACAGGTGGGAAAATATCAATGGATACGGAGAAACAGAAATGGCATTTTTTCAGGAACTGATACGGAATAACGCACATCTGATCCTTGAGTTTTCTCAGGACGGGGGTGTTCTTTGAGGCACAGGAGCTTAATATGGGACTGAATGTCACTGATTGTCCCAAAATGCAACTTGATGTCACACCTATACGTGTGTTACGATACACTTGCCAGAAAACACAGAGGCCCTGAGCGAAATGCCAGGGCCTTTGCTGATGGAAAAAGAACGGACCCCAGGAGGAGGCGCGCGGGGAAAACGAAAACTGTTTCAGAAAACGATCGGCAGATGGGACGGTTTGTCACACATTGTCCCTGATTGTCCATAGCAAGCTTCATATGGATTTTTACTTCTTGTTAGGTTATAATTCTCACAATAAAAGGAAAAGATAGTCTACGTTGTTTATCATTAATATGCAGAAGGGGATGTTATGGGAAATTATTGGATGCTCCAGGATTATTTCACCGCATACCTTCGCATTGTTCGAGGATTATCAGATCGCTCAATCGGCCACTATTATGATGCACTTAATTTGATAAGCCGATTTCTTTGCGAAAGACATCTGATTCAAGAAACAATTTTTGAGGTGGCCGATTTATCACGATTGGAGGAACTTCGTGAAATACTTTATAAAGACCGCGAATTCGTAGATCTTAACTCTCGGGGACATCATATGTATTCCGCTGGCATGAACAATTATCTTAGATTTGCGGAAGCAGATGAATTCTTCGGCAAAAAAACCGAATTGGTGCTGCTGGATAAACCGATGCCGGTAACCGAAATGTATGTTGATGAGCATAACACCTGGAAACGTTCTGCAATTATACGGGAACAAGTATTAGAAGCAGCGGAATACCGATGTGAAATAGACCCAACACACAAATCATTTGTAGTGGAGCATACAAATCACCAGTATGCCGAAGGCCATCATGTAATTGCACTGAATAAACAGGATAGAATTCCTTATAGCTTGGATATCTATGCAAATATTATATGTCTGTGTCCTGTATGTCATCGTTTGCTTCATTATGGAAGCCCTCACGAAAAGAAACCAGTAGCAAAGATAATATATGATAAGAGAGCAAATCGACTCGCAAAAAGTGGAATAAAACTCAGCCAACGAGAGTTTGAGAATCTAGTGCTGTGAGAAAGCATCCAATAGTGCGAATAAAGCGCACACACGTATGCTATACATCAATTATATGACGGTTGTGCTACACCAGCTCGCCCATCCAGCCATATTTTGGATTGTGGTCAAGAAATATGGTGAACGGCAATAGAAAACACCAGATAGTGGAACTTTCAAACCAGAACATTCAATTGTTCTGGTTTGAAAGTTTTTTATAATGCTTTTTCAAAATAGATGCTGTATAATATTGTTAAAGATGTCTCTCGAAGTAGTCATGTTTATAAAAACATGTTCTTGCAGGTAAATGATCCATCTCGATTAGGATACGGCGATCTATTCTGGACGGAGGAAATGGGCCATGTTGAAGCCAGGTCTTTATGAGCAGATAGTGAATCAAGCGATATCGACAGAATTGATATCGGTTTCTGAACAATGCAAAAGTGTGGAAAAGCTTGATCGTGAAGAAGCGCCACAGGCTTTGGCAGGATATGTTGCTGAGAATGTCCGAATGACGCTGGAGGCCATGTCAGCAGATACAGATGAGCAGATTGCGCTTGTGAATGAGCTTCTGCATGTTTTGGCTGCAAAGCGTGGAGAAGTAACGGAACATTATGTGGATTCGAAAGCAGAGAGATTGCTTCAAATCATGGATGCAGAAGATCCGAAGAAGATTACAGGAATGACAGCTGCTAAATTACCTAGACCGGAAACACCTATGGCCGTGAGTAGCTTATTTACAGGTGCCGCTCATGAACCCAAAATGTATGCCGAGTTGAAAAAGGAAATGGCAAGTGCTGACCGGATCGATATGTTGGTATCATTCATCAAGTGGAGTGGACTGCGCTTGATGATCAATGAACTACGGGATTTTTGTATGCGTGGTGGTCAGCTTCGTGTCATAACGACTTCTTACATGGGCGCAACGGAAGTGAAAGCGGTGGATGAACTGGCACTGCTTCCGAATGCAAAAGTGAAAGTGAGTTATGACACGGAACGCACTCGCCTGCATGCTAAAACATATGTATTTTATCGCGAAACTGGGTTTACAACAGCATATGTTGGATCGTCCAATCTTACAAATGCAGCCATGTCAGACGGATTGGAGTGGAATCTAAAGCTGACAGCAGTGGATCAGCCAGATACTCTTCGAAAGATTAATGCGACCTTTGATAGCTACTGGAATTCCAATGAATTTGAAGATTATACCATCGATGACCATGCACGTTTGGCTGAAGCGCTAAAAGGTGAATCCCGTATTGATAATGACAAGCCATATATGTTTGATATACGGCCATATCCATACCAGCAGGCTATTTTAGACCAATTACAGGCAGAGAGAGAAGTACGCGGCTTCTACAGGAACCTGTTGGTCGCTGCTACAGGCACAGGAAAAACTGTGATTGCTGCGATGGACTACCGGAATTGGCGTGCCACGCATCCAAAGGAAAACAATCGGCTGCTGTTTATTGCACATCGTGAGGAAATCTTGAGGCAGAGTCGTAAGGTGTTCCAGGGTGTGCTGAAAGATCCGAACTTTGGTGAACTATGGGTAGGTAGCACAGGCGCACAAAGCCTGGATAACTTGTTCATTTCTGTCCAAACGATGAATTCGAAGAAACTTTGGATGAGAGTGCCGGCGGATTATTATCAATTCATTGTGATTGATGAAACACATCATGCGGCGGCAGATTCATATGCTGAAGCTCTGGAAGTTTTCAAGCCCAAAGTCTTACTGGGACTGACAGCAACCCCTGAAAGAATGGATGGGAAAAGCATTTTACGGTTTTATGATAATCGTATCGCTGCTGAAATCAGATTGCCAGAAGCGATCGAACGGAAACTGCTCTGCCCGTTCCAATATTTTGGTGTTTCCGATACCATCGATCTGAATGAATTGAAATGGGCAAGAGGAGGATACGATCGGACCGAACTGAGCAATATTTATACAATCTCTGGTCTTATTGCACAGCGCAGGGCAAATCACGTCATAGAGTGCATGTATCGATATGTGTCGGACATGGAAACAGTAAAAGCACTGGGCTTCTGTGTTTCAGTACAGCATGCACACTTTATGGCAGATTGGTTTAATAGCCATAATGTTCCGTCCATTGCATTGGATGGATCCACAGTAGATGAAGTTAGAAAAAAAGCGAGAGACCTACTGGTGAAAGGTGATGTACGGGTCATCTTTGTGGTCGATTTGTACAATGAAGGTGTCGATATTCCGGAAGTCAACACCGTGCTCTTTCTGCGGCCAACAGAGTCGTTAACGATCTTTATTCAACAGCTTGGGCGTGGTTTGCGTTTAAGTGAAGGAAAAGACTGTTTGACAGTTTTAGATTTTATTGGTGCAGCCAATAGGCGTTACAATTTTGAGGAAAAATTCGTTGCGCTATTGGAGGATGGGCATCGCAATGTCAAAGAAGAAATTGAGCGAGGATTCCCAGGAACACCAAAAGGTTGCTATATCCAGCTCGAGAAAAAGGCCACCCAGGCAATTTTGGAAAATATAAGCAGGAGCTTCCGTGGACACACCGAGTTAGTCAACCAGTTACGGGTATTTACCGAGGAGAGCGGGCTGGAGTTGTCATTCTCTGCTTTTCTTGAGTGGTATCATCTTTCACCTGGTGATATTTATAGCAAACGAGTTACTTTTTCCCGGCTTTGTGTTGAGGCGGGGATTCGTCCAGACTTTAAAGAACAGATTGAAGAAACCTTGAGTAAAATCATGTATCGTTTTGCCGCATTTGATTCCAGAAGATGGATTCAGTTTTTACTTGATATTTTGGGACGGCTGGATGATGTTGATTTTGCAAGGCTTTCTTCCTTTGAACAGCGTATGCTTCAAATGTTTTATATGACAATATGGGATTCTTACGCTGAAGACTGGAATAGTGATGACGTCCTTGAACGTTTGTATGATTTGGCGGACAGTCCTGTGATGCTGCAAGAACTGATAGATATGCTCCGCTATCAGTATGATCATATTGATTTTGTTGATTCAACTACAGATTTGGGATTTGATTGTCCTTTGGATGTTCACTGTACGTATACACAGAGACAATTGCTGGCAGCGCTCGATTACAAGAATTATAGTGCAATGCGGCAGGGCGTTTTGTATCTTCCGGATAAGAAGATAGATGTATTTCTGATCACGCTCAACAAGAGTGAGAAGGAGTATTCGCCTACAACCATGTATGAAGACTATGCCATTAGTTCGAATTATTTTCATTGGCAGAGTCAGTCTACAACTTCTGCTGACTCAGTTACAGGCAACCGATATATAAACCATGAGCGGCAGGGAAGTCGTGTGTTGCTGTTTGTTCGAGAATTCAAGCAAGATAAACTGGGAACTTCACCATACACATTCCTTGGGCAGGCAACATATGTCAGACATACAGGAAGCAAACCGATGAGTATTATTTGGCATCTGGAAAAGCCGATACCGGCGAAATATCTCAGACGGATACAACAGGTGGTCGGATAACATATCTATTATTTCAAAAAAGAGGAATGCTCGATATAGATAGGTAAGATTCTGCAGCTATCTGCGGAAGGCTATCCCAATGCCAACAGCCGTGTGCTTGCACCCATCACAGTGGAAAAGGAAGCCGAACCGCGCATCTGCGCCACTTCCGGCTACAACGGTCTGGTCATGTTCCCGAAATTCGGCGACAACACCATCAAGGATGAAGCCACCCTGCGCCGCGTGCTCGCCTTCATGGATGCGCTGTGCACGAGCGAATATCAGGATTTCATCAACTTCGGCCTGGAAGGCGTTCACTATGAAGTGGCAGACGGTGTCCGTACCCTGCTGACCAGTGAAAGCGGCAACAAAGTCCTGGATGCAGCCCGCGGCGATATCGGCCAGATTCTGCCCTTTGCCGCCTACATCCGCCGCGACGATGACTCCGATATGCTCAGGGACCTCTATGACCAGATCGAAGCACGTGAAGCCTGGGCTGTTCTGGACGACTCGGTCGGCCTCAAATCCGCGACCTACAATGAGCTGTCCAGCGAGCTCGATCCCCTCATGATGGACGCGGCCGTGAACTTTGTGACCGGCGCGATCACCGAGGACGATTACCGTGCCGCTTTTCAGGACTGGCTGGCCTTCGGTGGTCAGGACGTGCTGGATGAATTCACTTCTGCCTATGAAACCTACAAAAAGTAAGCTGCATCTCTTCGCATAAAGTCCGGGGGCCGGACAGTCCTTCTGTTCCGGCCCCGTTTCAGAAATGGGGTTGTGTCATGGCTTTTGAAGTCCCTTCCTATCCTGAGCTCGGTCATGTGTATCCGGGCGACTATGACCCGGTCATCCCGTATGACGCGTATATTCCCTCCCGGCCGCTCCCGGAAGGGGAGTTTGTCGTGGACATCCGGGACTGCGGGGCCCTGGGCGACGGGAAAACGCTCTGCACAAAGGCATTCCGGCAGGCTGCGGAAACACTCCGCGCGCGGGGCGGCGGGACGCTGCTGGTGCGGGAAGGCACGTATGTGACGGGGACCTTCACGCTGCCGGACCATACGACCCTGTTCGTGGCCCCGGACGCGGAGATCCGGGCTTCCCGAAACGCGGAGGATCTTCTGCAGTCGGGGGAGCCCCTGCATCCAGGGGAATCCTTTCCCGGCGCGCTTGTGCACGTGAAAGGCGCGTCCCATGTCCGCATCACCGGAGGCGGCAGGATTTCCGGGAGCGGGGAATGGTATGTGCATGAACCGAAGGAAAAGCCGCTTCTGCAGCCGCATTTCGTGACGAGGCTGCCCTCGCGTGAGGAAAAGGACAGGATCAACAGCGTGCCGGGCACCGTGCGCACCCTCTACCGTGAGCGGATCCGCTATGTGGATGACCGGTACGGCGGGGGAAAACCTGCGCTGCGCCGGCCGTCATATATGGTCTGGCTGGAAAAATGCACAGATGTGGAAGTGGACGGGATTGTGCTGCATGACGCGATGTGCTGGACGCTGAACCTGGATACCTGCGACCGGGTGCGGGTGCATGATCTGGTGATCGATGACAACCGCCATGTCGCGAATACAGACGGGATCGACATCACCGGAAGCTCGGATGTGGAGATCCGGCACTGCCATATCTCCTGCGCGGATGACGGGATTGTGCTGAAAAACCCGCTCCATACCGGGCGTGCGATGCGGAATGTCCATGTCTCGGACTGCACGATCGGGACGGTCATGAACGCCCTGAAAATCGGGACGGAAACCGTGCATCCCATCGAGCATGTGCTCATTGAGCACTGCACGCTCCGGCTGACGGATATCTACCCGGGCTCTGTTTCCGGCATCTCCATTGAATCCTGTGACGGAAGCTGGGTGCAGGATGTCACGGTGCGGGATATCCGGATGGACCATGTCCTGTGTCCCATCTATCTTTGCCTGAATATGCGCAACCGCACCGGCGACCCGTATACGGATGTCCCGGATGAAAACCGCTACTGGGGCGGGGGGATTGAGAATATCCGCATCGAGCGCGTCACAGCCCGCGATGCCGAGCTCCCGTGCATTCTCACCGGGTTTCAGACCGGCAACCGCAGGGGAGATACGATCCGGCGCGCGCCGTATGATGTGACGATCCGGCAGGTGGAAATCACCTACAGGGACAATCAGGAGGAGCTCCGCATCCCCGATGAGATTCCGGAGTTCCTGACGGATTATCCCGAAAGCAATGCGCACGGGGATGTCAGTGCTTGCGGGATCTGGGCCCGCCATGTGGATCAGCTGTGCGTGGAGGATGTCCGGGTCACGCCGAGGAGCTGCAATACACGCCCGGTTTTCCGGTTTGAGGATGTCCGGATGAAGGAAAACAGGGACTGAACAGGAAGGCATCCGGCCAGCGCAACGAAGAGAATACGACACATGAAAAAGCAGGAGACATGCAAAATCTCCTGCTTTTTCCGTATGCTCAGGGCTGCGCGTCAGCGATCGAGCAGATAGGTGGCGGCTTCATCGGCCACATGGATGATCCAGGCCAGAGGGAAGGCCTGGTAAGCGCTGCTGGTTTCCCGGACAGAGTCCCCGCCGGAGGTGGCGCCCATATGGCAGTTGATCGCGGCAGCCTCATCGGTCTTCAGCTTCATGAACTGCTGGACGAGGAAGACGGACTTGGAACCGTGCCCGCCAAAGCAGTATTTTTCCTCAATGATGTAGCAGGGAACCTGCTGCCACACGCCGTCGATTTTCTGATTCCGGAAATCCTCTTTATAGAAATTCACCTTGCAGAGATCGTGGAAGAGTGCGGAAATGACGACACTTTCCTCGGACAGGTCCAGTCCATATGCGGAGATCGCCTTTTTCGCCATGGAATAGACGTCCAGGGAATGCTCGCACAGTCCGCCTTTATATGCGCCGTGGAAGCGTGTACTGGCAGGCGCGGTGAAAAAATCGGACCGCAGCAGCCAGTTCAGAAGGTCCTCTAGTCCCTCGCGGTGGATATTTTCCCTGCATAACGTCAGAAATTCCTGTTTCTGTTTTTCAAGATCCGGCATGTTGATAACCTCATTTCAGGATGATGCGGCCGTGGGGAAGACGGCACAGAGACCACAGACTGTGTACAGACTGTGGAAAACCTTTGGGAGAATTTGTGGAAGAGATGTGGACAAATTGTGGATAAGCATCATGAGTTCTGTCAGACTGTATCCACGGGATGACGTTTTTGTCCATTCTGATTCCCAGGCTTTCCAGACAGGCGTGCTCATCACCTTCTGCTGCTTTTGCCCGGGGCGGAGGAATCCCTGCCATGATACCAGAAAAAAGCAGAAGCGCCAAGATGCGCACAGAATATCCACAGGATATCCACAACGGTGCAAAATATCCACCATGTATCAACAAACTATCCACAAGAGCGGGCCGGGAGGAAGGCACTTCAGAGCGCGAGTCCCTTGAGGCTGCGCAGGATTTCCTCAATCACTTCAAGCTGCAGCTGTTCGAAAAGCGCACAGATATGCGAAGCACTTTTTTACCTGAGGCGCTGCGTGTGTCCATCGGCAACCCGGAGAAAAACGCAGAGAAGGCAGAAGTGCGGATCAGAAAAGGGCCGCCGCATGATATGACCTGCAGAAGAAATAAAGAAGGGCGTAAAATTAAAAAAGCACTGCCAGCCGCTGGAAGCGTGCGTATCAATATCCGGCAGCACAAAGCGCTCCAATGAAGAATATGATGATTTTACTGGAGGATAAAGAATATGAGTAATGTAAACACGAACTGCAAAATGGGCCATCCTGTTGCTGGTATTGTACTGGGTATTGCCGGGATTGCCGTGTCGCTTCTTCTGACGCTGATGTTCGGCGTGATCGCCGGAGCTGTTGCTGCCGGTCTGGGCATTTTTGCCGCAGTCCTGGGCATCTACGCCCGCAGGCATGGCCGCCGCGGCATAGGCGCAATTGTCGCCGGTGTGATGGCCGTCATCCTTGCTGTCACCATGACCTTCTCGACCGTGACCATCCTGACGGGCATGAAGCAGACGGCCCAGGCCGCCGGCATCGCCCCGACCTTTGCAAAATGCGTGGACAATCCCTACATGGGCGTGGCCGGTATCGCCGCCAATGCCATGAGGGTTCAGAACGAAACCGATGCTGTCAAGACGATCCAGGGCGAAATGGAAGCACTGAGAGTCTATATGGACAAAAACGGCACGACCGTTTCCAGCAGCGTCTCTGTGCAGACCTCTTCTGTTGTGGAAGTCAACGGCGTCGTCCGCTGATCCATTCAGGAATCCTGATTCCCTGCCTGCGGGCAGGGTTTTTCTTTTCCTGCCGGCGCGGGATGCGCCGCGGCATTCCGGGAAAACAGTGCCCCTGGGCATACGCAGGCGGTGCGTGCGCGGGATGATGAAAATGCATCAAAAAAATGTCTGCAAAAAAAGCTGAAGCGCACTGCCAGAGGGAAAAAACGTGCGTATCAACAAATGAAAGCGAGATGCTTTCAAATCAAAATGATGAAATTGCTCAAAGAGCAGGAGGATAAGAACATGACTGAGAATATGATGGACATCGGCAATATCGAATTTGGCGAAGAACTGACCCTCGACGAAATGAACGAAATCTCCGGTGGTGCTTTTAAGAAGCCCGCTGCCAAGGCCGGCTACACGATCTATCAGATCAAGGCCCATGACACCCTGATCCGCATTGCCAACAAGTTCGGCATCAAGAGCTACAGGGAAATCCTCAAGTGGAACCCCAAGATCACCAACCCGCGCCTCATCCGCACCGGTGATTACCTGTACATCAAAAAGTAAGAAAGCAACTGCCATCCCGGGAGGATGTGCGTATCAACACATGAA
>DEFL01000012.1:13593-13740 GCA_002350845.1 Christensenella sp. UBA2853
AAGTTCGGCATCAAGAGCTACCGTGAGATCCTCAAGTGGAACCCCAAGATCACCAATCCGCGCCTCATCCGCACCGGTGATTACCTGTACATCAAAAAGTAAGAAAGCAACTGCCATCCTGAAGGGATGTGCGTATCAACACATGAA
>DEFL01000012.1:13928-74071 GCA_002350845.1 Christensenella sp. UBA2853
TACCAGATCAAGGCCCATGACACTCTGATCCGCATTGCCAACAAGTTCGGCATCAAGAGCTACCGCGAAATCCTCAAGTGGAACCCGAAGATCACCAATCCGCGTCTCATCCGCACCGGTGATTATCTCTACATCAAAAAATAATGCATGAATCATTGCCGCGGCACAGTGCCGCGGCTATCTTTTTTTCACCCGTCCTGCAGATGCCGTGCTGCACGGGGATTGTCGATCCTGTATCAGCAATTGAAAAAGCTTCAGTCTGCTGCCGGCCTGAATGGAAATGCGTATCAACAGATGGAAAACAAATGCGCTTACGCAGCAGAGGAGAAGAACGTCATGAGACTGAATGATATGCCCTGGTCCACAAGTGATATGCATCCCGAACGGAAAGCGGCTGTGCTGAAAAAGCATGCTGTCCGCTATCAGATGCGCAGGAACGAAAACCGCCTGGTGCGGCTGATCCGGAATCTTTTCAGACCCGCAGGAGCGGCTGCCTGAGCAAAGATCCCCGGCCAATACGAAATGAACAAAGGTGGAAGAAACAATGATGACCTGGAGTTATACCCGGCAGATGATGGCCGATGAACTGCTGGCTGATGATTTCGAAGACGAAGCACTGTGTGATGAAGCATACGAACCCATGTTCACGGAGAACTGGTTTTCGCGCCTGATCTCCAGGCTGTTTAAAGCATGAAAGCAGCATACAGGTGACACCCCGGCAGATCGGATCCGCCGGGGTGTCGCTTTGATTTTTTTGGGGGGGATGCTCTGTCAGTCCATTTCTTCCAGAGCACGGATATTTCGTTTTCCGCTGCCTGTGATCGGGAACTCTGAGATGGTATGGAAGACCCGGTATTTCAGAAGCCCGAGGACTTCCCCGGAAAGATGCTGACGGCAGCGCTTCCTGACCCGGTCAGGAATGGTTTCCTCGGAATCTCCGCCATGGGACTCAGGAGAATATTGGCCGTCATGCTGCCTTCCGCGGGGGAACATGAAACGGTACTGAAGCCCGAAGGGGTTTGCCTGCCGTGCCTGCGGTGTGGTATGATGGCGTCAGAAGACAGGTGGGCAGTCTGCCCACCTGCACAGAGCGGCTGCATGCTATCATAGAAAGATGAAAAACAGGAGGGGAGGCGTGCGCCATGGAGGAAGAAAAGCGGCTGACAACCGACGAGCTGCTGAAACTGCTCTTCAAGGAGAGAAGCCTGGAGCAGTTTTTGCAGCGCAATGAGTCGGCCTACCTGAACACCACCTTTGCGGACTACCTCTCCGGGTGGTGCAGGCGGGAGCACGAGGTGCCCGAACAGCTCATCCGCCGCGCGAACCTGGAAAAATCCTTCGGGCATCAGCTGTTTACCGGCAAGCGAAACCCCTCACGGGACACGGTGATCAAGCTGGCCTTCGCCATGCGGGCGGATGTGGCCCAGACGCAGGAGATGCTGAAGATCGCGCGCAAGAGCGTTCTCTATCCGCGCATCAAGCGGGACACGGTGATCATCTACTGCCTGCACAACCATATCTCCCTCGTGGACACTGAGCTCATTCTGGAAGACCTTGATCTTCCGAACCTGGGAGGGCGGGACAAATGAAGGAAATCAGGCATATTGTTGAGGACATCCAGGCCGTCTTCGCACAGAGCAGCTATCCCGTGGAATTCCTCGCTGCCTACGACCAGATGGAATGCCTGTCCAGCCACAGCGGCCGCGAGACCTTTCTGATCCAGGAAAAGGCCACCGGCAGGCCCGCCGTGGCCAAGTGCTATGACAGGACCCTGTTCCCTTTCCAGCCGGACTACAGCTTTCTGGCCGACCTGGATCACCCGGGGCTTCCGAAGTTCCTGGGGGAATACCACAACGAGCAGATGCTCTGCATCGTGCGGGAATACATTGAGGGTGAGCCGCTGAGCGAGCGCGCAGGGGAACATGACATAAGCCAGGAGGAGATCCTCTCTGTCACAGACCAGCTCTGCGGCATTCTGGAAGCCCTGCACAGCCACAACCCGCCGATCATCCACCGGGATATCAAGCCGGAGAACGTCATTATCCGCCCCGACGGCACGGCCGTGCTCATTGACTTTGACATCTCCCGCAGCTTTAAGGAGCACGGAAAGGCGGACACGGTCTGTTTCGGAACCCGGGGGTATGCGGCGCCGGAACAGTACGGATTCGGGCAGACGGACAGCCGCACGGACATTTTCGCCCTGGGCGTGCTGCTCAGGTGGATGATGACCGGCAGCATCCGCGAGAACAAAAACATCACGATCAACGCGGATGTGCAGCGCATCATCGACCATTGCACCGCCTTTTCACCGGATGCGCGCTACGCGGACGCCGCCGTGGTGCGGCGTGAGGTGCGCGCTGTGAAAAAGAATGGACCGCTCCTTTCCCTGAGGACGCTGCTGACCCTGACCCTCACGGCGCTGGTCTTTCTCGGCGCAGGGTTTGCCGTGGGACGGTATACCGAGGTGCTTAAGCCCAGGCCGCAGGTCGTCTTTGCTGAACCGGTGATTGAGCGCGCGGCGCGGCTGCAGCTGGGGAAGGAGAAAGGCGCACTCACACCGGAGGATCTTCAGCAGATCACGCACCTCTATATCTATGGCAGCGAAGCCTACGCGGAGCTGGAGCAGCTGGCCGCCCAGCGGGTGGACAATCATCCGGAGGGCAGCATCCGCACTCTGGATGACCTGAAGATGATGCCTGGTCTGACGAATGTGCACATCGTGCGCCAGGGGCTGGTGGATGTGAGCAGTCTTTCAGAGCTGCAGCATCTGAATACCCTGGAGCTCAAGCACATGCGCATCTCTGACCTGCAGCCCGTCGCCGCGAACAGCCGCCTGCAGTACCTGGTGCTCTTTGACACAGGGCTGACCGATGTGACGGCACTGGAAGCGTGTCCATGGCTGTCGGTTCTGGATATCGGCCTGAATGACATCATGAATCTGGATGCCATCGGCGCGTATCCGGGACTGCGCGTCCTGAATCTGATGTGGCTGAAGCTTCACGATGTGAACGGCATTGAACAGCGCATGCCCAGACTGGAGACGGTCATGCTGCAGCACAGCCAGATTCTTGACCTGAGCGGACTGAAGGCGCTGAAAAACCTGCGGACCGTGGAGGTGCTCCCGTCGCAGGCGGAGGAAGTGCGTGCCGCCTTTGCGGACAGGCCGGACGTGGAGATCCGGGTGGTTGACAATTAACACACGGCAGGCGCGGGAAGCAGAAGGGTTCTTCTTTCTCAAGGTGGGCAGACCGCCCACCTTTTTTGTGTGCCCCTCTGATAGAATAAGACCAGAAACGAAAAGTGTTCATCGACTTTGTCAGGAGGCATGCGCTATGAAAAAAAGACTGCTTACTGTTTTTCTGCTGACCCTTGCGCTCTGTCTGTGCGCGGTGCTCTGCCTTGCGGACACAGTGCCGTCTATCAGCGTGAGTACGCTGACGCCGCAGTACAATGAGATGATCACGGTCACCGTGCACGCGCCCGCCGGCGCAACGGCAGTGCGCGTCTGGAATGACGGCGACGGGAGTGATCTCGAAGGCAACCGCTGGGGACGCTGGGAGTATTTTGATCACAATCTTTCCTTGCTTCAGGCAGAGATCAGGTGCTGGGACGAGGGCCCCTGGCTGGTGCGGGCGGCGTATACCACCGCCGCGTACGCGGACTGGGACGAGCTGGGCGATCTGGAGGAGAGTGACTGGACTGCCATTGGGCAGGAGATCATTCTCACCGTTGAGGAGATGCTCGGCGTCATGAGCCCGCCGTCTGCCCATCTGGTCAGCACGACGGTCGCCCGGGGCGAGCCTGTCCGGCTGGTGATCGACGCCCTGCAGGGGAGAGACGAATGGTATTTTGCGGAGCTGGACGCCTGGAATATGGACAGGTGGGAGCAGGTGGAGAACAGCCATGCAGATTTTGAGGCCGTGGAGGACGTGGAACAGCTCTATCTCACACCCAACCTTGCGCCAGGCCGCTACAGGCTCCGCCTGGCCTGCGAGGCCGTCGGCTACGACCAGGCCTGGAGCAGTGACCTGAATGAGACCAGCCTCGTGTTTGAAGTCACGCAGCCGCAGGGGGATGTGCCGGAGGTCGCACTGTATTTTGCGCGGAATACCTCCCTCTCCTTTGAGCAGATCACGTTCTGGACCTGGGCGGAAGGTGCCGACCATGTGCACGTCACCGTGACCAAGCAGGACGAGGAGTTCTGGCGCAACGATATCGATGAGGACGGCGGACTGCAGCGTATCAACTGGTCCAGCTCGGACAGCGGCACCTATATCTTCACCCTCACCGCATATTACGGAGATGAGGAGCGCACAGCCGAGCCCTTTGTCCTCGTGCAGAGCGCGCCCTACGGCACGCTTCAGGCGCCGGAGATCAGCGGTGTGCCGGGCGTGATCGAGGTGGGACAGTCTGTCAGCGGCTCGGTCGGTACGGTTGCCAATGCAGAGGACTACCACATGCGCCTGGGATACAGGACGGAATCCGGGGAACTCGAAACCCTGTGGGAGGGCAACCCGAACAGTGACCATACATTCAGTATTCCCGGCACGCTGATCAGCCGGACGGGCGTTTATTCGCTGCAGGCCCACAGCCATGCCCTGGGTTACAACGGCGGGCACACGGATATGGCGGTCTATGCTGCCGAGCAGGTGCCTACGGGGAACACCTTCCTTGTGGATCGGACTGAAGTGCAGACCTGGGAGAGCTTCAGCTTTGTCCTCTATGCCCCGGGCATGAGCCGGGTCATGCTCAAGCTCAACGGCGGCTTCTGGGGGGACAATGAGGGCGACAGGCTGATGGGCACCATGACCTTCCGCAACCCGGGCACCTACCGCCTGCAGGCCGTCGCCACGGACAATCCGGAGTACGGATGGACGCAGATCGGAGAGATCATCACGGTCACGGTCACAGCGCCGTATGGCTCACTGCCGGTCACGATCAGCGCCCCGGCCGGCGTTGCCGCGGGCGGTACCGGAGAGATCACGGTCACCTTTGAGCACGGCGGCGTGGACTATGACGGCTGGGTCGCCCTGCGTGACCGGAACTGGAACGAGCAGGAGGACGCCCTGGAGCTGATCTCCCGCACAGACGGTGCGAATGCCGACGTGGAGACCTGGCGTGTCCGCGGAGACAGCCTTGAGCCGGGCGAAGTCTATATGCTGGAAGCGGTCTGCACTCCCTTCACCGCGGGCTATACGGAGAGCGCGGCGCGCCACGAACTGGTGGTCACTGCCGGCGCCGGACAGGCCGGCACGCTGAGCGTGGCGGACACGGATCTTCTGCGCTGCGAGAGCACAACGGTCACGGTGAATGTGCCCGGCGCCACCGCCCTGATGCTGCATTTCGAGCAGGAGCACTGGGAGCCGATCGTGGGTTCCTCTGCTGAACGCTTCTGTCAGTTCTTTAACCCGGGGGCCAATCAGGTGTTTGCGCGCTATACCACGGATCCTCTGCCGGATGGGGAGGAAATCGACTTCAGCGCGCTCAACTGGACAGGCATGACGAATATCGTCACGGTGCAGGTGACCGCGACGGATACCCTGGACACGCCGGATTACAGCCTCAGCGCGGAGCTCGTGGATGTTTTTGAGCCCTTCGTGGTTACGATCAATACCATCCAGAGCAAGCAGGAATGGTACATGGCACAGCTGACCGATGAGCAGGACGGCCACCCGGTCACGGATGTGTTCATGTGGGATGAGAACACCCACACCATCCGCGTGGAAACGGCGGGCGTCCCCTCGGGACTGTACTTCCTGCGGATCTGGACGGACGCCGTGGGCTGCAACAGCAATGGCGCGGAAGCGTTTGTCGGCATCAACGATCCGGAAGAGAACCGGCTGTACGTCAGCCTCCCGTCCGGGACTGTGCTTTCCCAGGACATGACGCATGTGGAGGCGTATGCCCAGGGTGCGGCGTCCATCCGTCTGACCATTACCAACCCGGACAATCCGAACATGGCGGCGCGCACCCAGGAGCAGAGCGGCGAGCGTTTCAGGGATGACATTGTGTTTGGCAACAGTGAGGGCAACCGGCATGTGCTGATCGAAGCCTTTGCCCCCGGCGGCAGTGTGATGGATACTTATCAGGCGGATATTCAGCTGATTGCGCCTTACGGCAATCGCCCGGTCCCGCGCATTTTCATGGACGGCGTGTGGACGGCGGACCAGCCTCTGAGTTTCTACGTGGACGCGGGCGACGCGCTGTTCATCTATGTGGATGTGGTGGATCTCTCGGTGAACCCGGAGCAGGTGGTATATGAGGATGATGACATCGTCTTTGATCCCTGGAACTGGGGCTATGAGATCCCGGCTTCCTCCTTCATACCCGGACACCGCTACCTGATTGAGGGATTCACCTCCGGCGTCGGATACAATGCCGGGGAGTTTGCCCTTCATATCAACGCGCTGCCCGCCGGCGCCGACACGCTGACCCTGCCGGCGCTGCTGACGGAAGTGGAGGATGAGGCTTTCATGGGCACGGCCGCCTGGCGCATCACAGTGCCCCAGGGTGTCACGGCCATCGGGGAGCGCGCCTTCGCCGGCTGCGCGAACCTGATGGTGGCCGATCTCCCGGCGGATCTTGCGTTCCTGCCTGCCAGTGCCTTCTCCACCCCTGTGAACGTCTACGGCGAGGCCGGAAGCCTGCTGGAGAATGCGGTGAAGAACTGCGCAAACGTGCATTTCATCTATCTCGGGGAATGAGGACAGCCTTTCCGGATGCATTTGCTCAGGCGTCAATAGAAACAGACGGATTGAAGCGGCAGTGGCAGGTCTTCCACGGATAGAAAGCATGTCAATTCAGAAAATGGATTTCAGGTTATCCCGGGAGCCTCGCGTGCAGACTGATTCGCATGCGGGGCTCCGTTTATTGCGACAGCCATTATTTGCTGATGGAAAACAGCATCCTGTGACGGAAATGTGCAGAACCTTTTGAAAACAGACAGGAGAAGGTCCGGCTGCAGGGCTGACTGCGCAGGCCAGGGAAAACCACTTTTCATGAATGACGGACACCATGGAATTCCATACAGATGAAAGGACCGGCACACTTCATTCCGGTCCTTTTAAGCGGTGATTTCTGTCAGCTCTTGCGGATCTTCTGGAGCTGCTCATTGATGTTCCGGATCAGCTCCTGAGGCACGGCATCGCCGGCCTTTTTCAGAAGGGGCTCGAAACTCATGGCAGCCATCATTTTCTGCAGGCTGGCATTGTTTTTGTCTTTCCGCGCATCGACGCAGAGAGGCAAAAAATGCAGGAGCACATCTGGCGGACATGATCCTGCATCAGAGAATGAAGAACAGAGGACGTGAAGCGGGCAGGGAGTGCGGGTGCAGCACGAATGTCAGCAGCTTTTCCTGCAGACGAGCTTCACCGGGCAGACGACTTTGATGGGCGGCTGCACATCGCCGTGAATCCGGTCGCGGAGGATTTTGACGCCGGCCCTGGCCATCTCTTCAAAACCGCAGTCAATGCTGCAAAGGGGGATCGGGAAGGACAGGGAGCCTTCCAGATTATCGAAACTGACCATGCCGAAATCATCCCTGCGCAGCGTGCCGGATTTCATCATGGCGGAAAGCACGTGCCAGGCTTCCACGTCGCAGAAAACAAACAGACCGTCAAAGCCGCTGGCTTTCAGGCTTTTCAGCTTTTCCGCCAGCAGATGATACCAGGAATCCATCTGATCATGGTCGATGATATTCCGGGAAGAGATAAACACGCACTGATCGGTGACCGGGATGCCGGTGTCGTCACAGGCGCGCTGGAAGCCCTGAAGACGCAGATCGGTGGAATACAGGACGGTGTTGGATGAAATGAATGCCAGTCTGCGGCGGCCGGACTCGATCAGATGCTGCGTGGCAAGATACGCGCCGTGAAATTCATCACATACAACGCAGTCCGCCTCATTTTCCGACAGGTATCGGGACATGAGCACAAAAGGCATGCGGGCAGCCTTCAGCCGTGCAATGGTCGGCTGGCTCTTTGCGGTGGGGAAGAGAAGCACGCCGTCCACGCAGCGGGAGATGGCCTGCTCTACCAGGGACAGCTCGAGCTCTGCATCATCCCGGGAACACATGATGATCAGAGAATAGCCTTTTTCCCTGGCTGCGTTCTGGATGGTGTCAGCCATGATGCCGTAAAAGGGGTTGGACATGCCGCCCAGGATCACGGCAAAAATATGCGTTCTGCCCGAACGCAGAGAACTGGCAATCTGATTGATGGAATACCCCATTCGATCCGCGACGCGGCGTATGGATTTGATGGTTTCGGGGGAGATATCGCTTTTGTTGCGCAGCGCGCGGGAGACGGTATTGACGGAATAGCCGGTCTCTTTTGCGATATCCTGCAGCGTTACCCTTTTTTCGCTCTGATATTTCATGTCACGTCGTTCCTCGGAAAATGATAGTCTAAAGAGAAGTTTATATATTTATTTATACAACATCCATCACAGCAGAATTATACCATGCCGCCATAAACCACACAATAACATGAACGATCATGGTATCGATCATCCTTTGATCCCGGCAGGGAAGTGGTCAGGAAAACGGATCCGATGCTGAAAACAAAGAAACTCATGGAAAGTAGCCATATGCATGATTCTGACATGAACGATCATGTGATCGATCATGATTTCAGGAATCGATTTGTCTGTTCATGGCTGTTCAATCAAAAAAGGAGGAGAAATCCAGGAAAAAAGGTTTTGCTCTGCTGCTGACGCTGTGTCTGCTGCCTGGCGCAGTATCCTTCGCCTCCGCTGAAAAAAAGAGGGGCTGTCTCCCAACGCTGTGAGCCAGCCCTCTGAACATGCATTTTGCGGAACTTTGTTAAGGCATATCCTTCAATGCCATCTGTTCCAGTGCTCTGTAATCGACTTTGCCAATTAATGTTCTTGGCATCTGATCGAGACATCTGTATTCTGCCGGCCTTTCATAGGTTTCCAGCTCTGCGGAACAATAGGAAGAGATCCTGTTTTTCACCTGCTCAAATTGTGCCGGTTCTTCCGGAACCACATAGGCAACGAGTGTATTGCCAACCGTTTCATCAGGTTTTCCTACAATACAGATCTCCTGAACTCCGGGAAGCCTGGCAATCTGGTCCTCAAGAAGCAGAGGGAAAACCTTATGATAGAGAACCCCTTCCCTGCAGGTGATGATGCGCTTGATTCTTCCGGAAATTGTAAGAAGTCCATCTTCTGATATCATGCCTATATCTCCGGTATGAAGCCACCTTTCTCCGTTTTCGACGGTAATGATATCGTCCGTGGCCTGCCTGTTCTGATAATATCCCTGCATGATACCCGCACTGGACAGACAGATCTCTCCGGATTGGTTGTATGACAGCTCCCTGCCGGTATCCGGATCAATCACTTTCATATTCGCAAGGCTGATCGGGATCCCCACAGAACCTGTCCTGTGAGCCTGCATCGTTTCCGCAATGACACATCCACAGGTCTCTGTCAGTCCATACCCTTTAATCGGAGTGATCGGGCAGTGAATGTTGTGAAGGAACTGCTGCAGTTTTTCCTCAAATGCAGCGCTCATTGCTTCACCGCCGACAGCCAGCATTTCAATACAGCTCAGGTCATGGCTGCTTTTTCCCAGGTCCTCAAGAAGCTGCTCGACATGCACTGTTCCGACTGTGATGTAATTCGGTTTATATTTCAGGAAGTATTTTGATATTGCAGATGGTGTGACATCAAGCACGATAATCAGCTTTGTCCCGAAGGTCAGGGAATTATGGATGCCGCTGCTGATGCCAAAGGCGATGAAGGGGGGCATCAGCAGAAGGCTGTTCTTCCTTCGCTGCCATTTGCTGCACATCTGAGCATGATAAACGCCCGCTGAAACAGCATTGAAACATCTGCTGCTCAGCACAACTTCTTTGGGGATGCCGGTCGTGCCTCCCGTTCGGAGCATGAAGGCAGGAAGATCCGCATCATGGTTTTCCTCATAGTCTTCACCTTTGCCGCCGATGAAGGCCTTCCAGGTGATGGTATGCAATTTGTGGTTCTGCTGATGATAGGCTGCTGCTTTTCGTACAATCATTCCTGGCAGGAAAGGCATCTGGTCAGCCACGTTCAGCAGAATGATGGTACTCCTGAAAGAGTCGGGCAGTTCTGTTTCATAGCCGGACAGCATTTTGTCAATGACAATCAGCAGATCAGATGACGTTTTCTTCATTGAGGAAACAACATCTTTTGCTTTTGCGTCCGGATACAGCATATTGCCGCAGGCACCCATCCGGGTGAGTGCATAGATCAGGATGATGACCTGCGGAAGCGGAAGGGACTGGATTGTGACAATATCTCCCTTTTTGATGCCGAGGGCCGCCAGATTTCGACAGCACTGATCAATACTCCGGAATAACTCCTGATATGTAATCTTCCTTCCGTAGTACTCGATTGCCGTTTCAGAAGGATACGCTTTGTTCTGCTCGTACAGATAGTCAAACATGGATCCTTCAGGAATGGCTGCTTCCTTTTCTGTCTGTGTATAAAACCTGGTCCATGGTTTATCAACAGAAGGAAAACCTGTTAAATTGCCTGTCTGTCTGTTTGTCTGCTTGACTGCCTGTAAAGACATATCTTCCCGGCTCCTTTGGTTTTTACTCTTGGTGTTTTCCTTTCAGAGCCGGATGAAGGAATCCTCGATCCGGCTCTGAAAGGCTTATCTGTCAATATATACCCCCTGGGCATTGCGCTGTCAAGCAGAGAAATATGGCGGTGTATAAAGAAGAAAAGAAGATGGGTTTGTCCGGGATGCGGAGCGAGGCGTGATCGGGATGGCCACGCTGCAAAGAATGAAAACATGAAGGAGGATGCCTGATGGTTCTGAACCTTCAATCATGCAACAAAAATCGGGTGGGAAGCACCCGAAATGCGCACAGGGTATGAGAGGATTCAAAGTGTGAAACCTGAAGCTGAGCTGAGCTGCCTGCAGGGCACAGAGGAGAATCCACCATTTCAACGGTGATGTCATAAGCGGGGGAAGCTTCAATGGGTTTCGAACTGAGGCTGCCCTGTACGGCCCGTCATGTAGATGCTCAGACCGAACATCCCGTTTTCTGCCTGGATGCGGATATCACCATGGTATTTCTCGGCAATCATCCGTATGCTTCGAAGGCCATAGCCGTGGTAGCCCAGTTCACGGGTTTTCGTGGTGCCCGGCAGGCCGTCCTGCCGCAGAACCACTGTGCTCTCTGTATAGTTCATGCAGCTGATATAGACGAATTCTCCGCGCCGCTCCAGCACCAGGCTGATCTGGCGCTTTTCAGGCGGCTCCAGCAGCTCCACTGCCTCGATGGCGTTGTCCATAAGGTTGCCAAAGAGGGAATAGACGTCCATGGCGTTCATGAAGGAGAGGTCCGCACCGTTGCCCATGACGGTCAGGGTGATGCCCTTGGCTTTGCAGAGCATCTGTTTCTCGTTGAGCACAATATCCAGCACATCAAGCCCTGTATCATAGGTGCTCTCATAGCTGTCAATCAGCGCACGCATGGAGTCCAGCTCTTCCCGGGGAAGCCGCTGTTCCAGATATCTCAGCTTATGCTTCAGGTCGTGGTATTTAATGTTCATCTGCTCTGCGTTCTCACAGCTGAGCTCATAGCGGCGTCGTTCCTCCTCATTGATGCGTCTGAGAACCAGCATCTCGCTATGCGCACGCATCGATTCGTGCACATAGAACTCCACATACAGCGCCAGGGTGCAGCATACGATGGCATAGAGTGCAGTGCAAAGGGTCATATAGTTGTTCATCGGGCTCCCCATGCGAAGCAGGCGTGTAATGCCGATGCAAATCAGCACAATGAGCACTGCGACGATGATCATGCGCTTGTCATTGTCTTCGTAGATCCGGCGTTCAGCCACCCACTGCCCCACGGTGATCCACACCAGCAGATAGACCACAGCTGCCGTGAGGAGCTCTGCAGCGAGTGGATCGGGCATGCCCTGGAAGGGGATCAGGCTGACCAGGCGATAGACCTGATGGCTGATGTGCTGCACAGCCACGCCGGCGACACAGCCGGACAGAATGGCCAATGCCTCTGCGTCAAAAGTCTGCCACATGCCGAGAAAGCTGATGCAGATGGTCAGCAGAAGACCTGTGAAATTCATGAAAGCGGAGGGAAACCAGTTGTGGACATAGACGAGATTCAGCCAGTTGGTGCCCAGAATCAGTGCAAAAGCCGTCAGAATGCGCAGGCTGAAATGACGCCGCTTTGGAAAAGGATACAGGAAGATGATCTCCGCAAAAAACAGCTGGAGGCCATATGAAACGTTGCTCAGCATCTCCATGGTCACAACTCCTTTGCACGCTGCGTGCCGCTCAGATAGTTGGCGAGGGCGCGCTTCAGCTCATTGCGGAGGATGTGTGCCACAATCAGCGTCTCTCCATCCACCACACAGGTGTCTCCCTCGATCTTTGTCAGCATCCGCATGTTAATGAGCAGCCTCCGGTCACAGCGAAAGAAGGCCGGATCATTCAGTTTCTTCTCCGCAGCAGCCATGGAGATATACTCAGTGTAATTGCCTCCCCGTGTGTGGTAGATGACATAGTGCCCGCTGACCTCCAGGTATCGGATTCTGTGCGTATCCAGGTACACTGTGCTGCCTTTATCCCGGACCTCAATGGCTGTCTTTTTTCGTGAGGATACCCGCCCCAGAGCACGCTGCATCTTGAGATGAAAAGCATAAGGGTCCAGGGGCTTCACCACAAAGTCCAGCGCATCCACTTCATAGCCGTGCAGGGCCATCTGCGCCAGGTTGGTCACAAAAATCAGCAGGACACTGGGATCGGTTTTTCGAAGCTGACGGGCGGCATTCATGCCGTCCATGCCCTGAGAAAACTGGATGTCCAAAAACACGATGTCAAACTGCTGCTCAAACATCATCAGAAACTGATCAGCCGACTCGTACTCCTGTACTGAAAACGACACGCCCTGCTGCTCTTCTACATAGGCCAGGCATGCTTTCAGCCGTTCCCGCTCGGCTTGTTCGTCGTCGACGATGGCAATATCCAGCACGGTGCGCTTTCTCCCTTCTTTTGATGGTAAACAGCATATCATGCTTCTGACATGAAAACAAGAATGGGATATGCCCCATTCATCATGGCGCATATCCCGAAGAAGTATTGCTGGCGTTATGCGGCTTTCCTGTTCCGCCTGGTCTCGCAGAGCACAAACCATGCGATGGCAGCTGCGCTCAGGACGCCGAAGCCGATCATGGCTGCTTTCATCCAGTTCTGCCAGGGCGGAGTGATCTTCACGATCCGGGTGTTGGCTGAGTAGCCGCTCATGGCATTGGAGTGCACCACTGCATAGAGGATGCGCTTGGTGGACTCCCGCATGGACTGACCCACATTGCCATACTCGCCGCTGCCGCCGGCAGACTTCGGCGCATAGTCCTGGAACGTATGGGTGCCGCCGGTGTAGTCCGTGGCGTCGTCCGCATAGTCATACTCGTTCAGGTCGGTGGCCTGGGTATACACGTTGACAATGCGGGAGATATAGGCCTCGCCGTGAGCGCCGTCGGTCATGTCGCCGGCGCAGTCGGTCTCCACAATGCCGGGCATGCCGCACTCATTGCGAAGGAAGCGCTGGGCAAAGTTCACGCAGTTTGCCACAGCCTGCGGTCCCATACGTGAGAAGGATGTCATGACGTTGTAGGAACCGCCCTCAGCGATGGCAAGCTCGAACGCCCGGAAGTAGTTCTCACGCAGGGTCTGCTCCGTGGTCCAGACCTGCACGCCGTGGCGCGCGGTTTCAGACTCGTTCATGGCGCAGTGCTTCAGGTAGGTGTGGATGCCCATGGACTCGATGCCCTGGACTTCGGGGATGGTGATCAGACCGGAGAGCATGGCGTCCTCAGAGAAGTACTCTGCCGCTCTGCCGATGTAGGGGGAGCGCTGAATGTTCAGACCCACGCCCAGAATGCCGGAGTTGCCGGCCCAGAAGCCCTCTTCGCCGATCTGCTTGCCGACCTTTGCGGCTGTCTCCCTGTTGAAGGTGGCAGCCAGGATACCGTTGGAGGAGAAGCCGGTGAATTCATACCGGCTGGACAGATCAGGATCGTTGATGCGTGCCGCATAGGGATTCGGGGCAATGCCGCACCAGGGGTTGGGCTCCAGCTCGCCGATGGTGAAGGGGAGGTTGAAGCCGTTGGGGCCGTTCTCATCCTCGCCGGCGGGCTTGGCAATGCTCTCGACGGCCACTGTCTTGTGCCGGCCGTTGGAGAGCAGGTGCACCGTCTCCTGCCAGGTCATCTGATCCAGCAGCTGATCCCACATGGGGGAGTCATAGGACTCATTCATCAGATCGATGAGCCGCAGACCGTTGTCTGCGCCATAGGTGGGATACTCGCCGCCCTTGACGATGACCTTATCGGCATTCATCTGGTCCCGCAGATCATCTGCCAGGGCCTGCGTCATCAGCAGCTTTTCATAGGGCTTGACCAGCTTTCCGTCGGCCGTACGGGTGCACAGGTGGACGGTACCTTCCCAGTCATCGCGGCTCATGTAGACAACGCTGTTGTCTCCCTTGCCGGCGTAAGTGTTGATATCTGCGAATTCGAAGGAATTCTCAATGGGCAGCTGGGTCCTGTCTGAATAGGCATAGGTGGAGGCATCCAGTTCATAATGGGTGCCGTACACCAGGTCTGCACGGCCTTCGGCATCCATCCGGCCTTCTGTGTTCGCAGGGGTCTTTCCCTGGAAGGCCAGCAGACTGTTCACGGCGGCATGGGCGTCATGCGCCACGATCAGCTGATAGTCACCGGGGGTCAGCACGTAGGTGCCGGCGCCGAAGGTATCGTAGGTACGCAGGTTCTTCTCGGGCACCCTGATCTCGACGGTCTGCTTTTCGCCGGGTTCCAGCTTCTTTGTCTTGCCAAATTCCACCAACTGGACGGAAGGTACCTGGATCCGGTTCTGCTTCTCATAATCGCCATAGGGCTTCGCGGCGTAGACCTGAACAGGGGTTTTCCCGGCCACGCTGCCGGTGTTGGTGACATCGACCTTCATCACGTAGTCGCTGCCGTCTCTGGTGACGTTCATGTTGTCAAACCGGAAATCCGTGTAGGAAAGACCGTAGCCGAAGGGGTAGGCTACCACCTTGCCATACTGGAAGTCACCCGCCTTGTCCCTGCCGTTTACATAGTCCTCATAGCGGGTTTCGGTGTACTTGTATCCCATATACATGCCTTCCTGATACACGATGTAGGTCGTGAAGGAGGAATGGTTGTTGGCGGGATCTTCCGTGAAGCCGAAGTCGCCGTAGTTCCCGTACTGGAAGTAATAGTTCTGGTCCGTGATGTTGCTGTTGACAGGATTCAGCAGGTTGTCCGTCCACAGGGTCGCGGAGAGGCCGCCTGAGAAGTTGTCTTCCCCGACCAGCAGCCTGGCGACAGAGATCGTGCCGAATTCGCCGACTGCACCGGCCCAGACACAGGCGTCAATGCCGTATTCGTCGTTGACCAGGAAATCGAGCTGAATGGTATTTGCCATGTTCAGGATCAGGATAATGCTCTTGATATTGCCCTGATCCTTTTCTTCCTTCAGACCGGCCAGGATTTCCTTCTCCTGGGGGCTGAGCTGCAGATAGTCGCCATTTGTGCCGTCTGTCGTGTGAGTAGTGGTGTGGTCGATGCTGTACTCGCCCGGCGTGGTGGAGGAGGTGGCGGGCAGGTCGCTGCCCTCACCGCCGGCACGCTTGATGATCATGATGGCTGCGTCGCCATACCGGGGAAGATCCTGATAACCCTCCGAGGCACGGATCACGTCCATGGGAACTTCGTTGATCATGAAACCGCTGGCTGCGTACTCACCCCTGGGCGTGGGATCACCCCGGCCCGGCGAATAGGTCCAGGCAGTGTACTGGTCCGCCATTTTCCGGTTCACGTTCAGATAGGGGGTGCCGGGCACCTTGGCTGTCTTGATGGCGGAGTTTTCCTTCTCGTAATGGACGCCGTCGAAGGCCTCTACCCAGCTGATGGCATTGTCGGAGATGATGCCGCCTGAACCGCCGGCACCGTAATTGGGCGAACCGGACGCGCCGCCGAACAGGGTCACGTTTGCCCCCTTCGCCAGAGGCAGCACGTGATGGTCGTTTTTCAGCAGAACGGTTCCTTCCGTCTGCTCTTCCATCTGGATGAGATAGCCGCCGTACACCAGGTCACGGATGCTGGTGTATTCGGTCTGGAAGTACTCGCTATTCTCCGGGCCGCTGCCCGTGTTCTCCACCACGTAGTCTTTCTGGTTCAGGGCGCCGGTGATGGTGTTCGCATTCGCCATGCAGATGTCATTTGCAGTGACGGAAAAGCCGAACAGGAATACGAAGACCACGATCAGAATCTTCTGAAGCGTTCTGTTGACGGATTTCTTCATTTGCGCATCCCCTCCTTGTTGACAACCTGCGGCAGGAAAACGGTTACCAGGCTTGCGATGAAGCAGAGGATGAAGAAGACGGATGTGATCACGAATCTTGGATCCAGTGTCTTCAGGTCGATGCCTACATACACGACCACCACGTACATGTAGATGATCTTGATGAACAGCATCAGTGCGCTGAATGCCGTCACAGCCATGCAGGCGGCACCCAGTTCATACCGCCTGACGAATGTGAGCGCAACGCCGAAGGCAGCGCCGACCAGCAGCAGGATGAAAGCCGGCCAGGACATGTATCGCTCCTGATTGCCGTAGCAGACCGCGTACACGACAGCGGTGGCGGCGGACAGTGCCGCCATGCTCAGCGTTGCGATCATGCCGGTACGGTTCTTCGGGACAGATTTCGCAGGGCTCATTGAGCAACCCTCCTTTACATTTCTGGCTGCATTATACCGGGCCTTTCCTGCCTTTTTGCATGCACAGCGGGAAATGCATGTTTTTCAGCATGAAGTCGACAGACCAGGGCCAAAACCGGAGCCAGAAACAGCTGAGGACTCAGCGGGAGATCCGGAATCAGGGCTTTCGGCTGGCAGATCGGAGCGGTTTCGCGGAAATGGAAAAAGAATGTGGGATCATGATGAACTGCAGAAGCGTCAGACCGGCATCGGTCAGATGATGGAAACGAAGGGCATATCCGGGATGCAAAAAGAACGGTCTGACAGGCGGAGCCGGTTGAAATCCACTTATTCCCTGCTGACTCCGTTTTTTGTCACGGCGGATGTCTTCAGATGACTGTTCCTCCCACAGAGCATAAAAAAGGCCTGACAACCTGAAAGATGATGCATTCTTCCCGGAACAATTGCGCCGCCCCGACAGGGAAATCGGCTGAAAAAATAATTCCATTCTGCCGCACACAGCGGCCGCCATCCGGCTCCGGGCGGCGTATCAATTCATGTACGGGATGAAGAATCCCCGGAGGAAGATTTGACACGGAAGGAGACGGCAGTAATGGAACTGACAATCATGGAAATGGAACAGGTATCCGGCGGTACGATTGAAGAACTCAATGAGATGATGCGGGCAGCGACGAAAAACACGGCGCTCAGGGTGATCGGGGCGATTGGAAGCTATGTACCCGGCGAAAACAAGGCCATGAGCTCCAGGATCAAGCGGATTCTCAAAAGCATGAAGATCCAGGCGGAGATCAGTCTTGGATTTGCAGGAACCGGCCTGTTCCAGGAAAACAACAAGTACACATCCATGGTGGACGGACATCAGATGACCCATCAGGAAGTACTCAGGTGCCTGAGCAGTGCGGAACAGTAAGAATCAGCAGACACAGAATCATCAGGAAGCAGAAAAAGACAGCTGCATCTGTCACAAGCCAGCAGAACCCGGCAATGAACGATCAGGAAGAACTGCCTGATTGTTTTTTTGTGCATGCACTCCGCCGGGGCATTTTCACCTTGAAAAAACAATCCTTTCATGCTAGCATTTTCAACAACATGGGTCGCGTGGAATCGTACATTTTCTGCTCGGACAGCGCCAACTGCTGACCGCTTCTGCTGTATGCCTGCGGACCATAACCACGGGGAGATGCAGACATGGAAGAAGCAAGGAAACTGTCAGGCTACCCTTCGATTGATCAGCCATGGCGGAAATACTACAGCGGGGAAGCCCTCAGCGCGCCGCTGCCCCGGTGCACGATGTTTGAGTATGTCTGGGAGAACAACAGGGATCATCTTTCGGATATCGCCCTGAGGTATTACGGCACAAAAATCACATATGGAAAACTCTTCGCAGAGATCCGGAAGGCGGCGGACGCATTGTATGCCATGGGCGTGCGGGCCGGGGATATCGTCACCATCATGTCCATGCACACCCCGGAGGCGGTCTGCGCCATGTACGCGCTGAACTGGATCGGCGCGGTTGCGAATATGGTGTACCCGACGCTTTCAGGGCAAGAACTGATCCATATTCTGGAAGAGACAGGATCAAAACTGTTTTTTGTACTCGATGCCGTGCTTGAAAAGGTCGAGGCTGTCCGATCTGAGATTGCGGCGCGGATCATTGTCCTGAGCGTGTCAGATTCCATGCCGGCACTCTTAAAGATTGGATATCACCTGAAAGCAGGGCGCAGAAAGCAAAAGGATCTGACATGGAGAGAATTCCTTGCAAAGACAGAGGGATCATCGCCTCAGGCAGCAGACAGCGCGGCGCCTGCGGTAATGGTGTATACCAACGGAACAACAGGTGTATCCAAAGGGGTCGTTCTGAACAGCGACTGTGTCAACAGTGTGGTTTTCCAATGCATACAGGCAGGAAAAAACTATAAACGGAAAGAAACATTCCTTGACAACATTCCCGTGTTTTTTGGGTTCGGCATCAGCATGTTGCATTTGGGGCTGGTGACCGGCATCGAAAACACGCTGTGGATCGAGATCACGCCCGAGCAGATCGCGAAGGCGATTGTCCGCATAAAACCCATGCGGTATGCCGGCGGACCCCCGATCGTGGATCCGCTGATGCGCGCCGCCCGGGGCGACATGAGCTACCTCATCGAATTTACCGGCGGCGGGGAAGCCCTTGCACCTGAAAAGGAAAGCCAGATCAATGATTTTCTCAGGCAGCACGAGTCGAAAGCAGTCTATACGACAGGATACGGGATGTCAGAGTGCTGTTCGGTTGTCTGCATGCAGCAGAATCATATCTACCGTGCCGGGAGCATGGGGATCCCTCTGCCCAGATGCAATGTCCGGGTCATCGATCCGGATACGGGCGAGGACCTTCCGTATGACAGGACGGGCGAACTCTGGTTTTCAGCGCCGAATATCATGCAGGGATACTGGAAAAACAAGAAGGGGACCGATCAGGTCATTACCGTTGACGATGATGGCGTCCGGTGGCTGCATACCGGTGATCTGGGATCTGTCGATGCGGATGGATTCATCTATTACAGCGGCAGAATCAAGAGGATCTATCCGACAGCCGGTATCGACGGCACCACGATCAACAAGATCTTCCCTCAGCGTATCGAAGAGTGCATCGAATCAGACGACAGCGTTGAACGATGCGGTGTCATCGTTGTTCCCGATGCGGTCCGGGTGAACGCGCCAGTCGCCTTTGTCCTGCTGAAAACCGGAGCGGCAGGGAATGAACAGCGGCTGAATGAAATCCGGGAACGGATCAGAAAGGAACTCCCAGACCATCTGTGGCCGAAAGCAGTCCATATTCTTGAATCCATGCCCATGACCCAGACGGGCAAAATCGATTACCGGGCACTGGAAAAGCTGGCGGAGGAAAGAAGCGGTGATTAACAGCTTACGTTCTTTTATCCATATGCTCCGTCTTCCGAAGCCGGACTATGAAACCTACTGCCGGGAAAAACGCCTGGAGCGGTTTGAAAAGTATGGCGGGCGGGTTCGGCATCTGCCCCTCCATGCCCTGGCGCATCGCATCCTGGTCCCTCTGATGAAAGCGGAACTGTATCTCGGCGGCAATCGGCTGACCGTTCTGCGGGATGACCGCAGACCGACCGTCCGCCCGGTCATCTTCTGCCCGACCCATATCGGCGGCGTGGATATTGAGATGTCCTTCCTTGCAATCAAAAACCCGTGCTGGCTCGTGCTCGGCGATCCCCGTGAGCTGTATAAGGATATCAATGGCATGATGCTCCAGATGAACGGATGGATCCCTCTGGACGTTCTCGAAAAAGCGGACAGAACAGCGGCCAAAGCGCAGATGAAAGCCCTGCTTCAAAAGGGCGGAAACCTGCTTCTCTTTCCGGAGGGCGTCCAGAATATCAGCCCGAATGCTCTGCTGGGGCATCCCTATGCCGGCGCGGTGGATCTGGCGATCACCTGCGGAGCAGAGATCGTTCCCATAGCGATCGGACGGGACGGAGACAGGTACTATTTCATCCTGGGGAAAAACATCTCTTATGATGGCTGTGCCTATGAGGAACGCTTCCGTCTGACCGATGAACTGCGGGACCGCATGGCAGCGCTCAAATGGGAAGCCATCGAGCATCTTCCCGCGATCCGCAGAAATGAGCTTTCGGATACAGCCTGTGACGATTTTATTCGAAGCATTTTTGATTTGAATGCAGGTGAGTATACCTTCACCGTCGATGATATCAGGGCAGAGGAGTTCCATCCCAAAGGCATTACGGAGCCGGCAGAGGCGTTTGCGTTTCTGGACAGGCTCATTCCGTGCCGTGAGAATGCGTTTCTGCTGAACAGGCATCTGTCAGGATTTTCGTACTGAGAAGCGAAAAGGTGCAGATCGGCGGGTCTGCACCTTTTGTTTGCCTGAACGCTGGAGTCCTGAAAGGGAAGCGGACATGCCGCCGGGGTGTTTCTGATGCACAGACAAAATGGTTTGCAGCATGTCTTTTTTTGCGTTTTCATTTTCGACCGCGTTGCAAATACGGCCTGCATATGCTATGGTTTCATGGCTTTGAATGGGTTTTCACAGACAGCACGCCCGGAAAAAGATTCCGTGCGGCATTCCGGCGGGGCTGCTCTGACAAATACAATCCGACAGAAAGGACAGGCAGATGAACAGGGACTGGATCCGGGATACCGTCACCCGATGGCGGAAGGATTATGATTTCAGAACGCTGATCAACTCCGGCTTCTCCATGCTGGCGACGACCGTGTTTGCCCTGTACAACGGGTTTCTGGGCATCTTCCACGATCTGGGATGGAACAGCAGCATCTGCGTGTACTACCTGATCCTGGTGCTGATCCGGGCTATGGTGCTGCTCACGGAGACAAGGACCGAAGAAGGATCCTGGGATGCGAAAAAGGGGCAGCGCATCCATATTGCGGCAGCGGCCCTTCTCCTTTTCCTGAACCTGTGCATGATTGCCCCGCTGGCCCTCATGGTCAAACAGGACAAACCCGTTCACATGACGATGATCCCCGCCATTGCCATGGCCGCCTATACCACGCTGAAAATCACGCTCGCCTCCGTCAACCTGAAGAAGAAAAAGCGCAGTGAAAACCCGCTGGTGCATTTTCTCAGGAGCATCAATTTCATCGATGCGCTCATGTCCGTGGCCGCACTTCAGAATACACTGATCATGGTCAACAGCACCGGGGAGAAGGCCGTCTCCATGATCGGGCTGACCGCCGTGACCAGCGGCGGAATGTGGCTGGGCGCCGTGACACTGGCAGCCTTCGCACTCCGGCGGGCCTGCCGGCAAAGGTCACAGGACTTGGAACAGAAGACGGGGACAAAACGGATGGAGTGAGGAACAATTGAAACCGATCATCGGCGTGATGCCGCTGTGGGATGAGGAAAAGGACAGCATCTGTATGCTGCCGGGATACATGGACGGGATCCGGGAAGCCGGAGGACTCCCGTTCATTTTTCCGCTGACGGAAGATGCAGGGGATCTGGAACGGCTCGTTTCCATGTGCCGGGGGATCCTCCTGACCGGCGGGCAGGATGTGGCGCCGGAAATCTATCATGAGGCGCCGCTGGAAGGGCTCATTGAAGGGTGCGTCCTGCGCGACCGGATGGAAAGGATCGTGCTGAAAGCGGCTTTGGAAAGGGACCTGCCGGTTCTCGGCATCTGCCGGGGCATCCAGTTCATCAATGCGGCGCTGGGAGGGACGCTCTTCCAGGATCTGCCGCTGCAGCATCCATCTGAAGTCTGCCACCGGCAGAAACCGCCGTATGACGAGCCGGCGCACACTGTTCAGGTGCTGCCGGGCACACCGCTGTCGGACTGCCTGAAAGCAGAGGAAATCTCCGTCAACAGCTGCCATCACCAGGCCGTGAAGGATCTGGCACCGGGACTGGAAGCCATGGCTGTTTCTCCGGACGGACTCACCGAGGCGCTGTGGAAGCCGGACTGCCGTTTTCTCTGGGCGGTTCAGTGGCATCCGGAATTCTCACATCTGCGGGATGAAAACAGCCGGAAAATCTTTCAGGCGTTCATTGCATCGGCACAGGAATGAAAAAACTGCTGCCGGGCATGCCGGCCTGTCCCTTGAAGTCTGTGCGGCTGATTGGTTCGGACGGAAAAAAGGTTGCGTGATGTGTGCTTTCCCGTATCATGGGATAAAGGCAATAAAGAATACAGGTGAGGAGGTCATCTGTTTGGCAGACAGAACAACAGGATATCCTTCCGTGGATAAACCGTGGCTGAAGTATTATACGGAGGAGCAGATCAATGCCGAACTGCCCAAATACAAAATCATTGATTATCTCGAAAGACAGAATAAAGGGTATTCGAGTGTACAACGATGTAAATTACGGTGACTAATTCGTACCAAATTGATTGAAAATGCACTATTTTTCATGATATTAAGAGCAATCGGGCAATTCAAGTCCTGTTTCCCGCACCACGGAACCCTTGAGAAATCAAGGGTTCCGATTTTTGTATGTGCACGGAAGGAACATCCTGGACAGATACCTATCAGGTGAAGCCCATGGGGATCCTGTCAGCGCCGCAATTGATTATTGATTGAAGGCGGGCTGACGCGGCTCACCCCATCCTGGCCTGCATCAGACGGAACAGTTCATCGTTATTCAAATGGTTTTCCATATTGAGGATGAGCATGATTCCCGCATCCTCCGGCGCGTCAAGGAATTGACGCTGCCATTTATAAAAATGCGGACCATCCCCATGATTACGCAGCACACCCATCAGCACGCTCATCAGCCAGGCGGATTGCTTCACATCCGCTTGACAGTCATTGGCGTAAAATAAGTGCCAGCAGCCATGCTCCCGTTCCCGCATGGCGCG
Source organism: Christensenella sp. UBA2853 (assembly GCA_002350845.1). Taxonomy (GTDB): domain Bacteria; phylum Bacillota; class Clostridia; order Christensenellales; family Aristaeellaceae; genus UBA2943. The sequence goes on from DEFL01000012.1 coordinate 37,061, forward strand.
GTCAGCGGCAAGATAAGCGTCTTTGGCCTGGCCGGCGGTATAGAAAGCCCGCAGCCAATCTCCTTGCTGAGCGAGCAGGAGGCTCTTCATTGCCAGGCAGGATCCTTCATAGGTTTTCAGGAGGAGCTTTGCCTGCATCATGATGCTGTCTTCAAACAGCACGCGTCCAGGCCCTTGCAGGGCAGGTATCGCAGATTCGCAGGCGCGCAGCAGCGCGGTATAGCCGGTTGCTGCCGTTTCGCATTTTTCCTGATACCAAATGATTTGCTCCTTCAGCGCCGCGGCATCAACGGCCCATTTCATTCCTTCCGATGGAACGGCAGGGTCCTTCATCCATTGGGAAACCAGCATGCGCGCGCAGTGATTGCCGAATTGCTCGCCTGCGTGTTCATCTTCATGCTCGCCATAAGCAAGGGCATGCTGATAAAAAGCCCGAAAGCATGCCGCCACAGCAGCGGCATTTTCTTTTCCGTAATAGCGGCTGCAATAATCCATCAGGTGGGTTTCCGGATCGGCGTCCCCGTCCCGCCAAAGCGCGCTGATAAAATCCAGCGTATAGGTATGGGGCTTGATGTTGGAGCAGTTGATCAGCCAATAATCCCGAACTCCCAGAGACATAGCTTCCTTCAGCTCCCTGCGTACAAAGCCCGGAGGATTGGGCAGCATAGTCATCTGCGCGGCGGCCTGCAAATCGTAAAACGAAGCGTGATAGTAAACACCGTGCGCCTCCCGGCTCCCTGCCTGCGGAAGTGCGCGGATGCGGGGATTATGGTTTCCCTGCCGCCGGGTCACCATTTTGCCAAAGCCATTATCCGCCCAAATACGGATGATGTCCTTTGGCAAATGAATATACCCCGCTTGATAAAGCTCCATCACCTCGCCATACAGGTTCGTGCAGCATGGCGCTCCTGGCACGGCCTTCTGCACCATGTCATATTGCCTTTGGATCAGTGAAGAAATGAGCGCACCGCGTTTTTCCGGCGTATCATATTGAGGATCATCCACCCAGAACGGGCAGTCCCCCTGTCCGCGAAAGCCAAGATTCCACACCACCTGACTGTTCTTCTGCTGTTCAATGGCTTCCTGCCAGAGGCCTTCAAACAGTTCCGGATGCTCCGCGTAGGAAGGCGTCAAATCCGGATAGGCCCGTCTGAACATCATCGCGCCTAAGGGCTCGGCATGATGATGGGTAATATATAACCCAAAGTCCGATGCCAGCGCTCGATACAGATGCGCGTTCTTGTCTGTGCCTGGGATCACCAGGTTGCCGCCCAGGCGCAGCAGGGCTTCAAAAGCCATTTCCCAAGGCTTTTCCTTGCTTCCGTCCAGCTTCCAGGCATGCAGGAGCACTTCATCATTGATGAACCAGCCCCGGTAACGCACGGCAGCCGGCTTACTTTCCGCCTGATAATTATCCGGGACAGAGCAGGCTTCCTGCTGTATCAATGGCTGATCGTTCCAGAACCAGAAAGGCTCTATGCCCAGCAGGTCGAAACTAAGCCGGTACAGGCCATAGATCATGCCCAAATCGTCCCCGGCCAGTATCACAACGCTGCCATTCTCCGCATGAATTCGGTACGCTTCCGCAGGCAGGCTCTCCTTCCGCAGCAAGATGGAGGCGCCGCTGTCCTGCCCCGGCAGGCAGCGCTTTCTTATATCCCGCATAAGCGCCAGACAGGCCCTGTGTACGGGGCCTTTGGCCGGGAAGGGGAAAATGGTGGAAGCGGAAGTGATTTTCATATGGAACCTCCTGAATAACATCCTGTCAAATGTGAAAGCGTTTCAATAAAACAGGGCGGTACTGCGCAACAGCAGCACCGCCCCGGCCGATATGCTTCGTTTTCGCGAGAAGCTATTTTATTGGGCGGACAGAGAATCCTTGATTTCCTGGGCCTTGGCCAGGTCTTCCAGGCGCATGGCGACAATATCCGCGCCGCCAAGTTCCTCGCAGTCCTTCATCATCTGATCCCAAATGGCGTCAAATTCTTCGTCTGTTTCGGCATAGACCATTTTCCAGGAGCCGGTTACCATGACATCCCGCAGGGCATCCAAGGACAGCTGTGTCCACTCGTCCACAGGCGTGCAGAAGCTGGCGACATTGGTCAGCGGGCTGGTGAGGATGTAGGCGTCCTGGGCTTTGAGCAGCTCGGTAAAGGTGTTGAAGCCAAAGTGCTCGCGCCACTGGGTGTTGGATTCGTTCTTGTTCAGCTCTTCCTTGATTTCAGGCCATTCCTGCATCCCACGGGCACGACGCGGACCTTCGGGGCCGGTGTAGGACAGGGCATGGGTGAAGGAGCGCACAGGGCGATCCAGCCACATCTGGGGCTGCTCGCCATTGCTGAAGGTGGCTTCAAAACCTGGCACCAGGTAGCGGTCGGCTCCAAGCTTGGTGGGATACACATGACCATCTTCGCCGGTGTACCACAGGCCCAAATCTTCGGTGCCGTTGTAAATCTGGAAATAGAAGTCGGCATCAGCCATCATGTCAATGAACTTCAGGCATTCGTCCACATGAGCGGTTTTGGGATTGATGACAAAGAACATATCGCCGCCGTATGGACTGCCCCAGTTTTCAGCGTAAAGCTTTTGACCTTCCAGGTGGATGGGCAGGTACTTCTGCGGCCAGCCGGGGGTGGAACCGGCAGGGACCATGATCGCGTTACTGGTTTCAACCTTGGCCTTCTGAGTGTTGCGGTCATTGTTGATGGAGTCGGGATCCAGCACACCTTCCCGGAAGCAGGTGTTGAAGAATTTCAGGCCCTTATAGTACATGCTGTCGCGGCTGGCCTCCAGGATGGAGGTATACTTGGCGTTGAACATGTCGGTTTCCAGCAGATACTGCAGGTTGTCCAGTTCGTAGCCAAACCATTTGTACCACAGCTCTATGGAGCGCCAATACTGGCTGTCGGTGCCGGAGTTCAGGCAGGTGCCCCATGTTTTGGTGCCGTCATCGGCAGCGGGCTTGTATTCCATCATCTGCTTCATGACGGGAATCAGATCGTAGACATCCTTGATTTCAGGCGCGCCAATGGCATAATAAACATCCCAGAGCACCCGAATCGCATTGCGGCCGGTATCGTCGCCTTCCGCCTGCACATTGATCAGCGCGGGAATGGCCCACAGCTGCTCGGTGCCGGCAGAGCGGAATTCCCGGACATAGTTGACCGCGGTCATGATGACGGGATCGGCGGTCACATGGGGCAGCTTATCCAAATGCTCTTCCAGATTAAGCACCATGTTGCCCTCGATCATGGTCTGCAGATCCTTGTAGGTGACGTACATCACATCCGGCAGGTCCCCGCTGGCCAGGATGGCGTTGGTCTTTTCGGGAGAGTAGGCCCATACCTGAATGTCCAGGCCTTCTTCGTTGAACCACTTGTTGATATAAGAGGGCGGGTTGCCGGATGTTACTGTGGCATCCGGAGGATAAACGGTGACGGTGGTCAGCGTTTTTTCCTCCGCCGCGGCCACAGCGCACATGCTGAGCAGCATGACCAGCGCCATGAGCAGGGAAATCAGTTTTTTCATTGGGAAAACCTCCTTTTTATTTCTGTTCAGCCGCATGCGCCGCAGCTGATACATTCATGTGGAAATGGCCTCAGCCCTTGACCGCGCCGATCATGACGCCCTTTACGTAAAACTTTTGAATGAAAGGATACACCAGCATAATGGGAAGCATGACGACCACGGTCAGCGTCAGGCGGATGCCGGTGGCACGGACAACGTTCATGGTGGCGTTTACCGCCTCGTCGCCGGTGACGACCGCGTTGCTGGTATTCTTCACCTGAGCCAGGAATTCGTAAAGCAGGAACTGCAGCGTGTACAGCCGCGGATTGGTTACATACAGCTGGGTCGTAAAAAAGTCATTCCAGTGATTGACCACCAGGAAGAGGGACACTGTAGCCAGAATGGGCTTTTGCAGCGGAAGAACGATTCTGAACAGCCGGGTCATGTATCCCGCGCCGTCCAGCACTGCGGACTCCTCCAGCTCCCCCGGAAGGGATTCCATGCTGGTTTTGATCAGGATCATGTTGTACACCCCTACCAGGCCGGGGACGATGTAAATCCAGAAGGTATTCAGCAGGCCCAGCGCCCGGTTATTCAGGTATTCGGGAATCATACCGGCGGAAAAGTACATCGTCGCCACAACCAGCCGATACCAGAGCCTGCGGCCCCACATATTCTGCTTTGTGAAAAAGTAGGCCAGGTAAGCGGAGCAGAAAGTGCTGGACAGCGTGCCAAACACCGCGCGGACAACGGTGATGAGCGCAGCGTTGCCCAGATTGTCCACCTTGAGCACCTCTGCGTAATTCCGCAGCGTCAGCCCCTTGGGCCATATTGTGATCCGGCCAACCTCCACCAGATTGGGATTGCTGATGGTGCAGATGAACAGATAGTAGAACGGGAAGACGCAAATGAAGGCGAAGATGGCAAACACAATGCCGCACAAAGTATTGAACAGAACGTCCTGAGGCGTCATCGGCTTTTTTCTTTTCACAAGCGCAGTCGTCATGGGATCAGACACATCCTTTCATCAGAATACGCTTTCGCCGCGGATCTTTTTGGAAGCCAGATTCGCAGAGGAAAACAGAACCAGCGCTACCACAGATTTCATAATGCCTACCGCAACCGAGAAAGAAATTTGGCCGGAGCCGATACCCAGGTTGTACACATACAGATCCAATACCTCGATATATTGCTTGTTCAGGGCGTTGCCGAAGGTCAGGTACTGGTCCACGCCGGTATTGAGGAAATTGCCGATGGACATGATCAGCAGCACGAAGTAGGTTGGAATCAGGCTGGGAATGGTGATGTACCAAATGCGCTGGATGCGGTTTGCGCCGTCGATCATCGCCGCCTCGAACATATCCTGGCTGATGCCGGATATTGCCGCAAAATAAATGATTGCGCTCCAGCCCAGCCCCTTCCACTGCTGCAGCAGCACCATGCGCAGCCAAACGTGGTCGCCCGAGGTCATCAGATTGAATCCTTCTTCCACCAGCCCCAGGCTTTTGAGCAGATTGGTCGCCACGCCGCTGGAGGAAAAGAAGCTGTTCACCAGCGAATAAATGATGACCCAGCTGATGAAATTGGGAAGGGTGGTCACGGTCTGCACCAGCTTCTGATACCGCTTGCTCTTCATTTCGCTTAAGAAAATCGCAAAGAGCATGGGCAGGGGCGTGAACAGATAGCCCAGCAAATGAATGCCGAATGTGTTGGTCAGCACACGCACAAGATTGCGGCGCATCACTGGGTTGCTGAACAGGAAGCTGAAGTTTTGAAGCCCCACATACTTGCAGTCCAGCAGCGCCTTGCCCGGCTTATATTGGAACAGGGCAAAGGACCAGCCCCACAAGGGCGCGTACCTGAACAGCAGCACCAGGGCAATAGCCGGGAATGCCAGCAGGAATACCTTGTAATCGTCCCATTTATGTTTGGGCTTTCGGCGCATCTGCCCGACGGAAGTCCGTCCGGAAATCTGCATGGAGCCTTCCTCCTTTATCTATTCACATCACCTTGAGGGCGTCGCTTTTTTCATCCGGATTCATAATATCAATTTCATTTTGGTTCTGTATATCATAAAAAATAACGATAATTTAGAGAATTAACGAAAAATCCCGTCCCATGGCCTTTTGCCTTGATTCGTCTGTTTTTTATGTGCTATATTTATGTCAGTTTATCATACAGGGATCAGGTGAGCGTATGTATACTGTCCTCTTGGCTGACGATGAAAAAAGTATCCTGGACGCGCTGTGCGATACCATCGCCTGGCAGCAGTTCGGCGTGGATCAGGTATTGCGGGCCAGCGATGGCCGGCAGGCGCTGAGCATCATCAGGCAGCAGAAGGTCGATCTGCTCATAACCGATATCCTGATGCCTCAAATGGACGGTCTGACCCTGATCCGTATCCTGCGCCGTGAGTTTCCCCGGCTGCACTGCATCCTGCTTTCGGGCCACGGCGAGTTCCAGTACGCCAAAGAAGCCATTCGGCTGAATGTGGAAAACTATTTGCTTAAACCCCTGAACCGCACAGAGCTGGAAGAAACCGTTGAAATGGCGCTGAATAACCTCTACGACGGTGCGGAAAGACAGCGGTCCTGGGAGGATGAAACGCTGTTTGGCGATAACCTGCTTATACGCTGGCTGAACAATGCCATTTCCCCGGAAGAATTGGGCGAGCGGGCGTCCTTTCTGGATCTGAACCTGTTCCTGCCCCAGTTCTGCGCGGTCTGTATTCAAAAAAAACACGATGATATTGCGATCCGTCCCTTCTGCCAGGTTTTGACGCACAAGCTCAAAACCCGGTATGAAGTTTCTTTTCTCTGGGATAAAAAAGGCCGGCATGTGTTTATTCTGGGCGGTCATCAGCTGGATGCGGAATTCATCCTTTCTTGCTTTCGGGAATTGCTGCCAGCGTATCCTGTGATCAGCCAAACGGCGGTGTGCGTTGGCGAAATCGTTTCCAGCGCCTCCAAGCTGTCGGTCAGCTATCAGTCAGCCTGCCGCACGCTGGACGCCCTCAATCTGCGGACCGACGATTTTGTTACCCATGTGTGTCCTCAGGGCGGAACCGTACGCCAGGACGCCCTCTATTCCCGTTTGGAGCGCCTGTTTCATATTGCGGACAGCGGGGAAAGAAGCCTGCGCACGCAGGAATTTCTTGCGCTTTTGCTTTCCTCGGTAAGCGCGGAAGACGCCTATGATTTGCTCAGCCGCGCGCTGATGCAGCTGTTCATCCAAAGCTTCCCTGAAAAGCGGGAGCCCCGGTCGCGCCTGGAAAACCGTCTCCGCATGGATAACGCACACTCCAGCGCCGATTGGGGCGAACTGATTGATTTCACCTATCTGCTTTACCAGCACACCCTCAACGAACTCAGCCCGGTGGTGCAAAGGGCCGTCAATTATATTCAGGAAAATTATGCCCAGCAGATATCCATTAAGGAATACTGCATCCTTTGCAAAATGAGCACGCCGTATTTCGGGCATCTGTTCAAAACAGAGACGGGGATGTTTTTCAATAACTATTTGAATCAATGCCGTATGTGCGCTGCCATTGCGCTGCTGCATGATACGGAACTGAAAATCAGCGACATCGCGGAAAAATGTGGTTTTTCTTCCGACAGTTATTTCATTTCCTGTTTCAAAAAGCAAATGGGTCTTTCACCTATTAAATTCCGCGCGCTTCGCGGCTCCTGACCGCCGCTGGCGCTGTCATCCTTCCTGAAGAAAGGAGGCGTTTCCTCTGTGAAAAAAAAGACCCGGCCCAGTCACGGCATCCTTGGTCAAAATGTGTTTTTCTTTCGTCTGTTTCTTGTTTACCTGATTCTGCTGCTGGTTCTGGCAGGCGTTGCCTGCTTCTTTTCCTATCGGCAGAAAACCGCGGAGCTGAATTCACAGAGCAATATGATTCTTTCCGGCCTGGACCGGGAATACCGGGATATCACATCCTCCTTCTGGAAGATCTATATGCCGCTTTTCGAAGCTCGAAGCACCACATTTGAACCTGTTCAGGCATATTTTTCCGGGCAGACGCTCACCCGTGCCCTTCGCAGCGACCTGGAGTATGCTATGACGCAAATGATCCTGCGGGATGACCGGGTGGATTGGATGGTTCTGTATTCTCCTCAAAGCGATACAAGCTGCCTGCTTCTGAGCGATTCCCGTCAGATACAGATGATCAGCCTGGATTTTCCCGATCTTTCCCGGATGACAGGAAGAAGAATGAAAATCCTGGGCATAGAAGCGCTTCCCGGCATCCCGCTGAAAAACGAAACCTTTGCCATGGCGTGCAGCGTTCCCACTACGATGGGCGAAGGCTGTATTATCGCGGGATACCGAACCACCGTCTTCCGTCAGATTTGTGCCGGGTATGATTCTATGCTGGATTCCATGTGCTATGAGATCGTGTCCGACGGTGATCTGGTGTTTTCCAGCGCAGGCCGCACGGCGCCGCTGATCAATGTCCAGGACTCCTGCGAAGGCGTTTTTTCTGATCCTGAAGGGGGAAAACGCTATGTCAAAGCCAGCCCCTGCGGCGACAGAGATTCATTTCTGATTTATTCTGTTCTTGAACAGGAAATGAACCGCTATGTCTATCGGCTCACCCTGCAAATTCTGCTGCTGGTTTTGCTCTTTGCCATTATCTCTTTCCTTCTGTATCTGCTGACGCTCCGGGTCATTACCAGAGAAGTCAATGCCATTCGCCAGGGATTGCTGCGTATTTCCAATAATGATATGGCCACGCCCATCCAAGGCAAGTTCATTCAAACGGGACTTAAGTCCATCGCCCAGGCCGTGAATGATATGGCGCAGCGCCTGAACCGCACCATCAACCGCGCGCATTATTACCAGCTTCGGCAAAAGGAAGCCGAACTGTCCGATCTGCAATCGAAATATAACCCGCATTTTCTCTACAATACGCTTGAAATGCTGCGCAACCGGTGCGAACAGGCAGGCGTAAGCGATGTAGCTGAGCTGATTACGGATTTTTCAGCGATTTTCCGCAGCCTGATTGGCTCCAAAACCTTTGTGCCGCTGGAGGAAGAATTGCTTTCCACGCGGCGCTATCTTTCCCTGCTTGGGGCGCGATACAAGGATCAGGTGGAGGTTCGGTATGATTTTACCCGCGACGTTCTTCGCTACGGTATCATCCGCAATGTTTTCCAGCCGCTGATTGAAAACTACTTCCAATACGGTTTTGACACGGCCACGGATGAGAACGAAATTGTGATCAGCGGAAAGCTGTTGGAGAACGGCCTGATGGAGCTGTCCGTAAAGGATAACGGCAGGGGCATGTCCCCGGAATCCATTGAAGCGCTCCGGATCAAGCTCACAGCGCCTGCTCAGGATTCAAAGGAAAGCTATGGCCTTAAAAATTTGCAGCAGCGGCTGAAACTGTTTTACGGCGATGAGTGCGGCCTGCGGATCGAATCCGGCCAGGAAGGCGGCCTGAGCGTCACCATCATTGCCCGAACGATGACCTGTGAAGAATATGAAAGCTCTCAATCATCGCTCCCCACGCTTATGGAAGAAGATTTCCACGAAACACGCTACAAGGAACTCACGTGAATGATGATTTGGCGTTGCTAAAACAGCGCCGCGCATGATATGAAGGAGGAAACGGTATGGAACCAGACCGGATTTTGTTCGCCCATGGCTGGCGCTTTGCTCTCACCCAGGATGAGGCCGCGCTGCTTCCTGCCTATGACGACAGCGCATGGAGAAAAGTAACGCTGCCCCACGACTGGCAGATCGATCAGCCCCGGTCCCAGGACGCTCCCGGGAAAGGATGTCAGGGCTTTTATCCCCGGGAACACATGGGCGTATACCGTCTGCGTTTCCAGGCGGATCAGGGCTGGCGGGATAAGCAGGTGCGCATCCTGTTCGACGGGGTACAGCGTTTCAGTGAGGTGTGGTTAAACGGCGTTCAGGTGGGAGGTCATGCCTACGGGTATGTTCCTTTTACCGTGGACATTTCCCGCGCGCTGGATTTTGCAAAAGACAATGTGCTGGCCGTCAAGGTGGACAACCGCAGCACCGAAGGCGAATACGCCGCATCCGGCGACCGGTGGTATTCCGGAGCGGGCATCATCCGGGACGTTTGGCTGCTGGTGGACGGGGATACCCACCTGGTGCATGACGGGCTCCGCATTGTATCCGTTCCCATTCATAAGGGCCCCAGCGGTGATGTGCCGGATGTTGCCGGCATCCGCTGCGATGAGGCTGTATGCACCATCACCTGTGAAGTTGCCGGTGACTGCGCCGGGCAGACGGTCACATTAACGGTGACCGCGCCGGATGGAAGCACCGTCTGTCAGCAGGAGCAGGCGGCCCTTCCCAACACTCAATGGACTTTTACCATCTCAAAGCCCAAGCTCTGGTCGCCTGATACGCCCGATCTTTATCGCGCCCGGGTCACGCTCAGCGGCGAAGACACGCTGGAAAGCGCCTTTGGCGTGCGTTCCGCGGTATTTGATACGGAGGATGGCTTCCTCCTCAACGGGGTGAAAACCAAGCTTTGGGGCGTGAACCTCCATCATGACGGCGGAGCCGTGGGCGCGGCGGTGCCTCCGGAAATCTGGAAGAGGCGCTTGAAAGCTCTGAAGGAAATGGGCGTGAACACCATCCGCTGCGCTCATCATCCCATGCCGGAGTATTTCTACAGCCTGCTGGATGAACTGGGTTTCCTGTGCATGGATGAATTGATGGACAAGTGGGAAGGCTGCCACATGTATTTTGACCGCACCTGGGCAGACCGTCATGAAGACCTGAAAGCCATGATCCGAAGGGACGCGAACCATCCTTCCATTATCCTGTGGAGCGTGGGCAATGAGGTCAGCCATCAATTTTCCGAAAAGTTTTACGCTTACCTGAAGGAGCTGACGGAAGCCGTCCGGACGCTGGACCCCACCCGCGCGGTCACCTGCGTGCTGATTTCCTGCGTGCTGAAGGATTACAACGACGTGACCCCCATGGGGGTGAAGCTGGCGGCCCTCAAGCGCTATGCGGAACTGGTGGACGTTTTCTGCGGCAACTACATGGAGCACTATTATGAAAAAATGCGGGAATACGGCATCCGCATTCCCATGATCGGCACGGAGACCCATACGCTGTACCGCAAGGACGAGCATGCCCTGAACAATGTGCAGTTAAGCACCGAGAGCCCCTATGCCATTGTGAAAAAGTATGACTGGGTGTGCGGCTCCATCATCTGGGCAGGGATCGACTATCTGGGAGAATCCGTGCTTTGGCCGCAGCGCGGCTGGCCCGGAGATCCCCTGGATTCCACCGGGGATTGGAAGCTGCGGGCGTATTACTGCGCGTCCCAATTCAAGCGGGAGCCCATGCTGAAAATCTGCGTGTATGATGAAACCGAACCCTGGGACGGCGCCCGGGCCATGTGGGGTTTCCCGCAAATGCGGTCCCACTGGAAATACACCCATTTTGAAAAGATGGTGCATGTAGCGGTCATGACCAACTGCGACAAGGTGCTGCTGTACCAAAACAGCCAGACCGTGCGTTACGGCTTCCGGCGGGAGGATGACGACGGCATGGTGCATTTCTATCTGCCTTATATTCCCGGCGTGCTGCGGGCGGAGGGCTACATCGGACAAAACAAAGCGGCGGAGGATATTCTTTACTCCGATCACGAGGCCCACAGCCTGACCGTTACGGCGGACCGTACCGTTCTGCCTGCCGATGGGCGCAGCGTGGCCATGGTTGATTTAGTCATCCAGGATCAGCATGGACGGCGTTTCATGCTGGAGGACAAACGCGTTAGCGTCCAAGCCGATGGTGCGCCGGTGGAAATCCGCATGGATAACGGCAATGTTTGGGATGTATCCCCTTTCCTGCGCACGGAATGTTCCACTTTCAACGGCCATCTGCTGGTGCTTCTGAAAGCGGGAACGACGCCCGGCGAGGTCCGGCTCACTTTGGATACAGAAGGCTTCGGCCGGCGTGAAATCCAATTTACGCTGCAATAACGAAAATACCCCGGCTTATGGACAGGCCGGGGCATTTTCGTTATACAGCTGAACGCTTCCTTGCTTCGTCAATCAGCCGCAGCATCCTGTTCATCGCAAAAGCGACGCCGCTTTCAGAGATTCCATGGCCCTCGCCCTTGAGCAGGATGACTTCGGCCTGCTCATATTTTTGCGCCGCTCGATAGGAGGATTCAGGGGGCACCACGCTGTCCTCGTCTCCTTGAAAAATCAGCACCGGCCCCTTGAACCGGCCAATGTGATCATAGGCCGAAAAATCCTTCATGGAGGTGAAAAACGCCTTCCCCAGTGTCAACCCCCAGTGCTCAAAAGTTTCCGGGATATCCGCTCCAAACCGGCCACGCCAATTGTCCGGAATACCGAACGCCGGACAATAGAGCATGATCCCCTTCAGCTGGTCCGCCCTCTCTTCAGCGGCCAGCGCTGTCACGATACCACCCTGGCTCCCGCCAATCAGGAAGACCGCGTGTTCATCCACCCTGTCCATGGAAGAAATGTAATCAATCACCTGAAGCAAGTCCTGCTTTTCTGTAAACAGCGTCATATCTGTTGATTTGCCGGAGCTTCGGGAGCGGGTGCAGCCGCCGCAAAAGTCGAAGCAGTATGCCACGATACCATGCCGTGCGAATGTGTCGCATTGCGGGTTATACCATTCATGCGTGCCGTTATAGCCATGACTGCAAATGACCGCGGGGCACTTTCCGTCTGTTACCGGATAGGCGATTCTGCCGTAGATTTCTTTTTCTCCTGCGCGGATGATCAATTCCTCTGTTTTGATTTCATAGCGATGTTCCTCTGGCAAACCTGCGTTTTCCCGTTGATCCTGGCCGCTGTGCGGCAACCGATCCTTTAAATTCATGCCTTTTCTCCTCCAATTGCAAAACCCGCTTGGAACCTGCCAGAAACGGCAGCAAGGCTGTCATTCTCCCTGTTTTGCCGTTGCGATTTTGCCATAGCCGTTCCAGGCAAAGAGCGCTTCCTCGTTTTCATCGGCAAAGATCTGATCCACATCGCAGATCTGGCCTCAGGCCACGTTCATCACGTTGGCCTTTTGATTCTCATCGTACGCGGCCACCATCAGCACCGGCATGGGATAAACCGCCTGCACCAGCCCTAAATCTTTTTTCATACTGCCCTACCTATACTATAATTATAGCCAGCGTATGAAAACCATCAAGTACGCACATAAAAGTAATATACTAACTCTGAGGTAAGCGTCATGGGTGCTGACTGTATCGCGAATCATAAACTGGAGGACACCGGATTTAACTATACCATGTCCCTGATCCAGGGAAAATACAAGATGTACATCCTCTATACGCTGTCCTGCTATGAAATCGTCCGCTTCAACGAAATGAAGAAATACATCGGAGAGATTTCCTATAAAACCCTGAGCAGCACACTCAAGGAACTGGAAGCGGACAGCCTGATCCACCGGAAAGAGTATCCGCAAATCCCGCCGAAGGTGGAATACAGCCTTTCGGAGAAAGGAAAATCCCTCATTCCCATCCTGGGCGAAATGTGTGACTGGGGAGAAGCACACAGGGAATAATGCCGATTCTTCCAGCCGTTTTCTTCGGTATAGCATATACAGCCTTGCTTCAAAGCTCTTCTTCCTCCGTGGTTTTTTTCCGGGTTTTCGCGGTAACGTTTTATGATAGGAATACGAAAAGCCACTTCCGACGAAGTGGCTCGTTTGTTATTCACAAATCAGTTCTGCCAGGATGATTTCTTCCGCACGCTGCCTGATATTGTTCATTCGACCGGGCCATTTGGTTCTTTGCTTTCAGCCTTTCATCAATGCTTTCTGTCTGGGCCATTTGGGAGATGATTTGCTCTATTCTGTGTCGGCTGGTTTGGTCGATTTCTGCCAGGTGTTCGTATAGCTTACCGGATAGGATCAGGCGAGTGTACAGGCTGGGGCGATGTTCTCGGAGATCATTCAGGCGCATCCGGCCATAGTGTCCAATGGCCTGAGGGGGAACTCCGGGAAGTTCCAAATCGGGGAAGTAGTAGTCTCCATGCAGTGTGTATTGAATACCGTTTTCTGTCATTTCGATGGGAAGCTTCTGCTTCATGGTGAGATCCTCCTTATGAAAGTCAGTCAAGTTTGTTTCTTACCCAAACCGTTCCTGATTTGGGTATTTGACACGAAATACCGCAGAATCTTCACCTGATCATACCCAAACCGTAATGACACACTATTCTATTTGGGTATATAGCAATGTAAATTTCGGCAATAGAATCGTACCAAATTGATTGAAAATGCATTTTTTTCATGATTTTGAGAGTAATCGGGCAATTCAAGTCCTGTTTCCCGCACCACGGAGACCTTGAGAAATCAGGGGCTCCGATTTTTGTATATACGGAGTAACCGCCAAATAATCGGTGTAAAGCACACCAGGGAGTGAGCTTTTTTGAAATGATCGAATAAGACATATGAAACATCTGGAGAAAAAATCCATGGGTCAGGGTGCAGAAAACAAGGGAACAGCAACCGTTTGGGATCAGTCAGGCAGGTGTATTGTCCAGAACTGTACAAATCCATATGGAAAAAGGTCCTGCCGCGCAGGCAGGACCGGATGGCTTTGGGAAGTATCAGCGCTGGGCGTTGCGGAGCATGAGCACCGGCACAGCGCTGAGGCCGACATGGTTGCGGGGTTCAATGGGTGTCAGGGAGACCGAGGCGGTGTTTCGGATGACGCGCTCGAGGGTGGTAGCCTGTTCGATTCGAAGCGTGTTTTCTCCCTTTTGGAGGAGGCCTGTCAGGTCAAAGCAGTACCGCGGCACAATCTGGATGCCGGCACTGATGCCGTTGACAAAGACTTCAATGCCCTCCTGATCGCCTGTGAGGACCAGCTCTGCATATGCCGGCTTTTCACTGAGGGTGAACACCGTGTCATACCGCACGAAGCCGCCGAAATCCGGGTCTTCCTTCTCATAGGCGTCGGGGAGCGTGACCTCCTTATCCCCGGAGAGTACAGGGCAGGCGGCATTCGGGCAGACGCTTCGCGTCCAGCGGGTGAGGGGAACAGGCACCATGCCGTCCGCTTCGCTCTCCGCGGCCATTTCAGGAGCGGCGTCGGTCCTGTCAAACACATACAGATACCCTTTTCTCGGCTCCCAGGTGACAGAGATCACGGAACCGTCTTCCATCGAAACCGGCACGCAGCGGTTGTTCCATGCGTCATACCGGTAGATCTGCTTTGCGTCTTCGGGCGCGGAAAGGAACCGGACGGTGCCGGTCCAGGGTTCTGCGGCCTCATTGACGGTATAGTACAGGTCATAGTCTTCCCCGATATAGTGCAGGCAGCGGATCATCCGGCTCCCCGGCGTCAAAAGCGCCTGCGCGAGTGCGGAAAGATCCGGGGAAGCGTCGAGCTGGTCCATGGAAAGCACGCGGAAACGCGCATCCGGTTTGAAGGGAAGGGCCCGGTCCCCGGTTTCGGTCAGGACACCGCCGGGCAGGGAGCCCATGAACCACACGGGAACGCCTGCCTCAGCCATCTCCCGGATGCCCTGCAGGGCGGAGGTGGTGATGTAGGAGGACTCGGGAACGATGAGGACCTGGTAGGCCTGATGGTGAATGCGCAGGCAGTGGTCTTCCCGGTCGATCCGGGTATGATATGCCGCCCGGTCTGCAAAAACATCCGAGGGGATGAAGTGGTACCCCACCTGGTGCTCCGCGAGCACGCGGCCAACGGCCTCCGCGCTCTGGGCTTTCCCGCCGGCCCAGTCGGCCTCGGCGTGGTAGAGGATCGCGGCGCGGACAAACGCGTGTCCGCCCTGGATCAGGTGGCAGACGCGTTCCATATACCGGACGAGACAGCCGAAATGACGGTACTGGGGGTTATGCCCGTGCGCATAGAAATGCGGCGGGCAGTCTTTGTCGGGGAAAGGCGCGGCGGAGAAGGCATGGGGCACAAAGTGGTTGATGCCGCGCACCATGAAGTGGTCGGCGAGGTATTTTTCCAGCGCCACCCCCTCGCTCCATCCGTAATTACCGAAGATCTCGCACATCGCGTCCCCGTGTTTTTCGCTTTCAATGGCGGCTGCGGACGCGGCGAGCGCGCCAAGGGCAAAGTGGTAGAATGTGCCGTCCCGGTGATCCTGCCATTTGCTTCGGATATTCAGGTCTTCGCCCTGGGGCAGGACCTGTCCGCCGATATCGTCAATCCCGGCCATATCCTGTCCCTTCAGACCGCGGAAATAATGCCCGAGGCTGGAGCCGCAGCGCGTATGCTGCCCATGGTCCTCAATGAGATGCCCGATATAGCGCACACCGTGCGCGCGGCACCAGGAGCCGATCTGTTCAGAGAAATCCTTCTGCACCAGGTGCGTGACGATATCCATATAGCGCCACCTTGCCTGTGCGGCAACGTCCGGGTCAGCCTCCTCATCCCAGAGAAGCGGCAGGCGGGCGGCCCACGCCGCTCCCCAGGCTTCCTTCAGCGCGGACTGCACTTCATCGCTCCATGGCAGGTCTTCCACTTCATGAATGCGCTTGTCGGTCTGGTAGATGTGTCCGTTGCCGAGTTCCGGCTCATCGGAAAAGAAGCCGAGAATGGTGCGGCCGAATTCATCCCCGTAATGCCGGTAGTGCGGCTCGTACACGGTGTCGATGAGTGTGCGGCAGGAGGGAAAACTGAGCATGTTCATGTAATCCCGGTGCGGACCGCGGTTGCGGGTGAGATAGAGGCCGTATACCCGCCATTTCCCGTCCGGCGCAGTCCAGGACACACCGTTCTCCCGGCTGAAGGGGACAGCGAGCGGCGTTTCCGCGCCCTTTGCGAGGCGTACCGCGCTGACCCCGATGAGCGCCTCATCCTCAAAACGCGGAAAGGGCTTCATGAAATACGCGTCTGCCCTGGTGAGCGTGGGTTCACCGGGAAGACAGATTTCGTCCCAGGGCAGGGACAGCGTTTCCCCGGTGTGCACTTCGCCCAGCACGCGCCGGGTGATGCTCTGGCGGAGCAGCGAATAGTCGCCCTCTTCCATCGGCGCGTGCAGTGCGCCGTTGCAGTAGCCGGTCGGGAAGTGACTGTCGTCGAGAATCCAGATCTTCATGTCGAGCTGACGGGCTTCCTCGAGGATGATATCCAGATCATGCCACCATTTCGGCCCGCAGAAATCCGGATGCGGGCGGCTCTCGAGGCACACGGCGCGGCAGCCGGCGTCATGAATGACATGCATGTATTCGCGCAGTGTCTTTTCATCCTCGCCACGCAGCCAGAAAAAGGGAAAGACCGAGCGTGTCGTCCTTCCCTCCAGGAGATCTCTGATTCTTTGGTTCATGATGCATTCCTCATTTTTCCTGCCGTGCGGCAGTCTTTTTGCGGTAGTCGGTGGGGCGGATGCCCGTGGTTTTCTCGAACACGCGGCTGAAATAGGCGGTATCGCTGTATCCGACCCGTTCGCTGATCTCATAGACCATGAGGTCGGTTTCTTCAAGGTAGCGGCGCGCGCGGTCAATGCGCAGGCGTGTGAGGTAATTCTGGTAGGTCATGCCGGTCCGCTTGCGGAACAGCTGGCTGATATACACGGGATTGAGGAAGAAGCGCTCAGACAGTTCCTGCTGGGTCATGTCCTCATTGAAGTGCTCGCGCACATACTCCAGCAGGCGGTCAAATGTATCCTGTTTCGGGCCCGGTGCCGGGTCTGATCGCGCGTCCCCGTCCTTTTCGGCAAACAGGGACAGAATGGCCTGCGCGAGCTCATCCTCGTCGACGGGTTTGGTGACATAGGCGCGCACGCCGAGCTTGATGGCCTGCTGCGCATAGGCAAAGTCGGCATATCCGCTGAGGATAATAAACCGGCAGCGCGCGCCTTCCTCCGTCAGTCTTCGGATCATCTCAAGCCCGTCCATGACGGGCATGCGCACGTCGGTGATGACCAGATCGGGATCGAGGTGGTGCACCATGCGGATGGCCTCCTCGCCGTCCTCGGCAATGCCGACAATTTCCCAGGGCTGGCCCATCTGCATGAGCAGGATGGACAGGCCCTCTGCAATGCCGCGCTCATCGTCGGCCAGAAGAATCCGGCAGGGTCGCTTCATGTGTCAGCCTCCTCAGCAGGGTCGTCAGGGAATGCGGGGGTGAGCGGGATGCGGAGCGTGACCGTGGTGCCCGAAGGGGAGCTTTCCTCCACGCGCAGGCCCCAGCCCTCGCCGTAGCGCAGACAGATGCGCTCGGCAATGTTGCGCAGGGCGATGCGCTCATGCCCGGTAAAGGTATCGATGTGTCCGCGGGAAATCTCCAGAAGGTCCTGGTTGAGAGACGCCATCTGTTCCTCTGTCATGCCTGCGCCTGTGTCGCGGAACACGAAGACCAGTGCGTCTCCCTCGGTGCGCGCGTCGAGCGTCAGCGCCATTTCCTCATGGCTGGCCCGCCCGCCGTGCTCAATGCTGTTCTCAAGGATCGGCTGGAAGATCATGGGCGGGACATGGAGATCCATGAGGTCTTCGGGAATATGGCTGACAAAACGGAAGCGGCCACGGAAACGGATATTCTGGATATCCACATAGCAGGAGGCATACTCGTGCTCTGAGCGGATGGTGCTGGTTTTCGGGTCGGCGTCGAGCGCGGCGCGGAACATTTTGGAGAGCAGCTTGATCATCTGCGCCGTTTCCATGTCCCGGTTGACGACCGCCTTCATGCGGATGGACTCGAGGGTGTTGAAAAGCACATGCGGATTGATCTGCGCGCGCAGGGCAAGGAGCATGGCGTCCTTCTGCTTGATCTCCCGCAGGTAGACCTCATCGATCAGGGTATGGATGGTGCGGATCATGGCGTTGTAGTGCGCGATGAGCACTCCGATTTCATCCGGCTTTTCAGGGACCGGGAGCAGGCTGTAATGCCCCTGCTCGGCCTCGTCCATTTTCTTCTGCAGATCGGAAACGGGCCTGGTGATGTGCCGGGTGACGCGCGAGGAAACCAGAAGGATCAGGATGACAGAGACAGCCATGATGACGGTGACATACATGCTGAAATCCACAATGCCCCGGACCATGCTGCGTGCGGGGATCATGACCGTGACATGCAGAAGGCCGGTTGTGTCCTGATAGACAAAGCCGGAGCTTTTCGTTTCATCGTCTGCGTCCTCCTGCAGGATCCGGTCCCAGGTCACAGAGCCGCTGGAGAGGCGGGAGTCATAGACCAGGCCGCCGTTTTCGGTCCGGATGAGGATACGGAGATCCTCCTCCAGGCCTTCCAGCTTCTGCGCGGCTGACAGGTCCACAAGGGCATAAGGGTCAATATCCACGATCAGAAAACATTTTTCCAGGCCGTCGCTTCCGTAGATGCGGCGGGATACCGACACCGTAATGCCTTCACGATCCGATTCATAATAGTCTGTATAGTGCGTCGGGGTGATCATCAGGTCCCGGGAGGAGGCGCGGATCTCTTCAAGCCATGGGGAGCAAAGCAGGGCCTCCGCGCTGACGGAGATGCCCTCCTGACTGTACTGATAGACCCGGCCGCTGACGGTCACGAGCATCACGTTTCGGATATCCTCGCGCAGCATGCCCACGCGCATGAGGAGCTTTCTCACCGCGGTATTCCGGTTCATCTGCTCATAAATGCTTTCCGTCTCCCGGCCGAGGTCGGAGATCACATCGTAATCGATGGTCAGAAGACGGGTGAGGTTTGAATAGGATTCCGTGAACGCATCCAGGCCGCGGACAATCTGCGCGCTGTAAAGCGCCGCCTTCTGCCGGGTATCCTCCCGGATGCGCTCGGCGGAGTTGACGGAAATCAGAAAAACCGTCAGGAACATGGGTACCAGACAGACGATGAGATAACCGGCCAGCAGCCTGGTCCTCAGGTCTCTTGCCTTCTTCTGCATCTTCTGCACCCTCCTGACGGAACTGTGTTCTTCTGTTGTACCGGTTCGATGATAGCACAACCGAAGCGGCTTTTTCAAGCGAGCGGGCCGGCCCAAAGGCCGGCCCGGGGGAATTCCTTATGAAGATTACTGCTTGGCAGCGTACCAGGCGCGTGCGTTCTCGGTGACAGCCTGACCGCCGTTGGCGTACCACTTGTCGACGAACTCGTCAAACTTGTCGATGGAGTATTCGCCGGTGATGATCTTGGTGGCATACTCGACATACAGGGTGCGGTTCTGGATGTCGGCATACTCGCCGTAGATGGAGTTCGGAATGCCGTCGCCGGCCGGCAGGTGGGTGTACTGAGCCAGTTCCTTCACGTTGCGGATGGCCTGGGAGATGGCCCATTCACGGTCGGTGCCCAGCTGGGAGGTGAGCAGTTCCACCTGGAACTCAGGGGTGGAGATGGTGTTGTAGGGCGTGAGGATCAGGTTCTGCTGGGTGGTCTTGTCGTCGGGCAGACGGGAGGTGACGCCGTCCTTGGTGACGGAGTGCATGCCTTCGACGCCGTTATAGAAGTCCATCCACTTGCTGGTGTCGCCGTAGGCGTTGAGCAGCTGCATGACGGCCATGATCTTCTTTTCATCGTCGGTCTTGGCCACGACAAACTCAATGCCGCTCAGCTTGCGGCCGGTATAGAAGCCCTTGCCCTCATAGCCGTCTGCATCGATGACGGGCAGCACGGCGATATCGGGCTGGACGCCGGTGGATTCATAGATGGCTTCTGCGTAGTTGTAGCATTCCTGGGGAATGTGTTCCCAGATGCCGACATTGCCGGCATTGATCTTGCCGTCCCACTGGGACTTGTTGTTGAGCAGGGTTTCGGGATCGAGCAGGCCGTCCTGGTAGAGCTGGGCGATGAACTGCAGGGCATCCTTCATGTTCTGGGTGACAGCGGAATAGGTCAGCTCGCCGTCATACAGATCCCACTGGGGATAACCTTCCCACATGGCCACGCCGAACATGGCGAAGAACTGGCCCATCCAGCGGGCTTCCGCGCGGCCGCCGGAAGGCAGCTCGTCGGCGATGCCGTTGCCGTTGGGATCCTTCTCATAGAAGGCCTTGAGGACGTCCACGAGTTCAGCCTGGGTCTTGGGCATGGCCAGACCGAGCTTGTCGAGCCAGTCCTTGCGGATCATGGGCGCGTTGCGGCCGTAAATGACGCTCGGGATGTACCAGATTTTGCCTTCGCCGGTGGGGTCGTTGGCACGGACGCTGCCCCAGACTTCCTCGCCGATGAGGTTGTAGAGGTTGGGAGCATATTTCTCCAGATAGGGGGTCAGGTCGAGCAGGGCGCCGGACTTGATGAGTGTGGTTTCCATGCCGTTGGGGTTGAACATGTCGGGCATTTCACCGGCAGCGATCTTCAGGTTCAGCTGCTCGTTGTAGGTGGTGCCGCCGTTCCACTCGACGTAGGGCTGGGTGACGCCAACGCCGGTGATCTCCAGATATTTCTCGTACAGGGGAGAGCCTTTTTCGACGGGCAGGAAACCGTTGTTGGTTCCCCACACGCTCAGATCAACGACGGTTTCCTCTGCGGAAGAGACGCTGACCATGCTCAGGAGCATCAGGATCGCGAAGAGCACTGAGAGTACCTTTTTCATAATGACCTTTCCTTTCTATATCGACCGGGTTTTCCCGGCAGGATACCATGTTCAGCCTTTGACCGAACCCAGCATGGCGCCTTTCTCAAAGTACTTCTGGAGCTTGGGATAGACGAGCATGATCGGGACGATGGCGAAGACAACCACGACAGCCTTCAGGGAGCGCTCCGTATAATTGACCGCGCGCTTGGCCGCGATGGTCTGCAGTTCGGAGGACTCGGTGACAAACTGGCGCACCTTCATCTGCAGGGGGAACATATTCATGTCGGAGATGAAATAGAGCGGATGCTGGTACTGGTTCCAGATGGTGACAGCATAGAACAGCCCGATGACGGCGATGACCGCTTTGGAGGAGGGCAGGACGATCTGGGCCAGCGTGCGGAAGGGACCGCAGCCGTCGATCGTGGCGGATTCCTCCACTTCCCTGGGGAAGCCCAGGAAAAAGGTCCGCATAACGATCATGTTGTAGGCTGTCAGAATATGCGGGAGGATCATGGCCCAGACACTGTTGTACAGGCCGATGGAGCGAAGGGTCAGAAAGTAGGGAACCGTCGGTGCCTTGAAGATCATGGTGATGACGACCATGATCATAATGCCTTTCTGCAGGCCGAACTCCTTTTTGGAAAGGGGATAGGCGAGGAGTGAGGTGATGATCAGGGCGAGGAAGGTGCCCACGAGCGTGGTGCCGATGGTGACGGCCGTGGCGCGCCACATGTCAGGCCGTGTCACAATGGCCTTCCAGGAGTCCAGCGTAAAGCCGACCGGAAAGAGCGTGACGGCGTTTGTGTTGACGGCAATCTTGGAAGAGAAGGACAGTGCGAGCACGGAGAGGAGCGGGATGACCGCAATGACGGCACAGAGGATCAGGATGATGGTCATGACACCGCTGAACATCTGGTCGTTCCAGGAACGTTTACGCATTACCACAGCCCCCCGTCATCTGAAATCTTTTTGGACAGCTGATTGAAGAAGACGACCATGACCAGGCCGATGACGGACTGGAACAGTCCCACAGCAGTCGTGATCGAGTACTGGGCCTGCAGAATGCCGACGCGGTAGACGTAGGTGTCAAAGATGTCGCCCGTGGAATACGTCATGGGCGTGAGCAGGCTGAAGACGTGCTCAAATCCAAGTTCCATGAAGCTGCCGATCTGCAGGAGCAGCATGGTGATGACTGTGGGCAGCAGCATGGGGAAGGTGATGAAGCGCATTTTCTGGAAACGGGTGGCCCCGTCAATGGATGCGGCCTCATACAGTGACTGGTCAATTCCGGCGATGGCGGCCATATAGACCACCGTGCCCCAGCCGGCTTCCTTCCAGATGGTGGAAAAGACATAGACCGTGCGGAAGTATTTCGACTGCTGCATGACCAGCAGCGGACGCAGGCCGAAGAGGGCGCGGGCGCGGTTGAACAGGCCGCTGACGCCGAGGAGATCGAAGATCAGTTCGGAGACAATGATCCAGGAGAGGAAGTAGGGAATATAGACGGCTGTCTGAATGGTCTTTTTGAGGCGCGGCGCACCGATCTCATTCATCATCAGCGCCATGATGACCGGCACCGGGAAGCAGAAAAGAATGCGCAGGGCACCGAGAATCAGAGTGTTGGTGAGAATGCGGGAAAAATCCGAATAGGTGAACATGTTGACAAAGTTCTTCATGCCGACCCACTGGCTGGAAAAGATGCCCGTATAGACCTGATAATCCTCAAACGCGATCACGCTGCCGAGCATGGGGATGAACCGGAAGATGATCAGATAGATGACGCCAGGCATGGCCATGACATAGTACGGCCAGTATTTTCTGAAATTGTCGGCCAGCCCTTTTGAGTGAGTGCGGGCGGCCGCACGCTGAGATGCGTTTTGCATGGTTCCGCCTCCTGTTCCTGTCTGAAAGTGTATCATTTTCAGACAAAACGGCCATGGACGGAGTTTAGTTCGAACTGGGACAAATTTAAGATTGTCGGAAGCGCATGCTTTCATGTATGATAGGGGACGGATGAAGAGGGAAAATGAAAAACGGGACAGATGCGCACAATCGCATCAGAATACGGAGGAGGAATCCATATGAAACGTCGATTCTCGGATGCGGCGGAAGAGGGTCTGAAAAAGGAGGCCCAGGCTCAGATTGAGCGGGCGGTGGTTTCGTATGCGGTCTCCGGCAAGCGCGACGAGCAGGCACTGTCAGGCCTGGCATCGCTTGACCCGGTGCTCGGGGAAAAATGGAAACGCATCATGGATCTCTGGGATGTCCCGGTGACCGTGAATGACCGGCTGCCGGATGATCTGCCGGAGGATGATACGCTTTGCCTGGTTGTGCTCGGATTCCAGCTCAATCCGGACGGCAGCATGCGCGAGGAACTGATCCAGCGGCTGAAGGTGACGCTGGAAGCATCGAAGCAGTACCCAAAGGCATTCATTGTCTGCACAGGCGGCGGAACGGCTGCAGATGATCCCGCTGCAACCGAAGCGGGCTGTATGGCGCAGTGGCTGAAAGCGCAGGGCGTGGATGCTTCGCGGCTGATTGCGGAGGATCGGTCACTGACGACTGCGCAGAATGCGGTTTTTACGATGAGCCTTCTGGAGGAACTGCATCCTCAGGTCAGGAATCTTGTGATCATTTCCAGTGACTATCATATTGCCACCGGTGTGCTGCTCTTTGGCGCAGAAGGCATTCTGCGGGACAGCGGCATGAAGATCGTCAGCAATGCCGCATGGCATGCCCCCAGCGGCTCGCTTTCCCCCATGTTCCAGGCAGGTGCGCTGATTGAGCTTTCCGGGGATATGGAAACTGCATATGAAATCTATTGCGATACATATGATATCCATGCACTTCCGCCCCTGCATCGCGGGGAGTGAGAACAGAACAGAAAACGAGACGGTGTCAGATCGTGCACCGTCTCGTTTTCTGTTGATCGGAAGGCGCAGGGGATCAGATGCATTGAACCGGTTATACGAAAGCGGTCATGCGGAACCTGCAGCGATTTATGGAAGAGATGGGGTTGGAAAAACCTGCCTTGCAGATGAGAACTTTTCCGGGAGTATCACGTTCAGACATGCCGGCCTTTCACCGGAAAGTACTGTGGGCAAAGAAGCCGCCGTCTCCCTTTGATTTTCTGAGCAAAATGGACATTGCATGAAAACACTTTAAGGAAATGCCGCAGAAAGTCACGACCAAGGATTCCCCATCTTCTTGCTGTCATCTCCTGTCAGGCCGCTGACACGAAACAGGAAGGTGAAATTGCGCAAAAAGCTCTGAAAGTGCCGGATTACAACACTTTCAGAGCTTTGTTGGTCTGGGAAGGATGGAGTGCGGGAGGATTTTCCAGATGCATGGACCACAGGGAGTTCTCCGGATGTCCATGCAGCCACTGTCAGTCCCCTGGTTTGTTTTTGACGGGGAAATAGACCTCATAGGGTTCATACCCGATTTTGTAGAGCGGACGAAGCCGGGTTCCCCGTTCCTGTCCCACTGTCTTGAACTGCTCAGTCCAGGAAGCCCATTGGCGCTCGCTTTCCCGGGCGATGCTTTCCTCCGCCGGCTTCCCGTGCAGGTCGAGCATGGTTTCTGCATCGGTCTGTCCTGCAAGGGTGATGGGACCATAGGTGAAAGCAGCCATATGATCATCGTCCGGAAGATATTCGGCTCGGATGCGCATGGGCAGCCTGACGCAGACGCTGTCACCGCTGTGCCATACGCGGTCAAAGGTACAGTATCCATCATCCGCGGCTTCGGACTCGGTCCAGTCGGGAATGCGGACCTTCAGAATCATGTGAACAGGCTTTTCCGTGCGGACCGTAAAGTAAAGGCACTTGACCTCGGGATGGTGCAGCACCTGTGACGGCACAGGATCGATGCTCTGTTTTCCCGCGGAGTCGCTGCTCATGTGAAAGGAACCTGCCTGCGTATCGTTCTGCTGCGTTACGGTGACCTCCTGCCCGTCAATTTCCACGGTGCAGGCAGAATCAAAGAACTGGCAGGCATAGAGCGTATTCCCGTCCTGATAATACATATAGCGGTTGTGCGCGGCGTTTGCCTGCACGAGTGTGCCGTGGCAGCAGTAGAAATGATTCTTCTCACTGGCCCAGCCCTTCCGGCCGCCTGCACGCAGGGGCAGGAAATAGGTGAGCAGACCGCTGCGGGGCGTGGTGTCCCGGAGGTAGCCGTCATTGATGCCCTCCCGGCTCCAGTAAGCCTGTGCCATAATGCCGTTATACAGGTTCCGCTCGATATAGTCAGCATACCGCTTGTCGCCTGTCCAGCGGAACAGATAATCGGCCAGACGCATCATATTGTACACTGTGCAGTGCTCCTGCGCCATGTCGCCAAGACGTGCTTTCATTTCATTCTTCGGAAGCCAGATTTCTCCGAGCGTCTGCCCGCCGGTCACATAGGTTCCCCGGTCCGTGACCGCGCATTTCCAGTAGGCTTCACAGATCCGGCGCCATGTTTCCTCACCGGTCACTTCATAGGCCCGGGCACAGCCGCAGACCTCAGGGATGGTGGTGTTGGCATGCATATTGGTCAGAGGGTCTCTGCCTGCGAGCAGAGCATCGAACAGACGTCCGCGGTAATACCGTTTCATCAGCGTCAGATAGCACTCTTTGCCGGTGATGCCGTAGAGGTCCGCCCAGATTTCCAGCATGCCGCCGGTCTCCACATCCAGGATATCATCCATCTGCTCCCGGGTGAAAGACGCTGTCCAATTCAGAAACCACTGCGCCCAGCGCTCGGCGATGGCCAGCGCTTTTTCATTTCCGGCGTATTTGTACATATCCACAAGGCCCATGAACACCTTATGGATTGTGTAATGCGGCGCCCAGACGGGCTTGCCCTGTGCGATGCGGAAGAGATACTTTTCCGGGATGGGGCCTGCCCAGCCGTCGCCGTTTTCCTCCTGGCAGCGCTCCAGAATATCGATCATATCATCGGCCTGCGCCTTGATCGCGCGGTCGCCGGAGGCAGCATAGTGCATGGCGGCGGCCGACAGCCAGTGCCCGGGGAAGTGTCCGCGCAGCTGGCAGCAGGGATTTTCCCAGCCGCCGTGCATGTATTCAGGGGTTTCAGCCGCCCCTCCCAGGCCCGCTTCCAGTTCAAAATTCAGCATCAGCGCCCGGGTTTCCAGACGCAGCATATAGTCCCGGTTTTCCCTTTCACGGCGCTTCAGTTCGGGATCGTCAAGGCGGACACTGTGCCCCTGGATCATCTGCAGTGACATATGCGATTTCCTCCGTCTTACACGATTTTCAGCGTATTGGCATACGGGACCGGCAGGTTCTCGGGCAGCTGCACCACGAGCACACCGAAGGCCTGATGGAACGGCACCTCGCCATAGCCCAGCAGGATCACCTGATGGACTTCCTGATCGCGGAAGCTGTGGATTGTGAGGGGTTCTCCGCCTTTTGCGCCGAGGCAGAAGGCGTAAACCGCGCCGCCCTTCTGGACAAAGCGGAAGTCCTGGCTGGTCCAGTCGGTCTTGTTTTCGGTAAAGCCCTCGATCTTGACCATGGTCGGACCTTCCCTGAATTCACGCCAAGGCCGCGTGCCGTACACCGCTTCGCTGCAGACGCTGAACCAGCTGGCCAGTGCATTCAGGATGTATTCCGCTTCCTCGTCGATGGTTCCGTCCGGACGCTGCAGGATGTTCAGCAGCATATTGCCGTTCTTTGAAATGATGTCGACAAGCATCTCCACGATCTGATCCGGCTGCTTGTAGGGGTGATGCACATCATAGAACCAGTTGCCGATGCAGGTATCGGTATGCCACGGATCCGGCATGATGCCGGGCAGCTGGCTCTTCTCAATGTCGAGCACCCCGACCTTATAGATCTCGGGGCTTCTGTCCTTCTGGAGATACACGGCCTGGTTGCTGCCGTGCTTTTCGATGGAGGTGTTGTACAGCCTGGCCACAGCCTTCAGGCCCTTTTCATAATCGGACAGACTCTGTCCTTCTTTTTCCATGTCGGTCCAGTTGCTCACAAAGGGAAGGGCACCGTCCGTATACAGCAGGTCCGGCTGGAATGTGTCGATCATTTCCGTGACGGCCTTCAGCCAGTATTCGCGGAATGCGGGGTTGCGCGTATACCATGGGGCGGCCATCCCGGGGTTTTCCGTCCCGTGTTCCTGATTGTCATGATAGAAATCCCGCCAGGCAGGATCGCTGCCGTCGTACGGCACGCCGGCGTACGGGCCCACCTTGTCGCAGCCTTTGTTGACACGCCACCAGGAGAAAGAAGCGCCCAGATGCTCACTGATGCCAAAAGGCATGTGATGACGGTCCGCAGCCGCTTTCCACAGGGCCAGAATGTCCTTATGCGGGCCTACGTTGACGCTGTTCATGCGGTTGACTTTGGAGTTGTAGTTGAAGAAATGGTCATGATGTGTGCCCTGCGACATGAAATAGCGGGCGCCGGCCTGATAGTATCTGTCCATCAGCGCTTCCGGGTCGAAGGCCTCAGCCTTCCACAGTTCGCACAGATCCTTGTAGCCGAATTTGGACGGATGGCCGTAATGCCGCAGATGGTATTCATACTGAGGCGTCCCCTGAATGTACATATTCCGGGCATACCAGTCCCCGAACATGGGTACGCTCTGCGGTCCCCAGTGGCTCCAGATGCCGAATTTCGCGTCACGGAACCATTCGGGCACTTCATAGGTGCGCAGGGATTCAAAACTGGGTTCGAAGCGCTGATTCATACAAATCTCTCCAATCATTTTTTGTCAGGGCACGATCGTTCTTTATGTCGGATTGTGGTGTATACCATATTGTACCATTTCGCCTGAGCTTTGCGCAATCCTTTATGAGGCGCTCTGCTTCGGAACGGCATGAATGGAAAGATGTAAAGAATCGTCAAGAAAGTCAAAAAATGATCATAGAATGTACAAAGGGAAAAAGGCATGATAAAAAAGGCGAAAAATGCTTTATATAGGGGTGCGCATGAAGACAGCGAAATGGATATGGCTGCGCAGTGAGAACCGTGAGAATACCTGGATGTGCTTTGCAAAGGATTTTGTGCCGGAAAGCCCTTCCGAACCATGGGTCCTGCGTGTTGCTGCCGACAGTAAATACTGGCTGTACATCAATGGACAGACCGTTTTGAGGGAAGGCGGTCTGAAACGGGGACGCTCGCCTCATTCTACGTACTGTGACGAAATAGACATCAGCGAATCCTTGCGCCGGGCGTGAACCGGCTGGCCGTTCTCGTATGGTATATGGGCAGGGATGGGTTTTCCCATCTCTCCTCCGGCAGAGGCGGGCTGTATGTGGAGACGGTTTCGCCTGCGGGCAGCGGACTGGTTTCGGATGCGGGCTGGAAAGCAAGGCGGCATCCGGCGTATCTTCAGGCGCCGGAAGGAGAAAAAGGACCGAATTTCAGACTGCCGGAATCGGATATCTGGTATGATGCAGCGCGTGAACCGGGACCGTGGACAGACAGAGGCTGCGACCTTTCAAAATGGGAAAACGCCGAAGTGTGGAGCGATGAAGAAGCGGAGGTCTTCGGAATGCTCATCAGGCGGCCTCTTCCGTTTTTCCGGTTCGGTGGCCTGACGGATTTTGGCAATACCCCGGATGTTCAGGGCATGACAACCGAGCGCGATACGACGCTGGTCATGCAGCTCACGGCGAATGTGCAGTTTACACCCTTTCTCCGGGTGGAGGCGCCTGCAGGGAAGAGGATTGAGATCTGTACAGAAACCTATGGGACGCCGAATGCGCCGGATGTGAATGGACTCTGGAGCATATACATCACAAAGGAAGGCCTGCAGGAATACGAATCCCTGGGGTGGATGAACGGGAAGACGGCACTGTTTCACCTGCCTGCCGGGATCACCATCCATGCGCTTGGGTACAGAGGGACCGAATATGCCGCCGACAGGGCAGGCAGCTTCCGCTGCGATGATGATTTTCTGAACCGGCTTTGGGAGAAGGCGTATCACACGCTGCATCTGTGCATGCGCGATACCTTCATGGACTGCCCGAACCGTGAGCGTGCGCAGTGGTGGGGGATGCAGACATCGAGATGCAGATGGCGGTGTACTGTATGGATACAAACGCAAATGCCCTGTATGAAAACGGGGCGGAAACGATGGCCGCGTGGTATGAAGCAACCGGTGAGATGCTGACAGTGATCCCATGCGGAAACGCGAGGTTTGAGCTCCCGCTGCAGAATCTCGCGGGCATCCGCGGTTTTATGACGTATTACAGGCATACGGGCCGCTTCGGGCTGATCCAAAAAGTCTATGCCATGGCCAGACAATATGTGCTACAATACGATTTAGATAGCCGGGGACTGGCGGTTCACCGCCCCGGCAGCTGGGACTGGCCGGACCGGGGAGACAATGCAGATCCTGTGATTATGGAAAATGCATGTCATGACGGTGCTGGTCGCCTACCCGCTGTCGAAATCGGATCAGGCATTTCCTGCACGCAGGTACTATGTGGCGTACATGCTGGTTGTGATGCTGTTCAACGGCGGCATGATGCCCAGCTATTTCATCGTTGCCAAGACCGGCCTGATCGACAGGCTGTCGGCGCTGCTGATTCCCGGCGCGGTACCGATCTTCTCATGCATTGTGCTGATGAACTTCTTCCGGGGCATTCCCGTCTCGCTGGAGGAAGCCGCGCTGTTTGACGGTGCCAGCCAGCCTCAGATTCTGACGCGGATCTATCTGCCGCTGTCCAAGCCCTCTCTGGCGACGGTCGCGCTCTTCTCCCTGATCGGGCACTGGAACGCATGGCTTGACGGCCTGATCTATTCCAACCATACGCAGAACTATCCGCTGCAGTCCTATCTGCAGACGCTGGTGGCCTCCAACACCCAGGCTATGCTGACAGGCGACCTCAAGTCCTTCATGGAAATGATGGATGTGAATGACACCAACATGAAGGCAGCGCAGATTTTCATCTCGATTATTCCGCTGATGGCGGTTTACCCCTTCCTGCAGAAGTATTTCACCGCTGGTCTGACCCTGGACAGCGTGAAGGAATAAACCGCATGCATGGGATGCTTTGAGACAGGAGGCGGACGGAGTGCTGTATGATTTGTCCGAAAAGGCGTTTACAGACGAAATGTTTCTGAATCCGGGGGCTGCTTATCGCGGAGCGCCTTTCTGGTCATGGAATACGCTGATGACGCGGGAGATGATTGCGCGTCAGATCCCTGAGTTCAAAAAAATGGGCATGGGCGGCTTTCATATTCATGTCCGGGTTGGACTGAAAAACCAGTACCTGAGCGATGAATTCATGAATCTGATCCGCTTCAGCAATGAACAGGCCCAGAAACACGGCATGCTCTGCTGGCTTTATGATGAGGACCGGTATTCTTCCGGGATTGCCGGCGGCATGGTGACAAAGCACATCCGGTACCGTGCGCGCTGGCTGAAGCTCACTGTGCACTGGGACAGCGGGATGCTGGAGTCCTTCGAAGAGTTCATGGAGCGGCAGAACCGTGACGAGCCCGTCAGAGGCTGCTTTCTTCATGCCTATGATATTGTGCTCGAAAACGGATATCTGAAAAGCGCAGTGCCGATAGCAAAAGATGAAGAGGCAAAAGGGCAGAAATGGTATCTGTTTCTTGAGCTGGACCGGGAATCACCCTGGTGCAATAACCAGACCTATGTGGATACTCTGAAAGCGGAGGCCGTACAGGCTTTCCTTCACTGCACCCATGACCGGTATGCAGAAGCGGTTGGGGAGAGCTTCGGAAAATCCATACCTGCCATCTTCACGGACGAGCCGCACATCAACGGCCTGCGCCTGCCGGAGAAAGCGGAGTCACTTGAAGATATCCGCCTCCCGTATACCGAGGCGCTGCCTGCAGCGTTCGGAAAGGTGGATGGAAAGGATTTCTTTGCATGCATTCCCTGGCTGGTCTGGAGCCGTCCGGGCGAAGCGGCTTCTCCGGAGCGCTATCATTACTATCATATGCTGACCGAAATGTTTGCAAAGAATTACTGCGGGCAGATCGGGACATGGTGCGCGGCGCACGGTCTCCTCTCCACCGGCCATCTGCTGGGAGAGGACAGTGTGCGGGGGCAGGCATCCATTGTGGGAGACGCGATGCGCTGTTACAGGGAGTTTCAGCTGCCTGGCATTGACAATCTCTGTGACAACCGCGATTTCTCTGCCGCGAAGCAGGCAGCCAGCATTGCCCGGCAGTTCCATAAGCAGGGGGTCATGAGCGAAATGTACGGCGTGACCCAGTGGGATTTCGATTTCAAGGGGTACAAGATGGCGGGAGACTGGCAGGCGGCGCTGGGGATTACAGCCCGGGTTCCGCATCTGGCCTGGGCATCGATGAACGGCGAGGCGAAGCGGGACTACCCCGCAGCCATTGGCTGGCAGTCACCCTGGTATCAGGATTTTTCGTACCTGGAAGATCACTATGCCCGGCTGAATGCCTGCCTGACACGGGGCAGGGCGGTGGTGCACGTAGGTGTTCTGCACACCGTGGAGTCCTTCTGGCTGCTGAACGGGCCTGCAGACCAGACAGAGGATGCCAGAAAACAGATGGAAGACGATTTCCAGCATCTCACAGAGTGGCTGCTGACGGGCGGCATGGACTTCGACTATGTGGCAGAATCCTCGCTGGCGGACGAAAAACAGACGATCTCAGACGGAAGACTGCACTGCGGGAACATGGCTTACGAAGTCGTGCTGGTGCCCAGCTGTCTGAACATCCGCGGAAGCACGCTGGAGCAGCTCTCGCGCTTTGCTGCATCGGGCGGAACGCTTCTGTTTGCGGGCCGTGCGCCTGCCTTTGCGGACTGCAGGCCAAGCAGCATGCTGGATGAACTCGTCCGGCACTCAGAGCATGTTCCGCTTTCCCGACTCAGTGTGCTGGAAAGGCTGATGCCCTGGCGTGAAATTGATCTTCTGGAGGGCGGAAAACGGCGCACCAGAAATCTGCTTCATCAGCTGCGCCAGGACGGCGCGGACCGCTGGCTGTTCATTGCGCAGGCATACAATGATATGCGTGCGCGCCAGGAGGAAGTCTGGTACCGCCGCCCGCTGCACGATCCTCAGAGGATGGAGATCCGCCTCAGAGGGTGCTGGAGTGCACAGCTCTACGACACGCTAACGGGGAACAGGGAAACCGTCCCGTCGGAATACCGAAACGGGTGGACGCGCATTCTCCGTGATCTGTACGGAAACGACAGCCTGCTGCTGCGTCTGCATGCAGCCCAGACGTGCGAACTGAAACAGACGGCGGCTGTGGCTGGCAGACAACCACTTCAGATCATGACGCTGCCTGAACCGTGCGCTTATGAGATGAGCGAGCCAAACGTGCTTGTGCTGGACAGATTTGAGTATGCTCTGGATCATGAGGAACTGCATCCGGCGGAGGAAATGCTGCGGCTGGATCAGAAACTGCGCAGACGCCTGAAATGGCCGCTTCGAGGCGAAGCGCTGGCACAGCCATACATTCGGGTGAAAGAGGAGAAGCGGGATCACAGGGTGCGCCTGCGTGCCGTGCTGACATCGGACACACCGCTGACAGGCTGCTGCCTGGCGCTTGAGGAGGCGGCTTTCACCACGGGCACGCTCAACGGACAGACCATCGACATGACGCCAAGGGGAACCTATGTGGACCAGGCCATCTCCATCGTGGATCTTCCGGAAATCAGGGCAGGCGAAAATGTTCTGCTGCTTGAAGTCGAGTACGGGGACTGCGTCAATCTGGAATGGATGTATGTGCTGGGAAACTTCGGGGTGGAAATCCGCGGTGCCCATGCCATACTGCATAAACAGCCTGAAGAACTGTTCTGGGGTGATTACACCCGGCAGGGGTTCCCGTTCTATACGGGAAACATGACCTACCTGGTGCGGCTTCCGGAGACTGCTCCCGGTGCGGTGCTGCAGGTTTCGCGCTATTCCGGCGCGGCGGTGAAGGCGTCTCTCAACGGAGGCCCGCAGCA
Organism: Christensenella sp. UBA2853; assembly: GCA_002350845.1. Lineage (GTDB taxonomy): Bacteria > Bacillota > Clostridia > Christensenellales > Aristaeellaceae > UBA2943. The sequence goes on from DEFL01000012.1 coordinate 69,967, forward strand.
GATGCTGGCACTGCTGCCGAATGAATGCCTTCTGCAGGGGATGAAAGAAGGAGAGAACATGCTCCGGATTACATGCCTTGGAAACCGTTACAATGGGTTCGGTCAGCTGCATCTGATCGGGGATGACCTCTCCTGGGTGGGACCGGATTCATGGCGGACAGAGGGAGTTTCCTGGACGGATACCTATCAGGTCCGGCCGATGGGGATCCTGTCTGCGCCGCTCGTGAAAGGTCCTGCGAAGGTGCAGGAAAGCTGAAAAGCGGAGCAGGCATGCAATATGGCGTGTTTCCATCCACAGGGATGCGTGTTCTGTAATCTTGTTACTTGAGATATGAAAGAAGCGGATTTGAGCATCATTGTTCTGCCAATACAAAAGGAGACGGTTTTCAGCCATTTCGGCATGAACCGTCTCTTTTTGGTGAAGGAATCCGGGATGCATGGAAACAAGACACTGCGGGAGTCGGACCCGGTGAAACGTGACAGGTTTCAGTGCCATGGACTGCTGGTTGTGTCTCTGAACACCTGAATTCCTTCGACGGGTACAGGATATCGGAAAGGGGAGGCGTGATCACGGAAAAAAAGGTGCGAACTCATTCCTTCCAGTGCTTCAGGCGGGAGAGGTACTCATCATACAGCCTCCGGCGCTCTTCCTCGGGCGTGCCTTCGGGATTGGGCGTATGGGCGAGAAGAAAATCAAGCAGCGCATCTTTTGTGGCATAGGCAAACTGTCCGCCGGCATAGCACCACGTGCAGAAATCCTCATTGAATGTCCCGTCTGTCTCCCTGCTGATCATTCCGTCTTCGGTCAGCGGCATGCCGCAGCACTGACAGACCAGGGTGCGCGGAGAGCCGAGCAGTGTGTTGACGGACACATTGAATTCCCTGGAAAGGATTTTCAGTGTTTCCGTATTGGGCTGGGTTTCTCCGGTCTCCCAGCGGCTGACAGCCTGGCGGGTCACCAGGACGCGCTCCGCCATCTGATCCTGGGTCAGACCATGGGTTACCCTCAGCTGTTTGAGTACTTCGGATGTTTTCATGGCTTTATTCCTCCCTGAATTGCTGATTTCATCTTACCCGGTCGATGAGGAGAGGACAAGCAACACGCTGTTGCGCCGGGAGGATCATTCGAGGGTAAAGTCGGCGCTGTTGTCCGTCAGGCTGTCGTGCCCGACCCACACGGTGAAGCGTCCGGGCTCGGAGACGAAGTGCATGTCCGCGTCATAGAAGCGGAGCATGGGTTCCTCGATCACAAAGGTCACCACCTGGGTTTCCCCGGGGGCAAGCGTCACCTTGTTCACGCCTTTGAGCTGGCGGACCGGGCGCACGACACTGGCGTGGAGATCGCGGATATAGAGCTGGACCGCCTCGCGCAGCGGTATGCTGCCTTCATTGGTGACCGTGATGGACGCCCGGATGCTTCCGCCCTTTGTCAGGGTATCCGTGTCCAGTTCCACCGGGCTGTACACACAGCGGCCGTAGGACAGGCCGTACCCGAAAGGATAGAGCGGGGTGTTCGGGACGTCCATATAGTTGGAGGTGAAGGGGACAAAGCCATTGGCTGCGGGCTTCGGTCTTCCGGTCTGGAAGGCGGCATACGAGATGGGGAGCTGGCCTGTGCACCAGGGCAGGCTCATGGAAAGACGGCCCGAGGGGTTGACGCGGCCGAAGAGAATATCGGCGAGCGCATAACAGCCGCAGGAACCGGGCAGCCAGGCCTCGACGAGGGCCTCCGTCTTTTCCGCAATGCCGGGCACGGCCAGAGGACGCCCGCCGAAGAGCACAGTAACCGTATGCGGGTTGACGGCATGCACCGCGTCAAACAGGCGTTTCTGATTGTCCGGCAGCTCAATCATGGACAGGCTCATGGATTCGCCTGTCTTTTTCTGGTTTTCCCCGAGCGCGAGAATGACAGCGTCTGCTTTGGCGGCCTCAGCGAGCAGGACGTCTGAGATGTCATCGGAGGCGAAGAAGGAAAGATCCGCGTCTGGATACAGCTCCTCCAGCGCCATGCGCAGGGTGACGGTGCGGGAAGTATCGGCAAAGACGGCCCAGGAACCGGTCATGCCGGGATCCTCGGCAAGCGATCCCGCGACGACAATCTTCTGGCCCTCGGACAGGGGAAGAATGCCTTCATTTTTCAGAAGCACGGTTGTCTCCTCCGCGGCCTCGCGGGACAGCGCCTGATGCGCCTCGCAGAAGTGGAGTGCCTGCTCGTCCTCCTCGGAGGCATCCTTACAGGGGTTCTCAAACAGGCCAAGGTCATTTTTGAGCTGCAGCACGCGCAGGACGGCCTCATCCAGAAGGCTCTCCGGAAGCACGCCCTCCCGGATCAGGTCTTCCACGTGATGGAGATAGCAGGGGCTCATCATATCAATGTCGCAGCCCGCCTCCATCGCCTGGCGCGCAGCGTCCCGGTGATCCAGGGAGGTGCCGTGGGAAATGGTTTCCTCGATCGCGCTGTAGTCCGAGATCACCACGCCCTCAAACCCCATGTCGTCCCGGAGAATATCCCGGAGAAGACGGCGGCTGGTGGTGCACGGGCGGCGGTCGATGGTATTGAAGGCGGTCATAACGAGGCGCACGCCGGCTTTCACGGCGGCGCGGTAGGAGACCAGGTAGTCCTCAAAGAGGGTATGCTCGGAAAGCTCGGTGACGTTATAGTCCCTTCCGGCCTGCACGGCGCCGTAGGCGGCAAAGTGCTTGACGCAGGAGGCGAGCCTTCCCTTCAGCGCAATGTCATCGCCCTGAAAGCCGCGGACCATGGCCTCGGCCATCCGGGCATTGAGCCACGGGTCTTCACCGGTCGATTCCATGCACCGGCCCCAGCGGCTGTCATGCACAAGGTCCGCCATGGGGGAGAAGGTGACATGCAGTCCTGCGGCTGCGGCCTCCCGGGCAGCGGCGGCGGAAACGCGCTCGGCCAGCGCGGGATTGAACGAGGAACCCAGGGCGATCGGGACCGGGAACGCGGTTTTGTAGCCATGGATGACGTCGGCCATAAACAGGGCCGGGATATGGTGCGGCTGTGCCGCTGTCATTTTCTCCTGCAGGGCCTTCAGGCGGGCTGCGCCGTGCTCGCCCAGTACGCTGCCGGTCCGGAGCGGCCGGCCTTCCTTCATGTGAAATTTGGCGTCCGGTCCGGTCAGCACATCTGCCTTCCCGAAAAAGGAGCCGTTGAGCTGGACGAGCTGATCGACTTTTTCCTCCAGCGTCATGTCATCAAGCAGTTCTCTGAGTTTCCTGTCTTCCATTGTGCAGTCCTCCCGCTTTATACTGGGGCTTTTGATGTACTCATTATACACGCGCCGGGGCAAAGGGGAAAGAAGCAGATCGCAGAGCACAGAACCGGAAGCACAGGAAAAGCCGGCCCGAAGGCCGGCCGAGGGGGCGGGAAGCGGGTGCTTTCATCCGCTTCCCGCGAATGGCTTATTTCATGAGGACTTCCAGGTCCAGCACATAGCTGCGGACCGTATTGGAGAAGAGTTCCGCTGCGACGGATGGGTTGCCTGGATAGAGGGCCAGGAGCACATTCCTGCGGGCAGTCAGCCAGCTCTGGAAGAGGCTGAGGCTTGCGGACATCGCGCTCTTTCCTTCATCGGTCAGTCCCGCATAGAGCGTGTTGGACTCCTTCATCAGGAGGGACATCCACAGCTTGCCGGCGTCCTCAAAGGCGGCCGTCTTTTCTTCCATGGATGCGTCTGTGAGACGGAGCCCCAGTCTGCTGGTGATGAAATCATGGGTCCTGCAGACGGTCTGGGTGACATGGTATCCGCCGGCAATGGGTTCAATCGTCCTTCCGCATGCCTCAGCGCGTTCACCCTTTGCAGCGAGAACCGGGATGCCGGTGCGCAGGATGCTGTCGGGGCGCTCCGCAGGCGCATGATGGAGTGCATAGCACAGGTCATTGCAGCGTTCCCTGAGGTGCTGGAGGGTGATTTCGCCGGCTTTTTCCTCTCCGAAGGCCTGCGTCAGCATGGACTGGTAAGCGTCGAGCTGCTGGAAGAAGAGAAGCTGATCAATATGAATGAGGGCGGCTGTTTCAGCGCCTGCTTTTTCCGCGAGCGCGTCATACCCGCTGTTGGCAGCGTCCTTCCAGGCGTCGATC
>DEFL01000057.1 GCA_002350845.1 Christensenella sp. UBA2853
GCTGCTATTTTTTTACAGCCCCCACAGGATTCATGGTTTTCTTCCGTCTCAGTAGCCTGCCGCGGAATCCGGTTCAGGCGTCGGCGTCAGGAAGATTTCAAAATGGGTGCCGTCATCATACGGAGTATAGTCCCCGTCATCATCGGAACCGTCGCGGACGGTCTCCGTATCAGGCTGGGGCACGGGCGTCACTTCCACGCCGGCGTCCTCCTCGCTCTGCAGCGGGAACGTCAGCGTCATGGTCAGCCAGGCACTGGTATCCCCGAACCCGCTCAGGAAGCTTCCGCTGTCCCCGTAGGCATTCGGGCTGTAGGCCCAGTAGGTTCTCACCTTTTCGCTTCGGGCCGTGAGGACGTGGTCCTCAAAGGAGGTCGACGGATTCTTGTTGACCCTGGCCACATAGGCCTTCGGGTCTGCCATATACTGCGAGGCATGCTCTTCATCCCCCGCGGCGACGGCAATGCAGGCGGCGCACAGGGACGCAAAACCGTCCATGGAAGACGAACTGACTTCCATCCATTCCAGTCCCCTGCCCATGTTGACCGTGATCTGCACACTTTCCGGCGTATCTGAATCACTGACGGCTGTGATCCCGAGGCTGGCCAGGGTGTCATAGCACTCAAACACCGAGTTGATGGGCAGAGCGTGCATCCCTTCAAGCGCCGTATTCACCTTTTCGATATAGGTCTTCAGCGCCGCCTCGTTGGCTGTCAGGTCATTCGGCCAGACCAGCGCCTGTGCCGGAAAACAGACCATGGAAAACAGGAAAAGCAGGCAGATCAGCCCTGTGCTGAACCTTCGCATTTATTTTCCTCCAAGCAGTTTTTCCCGGAGTGCGATATACGCAATGATCATATCCACTGCGCCGTCATACCCGACCTTGCCCGTATCCAGGCACAGGTCATAATTGTTCACATCGCCCCAGGTGGTGGTGGCATAGTAATTGTAGTAGGAAGCGCGTTCCTTGTCGTGGCGCTTCACGATATCCTGGGCACGGGACGGCTCGGCACCGCGCTCAATGGCGCGCTCAATCCTGTGCTCCATATCCGCCTTCAGGAAGACATTGACCACGTTCTTTTCGTCGCGCAGCACATAGTCCGCGCAGCGTCCGACCACCACGCACGGGCCGTTGCCGGCAAGCCTGCGGATGGTATCGAACTGGGCAAGGAAGATTCTGTGGTTGAGCGGCATATCCATATACATGGTGGACGGATTGCCGTGCGTCTGAACGCCGGTCACCAGAGAATAGAGGAAAGAGCGGGTGGGCTTTTCGTCATGGTCTTCAAAAAGTTCCTCACAGATTCCGCTGTCCTTGGAGGCCTCGGAAAGGATTTCCTTGTCGTAATAAGGAATTTCAAGGCGTGAAGCCAGACGGCGACCCACTTCACGTCCGCCGGAACCATACTGTCTTCCGATTGTAATGACCATGTTTGTCTTTGCCATTGCACTTACCTCCCTGATGTGTATTCAGTTCTGTGCCGTTGACTGTATTGTATCAAAAAATCCGAAAGCGGGCAAGTGAAATCAGTGTCTGCGGTTTCTGGGGACCAGAACCAGGAGCGCCAGGGCCAGGACGCCGGCGGGCAGAAGGAAAATGATCACCTGGCCGCCCAGCACACTGCCTGCACGGAGAGAGGGCCGCACCGCCTGTCTGGACATGATGTTCAGGTCCGTCGCCTCCACGCCCGCCAGGTATTCCGTCATGCGCAGAATAAATTCCTGGGCGTCGGTCATGGCATAGACTTCACTGGATGTGAGGAGCGTCGAACACCCAATGACCGCGGCGCGCGACACATGGCCGCCCTCGGTCACGCGCTCCGACTGCAGAGCGAGGGCAAAGGGACCCATTTCATCCGTGTCCTGCTGTTCAAGCGTCGAAAGATCGCCGTCGAGGGGCCGGAGATACGCGCGGCTGGTCGTGGAGAGCAGTGTCCACACGGTCAGGTCGCGGTCGGTCGCCCCCGGCGTTTCAAACGCGCGGGAGCCGGCCATGAGCAGGGTATTGCTGCCCGAGGCCACAAGGTCAGCCGTCACTTCCGTCGACTGCATGATCGGGAGGAGGAACAGCTGGTACCCGTTATAGTAGCTCGAAGGTTCCTCGGCGGACGCGATGACAATGCCGTCCTTGGGAAGGAAACGGTAGCTGCGCATGAGAGAGAGGAGGTTCGGCATGTTCTCCACGGGGTCGGAATAATCGCAGGTAAAGAGCACGCCCCCGCCCTCCTGCAGGAAGTCGCGGATGACCGTCACTTCCGATTCGAGCAGGTCGCGCACCGGGGAGAGCACAAAGAGCACGTCCCCGGGCCTGAGTGCCTCTTCATTCCCTGAGAGCGTAAAGTAATTGACCTCATAGTTATTGCTGCTCAGAAGGTCTGCCAGCACCGCGGTCCCGTCACTGTCCAGTTCCCCGTGTCCCTGAAGGATCATGACCCGGGGAATCTCGTCGAGCGCGACGTACCGGATGGCCTCAGTCAGGCTCTTTTCATACGAAAGCCCTGCGATCTCATACGCCCCGGCCTCCATATTGTAGCCAAGGGAATAGAAGTCCGTGGCATCGAGGATCCGGAAGCGTCCGGTCTCCTCGCACGTCACAATCACTGAGTCCGAGGACACGCTCTCGGACGTTGCCGGGTTTTTGTATTTCTGGATGAGCGCGGGGTTCAGGCGGATATCCACCTGTTCCCAGGTCACCTGATCCGACGCGCTGGCATAGCGGTTCAGGAGTTCCAGCAGCGGCGCATCCTCAGCGCCTCTGGAATAGACCGCATAGATATGCACGGGGTGCTTCAGTTCCCCGAGCACCTGCAGCGTCGTCTCACTCTGCGTGGTCACCGCGTTGAAGGAATGGTCCCGTCGCCAGCCGTATTGCACTTCGAGCGCGTCCGCAAGCAGGCACAGTCCGGTCAGAAGAATCACCAGGGATACGATCAGGACAAAGGATGCGGAGGGTTTTCGGATCACCGTTTTCTTCATTTCAGTCCCCTCCTTCTTGCGCGGTCCAGACCATACACGGTGAGGGCCAGCGCGAGCACGGTCACCGCGAGATCAAAGATGATCGAGGCAAAGGAGAGCTGGCCCATGAGGAACGGCTCATTGCGGCTGTAGAGGCTCACAAAGTCCAGGACCCGGCCGATGGCGGAAGGCACGGACAGGGAGAGCATATCCAGCATCCAGAGGATGAAGTTCGCGCCGAAGGCGTACAGCACGGCCGTCACCTGGCCGGATGCGAGGGAGGACATGAGGAGGTCAATGGCGGCAAACGCCATGCCCTGAAGCATAAAACCGAGGTAGCCGGTGAGAATTTCTCCCGGATACACCGCGCCGTAGGCTCCGACAATCCCGACATACACAAAGGTGAGGATCACGGTCAGGAGCATGACGGTCAGCGCAGCCAGATATTTGCCCACGACGATCCCGGTCAGGCTCACCGGGCTTGAGAGAAGCAGGCGGTCCGTCTGTTTCTGCTTTTCCTCAGCCATGAGGCGCATGGTCAGCACCGGGGAGAGCAGCATCCACAGATAGCTCATCTGCCCCAGAAACGTCAGAAGGTCGCTTGAGCGCGTCTGGAGGATCTGCAGCTGGAAGAGGATCGAGGAAATCAGAAGGAAGATCCCGATATAGACATAGCCCGTTGCGGTTGTAAAGTAGCTCTGGACTTCCCTTCGCCAGATGGCGGTCATACGCTCTCCCCCTCCTGTCCGGTCACCTGGAGGAAGACTTCCTCCAGCGTTTCCTTTTTCGGTACGAGCAGGAGCAGCGGAAGGTCCCGGGCGGCAAGCAGGCGGAAGAGCTTTTCGCCCGCCGCATCCGTATCCCCGGCGACGGTCAGGAGGCCCTCAGTATATCCCTCGGTCGTGCTCTCGAGCACCTGCAGTTTCCTGAAGCCCGGGAGATCCCGGAGCACGCTCTGCAGCTGTCTGACCTCTGCGCGGACCGAGAGGCGGATCTCACTGGTTCTGCCTTCCTTTTCCAGCTCGGACAGCGTCTCCTCGCGGATCACTTTCCCGTGATGCAGGATCACAATCTTCCGGCACAGGGACTGGACTTCCGTGAGCATATGCGAAGAGAAGAGCACGGTATGGTCTTTTCCGAGCGTGCGGATCAGTTCCCGGATCTCCACGACCTGTCTCGGGTCAAGGCCCACGGTCGGTTCATCGAGAATGAGCACCGGCGGGTCCCCGCACAGGGCCTGCGCAATCCCGGCGCGCTGCCGGTAGCCCTTGGAGAGGTGACCGAGCATGCGGTCCCGCACGTCGCCGAGCCCGCACAGTTCCAGTATGTTGTCCACATGATGGCGAATCCCCGCCTTTTCCACTTCCCTGAGGCGGCAGACAAAGGTCAGGTAATCCCGGACCGTCATTTCATCATACAGGGGCGGCTTCTCCGGGAGGTACCCGAGATGCCGTCTGCAGTCCCTGCCGTTTTCTTTGAGGTCGAGTCCATCAATCTGAATGCTGCCGGAGGTGGGCGGCATGCAGCCCGTCACAATATTCAAAAGGGTCGTCTTTCCGGCCCCGTTCACACCGAGCAGACCTGTGATCCGGCCGTCCGGACAGGTGAAGGATACATCCGTTACGGCTCTTAAGTGGCCGTAGTCCTTGGTGATTGATTTGAGTTCAATCAAGATGCTCCCTCCTTTCCACACTAAGCATACAGGAAACATGCGACAAAGATATGAACAGTTTGAAAACTTTTCTGTCTTGGCATGCATTCATTGGAAGTTGTCATCCGGAATGGTCCAGACCCCCTCGGACAAAAAGCACGGAACCCATGAGACAGCCACTTCTGCAGTCCATCTCATGGATTCCGTGCTTTTTCGTTTCAATTTTTTCTTTCAGCCTTTGACACCACCGGCCGTCAGGCCCTGCACAAAGAACTTCTGACAGAGGATAAAGATCACCACCACCGGGATCAATGTCAGCACCGACATGGCAAACACATAGCCCCACTGGGTGAACTGATGCTGACCGAAGAAGCCCGCAATCGCAATGGGCAATGTACGCTTTGCATTGTCATTGATGACAGTGTTCGCCCAGGGATACTCCTCCCAGGCCGTCAGGAAATTGAAAATGCTGACCGACGCAATCGCGGGCGAAGAGAGCGGCATCGCGATTTTTCTGTAGACTGTCCACACATCTGCACCGTCAATCCAGGCCGCTTCCATAATCTCACCCGGAATATTCTCCATAAATCCCTTGATCATGAAGGTGGAGAACGGGATCACCCAGGCGACATAGAACGGAATCAGGCCCCACAGCCGATTGACCATGCCCAGCCGGGTCGCCAGTTCAAACTGCGGGACAATCATGGTGGTGCCCGGGATGATCATGGTAATGATGATAAACACAAACAGCACCCGGGTCAGTTTGGACTGGAATTTACCCAGCACAAACGCCATGGCGGACCCGACCAGCGCCGCAAGCGCAATCGTTGTGACCGACACGGTGACGGAATTCAGGAAATTCAGGTAAAACTTGCTCTGATGCAGAATATAGTCATAGTTTTCCAGCGTCAGCGCTTCCCATCTCGGGAAGAAGCGCGGCGGGTATTCATACAGTGCGCCATTGGGCCTTAAGGACGTGGAAATCATGTAAATCATGGGCAGGGTGAAAATCACGGTTCCGGCTGCAAGCAGCAGATAGCGGATCACCGCCCAGCGAATCCTGGCAGCATGCCTGCTGTTCATCTTTCACCCCTCCTTACGCATCCCGGTTTCGCATCATACGGAACTGGACGATCGCCAGAAGCCCCAGGGACAGGGCCATGACAAAACTGAGTGCCGCCGCATACCCGAATTTTCCCGTGCTGAATGCCTTGTAATACATCCATGTGAGCAGGGTGTCCGTCTGATGGGCGGGGCGGCCGCCCGTGATCATCTTGATGGACGTGAAGACATTGAACCCGCCGATGGTCAGTTCAATCAGAGCAAACAGGATCGTTCCCCGGATCGCGGGCAGGGTGACGCTGACAAACTTCTTCCACGCACCGCACCCGTCGATCTCAGCAGCTTCATACAGATCCTGCGGCACCTGCTGCAGCGCAGCCAGAAAGATCACCATATTCCACCCGATGCCCTTCCAGATGCCGAGAATCATGGCCACCGCCAGTCCGCTCCACCGGGTGTCCAGCCAGCGGATATTCGAGGATGTGAGCCCCAGGATTTTCCAGAGGAAATAATTCAGCAGGCCTTCCGTATTGAAGATATAACGGAACACCAGGGAGGCAATCACCCAGGAGGTCACAACCGGCAGATAATTGATCACGCGGAACGTCACAGAAAACCGGCGGATGCCGTTGAGCAGAATCGCGATGAACAGCCCCAGCACCATCTGCCCGGGCACGGTGATGAGGGTATACACGATGCTGTTGACAAACACCGTCCAGAACGTCGCATCCCCGAACACTTCACGGTAGTTCATCAGACCCGCAAAGGGCTGTGTGAGCATGGAGGAAAAGCTCATATCACACAGGCTCATCCAGAAAAGACGAAGGATCGGATAGACGGTAAACAGGCCGAACACGATCATGCCCGGCAGCAGCAGTCCCATGATCTGTGCCCGGCTGACGCGGGATTTGATCATCATATTTCCACGCTCCATCAACGGCCGGGGCAGGCATCTGCCTGTCCCGGCCATTTTCATTTACTTCAAGAGGGTATCCCAGGAGGCCGCCAGTTCATCCATGGCTTCCTGTGCGGTCTTTTCACCGGTCACAACGGCATGCAGGGCCACCTGCAGATCGTTGTCCATCTCGCTCCAGGCTGCCACGGTCGGACGGGCTTTGGCCGTCTGAATGGCTTCAATAAACGGTGCATAATCTGCAGCCTTGACCGTTTCGCTTTCAAGCGCAGCGCGGTTGACCGGGATCTGGCCGCATTTGGCCATTTCTGTCTCGGCATATTCGCTGGTCATGAACTGCATGAATTTCCATGCCGCTTCCTTATTGGCCGTGCTGAACATGGCAATGTCTTCCCCGCCCAGGACAGACACACTGCCGCCTTCACCGGCAGGAATCGGGGCAGTGCCGTAGGCGACATCCGGATAAGCGCCGGCAAGCTCGGCCGACTTCCAGGGGCCTTCCAGCATCATGGCATAGCGTCCGGTGCCAAATCCGTCGGTCATGGGGATATCGCCGGCATTGAATCCGGTGATGCAGCCGCTCTTGACGAGCTCTGCAAATGTCTCCACGGCCTTCACGGTCGCCGGGCTGTTGATAAATCCGCTGGCCTGTGTCTGTTCCGGATTGGTCAGGCTGCCGCCGAAGGACCAGATGAAGGGGCAGATATTCCATCCGGCCAGTGCGGGCTCATTCCAGCCCCAGACCTGCTGACCGTTGGCATTTTCGCCGGAGAGCTTCTTCAGGGTTTCGGTCCATTCATCCATGGTGGCAGGCACCGTGACGCCGGCCGCTTCCAGCATGTCCTTATTGTAGAACACAATCTTGCTGTTGGTGTTCAGCGCCAGCGCATAGACATGTTCTCCAATCTTTGCTGTGGACATGGCGCTGTCCAGGAGCTTTCCGGAGACATCCGCAAAGTCCGGCATCTCTTCATCGAGCGCCACCAGGATGCCCATCTTCTGGAACTCAGGCAGCCAGGCGATATCGCAGCGGGCCACGTCGGGCAGTGCATTGGAGTTGGCACTGACCAGGACCTTGTCGTGAAGTTCCGCCCACTCGTGGGAGACCGCATTGACTTTGATGCCGGGGTTTTCCGCCTCAAAGGCCGGAATCAGGACATTCATCAGGGTTTCATTCTCTGCAGACTGCGCGCTGTAATGATGCCAGAAGCTGATGGTCACACTCTCCTGCTCGGCCACGGCCGGGCTGAGTGAGAGCAGCATCATGCAGGCTGCCGCAAAGGCCAGGATTCTTGAAAAGATACGCATGGTTGGTTCCTCCTTATGGTCGTTCTATGATCTTTACGGCATGCGGCGGAATGTGCACAGGTTCCTCCGCTTCCGTCAGGTCCAGTGTTTTGGGGGTATCCCCTGTATTGAACAGAGCGGTCACACAGTCTTCTCCGAGCTGTCTGCGGATGACCATCACAGAACCTTCTGCAGCCAGCACGCGGTAAGCACCGTTTCTCACACTCTCATGCCGTTTTCGAAGGGAGATCATCTCCTTCTGCCAGAGATGGAGTGCTTCATTCCGGGCATCCCAGGCCATGCCGCCTCGGCATCCAGGATCATTTTCGCCGGTCATCCCCAGCTCGTCCCCGTAGTAAACCGCCGGTGCTCCGGGAAAGAGCATCTGAAAGGCCATGGCCAGGCGCAGCCGCCAGACTTCCCCGCCGCATTCCGTCAGAAAACGTGCGGTGTCATGACTGCCCAGCAGGTTATACATGGAGTGGTTGATCTCCTCCGGATAGCGCATCAGCATGCTGTTCATCCGGTCACTGAAAAGAGCTGCATCCATGGAGCCTCTGGCAAAGAAATCCAGCACGGCATCCCGGAACAGATAATTCATCGCGCAGTCCAGTCCGTCCGGTCCGAGCAGCCTTGAGGCATCTCCCCAGGTTTCCGCCAGCAGCACAGCGTCCGGATGCGTCCTCTTCACCTGCTCCCGCCACTGCGTGACCGCATGGCGGTCCAGTTCATCCGCGACATCCAGCCGCCACCCGTCGATGCCGGTGCGGTCGAGCCAGTAGAGCAGCACGCGCTGCACATACGAGCGCACTTCCATGTTCGCTCCGTTGAGCCTGGGCATATAGGGGTAATCCCCCACGCACTCATAGCAGGCCGGATCGATGCGGACCGGGAACTGCTTGGGATAGAACCAGCCGCGGTAGGGGCTCTCCGCGCCTTTTTCCATCAGGTCCATAAACGGCGCAAAATGGATGCCCACGTGGTTGAAAACCCCGTCAAGAATCACACGGATGCCCCTGGCATGCGCCTTTTCCGTCAGCTCCGCAAGGTCATGCTCTGTGCCGAACATGGGGTCGATTCTGAAATAGTCTGTCGTAGCATATTTGTGATTGAAATCCCCCAGGAAAATGGGATTCAGATAAAGGCACTCAACCCCCAGATCCTGCAGATAGTCCAGATGATCGATGATTCCCCGCAGATTGCCGCCAAGGATGTTTTCCCTCGTAGGCACAGCATCCCACGAATCATAGCTTCCCTTCCCGTTTCCACCCCGGGCAAACCGGTCCGGAAAAATCTGGTAATAGATGCAGCCCTGTGTCCAGGAAGGGATCCGGAGTACGTCCGTCTCATTGACCTGCAGGATTTCAAAACTGCCCTCTTCCGTTTCCTCCCCGTGAAAGCCAACAGCGTTGTACCAGACCCGCTTTCCCGACGCATCCGTCAGGCGATAGCCGTACTTGATGTAATGGACTTCTTCGCCAAACACGGCCCTGCAGGTCCACTGATCCGTCGACCGGCTGCTGATGCGGATGGTGAGAGGCTCGACATGCTTTTCTTCCGGTGTCGACCGCTTCCACCAGACCAGCTCACAGGTCGTCAGGTCCCCGGCTGCGGCATCCAGTCGGAATCGGATCTTGTCTCGTGCAACCGCTTGCACAAACGGGTAAAAAGAAAGGTGCCTCACGGCAGCTGTATTCATTTATTATTTCGCCTTCCTTTCCGATGAAGCCCGAATCACCAGGTTCGTCGACAGCATGATCTGCTGAATCCCCACTCTGTTCTCAATGCGCCTGAACAGAAGCTGGGCAGACTGTTCCCCCAGCATGGCGGTATCAATATCCACAATGGTCAGCGGCGGGTCCATATACTCGGCCAGCGGATAGTTGTCAAACGCTACAATGCCAATCTCCTGCGGGACGGAGAGATGCAGCTCCCTGCAGGCTTTCAGAAGACCATAGGCCGCCAGATTGTCATTGCATACAAATGCATCGGGATGATTTTCTTTCTTCAGCGCCTCCAGGGCTGCCGCAAAGGCATTTTCTGAAGTGCCGTCCGTGGGAAAAATGATTTCGCATCCCTGATTGGCGTTCTTATAGCCTCGTACTCTCCTGCGGGTAAAGCCCCGTTTCTGATAGCCGCCCAGATAAGCAATCTGGCAGTATCCCATCTTTGACAGATGCTGTACCGCCATTTCGGCTCCCTGTTCATTATTGTTGTCGACCCAGCACGTTTCACTTCGAAGCGTATCCGGGGTGCCCAGAACGACATAGGGAAAATCGCCGATCGTCTCCATGAGGGCCGGCTTGACAGTGGTCGGCGGCAGAATCAGGCCGTCCACCTTATGTTCCTTCATGAGGTTTTCCACGGTGCCGCCACGGCTCTGCGCACCGTTGGCAATGATCACCTGGTATCCGCGGACCTGGGCCGCGTGCTCAATGGCAAACAGGCTGCGGCTGAAAAAGACGTTGCTGAAGGCTTCGGCATCCCGGGCATCGACGACCACGCCGATTGCGCCGCTCAGGCCGCTTGCAAGGGAGCGCGCAAGAGAATTGGGATGGTAATCCAACTCCCGCATGGCTGCATAGACACGTTCCTTTGTATCCGGAGAAATGGTGGCCTTCCCGTTGATCACCCGTGACACAGTGGATGAATTGACACCTGCGAGTCGCGCCACATCATGAATGGTCACTGCCATCGTTCATCCACTCCCTTTTTCTTGACTTGTGCAACCGCTTGCACTATGGATTATAACACGGTCCGCAGGTTTGTCAAGGCGGTCTGAAAAAAATGGCAGCGCCGTCCATTCGCTGGCCCTGCTCCATGCATTGCATGCGGCCTCAGCGATACCCTCACTCATCCAATCCCCTTCCCTTTTCTTTTCGGTGAAATTCCCTGAAAAACATGGGAAATCCGATTGACGAAGACGTTTCGGAACCGTATACTCTTCTTTACGGGTGTTTTCCCGGCGAAAGGAAAGATCCCATGTCCGATACCATCGCTGCCATTGCCACCGCTCCGGGGGAAGGCGGCATTGCCATTGTCCGCATCTCAGGGCCGGATGCGGAGTCTGTCTTTTCTTCACTCTTTGTGCCCGCAAAGGCTGTGCCGAAATTTCACAGCCATCATCTGTACTATGGTCATGTCATGGACGGTGAGGAAGTCATCGACGAATGCATGGGCGTCCTCATGCGCGCCCCGCACAGCTATACGCGCGAGGATGTCGCTGAGTTCCAGCTGCACGGCGGATACGCCATTGCCCACCGCGTGCTGGCCCTGGTGCTCTCCCGGTCCGTGCGTCTTGCGGATGCCGGAGAGTTTACGCGGCGGGCCTTTCTCAACGGACGCCTTGATCTCTCCCAGGCGGAAGCCGTCATGGAGCTCATCTCCGCCCGCGGCGAGCAGGCCCGGCGCGCAGCCATCCACCAGCTCTCCGGCGGTGCGTCCGCCTTTATCCGTGAGGCTTCAGATGACCTGTACGCCCTCCAGGCCGGCATTGCCGCCTGCATTGACTATCCTGAGGAGATCAGCGAGGAGGAAGCGGCCTCGGACCTGGGTCCGCGCATGGTCGCCCTGGCTGAGCGCCTCGAGGCGGCCTGCAATGAGAAAGCCGCACGGCTTCTGCGCACCGGGCTTCAGGTTGCGCTCTGCGGCCGCCCGAACGTTGGAAAGTCGAGCCTGCTCAATGCGCTGCTGGGCGAAGACCGCGCCATTGTCACAGATCTTCCCGGCACCACGCGCGATCTGGTCGAGGGCGACCTCATTCTGGACGGCTGCCTGATTCACCTGACCGACACCGCCGGCATGCGCGACACGCCGGACCCGGTGGAATCCGTGGGCGTCGAGCGCGCCAGGCGCGCCGCGAGAAACGCGGACCTGGTGCTGCTCCTTCTGGACGCCTCCTCGCCGCTCACGGAGGAGGACCTTGCGCTCATCCGTGAATTGTCCACTCTGCCCGTGGCTGTCTGCCTGAGCAAGTCGGACCTTCCGCAGGTGCTCCTGCCGGACGAAATCCGCGCGCTGCTCCCGAAAGCAGACGTGCTCACGGTCTCGTCCCTTGAGAGCGCATCCATGTCGGCGCTGCGGGAATATCTCCTCAGCCGCGCGAGAGTCAGCGACCTGCTCTCCCTCACCCAGCCGCGGCACATGGATGCCGCAAGAAGAGCCGCCGCGGCGCTTCGGGATGCCGAGCAGACACTCTCCTCGGCGGAAATCGATCTGTGCACGCTCGATCTGGACCGCGCGCAGAGTGCCCTGTCTGAAATCACCGGTGACAATGTCGAGGAAAAACTGCTCGACCGCGTCTTTTCAACCTTCTGTGTCGGAAAATAAGCATCTTTCAGGAGGCTTCGCATGTCCAATACCAAAGCTACCCCCGTTCAGAAGCATGTCACGGATTTTGTCCTCATGACCATCGGCACGCTCATCATGGTCGTCGGCATTTACTTTTTCAAGTACACCAACAATTTCTCCACCGGCGGCGTGAGCGGTATTTCCGTTATTCTCGGCCACTACTTCCCCTCCACCCCCGGTACCTTCGGCCTGATTATCAACGTCATTCTTCTGCTGTGCGGCTACATTGTTCTGGGGAAGAGTTTCGGCATCTACACGACGTATGTGACCCTGCTCCAGTCCGGACTCATCTGGGTGCTCGAGCGCGTGCTCCCCATGTCCTCGCCCATGACGAACCAGCCGTTCCTGGAACTGATCTTCGCCGTGTCCCTGCCGGCCATCGGATCCGCCATTCTCTTCCATGTCGGCGCGTCCAGCGGCGGCACGGACATCATTGCCATGATCATGCGCAAGTACACGACCCTGGACATCGGACGTGCCCTGCTCATTTCCGACTGCGTCATCACCTTTGCCGCCTGCTTTGCGTTCGGCATGACGACGGGTCTCTTCTCCATCCTCGGTCTTGTCATCAAATCCCTGCTCGTGGACATGGTGCTGGAAAACATCAACACCAACAAGTGCTTCCACATCATCACCGCGAACCCGGAACCCATTGAGCAGTACATCATTCATTCCCTGAAGCGCGGCGCCACCCGCCTGCACGGCGAGGGCATTTACACGCATGAAGGCCGCGAAGTCATCCTGACGGTCGTCAACCGCCGCCAGGGCGTCTATCTCCGCCGCTTCATCCGCGCAACGGATCCCTCCGCTTTCCTTCTCATTACCAATACCTCGGAAATCATCGGAAACGGTTTCCGCGGCGTCAACTGAGGGCATTATGGAAAAGATTACCAGCATGCACAATCCCCGCGTCCAGGCCTGGCGCTCGCTGAAAACCAAAAGCGGCCGGGAAGCGGAAGGCGCTTTCCTGGTCGAAGGCTTCAAGTCGGTCGGGGAAGCCCTGTCTTCCTCCTTTGAGCTCCTCGCCCTGATTGTCGAGGACGGCACGGCGCTTCCCTCCGGCGCGCCGGAGGGCAAAACCTTTGTCGTCCCTGCCCATCTCATGGCCGCAGTCTGCGACACCAAGACGCCCCAGGGAATCGCCGCCGTCATGCGGCTCAAGCCCCGGACAGTCACCGGAAAGAGGCTCCTCGCGCTGGACGGCGTACAGGATCCCGGCAATGTCGGCACGATCCTGCGCACAGCGGATGCTGCCGGACTGGACGGCATTCTCTACTCCTCCCAGTGTGCGGACCCCTATTCCCCGAAAGTGCTGCGCGCCTCAATGGGATCGGTCTTCCACCTGCCGGTTGAGGAAGTCCCGGACCTGGCCGCGCGCCTGAAGACCGTGGACATGCCGGTCCTCGCCTCACGCCTGGACGGCGATCCGTTCTTCCCGATTCTCAAAACCCTGCCCGACACCTGGTGCCTGATCATCGGGAATGAGGGCAACGGGATTTCGCCTGAGGTCACAGCCTCCGCCTCCCATCTCGTCCGCCTGCCCATGCATGGCGCAGCCGAGTCCCTGAATGCCGCTGTCGCCGCGGGCATTATGATGTATGCCCTGACCAACCGGCAGGATCTGTAAACACGCCCACAGTCTGGAGGAAATACAGCCCTTGATCTATGTCACTTCCGATCTCCACGGCTTTCCTCTCTCCGGCTTTCTCCACCTGCTCTCGCTGGCTGAGTTTTCCGGAAAGGATGAGCTGATTGTCCTGGGCGATGTCATTGACCGGAACGGGGACGGCGGAATCGATCTTTTGCGGTGGATGATGGTACACTCCAATGTCCGCCTGATTCTCGGAAACCATGAGGGCATGATGCTCTCCTGCTCCTTCCTCCTCGATTCCATCACCGACCAGATGCTCGCCCAGTTTGATCCCCTGCGGATGAATCTTCTGCACACCTGGCTTGCCAACGGGGCTGAGCCGACGCTGGAAACCCTGCACGCCATGCAGCAGAAGAATCCGGGTTTTGTGCCGGCCCTTCTTTCGTACGTCCGCCGCGCTCCGCTCTATGAGATGCGGCGCATCGGAAACCGCCAGTTTCTTCTCACGCACGCCGGGCTCGGGCACTTCGATCCCGCGCGGCCCATTTCCGCCTACGCGCCGGACGATCTTCTCTGGAACCGGCCGTCGCTTGAGGATGTCTATTTCACCGATATCTTTACCGTCTTTGGCCACACGCCGACCATTGCCTACGGCCCGGAGTATGCCGACCGCATGATCCTGACCCCGACCTGGGCCGATATTGATACCGGCGCGTCCTCCGGCCGCAGCCCCATGCTGCTGCGGCTCGACGACATGAAGCCCTTCTATCTGACCTGATTTTTTTCATTTCCTATACGGAGGTTCTGCTCATGCGAAAATTCCGCCTGCTCCTCCCGCTGACTGCTCTCCTTCTCTGCTTCATCCTCTCCGCCGCGGCAGCGGGCTATATGTCCCTCTCCGAGGGGGATACCGGGGGGGCTGTCGATGCGCTCAAGGCCCGGCTCTATGAACTCGGGTATTTCAAGACCACCAAGTTCAGCCGTGCCTACAACGCGACCACGGCTGACCGGGTCCGCCAGTTCCAGAAACTCAACGGCCTGGAGGAAACCGGCGTCGCCGATCCGGCCATGCAGGAGCTGCTCTACTCAGACACCTGCAAAGCCGTCAACGGTCTGGAAGCTGCGGAGTACATCTATCAGGCATCCCTGACGCCGACGCCGAAACCCACCCGGGATCCAAACGCGACGAAGACGCCGCGGCCGACCAAAACGCCCAAGGTGGACAAAACACCGCTGCCCGTCATCGGGCCGACCGTTGAGGTCGAAACCCCGGAAGCCAATGCGGACGGTTTCCTTGTGGATCCGGAGGAAGAGTTCGTCTACAGCAACGAGGAGGACGGTCAGTGGATTTACCTGTCCTCTACCCTGCAGGTGCGCATCCGCCGCTATTCGGATCCGAATTATCCCCTGGTCTGGTATGAAACCGATGTGCGTACCACCCCTGAGGAGCGCATGAAAACACCGCACATCCCGAGCATCCGCACCGGTGCGCTGGTCCGCTCTCAGAACCTTGCGCGGCGCGTGGATGCCGTGCTCGCCATTTCCGACGATTTTTATGCCTACCGGGCGCGCAATTCAAAGCGTCCCGGCGTCATTATCCGCGACAGCCAGATCCTCTATGACCGGCCCAAGAAAAAGAGCACCAGCGGATTTCCCAAACAGGAGGTCCTCGCCTATTTCCAGGACGGTTCCATGAAGTGCTTTGACAACGGCGAGCACACCGCCGAAGAATACCTCGCCATGGGCGCCACCGATGTCTTTTCCTTCGGCCCGATCCTGGTCACGGGCGGCAGGCCCGGTCCGGACATGAGCAATCCCAAGTACTACCATTACAAGGAACCGCGCTGTGCCCTGGGCATGATTGAGCCGTACCACTACTTCATCCTCACCGTCAAGGGACGCACGGATGACGCGGCCGGATGCTATTTCCCATGGCTCACTGAGCGCATGATCCAGATGGGCGTTCAGGAAGCCCTGAACCTCGACGGCGGCGGAACCACTTCCCTTGTTTTCATGGGCGAGCAGCTCAATTACCGTGGCACCTCCTCCCGCGCCTGTGCGAGCATCATTGCGTGGGGCACTTCGGACCTGGTCCCGGACGAGAAAAAATGAACCTCCAATCAGGAAAGGCATTCTTGTTTGACAGCAGTTGCGACAATGGCATCGCCTTCTGTTAGAAAAACATCCGCAAAACTATTCGTTTTGCGGATGTTTTTCTAAATGGCGTCAATGCCAGAGGCTTTTTCCCTGAAAGAAAACGTTGATTCCGGCAGCGCATTGTTCCGGCGAACCAGCCGGATTCATATGGATGGATCAACCAAACATGGACAGCTGCTCAAAAGAAGCCGGAAACTCCTGCATATATCCGAAGCATGCATCCGGCGTATACAGTATGTCATGCTCCCTGCAAAAATCCGTGAAGCATTCCATGAGCTGCGCGCTGTTCGGACTGGGCAGGACATACGCGTTCCCGTAATTCCGGACATACTGAGCCCTGATGCCCGGGAAATGACGGTCCAGCGCTGCATAATAGTACTCCCTGTCCCCTTCCCGAAGGGTCAGGCCCATCCCGAAACAGATGATTCCCCGGACCTGCACATCCCGGCATGCTTCCAGAATGGCCCGGATATTGTCCATGGTGTCATTGATATACGGCAGGACAGGCGTCAGCCAGACCACCGTCGGGATGCCGCGCCTGTGCATTTCCTCAAGGACCTCCACACGTCGCCGGGTATTGCAGACATTCGGTTCCACCATGCTGCAGAGTGTGTCATCCCATGTGGTCAGCGTCATCTGAACCACACATTTCGCCTTTCGGTTGATCTCCTCAAGCAGATCGATATCCCGCAGGATCAGGTCTGACTTGGTCTGAATCGCCGCACCAAACCCGTACTCCAGAATGATTTCCAGACATCGCCGCGTCAGCTGCAGGTCTTTTTCACAGTGCATGTATGGATCAGACATGGAACCCGTCCCAATCATGCCTCTGCGGCGCATGGACCGCAGGCTCTGTTCAAGCAGTTCCGGTGCATTGCGTTTGACTTCAATATCTTCAAACGCATGGGGCATATGATAGCAGGTGCTTCTGGAGTCGCAGTAGATGCATCCATGTGTGCATCCCCGGTAAATGTTCATCCCGTATACGCCTCTGGCGCCAGTCAGTATACCCTTCGCATTCACAAAATGCATCTGCCTCAACCCTCCAGTCTTCTGCTTATTTTCCCACAAGGCCGGTGACAAAAATCACCAGAATCAGGAGCGGCAGCACGTACCGGAAGTAAGGCCGCAGCCCTCTTGCAATGCGGATGCCGCGTCCTGCATTGGCTTCTTCCAGGTATCCGTCAAAGCCCCAGCCGAAGCGGAAGGAGCAGAACAGGAGATAGACCAGTGCACCAACAGGCAGCAGCAGGTTTGACACCAGGAAGTCCTCGGTGTTGAGAATATCCCGTCCGCCAATGAGCGCCACGCCCTTCCAGACATTGTAACCCAGGACGCTGGGCAGGGAGAGGAGCACCATCCCAATGCAGCCCACCATGGCCGCTTTTCTGCGCGTCCAGTGGAATTCTTCCACAGCAAAGGACATGATGTTTTCAAACACGGCAATGACGGTCGACAAACTCGCAAAGGTCATGAACAGGAAAAAGAGCGATCCCCACAACCGTCCCGTCTCCATATGGATGAAGACATGCGGCAGTGTCACAAAGATGAGCGACGGACCCGAATCCGGGTTGACGCCGAAGCTGAAGCAGGCCGGGAAGATAATGAGGCCACTCATCAGGGCGACAAAGGTGTCCAGCGCGCAGATTGAGAAGGACTCGCTCATGAGCGTCTTGTCGCGGCTCATATAGGAGCCGAAGATCTCCATGGACCCGATGCCGATGGAAATCGTAAAGAACGCCTGGTTCATGGCCGCTGTAATCACTTTCCCGAGGCCGACGGCCTTTGCCCGCCCAAGGTCCGGGAGCAGGTAGAACCGCAGGCCCTCCTTTGCGCCGGGCAGCAGCACCGAGTGCACAGCCAGCACGATGATGAGTCCAAGGAGCCCAATCATCATGACCTTGGTGATGCGCTCCACGCCCTTCTGCAGGCTGAAGGAGCAGACAAAGAAGCCGATGAGCACAACCAGGGCCATGTAAGAGACCATTTCCGTGGGATCATTCATCAGTGCCTGGAAGATCCCCGCCACTTCCTCCGACTGAACGCCATCCATGGCGCCGGTCGCAAAGCGCACGAAATAGTCGAGCATCCATCCGGATACGGTGGTGTAGTAGGCCATGAGCAGCACACACCCGATGATGCTCAGATACCCGTGCAGATGCCACTGGTGTCCCGGCTTTTCCAGTGCTTTATAAGCGCCGACCGAGCTGCGCTTTGTCGCGCGTCCGATCGCGAGCTCCATCGTCAGGATCGGGGCCGCCATGACGGCCAGAAACACCAGGTAGATGAGGACAAACAGTCCCCCACCGTTCTCCCCTGTGATAAACGGAAACTTCCAGACATTCCCGATGCCGATCGCGCACCCTGCGCTCACCAGGAGAAAGCCCAGACGTGACTTGAACTGTTCCCTTTGCACTTGAGACAACTCCTTTTTGGAAAAGCGCTTTCCCCGGGACACAGGGAAAGCGCTGAGAGAATCACTTGCTGTTTTCCAGCGCCTCTTTCAGGTGCCGGATTTTCGCCTCATGCGAACGGACCGCATTGTGCATGGCTTCCTTCATGTCGCTCTCATCGGAGAGTTCCTCGGCCTTCCGGATTTTCTCCAGGCGCTCCTCGGTCTCCTGCAGCTCCACTTCCAGGGGCTTGCGCACTTCGAGCGCTTCCCCGTACACAGCCCTGAGGCTCCGCTCCACCTGCTGGGCGAAAACATCGCTTCCGGTCATGGCCGAAATGGCACGGCAGGCCTTGAGAAGAAGAGAACAGACATCCTCGCCTTCCCGCGCACCCTTCATGATCTCGCACTGGAGTTCCTCCGACCTGCGCGTGTTGTCAAGGTAGGCTCTGTAAACCTCACGATCGGATTTTTCCTCCGCCATGATTTATTCCTGCTTTCTGCCCTTACGGCTCTTATTTGCCCGCATCCTTCAGGAAGGCGAGATAGCACTTGTAGCCTTCCCAGAGGTCGGCCTTGGAGATGAGCTCCCACGGTGCATGCATGCTGAGCACGGCGATGCCGGCGTCAATCACGTTCATGCCGTACTTGGCACACATATAGGCGATCGTTCCGCCGCCGCCCGCATCGACGCGGCCGAGCTCTGCGGTCTGGAAGTCCACGCCGTTGTCATCCATGATCCGGCGGACCTGGGCGACATACTCGGCATTGGCGTCATTCGATCCGCTCTTGCCGCCGCGGCCGGTAAACTTGTTAAAGCAGATGCCCTTGCCAAGGAACGCGGCATTCTTCTTCTCAAACACGGAGGCGAAGTTCGGGTCAAAGCCCGCAGAGACATCGCTGGAGAGCATGTAGCTGTTGCGCAGCATGCGGCGCACGGCCAGATTGGAATCGATGCCGGCGGCATGCAGGAGCTCGGCGATGACGTTCTCAAAGAAGTTGGAGTTCATGCCGGTTGCGCCGACAGAACCGATCTCTTCCTTATCGGTGAGGATCGCGCACAGGGTTCTTGCGGGCACACCCTCATAGTCCTCAATGGCGCGCAGGGACGGATAGGCGCAGACGCGGTCGTCATGGCCGTAGCCGGCAATCAGGCTGCGGTCAAAGCCGACTTCGCGGGAAGCACCGGCGGGCACGATTTCCAGTTCAGCACTCAGGAAGTCTTCTTCCTCCATGCCGTACTTGTCCTTGAGCAGCTGGAGCACGGCCTTCTTGACGGGTTCCTTCTCCTCATCCTTGAGCGGCATGCTGCCGATGATCACATTCAGGGCTTCACCTTCAATGACTTCACGGGCAGACTTCTGCATCTGATCCGCGGACAGGTGGATCAGAAGGTCCGAGATATAGAAGATCGGATCCGCGGGATCCTCGCCGATGGCCACTTCCAGGCAGGTGCCGTCCTTCTTGGCCACCACGCCGTGCATGGCCAGAGGCAAAGCAACCCACTGGTACTTCTTGATGCCGCCGTAGTAATGGGTGTCGAGATACGCGATGCTCTCGTCCTCATACATCGGGTTCTGCTTGATATCCATGCGCGGGGAGTCGATGTGTGCGCCGAGGATATTCATGCCGTTTTCCATGGGCTCGGTGCCCACGATAAAGGCCATGAAGCTCTTCTTCATCCACGCGCAGTAGATGCGGTCACCGGGCTTGACGGTTTCGCCGCTGCGGATGACGTCATCCAGGCTCTTGAATCCTTTCGCCTCGGCCTCCGCAACCGCTTCCTTCACGCATTCGCGCTCCGTCTTGCCGCCGTCGAGGAACTTCCGGTAGTCTTGTGCAAACGCCTCAAGGGCTTTCATATCTTCAGGAGAGTACTGCTGCCATGCATTTTTTGCGTACATTGTTCTTTCCTTCCCTTGTTCATTCAATTTATCCGTGACGGATAGGGAGGATTATATCAGATGCCAGGATGACACGCAAGGAAGAAAAACCTTTCATTCCGCCCCGTACAAAAAGAGCGGATGGCCTTCGCCATCCGCCCTGAGGAAACGAGAAGAATTACTTGGTCACGGTTTCACCGGCGAGCTTGCCGAAGACAACCGTATCCACCACTGCGTTGCCGCCCAGACGGTTTCCGCCGTGGATGCCGCCGGTGACTTCGCCGGCTGCGACCAGGCCGGGCATGATGTTGCCGTTGACGTCGAGGACATGGCCCTCGGTATCAATGGTCACGCCGCCCATGGTGTGGTGCAGGCAGGCCTGACGGGGCGTGGCAACCCACGGACCCTTGGTCAGCTTGGTGGTGAACAGTGTGCGGCCGAACTCAGGATCCGCGCCGTTTTCAACACAGGTGTTGAACGCGTCCACGGTGGCCTGGAGGCCTTCGCCGGTCATGGTGCAGCCATAGGCCGCATTGAGCTTTTCAGCCAGTTCGTCGAGGGTTTCGCCCACATAGATGTAGCCCTGCTCCTCGAGGAAGCGGAGGGTGAAGCCGTCCGCGGAGATAGCGGTGTCGAGATCCTCATAGGTGCCGTCGCCGGACTCGAGGAAGAAGAAGTAGCCGTCGGTCTGCTTCAGGGAAGCCAGGCAGATCTGGTCGCGGCGTCCGTCTTCCTGCACGAAGCGGTTGCCTTCCTTGTTGATGAAGATTTCCTGATCGGTGCCGGACACGACGCGCTTCGGGTACTTGGTCAGCTGACCGTCAACGAGGTTGCCCAGGTACAGCAGCTGGATCTGGTCCATATCGGTCAGGCTTGCACCGGCCTCGGCAGCCATGGTGATGCCGTCGCCCTGAGAGCAGGCCCAGCGGTTGGTGGTCTTGACTTTGCTCAGGTCATCCCACTTGCCGGAGGTGTTGTACTGCTGTGCCATCTTGCCGTTGGCCGCAAAGCCGCCGGTAGACAGAACAACGCCCTTGTTGGCATGCAGGGTATAGGTGTTGCCGGCCTTGTCTTCGGCAGTGGCGCCGGTGATGGTGCCGTCCTCTGCCTTGATCAGGGTCTTGGCGGTGGTGTAGGTGAGCACGGTGACTTTGTCGCCGTACTCAGCGAGCTTGTTGACATAGGTGGTGATGAAGCCTGTACCCATGGTCTTGGTGGTGGTGTGGGTGCGCTGCCAGAGAGAGCCGGCACCCTGGCCGATCACGGGATAGAATTCAAGGCCCATGTTGCAGATCCAGTCATAGCCTTCCTTGGCCTTGCCGGTGAGGACTTCGACCAGCGCGGGGTTGGCCACATAGTCGCCACCGTCCCAAGTCTGGAGAGCAAACCATGCTGCGGAGTCAAAGATGTCGGTTCGGCCGGCCTCATCATAGGCGGCCAGTTCGGCCTTGACGGTTTCAATCAGCTTGGCCTGTTCCTCGGAAGCCGGCTCCTTGGCCAGAACGCCCTCAATGGTGGCGCGCTTGGCTTCGGACAGGGTTTCCACAGACTGCAGGGCCTCGTCAGGGGTGTTGTAGATGGCGCCGCACACCAGCGTATCGCCGCCGACAGCACCGCACTTTTCCACGAGGATGACGCTCTCGGCTCCGTTTTCCAGCGCGGAGATGGCACTGGCCAGACCTGCACCGCCGGCACCGAGAACCACGACGTCCGCCGTCAGTTCCTTTGCCTCGGGAGCGGCCTTTTCAGGGGCAGCCTTCCACTCGTCGGTGTTGGCACCGGCCTGGGCAAGGGCATCCTTCACAGCGTTCTTGATCGCATAGCTGGTGATGGTGGCACCGGCGACTGCGTCCACGCCGTAGGACTGGGCATCCACAATCTTCTGCGGGAGTGTGGCAATGGGGGTATCACCCTCAAGACCTGCTTCCGTCAGGGGAGCGCCGATGCCGGGCGTTTCCTGATGGGACACAACTTCCACCTTTTCGATGGCGTTTTCAGACACTGTGACAGCAACCGTCACAAAGTCGTTCTGGCCCTTCTGGGCTGAGGTGTAGGTTCCGGGCGTCATGGGCGTCTTCGTGCTTTCAGCCGTGGAAGACACGCAGACGGTGAGCAGCATGGCTGCGCACAGGATCAGAGACAACAGTTTGCGCATATCCTATTCCTCCTGTAGAACGTTTTTTCAGAACCGGCAGGGATGCCGGTCTCTCAGACAGATTATACCGCTGAATTTGTGAAAAAAACGTCAATTCGCCCTCGGGCAGGATTCGAAAAAAGGAAATCGTACGCTCTTTCACCCGAACGTTTTTCGCCCCGGGCGCCCACGGGCAGGCATATAACGGGACAGAATGGTCTCCCTGCGCAGAAGGAAAATCCGTTTTTTCTTCGCCGGAAGGCAGGCATGCCCGGCGGCAGATCAAAAAATGCATGGCCTTATGCAGGTCATGCATTCGAAAAAATGAAATGATGCTTTCCTGTTTAATCGCCCAGCGGCTGGCGCGCCTCCGGCGCGAGGATCACACCCGGGTTGGCCGCGATCTGCGCATCCGCATAATGGACGGCAAAGCGGATCATGCGGCGGATGGACAGATTGCTCTCCCCACCCCTGCGATACTGGATGCGCTCCCAGAATCTCAGAGACGGATCAGTGAAGGCGATCGGTTCAATTCCATACATCTCCTGCATCACGCCCTGCGCCATATACGGGACGAGCATAATCGAGGCAGATTTTCGTGCCTGCTCTGCCACCAGCGCCATGTTGCCCAGGAAGGACGTGCCGCCCGGTGCAAGCCCCCGCGCGCTGAGCTGCCGGGTATACGAGCGGAAAAAGACACAGGTATCATGCGGATGGAACACCGGGAAGCCAGCCAGGTCCTCCCATGTGACGCGTTCCTTTTCAAGGAGCGGATGATCCCCGGATACCATGAGAACGACCGGTTCACTGTAGAGCGTCACGCTCTGTAATCCGTCCACTTCTCTCTCCGAGGTGCTGTAATAGAACGAAAGGTCCGCCTGCGCATGATTCAGGATGTCCGGCACATCGGCATTGGGCGAGGTCGTGATCATAAAGCGCATCTCCGGATAGGCCGAGATGAACTCCTGGAGCAGTCCGCGCACAGCAAACGATGTATTCAGTTCGCACCCGCCGATGGACAGCGCCGGCATCTCCCCGACCTCCCGGGCCGCGCGCAGGACATCCTCCCACTCGCCGAGCATCCTTTTCGCATCGGGCAGAAAACGCTTTCCCTCCCGTGTCAGTTCCAGCTGACGGCCGCGCTTGACGAACAGTGCCAGCCCGATCTCCTCCTCGAGCAGCTGGATATGCTTGAAGAGTGAAGACGGCGCATACTGCAGCTGGTCCGCCGCGCGCTGATAGTTCAGGGTTTCTGAAAGCGTGATGAAGGTCTGAAGCTGTCGTGTGTCCATGTTCTCTCCTCCCGGTCCGCCCTCTGTCAGGGCAGTTTCGGATGCATCTGTCCATGCCCTGGTTCACACTACTATTATCGTATTTACAGAGAAATGTCAATGCAAAAAAAGGAAACAGGACCGGTCATCCGCTTCCCCTGCAACCGGAAAGAATGGACGCTGAAAGCACAAGACAGGATTTGCCCTCCCAGCGGCGAATGGTTCCCATCAGCATTCCATTGTTTTCCGCTCCGGCATCTTTTTCCCGGAAATCCAGATCATCGAAAGGAAGAAAGCCCATGAGCCGCCTCGTTTCCCTGACCCTCGCTCTGCTGCTTCTGAGCGGTTGCTTTGCCCTGCCTTTTTCGGTTTTCCCGGCCGCTGCGCAGGGACAGACCGCTGAAATCACCCTGTCCTCCTTTGGCGGAGGACCGACATATTCCGTTGCCGTCCAGGATCCGGAGATCGTCCGCTGCACGTTTGAGACAACCCATAACAGCGATGCGCCTGGCGCGGCGGTCATTACCGTAGTGACACTGACGGGATGCCGCGCGGGCACCACCACGCTGACCGTCCAGATGGATTCGCCCTCGGATGCATCCCCGGTCGTCTACACGGTCACGGTCGATGACGATCTCCATGTCACGCTCACGCAGGCGCGGAGTCTCGCCGCGCTTTCCTTCCGCCGCACAAGCGCGATGGCCCATGACGCCGTTGACCTTGTCGTCCTGAACGGGCTTCCCCACCTTTCCATTGCAGACGGCCCCTACTGTCCCCTCGCACCTGAGGTCCTGGATACGCTGACCGCGATGCTCGGGCGGCACGGGGCAGATGCATGGGATGGCTTTGACTTTTCCCGCCCGGGCGTGATGGACGGGACGTCCTTTCTTTTCGAGGCCGCCTTTACCGACGGCACGTCCATCCATGCCCGCGGCAGCAATGCGTATCCGGAAGGCTTTGCCGGCTTTCTGGAAGAATTCCTGCCGTTTCTTGAAGAGCTGCAGGACGCATCCGCACCATTCTTCGGACTGGATCCCGCGCCGTAAGGCATCCGCTTTCCTTCTGTATTCCGCCTTCGGCTCTATTGATTTCCCTTACGGCTGCAGCTATCATAAAACCGATATGCTGAAAGGATCTGATGCGCTCCCATGAACATGCTGCTGAAACTGAGCAAAGAAGCCATCCGCTACAAAGGGCTGTACATTCTGGCGATCCTGTCCACCCTGTGCCTGACGGGCGTCAACCTCATTGCCCCGAGGGTCCTCTCCTCCATGACCGGCTTTGTCAGCCGCGGCGTGGATGACGCAGGCCTTCGTCAGATCAGCACCCTGACGCTGATCCTCGTCCTCCTCTATCTTCTCCGCATTCTCTTCCGCTTTATGAGCAATTATCTTGCCCACAAGGCGGCCTGGTTTCTGGTGGGCGACCTTCGGACCAAGACATATGACAAGCTGGAACGCATGCACCTGGGCTATTTCCACGACAAGCAGACCGGCGACCTCATGAGCCGCGTGGTCAATGACACCCGGGACTTTGAGCTTCTTTATGCACACATGATCCCGGAAACCATCACGCACATCGTGACCTTTCTCGGGGTGCTGATCATTCTCCTCACCATCAACAGCACCCTCGCCCTCATCACCTGCGCGCCGATCCCCTTCATTTTCGCCTCCGGTATTGTCTTTTCCAAGAAAGTCCGCCCCTATTTCCGCGCCTCGCAGAAAAAGATGGGTGAGCTCAACGGAAAACTGCAGGACAATCTCTCGGGCATCCATGAAATCCAGTCCTTCGGCCGCGAGGAGTATGAAACCGAGCGCGTCAATGAAAAGAATTTCCAGCACATCCACGCCATGCTCAAGGCCCTCAAGATCAGTGCGGTCTTCCATCCCTCGGTCGAATTCATTTCCTCCATCGGCACCGTGCTGGTCGTCGGCTTCGGCGGTCTCCTTGCCTACCGCGGGCAGCTGAGTGTCGAGGACATTGTGGCCTTCATGCTCTATCTCGGTCTCTTCTATGCCCCGGTGACGGGCCTGGCGAACCTCCTGGAAAACATGCAGCAGTCCATGGCCGGCGCAGAGCGCGTCCTGGCGGTGCTCGACGCCCCGTGCGAGATTGTGGACCGTCCCGGTGCCAAAAGGCTCGAGCATGTCACCGGCGACATCACCTTCGATCATGTCTCCTTCTCCTATGACAACCGCGTCCCTGTTCTCAATGACGTTTCCTTCCACTGCGCGCCGGGAAAGATGCTCGCGCTGGTGGGCCCGACGGGCGTTGGCAAGACGACACTGACGCAGCTCATCTCCCGTTTCTATGAGCCCACCTCCGGCCGGATTCTCATTGACGGAACAGACCTCAATGACATCACGCTGGAAAGCCTCAGGCAGAACATTTCCCCGGTGCTTCAGGACACGTTCCTCTTTAACGGCACGATTGCCGAGAACATCGGGTATGCGACACCCAGCGCCACGCAGGAGGAAATCGAGGCCGCCGCGAAGGCCGCCAACATCCACGAGGACATCATGGCCATGCCGGAGGGCTACAGCACCCAGGTCGGCGAACGCGGTCTGCGGCTCTCGGGCGGACAGAAGCAGCGCGTCGCCATCGCGAGGGCCATTCTCCGCCGCTCCCCCATCATTATCCTGGATGAAGCCACGGCCGCGGTCGATGTCGAGACGGAAAGGCAGATTCAGGAAGCCATTGCCGGCCTCGCCGGGCAGAAGACGATCATCGCCATTGCGCACCGCCTCTCCACCATCCGCAATGCGGATCTCATCCTGGTCATCGAGGACGGCAAGGTCAAAGAACAGGGCACGCACGATGAGCTCGTCGCCCTCGGCGGCAGCTATGCCCGCATGAACCGCATTCAGAACACGACCGGCAGCCAGAAGGGCATTGCCTGAAAAAACAGAACCAACCCAAAAGATCACCCTGTGTCGTTTGGCACAGGGTGATCTTCGTTTCTTAAGAAAGGTTACTCCGCTTCGCCTTCCCCGACCTTGTTCAGGTCGGTGCCCTTGGTTTCCTTCACCTTCAGCTTGAGGAAGATGATGCTGAAGAGCATGATGGGAACGAACAGACAGAGCTGGAACATGCCGATATTGGCCGAGCCGATGCTGGCATAGAAAATGCCCACGAGCATGGTCACAATCAGGTTGGAGATATAGGCGTAGGAGATGACCGCCATGACCGTCGCGCGGATGCGGGTCGGGGCGGATTCACCGGGCAGCACAAGGAAGAGCAGGTCCGAGAGCGACCACATGCCGCCAAACATGATGCCGTTGGCCAGTGCGAGCGCAACAGGTCCGATTCCGATCTTCGAGCCGAAGACAAACACGCACTGTCCGAGAATCGCCATGATGCCGAAGAGCACGCCGGAATTCTTTCTGCCGAGCGCATCGGTCGCAAACCCGGAGAAGAAGGCGCAGATCGCATAGACAATGGGCTCAATGATGAGGAACAGGTTGATATCCTCGTCCGTCATATGGCCGCCGGCCAGCATGATCTCATTGGTATAACCGGAAAAGGCAATGCCCATGGAGAAGACGAAGAGCACAATCACGACCATGCGCAGCTGTTTGGAGTGCACAATGTAGCGCACCGCTTCGCCGATGCTGCTCTTCTGGGAATTGCCTGCCTCCTCTTCCTTCCTGCGATCCTCATCGCTCTTTTCGAGCCATGCGATGCGCTTCTGGAGGAAGACCGGGGTTTCCCGGGTAAAGAGCCAGGCGACGATGGCAATCGCAATGGCGATGATGACGGGGATCAGGTAGACCATGCGCCAGGTGCTCACATCCGCGGGATTGTAGAACATGGAGCGGAACACGCCGATCAGGGAGACGGACAGAAGACCGATGCCCTTGGTGATCGAGCAGAGCTTGGCTCTGTGCTCAATGGGCGCTGTTTCCATGAGGTAGATGACCTGCATGTCATTGGGCGTGAAGAAAGCGGTGATGCACACGCCGACAATATAGATATAGGGATTCGGGGCAATCATGGCGACAAGCAGCCCGATCCCCATGCCCAGGGTATTGATGAACAGGAAGATTTTGCGTCCGAATCGGTCCGCCAGTGTGCGGTAGAGCGGGTTGATCGCCGTGATCAGGTAGGACGGGATCGTCGCGATGGCCAGCACACTGATCGCGTTGCTGTACTCGGGCGTATTCGGATCCGAGTTCGGGACTTTGAACAGATCAAAGATCGTGTAGGTACGCATGATGCCGTTCATGTTCGAACTGATTTCATCGGCGATATAGATGATCGTCAGGACCACAAGGAGAAACCAGAAACCATGGACCAGGGACGGTTTTGCAGCACTTTTCTTCAGTCGGGCGAGCTCCCGCATCTCCCGCTGATGGCGGCGCTGTGTCTGCTCGGCAGTTTCCTTTTTCATCAAAAGACCTCCAGGCGTTTCATGTTTTTTGCAGTCGGAAAGACCGGCCGCATGGTCCGGCCGGAGGGATTCCTGTTGCACCGCCTGCGGCCGCTGAAAGGGCCGGGGGGCGGGACTGCATCTGCTGTTGTCCAGAGCATTATAGCACGGATTTGCCCAATCCGGGATGAAAAAGCATATTTTTTGTCAAATCTAGCCTTTCAAGTCTTCTCTGCCGGTCTGAACGGACCCGTCATGACCGGCAGACCCTTCCGGCCAGCTCCAGGATCAGCGCACTCTCCTTTTCCGGCGTGGCGCGCTCCGCCCGGTTGATCCACTCGGTCAGCAGATGAAAGCTCCCATGGATCGCAAAGGCCATGGTGGCTTCCCTTCGTTCCATGTCTGTGCACCCACGCAGGGAAGCTTCCAGAAGATCGCCGACCTTGGGCAGGGAAAAGAGCCGGTCGGCAAACCCCGGCATCTCGCTGTGATTGAGGAGGAGTCTGGCCACCTGCAGATGATCCTGAAGGTACGTCAGCACCAGCGCCACCTTTTCGTGCACATGCTCCCGGTTTTCCGGGTCCGCTGAGGCAAGACACGCCGCTATATCCTCCAGAAACTGCGCGCAGATCTCCTCAAAGAGGTCATACTGACTGCCGTAATGATGATAGAAGGTCGTGCGGTTGATCCCTGCCTTCTGGCAGAGCTCCCGAATGGACACACTCCTGAGGGACCGGTCCCTGAGCATCTCCAGCAGCGCCTCCGAAAGCCGCTGCCGTGTTCGTCTGACCCTGAGATTCTCCCTGTTTTCCATCTTCCATCCTCCAAATCGACACTTTTCGAGCATCTGTCGGTTGCAAAGTCAACACGTGTCGAATATATTCTGAGCAGACGCTTTCATCCTGTCAAGACCTGACATGCTCCGGGGAGGCTGGAACATGGAATTCATCTGGTACCTCATCGCATCCATCGGCGCCGGAATCGGCACCGGGCTGGCCGGGCTCTCCGCCGCCACGGTCATGGTTCCGATCCTCATTGTCCTCTGCCCGTCCTTTTCCGGGGAAACCGGGGCCTATCAGGCGACCGCCATCGCGCTCGCCTCGGATATTCTCGGATCCGCCGTCACCACCTGGACCTATGCCCGGCACAAAAACATTGACCTCAGGCGCGGCTGGATCATGCTCGTCTGCATCCTGACCATGTGCACGGTGGGCAGCTGGGCGGCCTATCTCGCGGGGAATGTGGTCCTGGGCACCTTTACGCTCTTTCTGACCTTTGCCATCGGCATCCGCTTTCTTGTAAAGCCCGATACCACCAGAGAAGATGCGCCGCCCAAAGGCTCCGCACTGGACTGGAAAGGCGTCCTGATTTCGCTCTTTTTCGGCCTCACGATCGGTTTTGGAACCGGCTTTGTCGGCACCGGCGGGGGCATGATGATGCTGGTGGTCTTTACCGTCTTCCTCGGCATGGACCTGAAGACCGCCGTCGGCACGAGCACCTTCATCATGACCTTTACCGCACTCATTGCCTCCGTCAGCCACATCCTGATCCATCCGGCCATTCTCTTTGAAAAATGGGATGTCCTGCTGCTGTGCATGGCGGTCGCCACCGTGTGCTCCCTGGTCTCCGCCCGCTTTGCCAACCGCGTCCCCAACCGCACCGTCGGCCTGGTCACGGGCGCTGTGCTGACCGTGCTCGGGCTTTCCATGCTGCTGCTCCACTTTCGCCTGGAAATCGCTGCCCTTCCCTTTTTCAGAGGGATCTGCATCTGTCTTCTGAACCTGATCGTCTACCTGGTCCCGAGCGTCCTGATCCTTCTGGCCATCCGTCTCCTCACGCATCTTCCGTCCTTTGTCTTTCGCAAACTGCTCCACATCGTTGCCTTTACATGCTTTACCGTCATGATGCTCTCCACCCGGCAGTGGGAGGACGCCGCGCTCACCTGTCTCCTCCTTGCGGCCGTCATCTATCCCCTGCTCTCACTCGCCGAGCGCTTTCCCTGGTACGGTCCGCTGTTTGTCCAGAAGTCTCCCGGCGAAGTCAAGCGCAGCATGGTGATGCTGTTTCTCATGTTCGCCGCCGTCATTTCCCTGGCGTGGGGACTCCTCGGGCAGCCGGTCGCAGCAGCGGCAGCGATCCTGATGTGGGGACTGGGCGATGCCGTGGCAGCCCTCATAGGCATCCCCTTCGGAAAGCACAAAGTCCTCTTTCCTCCCGTGTGCGGAAAAAAATCCTGGGAGGGATCCGCGGCCATGCTCGCCGTTTCCCTTTTGGCGGGGACCGTGCTGCTCTCGCTCTTCGGCGGCGTTTCTGTGCCGTACGCGTTTTTGTGCGCTGCCTGTACGGCGCTTCTGGGCACCCTGGTCGAGCTCTTATCTCCCAGCGAATGGGATACGGTCACCGTGCCCGTCGCCATGCTGACCGTCCTGCTCCTGATGCTCTGACACCTTTTCCCAAGGCATTTCATGACCGTCCGCCCGCCGGGCGGTCTTTTTCTGTGCCTGGATTCGTACAAGATTCTTCTTGCTTTTTTTCTCCTGTCGTTGTACGCTCTTTTCTGCGGGCAGACGATGCTTCCTCTGCCTGTATCTCATTCCACCTCAAGGAGGCCCCTATGCAGAAACTGCTCACGGATCAATTCAAAACCATGCCCTGGAACGAAGTGGACAGTGTCGTCTATGACATCGGCAACGTGCTGATCCGTTTCGATCCCCAATATATGCTTGACGTTCTTTTCCCCGGCGAGGAGGAGCTCCATGCTGTCCTGCTGCGGAAGATTTTCCTCTCCCCCTACTGGGTCATGCTGGATCACGGCACGATTACGGTGGATGAAGCCTGTGAGGCGATGGTCGGTGAAGACCCTGAACTGCACGAGGAAATCCGCCACGTGCTCGACCACTGGTCGGATCTCATCACGCCCATTCCTGAGGGCGTCCACTCCATGGAAGTGGCAAAGGAGCACGGCAAGAAGCTGTATCTTCTCTCCAATTACAACAATGTCTTTTTCGAGCAGGCTGAAGCCCGCTTCGATTTCCTGCGTGAGCCCTTCGTTTCCGGCCGGATCGTCTCCGCTTATTTCCACATGCTCAAGCCGGAACTGCGGATGTACGAAAAGCTCACCTCCACCTACGGCCTGGATCCGGCCCGCACCGTCTTTATCGACGACGCTGCCGTCAATGCTGCCGGAGCCATCGGGGCCGGCTGGAAGGCCATCTGGGATGCTGCTCCCGGTGTTCTCTCCAGCTTTATGGGGTTTGACCTCTGATCTCCTCTCCATCCTTCACCGTCATAAAAAAACAGACCGCAGAGTACAGCGTCAACCATGGATGATCTGTGCTCTGCGTTCTTTTTTATGGAACGATTGGAACGAATGCGAATGCAGGCGGTGCTGTGCTCCCCTCGTCATACAGCCGCACCGGAAGGATCACTTCCCGTCCCGGGAGGGACGGGTTTTCAATTCTGGACATCAGGAGGGAGACGGCATGCTGCGCGGCATCATTCTTTTCCGTATAGACGCTGGTGACGCCAGGCAGGTAGGAAAAGTCCCCCCGCAGATGGTCAAAGCTCACCAGAGAAACCTCTTCCGGCACGCGGACCTTTCTCTCTTCCAGTGCCCGCA
This sequence comes from Christensenella sp. UBA2853, assembly GCA_002350845.1. GTDB lineage: Bacteria > Bacillota > Clostridia > Christensenellales > Aristaeellaceae > UBA2943. The sequence goes on from DEFL01000057.1 coordinate 31,632, forward strand.
GGGCAAAGAAGGCAATCTCATCGCGGAATGAGATGATCGCCGTGTAATGAACAGGAAACAGCACATCGCGGATGGATTCATCCGCCAGATTATGGTTTCCGTGAATAATCCGAAGCGTATCCATCGGGAGTTCCCTCTCCCGCAGGGCCCTGAGGCAGCCCTCCAGACGGTCGACCTGTGAACTGGAGTAGTCCGGTCCTGCCAGATACAGGATGCGCCGGTGTCCCAGGGAAAGCAGGTGGTCCATGGCCAGGTACCCGCCCTGCTCGTCATCGCTGCGCACAATATCGGCTTCCACCCCCTCGGCATAGCGGTCCATCAGGACCAGGGGAATCCCATGTGCCTGGATATATTCGATTTTTTTCCTGTCACCCAGGTTCGGGAAATAGATGATGCCGTCCATGGATTGGGAGATGGCGGCCTGAATCATCTGCATGCTCAGCGCGCCGTCCGAGCGTGTGCAGAGAATCATCTCGTTATAATCCGCATTGCGCAGTTCCGGATCCAGCCGGCTCAGCATCCGGCAGAAGTGGAGATTTCTCACGTCGTTGATGATGACCGCGACGGTGTTTCTTCTCCCGGAGCGCAGAGAGGAAGCCAGGGTATTGGGAATATAGCCGAGCTTTTCCGCTGCCTCCCGGATCTTCTGCCGGGTCGTGGCCGGCAATCGCGGGTCATCCCGCATCCCGCGGGAAACCGTATTGGCCGTATAGCCGCACGCTTTGGCGATATCCTTCAGCGTAACCCGCTCTGTCCCCATGCTTCCTCATCCCCTTTCATCCGGAAGTACTGTATCATGCCTGCGCGGGCTTGACAAGTCTGGAGTCAGCAAAAGCAGTGATGCTTCACGGGGATCTGTGTGATCGTGTGGGCTGTCCACTCATCCTTTCACGCTGCCGGCCGTGAGTCCGGTAATAAAGGTCTTCTGTGCAAAGAGATAAATGACAACAATCGGGACAACCGCCATGACAGCCCCGGGCATCAGCACGTCATAGGCATTGCCGTACGGCGTGATGGTCGTGCCCATGCCGATGGGAATGGTATGCTTCGTCTCACTCTGCAGGATGATCATCGGCCAGAGCAGATTATTCCAGCTGTTCATGCAGCTCAGAATGGTCATCGCCCCGAACGCAGGGATCAGGATCGGCACCATGATCCGCCAGAAAATGCCGTAATCCGAGCATCCGTCGATCCTTCCCGCTTCCATCAGTTCTCTGGGAATCCCCAGGCAGTACTGGCGGAAGAAAAAGATCATGAACGGCGGCACAAGGTACGGGATCACCACGCCGAAATACGTGTTCATCATTTTGATCCGGATCATCATCTGATACATGGGCAGCAGCAGGATCTCAAAGGGCAGCATCATGACAACCAGCACCAGGGTGAAGATCAGATTGCGGCCTTTGAACTGATACATCGCCAAGCCGTACCCGACCAGGGAGCCGAAAAAGAGGCCGATGCCGGTCTGCATAATCATGATGATCGCGCTCGACTTGTACCAGTGCCAGTACACACCGTCTCTGTAGGTGTTCAGGGCTGTATAGTTGTCAAACGAAGAGATGCCCGGATCGAACCGCAGTGTCAGACCATACCGCATCATCTCCGTGCCCGGCTTCAGGGAACTCATGAACATGAAGGCGAACGGCACCATCGCAAACACCGCAACCAGGATCATCAGTGCAGTCGCCAGCACGCTCAGCACAGTCCGTTTTTTCCGGTCAATCTTATTCGATGCCATGTCACTCCTCCTTCCTGAAGAATCCCATCAGAACCAGCTGCACAAGATTCACCGCGACCACCAGGACAAGCAGGGTCAGACCGACAGCCGATGCCAGGCCCAGGTTATTCTTTTTAAATCCCACCATGTACATATAGCCCACGATGGTGCGGCCGACTCCGCCGGCATTGTTCTGCTGCCACAGGGCAACCGATTCGGTAAACATGCTGAAGCCGCCGAGCACGGTGATTGTAATGACATAGATCAGCACCGGCCGGATACAGGGCAGCGTCACATGGAAAAACTTCTGCAAGGCGCTTGCTCCGTCAATCTGGGCCGCCTCATAATAATCGGTGGGGATCGACTGGAGTCCCGAGAGATAATACACAATGTTGACGCCGTTCCACCGCCACAGGGTCAGAAGAATCAGCACAAAGTTTCCCGGTCCCGCATAGCTCAGCCATTTCACGGGCTGGAATCCCATCGCCGTCATCAGGCGGTTCATTGTCGCTGTTTCCAGCGTACCGAACGCCAGGCGGAACACGATGCCGGCCACAATGATGGAGGTCAGCGAAGGAATAAAGAAGAGCGACTTGAAAAAGCCGCTGCCCTTCGCCAGACCCGAATGCAGGATGCATGCGATCAGCAGCGGGACAATCGTCAGCACAATGACATCCCAGAGTGCATATCTTCCCGACGTCTGAAGCGCCATCTGGAAATCGCGGGTATTCAGTTTCTGATAGTTTTTCAGACCGATAAACTGATGATGGTTCGGCCCGTCAATCTGCTGAAAACTCATGATCACCGTCATGATCAGCGGGTACATATAGACAAAAAGGAAGAAAACAATAAACGGTGCAACAAATACGTACGGCACGACTTTCGGGTCGCTCAGGGACCGGATGCCGCGCCGTTTGACTGTTTTTCCGGCGGATCGGTTCTGCATATTCCGTTCTCCAATCATTCAGCGTCTTCTATCCCGGTCTGCAGGACAATCGTCATGAGGAAGAAGCCGGAGAGGCATCAAGCCCCTCCGGCCGCTCACAGGGTCGTCAATCAGTTGATCTGGCTGCGAAGCTCTTCTGCGCAGTCCTTCGCGATCTGCTCGGGATCCTCACGCAGTTCGACCAGACGGTAAGCCATCTGCGTCTTCACGATATCGGTCGCAGCAGGGAAATATTCCGTCAGACAGGTATCCGGAATATCATCGAGCACTTCGGAGAGCACCGCGAAAATGTCCTGATCATAATACTCGAAGAACTTGTTGGGTTCCTTCATCTCCTCGGAACCGTAGACATCCTTCAGGATCGGGTCAAAACCGCAGATCTTCCAGGTCGTCACGCAGCCGTCAAACGTCAGGCATGCATAGGCCAGGAATTCCTTGGCAAGCTCTGCATTGGGGCTCGAAGCGACCACGGCCGTGCCGGTGCCGCCCATCTGAGCAGACTTGTGGCCGCCGTCAGCCCACAGAGGCATTGCGGAGACCTTCATCTTTCCGGCCAGGTCAGGCATATAGTTGGTGAAGCGGTCGAGATACCAGAACGGCATGCAGACAGCAGCACAGTTGCCGCCGTTCATCCATCCCCAGTACTCTTCCGTGTGGGTCCAGCCGCCGGGGCACGGAATTGCGGTTCCATCATCAAGCATGGACTTCATAAAGGCCAGGGTATCGATGACAACCTGCTCATCCATCCGCACCTGATTGTCGGGCGTCAGCCAGTCGCCGCCGTGCTGGTTGACCATGGGATACACGCTCCAGCAGTCTGCGGATTCCCAGACTATCATGGGTTTGCCGGTCTTTTCAAGAACCGTCTTGCCAGCTGCATGGAAATCATCCCAGGTCTTGATGGTGGTGTAATCCACGCCGGCTGCTTCCAGAATCTCCGTGTTGTAGAACATGACGGTTGCGCCAATGTGGTGGTCGATGCCGTAGAATTTTCCATCCTTGGCGTAGTTGTTCAGACGGCTCATGACCAGGTGGTCCTCGATGGGCTCGACATACTCGTTCATGGGAGCCAGGCCAATGTCACCCTTGAGATAGTTGGCAAACATGTTGATTTCGATGTCCACCAGGTCCGGGGCGCCTTCCCCGCTCTGCAGAGCGATGGTCAGCTTGTTGTGCATGTCTTCATAGGGGAATACCTGGAAGTCGATGTCCAGCTTCGGCTTATCCGCCTCGGCATTCCACTTTTCCATCATCGTCTTGTAGAGTTCCGTGTGCAGTTCCTGGAATGTCCACAGTGTCATTTTGACGGGGGCATCTTCAGCCAGCGCAGCGGCCAGACCGAAGACCATTGTCACCGTCAGGAACAGAGCCAGCAGTTTCTTCATGACAGATCGTCCTCCTTTTTTCTTTTCGAGGATTAACGATAATCCTTTCACGCAAAGAAAAGCGAAACACCAGACAGTACGTGTTCAATTGTGTAGATTAACGTTAACCCTCACCATTCGTTACATGAAGTATATCACATAAACAAATATTGTCAACATGCTGCTTTTTTCTTTTTTCACCGGCGCCCGTGCACAAAAGGATTGTTTTTCCTGCAAAAAAGGGCGCCCGGTTCAGAATCACCGGACGTCCTTTCCATGCTGCCTGAGCAGCTCAACGATTTCTTCGCGTCTGGGCATGACTTTCAGAGCACCCTTTCGCTGGATGACCAGCGCGGCAGCCGCACTGGCAAAGGTCAGCATCTCTTCCAGGTCCTGCATCTGCAGGTTTTCCAGGCCGTGCTCCAGGATTTCAGAACACAGGCACAGAAGGTATCCCCGGCGCCGGTCTTTTCCACGGCTGGCACTTTGAACACATGTACCCGGCACCGCATCCCCTGATAGCAGGCCAGGCTCCCGTTTTCCCCTGCTGTCACACTCAGCAGACGGATCTGCGGGTACTGTTCCAGAAGCAGCGATGCTCCCTGCTCGATATCCCCGGTCCCTGTCATGAATTCCACTTCATTATCCGAGATTTTCAGCACATCACACCGGGAAAGTCCCCAGGCGATCTCCTCCCGCGCACGATCCAGACTGTCCCACAGGGATTCCCGCAGGTTGGGATCAAAGGAAATCAGCGCGCCTGCTTTCTTTGCTTTGTGCACCGCGGCCCTCGTCGCTTCCCTGCAGGGTTCGTCCGTCAGGGACAGGGAGCCGAAGTGGAAGATGCGGCAGGATTCGAGCAGCTCTTCGTCCAGTTCCTCCGCCGCAAGACACACATCCGCCCCCGGATTGCGGTAAAACGAAAAGCTTCGCTCACCGCCCGAAAGGGTATGCACAAAGGCAAGCGTGGTATGCACGCGCGTGTCGCGCCGCAGCCCCCCGGTGCAGATGCCTGCCTCCTGAAGCGTCTGCTCAAGGAGATCCCCGAAGGCATCCTGGCCCACTTTACCAAGAAAAGCCGTCTGTTTGCCAAGCTTCTGCAGCATGGCAAGCACATTGCACGGAGCACCGCCCGGATTGGCTTCCAGCAGCCGGTTTCCGCGTTCGCTCTCTCCGCTGTCGGTAAAATCAATCAGCAGTTCGCCAAGCGCTGTCACATCAAACCGTTTCATCCTTCAGTCCTCCGAAAACAGACTGTACTTTGTGATATCCATCACGGCTCGGCCATCCGCCTCAAAGCTGATCTGCCGGGCCGATGGATCCGTCAGGATGGTGGCCGTCATGACCTGTTCCCCGTCATTGATAAACACTTCAATGCTGAACCGGTCGAGGATCACATGCAGGTGGATTTCGCCGTTTTTCTGGGCAACCTGACAGCGGCGCTGGTGGATATAGGCCCTGCGTGAGCCGGAGAATTTCCGGTCGATTTTCAGCAGGGATTCATGGGGACGGAAGCTGAGAATGGAGTAGCAGCTTTCATCCTGGGCAAAGCGCATGGTGAATTTATGATACGGTGCCTGCGCATCCTCCGGGCGGATCCGGATATCCATCTCCACACAGCGGCCCTCAATGCCGGGCAGTGTCATCCGCTCACTGACGGGCACCTGGGTGTATTCTGCCTTCCCGCTCCGATACAGCGCAAGCTCACGCACAGGCTGCTGATACAGGCGGCCGTCACGGATGGTTAGTTCTCTGGGCAGGCTCATCTGCCCAAACCACAGCCGGTCTTCATACCCTGTATTCTTGCAGGTATCCCAGTTCTGCATCCATCCGATCATGACCCGCCGCCCGTCCGGGGTCAGCAGGGTCTGCGGGGCATAGAAATCAATGCCGTAGTCAATGGCCTGATTCGTCTCCGGAAGAAAGCGCCCCTGCTCCTCGTCAAACGTGCCGATCTGACAGACTGTCCCGTTGCCGTTATGGTATTCAAAGCCTTCCGGCAGCATATCCTGCGGACTGACAAACAGCACATGCTTTCCTTCAAGCGGGAAAAAGTCCGGGCATTCCCACATCAGGCCGAAGCGTCCGTCATTCTCCGCCAGAACACTCCTGAACGCCCAGTGAAACCCGTCCTCACTGCCGTACAGCAGAAGCACACCCCGCTTGTCCTCCCGGCGGGCACCGACCACGCAGCGATAGCTGCCGTCTTCGGTCCGCCAGATTTTCGGGTCGCGGAAATCATACGGGCTCAGGCCCTCCGGCAGGTCACCGGCATCCAGGACCGGATTATGCTCATACTTCTGGTAATCCAGTCCGTTCCCCACGGCAATGCACTGCGTCTGGAATTCCTTTCCCTTGTCGCCGCCTTCCTTGCGGACCCCTGTATACAGCAGCATCTGCCTGCCGTCCGGGAGTTCCATCGCACTGCCTGAAAAGCAGCCAAAGGAATCATACGGCGCATCCGGTGCCAGCGCGGCGGGCAGGTAATTCCAGTGCAGGAGGTCATGGCTTACGGCATGCCCCCAGTGCATGGAATTCCACTGGGTGTCATAAGGGTAATACTGGTAGAACAGATGATATTGCCCGTGATAATAGGAAAAGCCGTTCGGGTCATTCATCCATCCGATCCACGGCGTCAGATGGAAAACAGGACGGACGGATTTCGGTATTTTGTCTCCCGTCTCTTTTTCATAGGCTCTGGCAAAAATCAGGCTGTGCTTCATCATATGCTTCATCCTCGTTCTGTAAGATCAGGCAGGATCCCATTGGTTTTTCCAGATGGATTCAGTTCGGACCGGGGGAAAATCCCCCCGGTCCGTACCGATTACCGGGTATACTCTCTCAAATCGCTGAACGTCACGGTATTGTTTTCAGCATACAGCCGGACCGGCTTGCCGCTGACGCCGTACAGACGGACCGTGAGTGAAGCCTCGCCATCGAGATAGAAGATGCCCACCGAGCCTTCCTGCAGGTAGGTAAACGTGTATTCCTTCCCTGCCTCCAGTTTCGCGTCGGTTTCCGTGATCATGGTGCTTCCCTCGTTAAACTGCAGCTGAATCTTCTGTGCACTTGGGTCCAGCGTGATCAGCTTATACTTGCCTGCCTGTCCGTTATAGTCAAACGCAAGCCCGAAACAGCCGCTGCCGGACCAGGTCAGTTTTCCCCGGAGCAGGAAGCTTTCATAGGCAGTGAACGCTTCGGTATAGCTGTAGCGCGCCCCGGACTGCACCTGAATCTGGTCGCTGTCCACAGCCAGGCGGCGGCGCTTGGTATACTGGTCCGCAATCGACTGCACGGGGGAAAGCACAAGCTCGCCGTTTTCTTTCTGCGTCACCTTCTGGACCACCAGGTTGCCGGCCCATCCGGACACTTCGGAAGTGGAGGACGGCGATTCACTGCGCCGGCCCCATCCGGCCATAAAACAGCCCTCAGGACTTTCCACATGCTTGGCCGCATAAAAGAGTTTGGCGTCCAGGCGCTTTGCCTCGCCATACGGGCCGTAGGGCGTATCGGACATGGCGTACCACAGGGTGTCATCCTGCGCCGAATACGTCAGATAATAATGGCTGCCCAGCTGGAAGGTATCACTGCACTCCAGGTTCCAGAAATTGCCCACAGCATTGGTGAAGATGATGCCGTCATACTGGACATGCGTGAGGTCGCCTGAGAGTGTATATTTGAGAATGCGGGCCACCCCGCCCTGGGAAGCGGTCACGGTCAGGGTAATGGTATCCGTTTCCGCATCATAATAGGCCTGCGGGTCGCGGAAGTCACGCTTCTGCCCGATCTCGGCAGGCGGCGTAATGTCCCAGCCCTCCACCTTTTCAAACGCGGTCAGCGTGCTGCCTTTGGCCAGCATGATCTTTTCCATGTATTCATAGGTATCGGAAGATGCATGGCCGGTATAGAAGAACAGGTATTCATCCCTGACCTTCACCACAGACCCGGTTCCGACCCATCCGTCCTGGCCGCCGCCGCGTGCGGATTCCACGACCGGATCGTCGTACTCGGTATAGGTGACAAAGTCTTTGGTCGTGGCCAGATAAATGGAATGATTGTAGCTGTCTCCGCCTTCTTTGAGGTAATAAATGTAATAGGTGCCGTCCTCATAATACGGCATGGTATCGCCGACGTAGGGCTGGTTGATCCCGTCGACGGCAGGGCGGAAAAACTGTCTGTATTCATAGGCACTTTCCTGGCTGCCCGGGGTGCGCAGGGAGGAGAAATCCTTATCATCCGTCACTTCGGCGAACGGCTCGCCCTGCTCCCCTGCCGGAGCGGCCGGCTGATTCGTCTGGCTGCATCCTGTCAGGCACAGACACAGGACGCACAGCAGCAAAAGCACCTTACAGGTTTTCATTTTCATGGATATGCCTCCTGATACAAAGAGCAGGGAGAACGGGAAAGCCATTCTCCCTGCTGAAGGATTGGATTACAGAACGCTCTGCTGATAGATGGTCACATTGCTGAATTCGATGGTCACTTCATCCAGCTTGGACAGGGCTTCAGAACCGAACTGGAAGAGCAGCTCGAAATCCATATCCATGATGAAGGTATCGGTGGTTGCGAAGCGGAAGGTCTGGAACTCGGTGGTCAGGTCCATGCCTTCGGATACACGGGGATCCCAGCCGCCCATGGGGTTGAGGAAGACGCCGCAGGAGACGGGATGATCGGCCTTTGCGGTGATTTCCACAATGTAGTAGCTGTCGGAAGCAAGGGTCAGCGGGTTGCCGCCAAAACCGCAGATCAGCTTGTTGTGCCAGTCCACGGTGCCGCCGTTGTCAATGCGGTAGAAGAAGCTGCCATTCTCAGTCCAGATGGTGCCGACGCCGCGGTCGTTATCCTCGTCGGTGCCGTTGAAGGTCTGCCAGGGGCATGCAGGGTTTTCTGCATTGGCCGTATTCGGGCCGAAGGGCATGAAGGCATCAATGGTCTTATGGGTTTCCTTGTCGCCCTCGACCTTGCCGAACTCAACATGGCTGATGGTCAGCACGTTGCCGTTAGCGCCTTCGGGTGCGTTGCCGATCTGAAGACGGATGACCGGGTCTTCCACATCGGATTCGGCTGTAAACACATTGGAGATGACCGTATCTTCACCGGCGGGAACATTCAGGCCGTTGAAGTTGGCCCGGTTTTCCCAGCTCTTCTCTGCGCTTTCCACCAGGGCTTCGCCGCCCTGGCCGTTGGCTGCATGGATGGTGAAAGAATAATAGTATTTCTGGCCCTTTTCAATCTTCAGGCCGCCCAGGGTCATATTGGCCTTGACGCTCCACACACCGCCCTCGGTGGGATAGTTGTCAATGGTCACGACCGCTTTGCCGTCCTCAAAAGCAGTGCTGGCATTCGCGCCGTCTCCGGTCTCGGTATACACGCCTTCATTCTTGGAGAAATCAGCCGTGTACACGGGGACCTGATGTTCCTCACCGGAAATCTCGTACAGTTCAATCTTATCGATGGTCACGGTGAAATCGGTGGGCGTTGTGTCCTCGGCATTGTCGGGGTTCGGGGTAATCTTGCCCAGGTTGAAGAGCAGTTCAGCGCTGCCTTCCGCAGGAGAGGTGAACGTCAGTTCAAGCGGAGCAACCGTCTCGGTGATCCGTACATTGAATGCGCCGTTGAAGGTTTCCCAGCCCTCTGCCTGTTCATTGCGCGCCAGGATATGGGCATAGGTGGGTTTGGTGGACTTGGCCCAGATCTTGATCTTGTAATCCGCTGCCTTCAGCGCATAGCCCGCCTTGGCCAGCTGGACATCACCGTCACTGTTGCCCGGGTTCTGGATGTCGATCACATAGGCGCCGTTTTTCAGGGCGGCAGTTGCCTGAGCGGACTCACCGATCTTGGCTTCCCAGCCCTTGTTGTCCGTCACTTCAGCCGTGCTGAAATCAAAGGTCTTGTAAGGCACGGCTTCGCCGGTCTTCTTGGTGACCGTCAGGGTGGCATAGCCCTCCGCGGTGAGGCCGCCCTTATCGGTCACAGAATACACGAGCTCATAGCTGCCGGCCGTCTCCGGAGTGGCTTTGCCGTTTTTAAAGGTCAGTGCCGGGGTGGACTCGATGGTAATCATCCCGGTCAGGTCGCCGTCCTCCGCATCGGTGGCGGAAAGACCGGCCAGGGCATCAAACTCGGTGCCCGCTTCCACGGTCTGATCGGCAGCGCCCTGAATGGACGGTGCCGTGTTCGGGGCTTCTGTCGGGGCGGCCGTGGGTTCAGGTTTCTTCTGGCCGGAGCAGGCCGTAAGGCACATGATCAGCGCAAGAAGCAGGGCAATGACTGCAATGGATTTCTTCATGGTCATTTCCTCCCTTATTTCGCAGTGAAGCGGTCATAGGCATCCTGATAGACTTTCTGAATGCCGGCCAGATTGACTTTTCCGTTCAGATCGTTCTGGAAGGTGGTCCAGGCAGCATCGGATACGCCGCCCTTCATGAGCCAGGAGATCAGGTTGGTGCGGATATAGTCGTTCAGGTTGGTCTCATAGTTGCTCAGGGTGTTCAGTTCTTCCAGGGTGAACTGGAGGTTGGGGCAGGGTTTCACGGTTTCAGCAACAAAGGGCTTTGCACAGAGCTGCAGTCTTTCCAGACGGAGCTGGGCACGGGGTTCCATGTGCACGACATTGTTCCATGCATATTCACCCAGATTGATGATGCCAAGCGGTGCATTCTGCAGACGCAGTTCGTCGCTGGTCACGCCTTCAGGCAGCGGCTTCTGAACGAGCATGCCCTTTTCATCGCGGGCTTCCTCATACACAATGCCGATGGGGCCATAGTTGATCTGGGCAGAGATCACAGGATCATAGTAACGGTCAAAGTAGGCCAGCAGGACTTCCGGATACTGGCACTTGCTGAAGAGAACCACTTCACCGGTGCTGATCTCGGGGTTGTTGGAAACGCAGATGGTCTGGTCACCGTTGGGTCCGACAATCGGGCTGAGGACGATATAGTTTTCCGGATTGGAAACCACGGTTTCGCTCTCCCACCAGTAGAAGGCACCATAGGTTTCCATGCCCTTGCCGTTGGCGAGGAAGTTGTCCTGGCTCTGTTCGAAGGAGACCTTGTCGATCAGGCCTGCATCCACCCAGCCGGCGATGAAGTTGGTGGCTTCCTTGAAGCGTTCATCCTGCACGGTGTAGGTGATTTTTCCATCCACCACAACGCGGTGTTCCAGGTTGTCATTCAGGCCGAACATGCCGTACAGATCGCACTGGTTGCCCTGCCAGTTGTTGTAAACAAAGCTCAGCGGACGCTCGTCGTCGGTCTTGCCGTTGCCGTTCATATCATGGTCACGGAAATAGGTCAGCAGCTGTTCCATCTGACCCGCCTTCAGCGCGAGGCCGTCCTTGAGCTGATCTTCTGTCAGGCCTTCGACGGCACCGGCAGCGATGGCTTCCTTGGTCCAGGCGATGTTCAGGAACAGGAGGTTCGGGCTCTGCAGCAGGCCCATTTCCTCAATGCGGGGCAGAGAGTAGATTTTGCCGTCTTCAATGTTGATGAGCTGGGCCTTGATGTCAGGGCGTTCTTCCAGCAGCTTTTTGAAGTTGGGCATATAGTCCAGATAATCGCTGATGGGCACCAGCACCTTGCGCTTGGCATACTTGATGATTTCGCCTGCGCCCATGCCGGCATGGTAAATCGCATCGGGGCGGTTATCCGCATTGCCGAAGATCAGGTTTTTCTGCTGAGAGTAGACAGACTCGGACACGTTTTCCCAGTTCACCTGGACATTGGTCTGTGCATACAGATCCGCCATGATCTTCATGTCATTGTAGTCCAGAGCGGATGCATTCTTGGAGGAATAGACCGAGAATGAGAGCTCCTGGGCACCTTTTTCATTGAGGATCGGCGCGGAAGTATCGGTCCACTGGAAGCCGTAGGTGTCCACCAGAGGATTGGCAGAGGCAGCGGACTGTTCTGTCGTGGAAGTACTGGATGTATTGGGAGCAGCCTTGGGTTCTTCCTTCTTGCTGCCGCAGGCCGTCAGCGTCACTACCATGACCACCAGCATGAGCAAAGCAAGCAGCTTTTTCAGATTCTTCATAGAGTAAACCTCCTCTTAGCCTTTCAGGGATCCAATCATGACGCCCTGTGCAAAATACTTCTGAACAAACGGATACAGGCACAGCACCGGCAGGCTGGAGACAATCACGGAAACATATTTCAGCTGATTGGCCAGGCGGTACTGCTGCAGAATGGTTTCGCCGCTTCCGCCGACGGTGCTCTCGGAGGCAATCAGGATTTCCTTGAGCACCAGCTGCAGCGGATATTTCTGTTCATCCTGCAGGAAGATCATGGCATTGAAGTAGCTGTTCCACTGTCCGACTGCATAGTAGAGTGCCATGACGGCGATAATGGCCTTGGACAGGGGAAGCACGATGGAGAAGAAGGTGCGGAACTTGCCGGCACCGTCAATTCTTGCCGCTTCCAGCATGCCTTCCGGAATGGAGGATTCGAAGAATGTCTTGGTCATGAACAGATTCCAGACCGACATGATCGCAGGCAGGATCACAGCCCAGGCAGAGTTGATCAGGCGCAGGCTGCTCATCACGTTGTAGAAAGGAATGAGACCGCCGCCGAAGAACATCGGAATGATGAAATACAGCATCCAGAATTTCTTGCCGGGGGTGGTCTTTCTGCTCAGGCCCCATCCGGCGGGGATGGTGACGGCCAGAGCCAGAAGCACAGTGACCAAGGTATACCAGATGGTATTGAGGTAGCCCGTCCAGATATCCTGACGCTGGAATACTTTCTCATAGCCTTCCAGCGTGATGTTGACCGGGAAGAGGACCACCTGTCCGCCCAGTACTGCATCCGGGTCGGAGAAGGACGCAATCACAATGAAGTAAATCGGGTAGAGAATAATCAGTGCAAGCAGAGCAAGGAAGAGTGTGTTGAAGACAAAGAAGACTTTATCCCCTCTTGTGTCCTTCAGCGCATTGTTCCTGGGCTTGACCGCAGGATTTTTCATGGTCATATTCTTTTCCCTCCTTACCACAGCGAGTTCTCAGAGAAACGCTTGGAGGTGGTGTTGGCGATAATCAGCAGCACCACATTGATGACAGAGTTGAACAGGCCGATGGCGGTTGCATATGCCTGGTCCGGCACGCCGGTGAGACCGCGCTTATACACATAGGTTGCAATCAGCTCACTGACAGCCAGGTTGCCGTCGGTCTGCATCAGCAGTGCCTTCTCATAGCCGACACCCATCAGACCGCCAATGGACATAATCAGCATCACGCTGATCATGGGCATGATCGCCGGGATATCAACATGCAGCACGCGCTGGAAGCGGGAAGCACCGTCGATCATGGCCGCTTCATGCTGCACCGGATCCACATTGGAAAGGGCTGCAATGTAAATCACTGCGCTCCATCCGAAGTCCTGCCAGTTGCTGGACAGGATATACATAGGACGGAATGCGGAGCTCTCCAGAAAGTAGGAAACGCGCTCGGCGCCAAGGCTGGCAGCCAGATTGTTCACGAGGCCGTAGCGGCCGAAGAACAGCTGCAGCATACCGACCAAAACCACCAGGGAAATAAAGTGCGGGGCGGTATAGATGGTCTGGAAGACTTTTCCCGCTTTCCTGCTCTTGAGCGCATTGAGCGACAGGGATACCAGAATGGGCAGCGGGAATCCGATCACGAAACCGATGATACACAGCAGGAAGGTGTTTTTCATCAGTGGCCAGAACTGCACATCATTGAAGAAACGCGTGAAATTCTCAAATCCGACCCAGATGGTTTCACTCGACAGGATCTTGTCACCCGGCATGAAATCCTGAAAAGCGATGAGAACCCCGTAAATCGGAAGATAGTTGAATAAGAAAACAACCAGAATTGCCGGAAGAATCATGACGAGATACGGGCAGTTTTCTTTGAAATCCCGCAGTCGTTTACCCCAATTCGGCTTTGCTTTCTGTTGCCGCACTCCGGCGGCTGGAACCTGCTTTGCGCTTTGCATGTTTTCCCTCCTTGCTAAGTCAGAACAGTCTCTGGAACTCACGGTATTGTGTTTTTGAAACGTCCTCCTTCCTTCCGCCTGTCTTCATGGTTTTCTACATTGTCCACCAGACAGCGCAGAGTTTACATTTTGTAAATCACAGGGTTTACTGGAGTGATTCAGATTTTACATTTCGTACAGTATGTTGTCAATACTTATTTTGTCATTTTTGTGCATTTTAGGACAAAATAGTTGGTAAATTGAAATTCAGGCCCTGGAATCGCAGATCATTTCTGCTATATTTAGTTTACATTTTGTAAACTTGATGTGTTTTCACTTGTATGATAAGATAATTCCAATACTGTTCAGAAAGGTTGATCTGAACCCATGGCTGTAAAACGTGTCACCATGCAGGATATCGCCGATGCCTGCAGGCTTTCCAGAAATACAGTATCCAAAGTATTCAATGGGCGGGGCGCCGTGCCGCCTGCCACCCGTGCGCTCATTCTCCAGAAAGCACGGGATCTGGGGTACGCCTTTCCCGCAGAACAAAGCAGTGTTCCTGCCCCGCCGGTCAGCGGCACACTGGCGCTGCTGACGCACAATCTGCCTGTCGACTACCATTTCGGCACCTACTTTGTCACAACATTCACCGATCAGATCACCCGTGCGGGGTATACGCTGAAGCTGTTTGAAATCTCAGATGAAGAACTGCAAAGCAGGAAACTTCCTCCCCACTTCTTTCCCGAACAGATTTCCGGCATCATCACCATTGAACTCTTTGACGCTGACTATCTGAATATGGTCTGCCGTCTGGGACTTCCGACCATCGCCATCGACTCGCCTGCTCATGCAAACCGGCAATTGATTTCATGTGACATCGTTCTGATGGAAAATGTGGCCAGTATTGTCAGTGTGGTCCGCGAACTGATTGCGCTCGGCGCCCGTCACATAGGCTTTGTCGGTGACCGGGAGCACTGCGGCAGTTTTGGTGAGCGCTGGGTCGGCTACCGCATGGCACTGTCAGAGGCAGGACTGCCGGTGGATGAGCGGATCTGTATTCTTTCGCCTGACGCCTCACCGTATAACGACATTGACTGGCTGATCGACCGGATGGACCGCATGCCCCTCCTGCCCGATGCCTTTATCTGCGCCAACGATTACCTGGCCGTTCATATGATGAATGCGATTAAAAAGAAGGGACTCTCGATCCCGGGCGACGTCATGGTCACCGGCTTTGACGGGACATCCCAGTCTGCCCTGGTGGATCCTCCCCTGACCACCGTACAGATCCCCAGCGTCGAGATCGGACGTATGGCCGCAGGTCTTCTTCTCGAACGCATCCGCAATCCGGAGCTGCCTTTCAGCTGGACTCATATCCGCACGACGCCCGTGTGGCGAAGCACCACCCGAAAACGATAAATCATCCCGCTCTATTCCCGCAAGCAAAACAGGGTGCGGTCTCCTTTTCCGGATTCCGCACCCTGTTTTGTTCTTTTCCAGGCATCTGACAGCACGCTGAACAGCACTGAAAATCTTCCTATTCTATATCCCTGAGAAACTCATTTTTAACATAACCGTGGAATCGGTTCCACTCAATCTCGGTCCATCCGTTTTCACTGCCATACACATCCACCTGTGTGCCGATGGGCAGCTCCAGGATTTTTCTGGCTTTCGTGGTCGGTCTGAACCGGACATTGATCTTTGCTTTCCCGCTGGTTTTTCCGTTTTTGGCAAGCACGGCGGTACCCGTCGGATCCGTCCTGTCCATATAGACGAGTCCGTCTTCCGGGATATATCCCCAGGACGCAGCGGATACGCCCTGTCTCGTCGCGTGATACCGGTACCACGCCCAGCCGTCCACCACCTGGTCGACCACGATCACCAGGCCCGTCTCCTGCTTTCCAAGGGTATAGGATCCATCACCCAGCCCGGTCCGGGACACAAGACCGCCTTTCGCTTCCGCGGCGACGACCGCCTTGCGGCTTTCCCAGAAACGCGTCCAGGCAATCTGTACTGTATGACCGCTCTGCACCCGCACATCCCCGGACACTGTTTTTCCTTCGGTCTCCAGCGTGAACGGGGTCACACCGTCCCCCTCCGGGCTCCACATGACATTTCCTTCATGCGCTGTGAACATTCTGCGGCAGGTGCCTTCCGGATCCCTGCGGTCACCGATGAGCAGCACCGTTTCCCCATCGATTTCGCACAGTGCCCACGCGGGCTCCGAGCGCGGATCATCCACGTATTCCCGCCATGCGCTGGTAAGGATGACGCCTGTGTACGGGATATCCGAGTCCACCTTCCAGTCCTGATGGATCAGATCCCTGTACGCTGCAATGACCGTCTCGGCCCAGGCCGGATGCGCTTCCTTGCCCCCTCCGTTCTCCGCCGCTGCGCCAAAAAGAAGGCAGAGCATACCCAAAAGCAGGATCACCGCGCAAATGCGCCTTCGCATGATGCTTCGCTCCATTCACTCCCTGCCGTGTCGGCAGGGTCTCTTTGTACAGCATTATACCATTTTTCAGGACAGGAGCAATCGGACGAATGCATCCCCGGTTTTCATCTCTGAACCGCCCCTCGACGCCTTTCTTTTTTTCGCTCCCGAAGGCCCTCAAAACATTGAAATACCGTGATTTTCCGCTTGACACCGGGCTTTTTGCGTGTTATAGTAGCTCGGTAAGCCGCACGGGAGAGGTCTCAATCGTGTGTCTCCACACAACCTCAGGCCCGGCGAGTATATTTCAGGAGGTGCTGCTTTCATGTATGCAATTATTGCAGCAGGCGGCAGACAGTATCGTGTTTCCCAGGGCGACGTGATCTACATTGACAAAATCAATCAGGATCCTGACTCCACCGTATCTTTCGACGTGCTGATGATCGGCGGCGACGGCGACATCAAGGTCGGCAATCCCGTTCTCGAGGGTGCCAAGGTCGAAGGCAAGGTTCTCGCTCAGGTCAAGGGTGAGAAGATTGTGATCGGTAAGTATAAGAGCAAGAAGAATTATGATCGCAAGACCGGTCATCGTCAGCCCTATACCAAGGTTGAGATCACCGCTGTCAACGCATAATGGTTCGAGCGACCCTTACCCTGAACAGTGACGGCAGGTACATTGCCTACCGCTGCGAAGGACACGCCGGATATGCAGAAGAAGGTTATGACATCGTCTGCGCGGCTGTTTCCGTTCTGGGTATCAATTGTGTCAACAGCCTCGAAGCACTGTGCTCTGTACAAGCGGAGGTCACCGGATACGCGGAAGGCATGCTTGCATTCACGCTTCCCGCTTCCCTGTCGGAAACACAGCAGCATGACGCGCAGCTTTTGATGCGGAGTCTGCAGCTCGGGCTGGAGTCAATTGCAGAAGACTACCCCAAAAACCTATCACTTTCCATACACAAACGGAGGGAAACATCATGATCAGATTGAATCTGCAGCTGTTTGCTCATAAAAAAGGTATGGGTTCCACCCGTAACGGCCGCGACAGCGAGTCCAAGCGTCTGGGACCGAAGCGCGCCGACGGTCAGTTTGCACAGGCTGGCAACATCCTCGTGCGTCAGCGCGGAACCAAATTCCACCCCGGCATGAACGTTGGCATCGGCAAGGATGACACGCTCTTCGCCAAGGTGAGCGGCATTGTCCGTTTCGAGACCCATGCCAAGGACCGCAAGGTCGTTGCCGTCTATCCCGTTGAGGAAGCTGCCAACGTCCAGTAAGGTAGACCTGAAAAGCCCGTCTCTCTGGATGGGCTTTTTGCATACCAATTTTCAGGATTGAGAGGGAACGCCATGATCGGCACCATCATCAACACCGCGCTGATCCTCCTCGGAACAGCCCTCGGTCTGCTCCTGCGCCGCGGCATTCCCGAGCGCGTCCGGACCGCGCTCATGTCCGCGATGGGCCTGGCCACCGTGCTCATCGGTCTCAAGGGCGCCATGGGCACCAATGACACGCTGTGCGTCATTCTCTGCCTGGCCTTCGGCGGTGCCCTGGGCTCAGCGCTGAACCTGGAACTCCGGCTGGAGCACTTCGGGAACCGGATTGAAAAGCACCTCGGAAACGGAAAAGAACAGGGCTCCATTGCCAAGGGCTTTGTCACCGCCACCCTGGTCTACTGCGTCGGGGCCATGGCCATTGTCGGCAGTATTTCCAGCGCGCTGCAGGGAGATCACTCCACGCTCATCGCCAAGGGCATCATTGACGGACTGACCGCCATTGTCTTTACCTCCACCCTCGGCATCGGTGTCGGACTCTCTGCCTTCTCCGTGCTCATCTATCAGGGGCTCATTGCCATTCTCGCCATGTGGGTTTCCCCGATCCTGACGCCTCAGGTCATCACCGAGATGTCAGCGGTCGGCGGCCTCCTCATCGCGGCCATCGGCCTCAACCTCATCTATGACAAGCATATCCCGGTCGGAAATCTGCTGCCCGCCATCTTCTTCCCCATCGCCTATGTCCCGCTCGCTGCCCTCTTTGGCTGATGCAGTACAGTCCTTTCCATCCCCTGCTCTCGCAGCCTTTCATCTTGTGATAAGGACGGATTGCTATGTTCTCCAAAAAAGATCTTCAGGCCCTCCTGCTGCCGCTCCTCTTTGAGCAGCTGCTGGTCGTGCTCGTGGGCATGATGGACACGGTCATGGTTTCTTCCTGCGGTGAAGCTTCGGTCAGCGGTGTTTCCCTTGTCGATTCCATCAATGTCCTGCTCATTCAGTTCCTCGGCGCCCTGGCCACCGGCGGTGCTGTCGTCACGTCCCAGTATCTCGGGCACGGCGATCTCCGGGTTGCACAGGCCTCCGCCCGCCAGCTCTACTATATTGCCCTGCTCTTTTCCGGGATCTTTACCGTCATCTGCCTTGCCCTGCGCTCCTTCCTCCTCTCCACCATCTTTGGCAGCATTGAGGCGGACGTCATGGAGGCGGCGCTCGGGTATTTCCTGATGACCGCGCTCTCCTTCCCGTTCCTGGCCATGTACAATGCCAGTGCGGCCCTGCTGCGGTCCATGGGCAGAAGCCGGTGCACGCTGAGCACGAGCATGATCATGAACATCATCAACATCACCGGTAATGCCATCACCATCTATGCCCTCGGCATGGGTGCGCTCGGCGCCGGTCTGGCCACCCTGATTTCCCGCGCGGCAGCCTCCATCTACATTACCCGGTATCTCCGTGAGCCGGACAGCCAGATCCCCTTCCCGAACCTTCTGCGCTACGAGCACCGGCCGGACCTGATCCGGAAGATCCTCTCCATCGGGCTCCCCAATGGCTTTGAAAACAGCCTGTTCCAGCTGGGCAAGCTCCTGCTGGTGCGCATGGTGGCCGGGTTTGGCACGACCAGCATTGCGGCCAATGCGGTGGGCAACACCATCGCTACGATTCAGGTGCTGCCGGGGTCGGCGATCTCGCTCGGCATGATCACGGTCGTCGGGCAGTGCGTCGGCGCGCACCGGATGGATGAAGCGCGCAGGTATACCTGGCTGCTCATGAAGCTCTCCTATCTGTGCATGAGTGTGCTCAACATCTTCATGCTCTGCCTGACCCCGGTCATCACAGCGCCCTTCCAGCTGACCGCTGAGACCGAAGCGCTGGCCAAGACGGTCATTGTGATCCACGGCCTTGGTTCCATCTTTGCCTGGCCCATGTCCTTCGTTTTCCCCAATGCCCTGCGCGCAGCCGGGGATGCCCGCTTTACCATGATCGTCTCGTCCGTTTCCATGCTGGTCTTCCGCCTCGGCTTCGGCTACATCCTCTCCATTGCCTGCGGGATGGGGCTGGTCGGCATCTGGATCGCCATGCAGATTGACTGGCTGGTCCGCATCACCTGCTTCCTGATTCGCTTCCACGGGCATGCCTGGGAGACGAAGGGGCTGGTCTGATCGTATTCCTTCGGAGAGAAGGAACTGCGAATTTTCTTCTTGCAATTTCGATGCGCTCATGATAGAATACACCCGCTTTGATGTGTCTTGACTCCAACGAGGAGGGGAATGATCATGGGCAAGTTTTGTCAGATCTGCGGCAAAGGCCAGCTGAACGGCAATCTGGTCAGCCATTCCAACCGCAAGACCCACACAAAATGGGCACCCAATGTGCAGAGTGTTCATGTTGTGATCAATGGGGCTAGCAAGCGGATGAATGTCTGCACTCGCTGCCTGCGCTCCGGCAATGTCCAGCGCGCGCTGCCGAAGACCCACGATGATGCAGTTGAGGCATAACAAAAGAAGCGGTGTGAAAACCGCTTTTTTTGTTTCCTTTCCTGTCTGTTTCCACGAAAAAAACGGCCGAAGCCGTTTTTTTTATTGTCCTTATGAGCGCTCAATCCAGGAGACAGCGACCAGTCCGGGCCCGACATGCGTGCCGATGACGGCCCCGACGCCCATGGTAATGATCTCCGGCAGTTCCATTCTCTGGCTCTCAAAGAAGGCTTTCAGTTTCTCGACATCCTCGGGGCAGTCACAGCCGGCAATCACCAGCGGACAGTCCAGGCGCGGCGGGTACTGCTGGAGCTTTTCCAGATACCAGTTTCTCGCCTTCCCTCGCCCGCGGATCAGTCCGGCCTGAAGGATGGAACCTTCCTCAAACTTCAGCATGGGCTTGATCGAAAGCGCCGTGCCCATCTTGGCCACCAGCGGTGAGAGACGTCCGCCCATGACCAGGTATTTGAGATCCTCCGCCTGACCGAAGCAGCGCTGATGGTCACGGAAGGCGGTAATGAGCTCCGCAAGCTCCCGCGCGGAGGAATAGACTTTCGCTTTCGCTGCCGCCATGCGCACGAGCAGCGCCTGGCCGGAGATCGCGATGAGCGAGTCAATGATCACCAGCCGCTCCGGCTGCTCCAGCATGCCTTTGGCCGTTTGCGCCGACTGATAGCACCCCGAAATCTTCGAGGAGCCTGAGATATACAGCACTTCCCTTTCCGGGTCCTTCAGCAGGTTCTCAAAGATTTCCAGAAAGACCGTGGGCGGTACCTGACTGGTCTTGGGCAGCTCGGTGGCTGTCCGCAGTCTTGCAAAGAATTCTTCCCTTGAAATATCAAACCCTTCACGGTATTCGTGTGTGCCGAAGCGCACCGTGAGGGGAATCAGAACGACACCAAGCGACTCCGCTTCACTGGGCGTGAGATCGGACATGCTGTCTGTCACAATCGTAATCATGAGGTCCTCCCCGTGAAAAAAATTCAAGTGGGACATTAGCACAACACGGCATGCATGTCAAGCGTCACGAATGATCCACCAGACGCCGCAGGCCTTTGGGATAGTGGTTTTTCATCACAAGCCCTGTGACTTTCCCCCAGCCGAGCGGAAGCCCGTCAAACGTCGGCAGCACATAGCCCTTGTGCTCCTCGTGCATCTGCACGGTTTCGCCCTGCAGGTAGCGGATGGCTTCCTCCTCGGAGATTTCCACCCTCTCCACATCCGGCGGGCAGTCGCACACGGCCCAGGCATGGTCCGGGGTAAAGATGCCCTTTCGCACTTCGCCCAGGTGCACCCCTGCGCGCAGAACTCTCACTCCGTTCAGGTCCGGACATCCGGGGAGTGTAAAGATGGTGCTCCCCAGCATGGACAGACTGTGCGGCACTGCGTGCACCGCCTTTTCCATCGCGCTGCGCACGTTTTTTTCATCCGGGCAGCGGGAAGGCGCGGCGATCGGCCGGCTGTCCCCTTCCCTCCGCACAAACCTTGCGGCAAACTGGCCTTCGCCCCGGATTCTGTGGGGATAGCAGGTATAGTATCCCGCTTTCCCGTCCACGCCGGGCAGCAGAAAGGGATCCAGGACAAAGTCCGGGTGTGCCTTCAGGAACCATTCGACATTCTCTTCATTCTCGCTGCGGTTCATGGTGCAGGTGGAATACACCAGTCGGCCTCCGCCGCGCACCATCTGTGCTGCCTGATCAAGAATCTCCCTCTGACGCGCACAGCAGCCGCGGACAGACTCTGCGGACCATTCCTCCCGGGTTTCCGGATGTCTGCGGAACATGCCCTCTCCGGAGCACGGCGCATCCACCAGCACCGCGTCAAAGGCTTCGGGCCATTTGCGCGCGAGCTGAGACGGGTCCGCGGAGACGACCAGGGCATTGCTGACGCCCATGCGCTCCACGTTGCGCGACAGGATCTGTGCGCGCTTGGGCACAATCTCATTGGTGACCAGGAGTCCCTGCCCCTGCATGGCGGCCGCCAGCTGCGTGGTTTTCCCGCCCGGGGCCGCACACAGGTCGAGCACTGTTTCCCCGGGCTGCACATCGAGCACGGCTGCCGGCAGCATGGCGCTCGGCTCCTGCAGGTACCAGGCCCCGGCCTCATGCAGCACCTGCAGCCCGCAGCGGGAGTCCATGGAAAGATAGTATCCGTCCCTGCACCAGGGCACAGCCGCGCCCAGGCCCTCAGGCTGAAGATGGGAAGGCTGCTTGCGGGGATTGAGTCTCACGCCGCGCAGGGCTTCCTGCGCATACGAGGCACAGAACGCCTCGAATTCGTCTCCCAGCTGTCCCTGCATGGCTTCCAGGAATGCCGCGGGCAGATCATGCATCGTCCTGTTTCTCCTTTTCACTGCGCTTTTTCCGGATACCGACCGGTTCCGGACTCTTCCACTGCGGCGGAATATACGGTTCATTGTATGCGTCGCGCGCATCCACCGGCGGCGGGGCTGCGGTATACCGGAGCGGATCCGGTTCCGCCTCATCCTCAGCGAGGATCTTGCGGATCAGATGCCGCAGTCCGCCGGTCTTCTCCTTCGTTTTCACATGGCGCCTGCGTCTGTGCTCTTCCGGCACGATCTCGGCATCCATTTCTTCCATGACCTGGATTTCTTCCCCGGTCTCTTCGGTTTCCTCCTGCGCCGTACTGTACTCCACATCGGTCATGGGGTCCATATACACCAGGTTCTCGGGGCTTCGCTGGAGGCCTGTATCCGGAATCACATACGCGTCATCCTCCGGCACGCTTCCGACCGTCGGCATGCTCTGCGCTGCAGCCCGGCTTGCCTTCACCCTCGGCTTTCCCCGGTGTCTCAGGCGGCGGAAAAAGCTGCGCCAGACTTCAAACGGCCGCCACCGGAAGAGATACACCGTCAGGTCAATCGCGGTCCCAACCACAAGCAGAATAATCAGAAGAAGCACCCAGTTGTTCGCAATAAAGGTCAGCAGGCTCAGGTGCTCCGGCTGCGTGACGGCACCATATATCATCTGGATGACTGACTTCAGCCAGCTGAAAAAGGCAGAGAAGATCACATTGGAAATATTGTTCATGCTGCCCTCCGTCAAAAAAAGCAAGTGAAGCAGCGAAGACTGCCTCACCTGCATGCTTTATTTCGATCTCACAGTCAGCGTTACCGCAGAGGGTGAAGTCTTCACCGTGTATTCCTGTCCATCATCCCCGGATATTTCACACAGGACAGGCAGCTCATAGGTGCCCTCTTCTGTCAGGCCGGCTGCATCGACCCGCAGGAGCAGCTGAGATCCCTTGAGGGAGTTCAGCCAGTTGAGCGGACCCTGCACGGTCACAATATCGGCATACCGTTCTTCGAGCACCGCGCTGAGATTCGCTTCGGCACCGGTGACATTGATCCGGACGTCCGTAAAGACCTTCTCAGAGATCACTTCGCCGATTTCCACGGACACCGTCACGGAGTCCTGGCTCATATAGACCAGTTCACTGGGGCGTCTGAGGCGCACATTCTGCGTGAAGGATTCCTTGCGGCCCGTGACATCCACGGTCAGGTCCGTAAAGATGCTGTCGAGGTTCTCCAGCGTATCCGCGCGTCCGGCCACCCGGATCTTATCCGGTGAGAAGGTCACGGACTTCACCTCGTAGCCTTCGGCAGGCACGCCGGTGATCACGCCGGTCTGGGAGAAGGTCAGCAGCTTGGTCGGATACACCGTCTGCTCCGCAATCACGGAATCGACGAGAACGGACATGCTTGTGACTTCGAGCAGGTCGCTCTCCACGGTCTGATTCTGCTGGTCCACCAGGCGGAACGAGAGCGCGGAGCGCTGCACGCCTTCCACCGCGGGCACGGTGGACAGATCCTGCACGACCTCTGCGCGGACCACGGACTCGACAATCGAGCGCGGGCCGGAAACCGTGAGGGTGGTGGGATCGAGCGTGGTGGAAGTGGTATACCAGCCGTCAGCCATTTCGCCCACGGTCTCGCGGACGATCGGAATCCGGTTTCTGGTGATGTATTCCTCGACTTCCAGGGTGACCGAGGCCGGCGTCACTTCCAGCACGGTGCCGTAGGAGGAGGAATTGGTGGTCAGGATACGCACCTGCTGGGTGCCGGCAGAGCGCACGCGGCTCAGGTCGATTCTCGGGACAAAGTTTGCCGCACTCACGGTCTGATACTGCATCTGCGGGACCGAGGCGCGGATGGTGACATCCTGGATCTGATCACTCAGGTCATTGGTCACGATGAAGCCGTTGCGCTTCATGTTATCCGTGCCGGACACGGTCAGCGTCACATCGGGAATCGTTTTTTCTCTGGTGATCGTCGGGTCCTGTGCAATCAGCACCGACCAGATCACTGCCGCAAGAAACAGGGAGAGCAGTTTATAGCCCCAGTTCCTCGTCAGCAGTTTCTTCAGTTCTTCCCGGAGGATTTTCCATTTGGAGGAAAATGAATTGCTCATGCCTTCTCCTCCTTTCCGAACTGGAAGAGACGCTTCCACGGGCTGGCCTGCTTGTGGAACAGATCATTGAGCATGCTGCGCAGGGAATTCTCATCGAGCCCGCGGCTGATTTCGCCGCCTCTCGCATAGGAGATGATGCCCGTTTCCTCGGAAACAATCAGCGAGAGCGCATCGGTCGTCTCCGTCAGGCCGATCGCGGCGCGGTGGCGGGTGCCGAGCTCACGGCTCACATTGCGGTTTTCCGTCAGCGGAAGAATGCAGGCGGCCGCGACCACGCGCGTTCCGCTCACCACCACTGCTCCGTCATGGAGCGGTGTGTTGGGTTCAAAGATGTTTTCCAGCAGCGGAGAAGAGACTGCAGCGTCAATATAGGTGCCGGTCTCCACATACTCCTTGAGGCCGGTTTTCTGTTCGATGACAATCAGCGCACCCACACGCCTGCGGCTGAGGGAAACGCAGCATTCCACAATCCCGTCAATGGCTTTGGTCACTTCATCATTGTCTTCCCGGCGGGAGGAGGAATTGAGACCTGCCCCGCGTCCGACCTGTTCGAGGGCATGACGCAGTTCCGGCTGGAAGAGAATCACCAGAACGATTGCGCCATTCTGGACCACGGTTGCAAGGAGCCAGTTGAGTGCTGTAAGACCGATCATATTGCTGACCAGGGAGGCAAGGATCAGAAGGCCGAATCCCTTGAGAACGGCGCTTCCGCGTGTATGTCGAATGAGCATCAGGATCTCATAGAGAACCACTGCCACGATCACAATATCCAGTATATCTGCCAGCCCCAACCTGTGAATCAAATTCCAGTACGCGTTTTGCAATGTCTGCACACTGATATTCAATGCAATCGCCTCACTTTCATTTCAGGATGGGTTCCTTTGAAGTATACACTATTTACGAATGAAAACCTAGATTTGTTCCCGGTTTTTTCACATTATTTTTTTCCATGCAAAAAGAGGACAGACGCTGCTGTCCCCTTTGTTCTTATTGGTCTTTAGACGGTCAATTCGACCTGTCCGCCGGCTTCCCCGGCCGTTTCCTTCAGCAGCGGACGGATGATCTCGTCGAGATATTCCGTGACCTGCTCGGCGGAGCGGCCGGTATAGTTTTCAGGCTTGAGCACCGCGCGGAGATCCTCTTCATTGAGCTGGAAGGAGGGATCGGCTGCGACGCGCTCGATCATATCGTTCTCCCCGCCCTCTTCCTTGACGTGACGGGCCGCGAGCTGTGCATGCACGCGGAGCTTTTCGTGGAGTTCCTGACGGTTGCCGCCCTTTTCCACAGCGTCCATCATGATGTTTTCAGTCGCCATGAAGGGCAGTTCGCGCATGACTCTCTGGCGGATGACCTTTTCATAGACCACCATGCCGTCACACACGTTCATCATGATATTGAGAATGGCATCCACGCCCAGGAATGCCTCCGCCACGGCAATGCGCTTGTTGGCCGAGTCATCGAGCGTTCTTTCAAAGAACTGGCAGGACGCGGTGATCGCTGTATTGAGCGTATCCACCATCACATAGCGGCTGAGCGCGTCAATGCGCTCGCTGCGCATGGGATTGCGCTTGTACGGCATGGCGGAGGAGCCGATCTGGCTCTTTTCAAAGGGCTCTTCCATCTCCTTGAAGCTGGCCAGCAGGCGCATGTCATAGGCAAACTTGCTGGCAGACTGGGCAATCCCGGAGAGCACGGAAACCACCTGATAATCCACCTTGCGGGAATAGGTCTGTCCGGACACCGGGACCACCCGGCTCATCCCGAACATATCGGCAATGCGCTTTTCCACGCCGCGGACACGGGCTGTATCCCCGTGGAAGAGTTCCATAAAGCTGGCCTGCGTGCCCGTCGTGCCCTTGGAGCCCAGGAGCGCGAGGGACTGGATTCTGTGCTCGACTTCCTCGTAATCCATATAGATTTCATTGAGCCAGAGGGTGGCGCGCTTGCCGACCGTGGTCAGCTGGGCCGGCTGCAGATGGGTGTAGGCCAGGCACGGGAGGGCCTTATAGCGGTCGGCAAAATCGGCCAGGAGGCTGATGACCGTCAGGAGCTTGGAACGCACGAGTTCCAGGGCTTCCTTCATGATCAGCACATCCGTGTTGTCGCCGACATAGCAGGATGTGGCGCCGAGGTGAATGATGCCGGCGGCATCCGGGCACTGCAGGCCGTACGCATAGACATGACTCATGACGTCATGGCGGACTTCCCGCTCACGTGCACGGGCCACATCATAATTGATGTCGTCCTTATGAGCTTCCAGCTGGGCAATCTGTTCGTCGGTGATGTCCAGGCCCTCGGCCTGTTCAGCCCTGGCCAGTGCAATCCACAGTCTGCGCCAGGTGCGGAACTTATGGTCCTCTGAAAACAGGAACTGCATTTCTTTGCTTGCGTAGCGTGTGGAAAAAGGGCTTACATAGCTGTCCGTCGCCATCTTGCTGCCTCCTTGAACAAAGTCAGCGGCCGTAGAATGTGCGGCCGCCGAAACAATGGATTACTGATACTTGTTGATCACGCATTCCTGTCCCTTGCTTCCGTCGACGGGAAGTTCGCAGGTGAACAGAGAAATGCGGTTTTCGCTGTCCAGGCTCTCCCAGACTTCCTTCGTCCAGTCTTCAAAGGAACCCTTAACGCTCACGCGCTCAGGCTCGCCTTCAAAGGACGGGATGGGATTGCCGTCGCAGCGATAGGTGTGCAGGAACGCACCTTCGCCGTTGGCCATGGTGGAATACTCAAAGAACTGGCGCAGCACCACATCGGGATTGCCGCGGTCGCTCTTGAGGATGGAGAGACGGAAGGATGCCTGTCCGTCGGCCACTTCCACCAGACCGGAAATACGGGGCGTGTAGTTGGGCATATCGGGCTCAAAGGTTCTGGAGCGGAGCGCTTCCTCAAAGGTCTTGCCCGCTTCCAGATAATCCCGGATGGTATCCGTCTGGTCGCCGTTGGTGATGATGTGCACACCGCCGGAGATGTGGCGGTACGGGGCATAGATGATCAGGCGCGGGTCGATCATCTTGGATTCGTCATAGGCACGGGTCTCGAGCGTGTCCGCATCGGTCTTGACGAAGATCCTGTTGCGGCTGTTTTCGCTGCGTCCCATGATGAAATATGCAATGCGGGCAGCAGTCCCGTCTTCATTCATGCCCAGGACAATGCCGCGGCCGGGATAACGGTTGCCGGCAAGAAGAGATACCATGTTTTCCATAACAGCCCTCACTCTTCGATATGCAGGCGGCGGGCCATCTCGATATAGGCCTCTTCCACCCCGCCCATGTCACGACGGAAACGGTCCTTGTCCAGCTTCTCGTGGGTGGTTGCATCCCAGAAGCGGCAGGTGTCGGGAGAAATCTCGTCAGCCAGCACGAGCGTGCCGTCGGAGGTGACGCCGAACTCAAGCTTGAAGTCGATGAGTTCCACATTGATTTCCTTGAAGAAGCGGATGAGCACGCTGTCCACTTTCAGAGCATACTCTGCGATGAGCTTCATCTGCTCGTCGGTGGCCCAGCCCATGGCAGCGATGTGATACTCGTTGACCATCGGGTCGTCGAGTTCGTCGCACTTGTAGCAGTATTCAATGACGGGCTTGCGCAGCGGGGTGCCTTCCGGAATGCCCAGGCGCTTGGACAGGCTGCCGGCAGCCACATTGCGGATGATGACTTCGAGGGGCACGATGCTGACCTTCTTGACGACGGTCTCGCGGTCGCTGATTTCTTCGACAAAGTGGGTGGGCACACCGTTCTTCTCGAGCAT
This sequence comes from Christensenella sp. UBA2853, assembly GCA_002350845.1. GTDB lineage: Bacteria > Bacillota > Clostridia > Christensenellales > Aristaeellaceae > UBA2943. The sequence goes on from DEFL01000057.1 coordinate 59,956, forward strand.
CTGCATGAGGCGGTTGGTCATCATGTTGTTGATGGCGCCCTTGCCCTTGATGGTGCCGCGCTTCTTGCCGTTGAGGGCGGTCGCGTCATCCTTGTAGTCGACAATCACCAGATCAGGCTGATCGGTGGCAAACACTTTCTTGGCTTTTCCTTCATAGAGCTGTTCAAGTTTTTTCATACTGTTTCGCCTCGCAGGGCTTCCTCCTTATTTCTGTTCCTGAAGTGCACGGTCCTTGAGTAATACGGCCTCGGTCTGTCTGGCCCGGAGCTCTTCGAGCTTCTGGGCAATGGTGTCATCCGAAACGGCGAGAATCTGTGCCGCGAGAAGCGCTGCATTGGCTGCACCGTCAATGGCAACCGTTGCGACAGGCATTCCGCTCGGCATCTGTACTGTGGAGAGCAGTGCGTCCAGACCATCCAGTGTAGAGGACTTGATCGGGACACCGATCACCGGAAGTGTGGTTCTCGCAGCAAGCGCGCCCGCCAGATGTGCCGCTTTCCCGGCACCGGCAATGATTGCCCCAAAGCCTTCGGCTCTGGCATTCCTGGCAAAGTCCGCAGCCGCATCCGGTGTCCTGTGAGCCGAATAGATATGCGCCTCACAGGGAATGTTGAGTTTCCCGAGCATATCCAGTGCACCCTGCATCAGCGGGAGGTCACTGTCGCTGCCCATGATGACCGCAACTTTCTTCATGAAAACGTCCTTTCCATTTGTTCTCGATTGCCCGGAGTTCCGAACAATCACAGCAATTGTACCCATCCTGTGGCGCTTGTCAAGGCGCAGAACAAAACTTTTTCCGTTTTATTGCAATCATTTATTTTTCAGGTTTATTCCTTGTCTCAAATCAACCAGATTGTCCATTTATTCATCCGAACATTTTTTCGTATTTTTACGGAAAAATTCGTAAATTGTTTTGTGAGGGCGTTTTCGCACAAAAAAACATGGCCGGAAACATCCGGCCATGCGAGGATCTGAAATGTGCCGTTACCGGCTTCCCTTGTCGTACGGGATGCCTTCGGCCTTGGGCGCTGCGGAATTCGCAGAGAAGAAAATCAGCACAATCAGGGAGATGATATACGGGAGCATATTGTACACCGTGCTCGGCAGGTTCAGATTGTTGAGCAGCGGGAAGCCCGTATACACATTGGAGAGCGAACGGAAGAGTCCGAAGAGCAGCGCAGCAAGCGCAATCTTCGTGGGCTTCCAGCCGCCGAAGATCATCACAGCCAGGGCCAGGAAACCAAAGCCGGCCACGCCGTTTTCAAACTTCCATTCGGAGACGCCGGCGGTGATGTACACCAGGCCGCCCAGTCCGCCCAGAAGGCCGGAGATCATGACGCCTGCATAGCGCATCTTCCGCACATTGATGCCCACGGAGTCTGCTGCCTGGGGATGCTCGCCGCAGGCCATCAGACGCAGGCCGAAGCGCGTCTTATACAGGATGATGTAGGACAGAATCAGCAGGATCAGTGCCAGGGGCATGAACCAGTTGAATTCATAGCCGTTGACAATCAGGAAGTTCTTCTTGGCTGCAATGTACTGAATGGTGGAGGACGGATTATTCGGGTTCTCAGCGGTGTTCAGGGCCTTGACGATAACGGTGGCCGCTGCGGTGCCCAGAAGGTTCATAGCGGTGCCGACCAGCGTCTGGTCCGCCTTGAAGTCAATGGCTGCGACAGCCAGCAGCAGGGAGTACAGAATGCCCATGAACATGGCCGCCAGAACGCAGACCACAAAGACCAGCCAGCCCGCGGTTCCGGCAGGCAGATACTTCATCATCAGCGCGCCGCCCAGCGCACCGAAGACCATGATGCCTTCCAGACCGATGTTGATGACGCCGGAATGCTCCGAGAAGCAGCCGCCCAGAGCGACGAGCATCAGGACGGAAGTAAATACGAGCATGTACTGAATCAGCAGGATCATGATGCCTTCCCTCCTTTTGCCATGCGGATCGCTTTCTCTTCGCGGCGGTCGAGCGACTTATTGAGTGTTGTCTTGAAGAAGAGCACAAAGCCGCAGAGATAAATAATCAGAGAAGAGATGAAATCAGAGATTTCGGCAGAGTAGACGCGCATGTCCAGGAAACTGCCGCCATCGGTGATATGCTGGATAAACAGCGAGGAGAAAATGGTGCCGATCGGATTGAGGCCGCCGAGGAAGGCAGCGGCAATGCCGTTAAAGCCCATGGAAGGAACCGAGGACTGCGTTACGCTCCACTGCTGAAGTCCGGTCAGGTACAGCATGGCTGCGCCGATACCGGCAAGGCCGCCGGCAATCGCCATGGTCAGGACGATATTCTTCCGATCCTGCATGCCGCAGTACTTGGCGGCATTCTTGTTCAGGCCTGTGGCCCGGAGCTCATAGCCCAGGCGTGTCTTGTTAAGGAGAACCCACACGGCGATGGCCAGGAGTACGGCCAGAGGCAGGGCCAGACCGACGTACTTATTGTTGTTGAAGAGGTTTTCCAGGCCGAGCGACGGCATGATGGCGCCGGGATTCGCAACGGTGGTTGCCGTGCCGTCCACCATCACCAGATGTCTGGAAATAACATAGGTGTAGTTGGAGGTCGGCTCCTTGACGTTGGCCAGGAGCGTGTTGACCAGGTACAGGGTGATCCAGTTGAGCATGATGCAGGAAATGACCTCGTTGACGTTGCGGTACGCCTTGAGGATACCGGAGATCGAACCGACCAGAGCACCGGCCAGAATCGAGGCGATCATGCACGGCAGCCAGCCCCAGCCGAGGCCGATCGCGCAGTAGATGCACGCGCCGGCACCGGCGACATACTGTCCGGCTGCGCCGATATTGAAGAGCCCGACCTTATAGGCAAAGAGCACGGACAGGCTGCACATGAGCAGCGGCGCGGTCTTGACCAGGGTCATGCCCAGGTTTTTGATCTGGGTGGCCGGTTTGGAATAGGTCCAGAAATTCTTGACAATCGCGATAATGGCCTGACCTGCGCCGGCCGGGTTAATGATCAGCAGCGCAATATAGCCGATCAGGAGGCCGAGAAGAATACATACGAGCGAGGCGAGCAGTGTCTGGACGCTCGGTTTTCTAAGCAGCGGTGTACGTTCCTTCTGCATCGTCAGTCCTCCTTCCTTTCGCTGTCTCTCTTGGCGCCGGCCATGTAAAGACCCATTTCTTCAGGCGTGGTCTTCTTCGGGTCGAGTTCGCCGACGATTTCGCCTTCATACATGACCAGAATACGGTCGGACACATCCAGCACTTCGTCCATTTCCAGGGAGACGAGCAGCACGGCCTTGCCGGCATCGCGCTGGGCCACAATCTGACGGTGAATGTACTCGATGGCGCCGACATCCAGACCACGGGTCGGCTGCACAGCCACCAGCAGCACCGGATCCTTGTCAATTTCGCGGGCGATGATCGCCTTCTGCTGGTTGCCGCCGGACATGGAACGCACCGTCGTGGCGGAACCCTGGCCGGAACGGATATCGTACTGATCGATGAGCTTTTCGGAATACTTGCGGATATTGGGGCGCTTCATGAAGCCAATGACGGAGGAGAAGGCTTTCTCGAAGTACCGCTGGAGGATCATATCATCCTCGAGTGTGAAGTCCAGCACCAGACCGTGCTTGTGGCGGTCTTCCGGAATATGGCTCATGCCGGACAGGCTGCGCTCGCGGATCGAAGCTTTGGTGATATCTTTTCCCTGCAGCTCCAGCTTGCCTTCCTTCAGCGGTTCCAGACCGGTGATGCCGTAGACCAGTTCGGTCTGGCCGTTGCCGTCAATGCCGGCAATGCAGACGATCTCGCCCGCATGCACATCAAAGGAGACGCGATGCACGGCATCCTTGTGATGGGTGCGGCTGGCCACGCTGATGTTGTCCACATGAAGGATGACATCGCCGGGATGGCATTCCTTTTTCTCGACATGGAAGTTGACGTTGCGGCCGACCATCATGGCGGAGAGATCTTCCATGGTGACATCTGCCGTATTCACCGTGCCGATGTACTTGCCCTTGCGAAGCACCGAGCAGCGGTCGGCGACGGCCATGATTTCTGCGAGCTTATGGCTGATGAACAGGATGGACTTGCCCTCGGCACGGAGATTTCTCATGATCTGCATGAGTTCATCAATCTCCTGGGGCGTCAGAACGGCAGTCGGTTCGTCAAAGATCAGGATTTCATTGTCGCGGTAGAGCATCTTCAGGATTTCCGTGCGCTGCTGCATGCCGACGGTGATATCCGAAATCTTTGCATCCGGATCCACCTGCAGGCCATAGCGCTCAGACAGTTCCACAACGCGTCTGCGCGCTTCATCCTTTTTGAGGAGACCGAACTTGCTGGTCGGTTCCACGCCGAGAATGATGTTGTCCAGAACCGTGAAGCATTCTACCAGCTTGAAGTGCTGATGCACCATGCCGATCCCCAGGGCGTTGGCATCATTCGGGTCGTTGATCTTGACGACCTGACCGTCCTTCTTGATGACACCTTCCTCGGGCTGATACAGTCCGAAGAGCACGCTCATCAGGGTGGACTTGCCTGCACCGTTCTCTCCGAGCAGTGCGTGGATTTCGCCCTTTCTCAGCTGCAGGGTGATGTTGTCGTTGGCGATAATGCCGGGAAAGCGCTTGGTAATATTCAGCATTTCAATCGCATATTCGCTTCCCAATTCGCAGCCCTCCTTTGTTTTTCCGGCAGAGCCGGTCTGCAAATTCTGACAAAAACCCCCGATTGGCCTTGGTTGGAAGGATCCACGGGGGCTTTTGTCAAAATCCCGGAGGGAGGACCCTCCGGGACATGCAATTACTTCACAGCACCGCGGTCGTTGACCGTCACAGTGGTAGCGGGCATTGCTTCGATAGCATTGGACACGGTGATTTCGCCGTTGAACATCTTGCTGACCAGAGCAGCATAGTCGTCAGCGGTGAAGCCGTCAGCATACTGGGTGGAAGGAGCGATCTGCACATAGTTGGCAGCAGGATCTTCGCCAACCAGGCCCAGGTTTGCAACCTGTCCGCCATAGTTTGCCCAGTTGCCGGCTGCGATTTCAGCCAGCATGGTGTTCACGGTGGCAGCCAGACCCTTCATAGCGCTGGTGACCGTCAGGCCTTCGCCGTACTGACCGTCGATGATGGCAGCCTGGTCAACGTCAACGCCGATAACCTTTGCGCCTTCAACCTTGGCAGCAGCTTCAGCAGCGGAGGAATAGATGCCGCCGCCGCAGGCAAACACGACCTGCACGCCCAGGGTCTGATACCAGTTGTCCATGTAAGCAGTGATGTCGGCATCGCCATAGAACTGGTTGCCGTACACATACTCGATGACCACATCGCCAGCCTTGCCCAGTTCGACAGCGGCAGCGTCAGCGCCCTGCACGAAACCGAAGCCATAGCGGACAACAGCGGGAACGGCCATGCCGCCCAGGAAGCCCAGATGGGTGTAGCCCAGCTTCACAGCTGCATAACCAGCCATATAGCCGCACAGTTCTTCCTGATACACAGCGCAGTACACGTTGGAAGCAGGTTCAACAGGAGTGTCTTCGTTTTCTTTCTTCAGATCGAAAGCACTCACGTCGAGAGCGATGAACTTGGTGTCGGGGTATTCAGCCTGCACTTCGGCAACAGTTGCACCGAAAGCAAATCCAGGCAGAACGAGCACGTTGTAGTCTTCGTCAACAGCCTTCTCGACCATGGCAACACGCTCAGCGGTGGAGTCACCGGCGGGCTTGTAGTAGGTGAAATCGACGCCGTTTGCTTCGCAGTAGGCCTTGGCAGCCTCATAGGTGGTCTGGTTGAAGGACTGGTCCGTGATGTCGCCGTAGTCGGTGATCATGGCAACACGCATATCCTCTGCCAGAGCAGCAAACGCTGTCATGCACAGTGCCAGGGACAGGAGAAGGGCAAGTACCTTTTTCATTGGAATTTCCTCCTTTTTATGTCCGAAATTCAACTGATGCGTCTATGTATCAGCTGTTTCTTATTTAATTATACCATATTCTTTTCTTCACGAAAAGAGATACCCTTCGACGAATTTTGAGAGACGTTCGTCCTAACCAATCACTGCATCAGAAAGGTCATGGTCACTGTGGCCGAGTAGCTCAGAGAGTTGGAGACAATCTGCGTGCCGGCGCCTTTGTCCATGGATGCTTCACTTCTGGCCACCAGGGCGCCGCCGTAATCCCCGTAGTTTTCCTCGACCAGCACCAGTTCACCCAGGATTCTTCCGCAGCCCAGCGCCATCAGTTCCGCCTTTCTGCGGCCTTCCTTGATGGCGGTGACCAGCGCCTGGTCATACGCGGCTGAGGCCTGGGACGACTGGAAGGACACACCGTCACAGGTGCTGGCCCCGGAGGCGAGCGCGAGGTCGATCATCTCCCCTGTCCGGTCCAGATCTTTCACCAGCACATTCAGCACATGATTGACCTGATAGCCCAGCACTTTCTCCATGTCACTCGAGGAATAGTCATACATCGGGCTCACATAGTAATACGATGTCGTGATGTCCCCTGCCTGAATCCCTGCATTCGTCAGTGCGGTCTTGAGCGCTTCCACCGCGGTTGCGTTTTCTGCAGACGCCCTGGCCGCGTCATCGGCCGTAGAGCGCACGCCGAGGGACAGAATCGCACGGTCCGCTTCCACACTGACTGTGGCCGTTCCTGTCACAACGATTTTCCTGGTTTCCTCTGCCGTGGCCGCAGCCGTCAGCAGAAGGCACAGTGCAAGGAGAAGCGCGAAAATTCTGTTTTTCATCGTTTGTTTCCTCTTTCTTTCACTGTTCTGTTTATCCTGTACGGAAGACGCTGGGTCTTCCGGAAGGTGCGTTTACCGTTCGTCCCTGAAACTCGAGAAGCCCTCGCCGAGCGCCTCATAGGCCTCCGTGACGAACATGAAGGCACTCTCGTCCTCTTCCTGCACGATCTTTTTGATGGTGCTCAGCTCATTTCTTGACACCACGCTCATCACCACGGGCCGCTCTTCCTTGGACCAGGCACCGCGCGCCTTGAGTTGGGTCGCCCCGCGGTTCATCTCCGTGAGAATCCGTTCGGACACTTTTTCCCACGCATCGGAGATGATAAAGCAGGCCTTGTCAGCCGTCAGGCCGATGAGCACGGCGTCGATCATTTTGGAGGAGGCATAGATATCGATGATGGCATAGAGTGCTTCATTGGCGCCGATGAACACGGCTGCCGCGACAATGACAATGAAGTCCATGGCGAAGAGAAGGACACCCACTGAGAGGAAGCTGATATGCTTATGCAGAAGTCTTGCCATCATATCCGTGCCGCCGGTGGTCGCTCCGCCGCGCATGATCATGCCCAGGCCCACGCCCAGGAGAATGCCGCCGAAAAGCGTCGCCAGGAGCGGATCCTCCGTCATCGGGGCAAACGGCAGAAGGTCAATGGAGAGCGAAAAGAGCGTCATGGCGATCAGGCTGCGGAAGGCAAACACGGGACCCATCTGCCGGTAGCTGAGAATAAACAGCGGGATATTGAGCACCAGGCTCACCGTACCGACCGGCCAGGAGAACAGGTGATGGCAGATAATGCCCACACCGGTCAGGCCGCCCGGGGCAATCCCGCACGGGATCAGAAACAGCGGGTAGGCCATGCCGCCGATCAGGCAGCCGACGATGATATGGAGATAGGCATAGAAGACTTCTTTTTTCATGGTTTTCAGATGCTGAAACATGTTGCTCTCTGGGACCTTTCATCATAGAGTGGGATCAGGTTTCGGGAGGGTATGCCTGCAGGTCAAACCGGTTGAGGCGCTCTCTGCGTTCTTTCCAGTCCGGGAGAAGTGCCGTCATTTCCGCATGGAAGGCCGGCGAATGGTCCGGGTGGTGCAGATGGCAGAGTTCATGGACCAGAATATATTCCACGCATTCCGGCGGCACCTTGCAGAGGTTGGCTGCGAGGGTCACGGTGGCCGTGGCGTGCTGGCAGGATCCCCACTGGCTCTTCGTATCGCGGAAGCGCAGTTCATGGACCCTGACGCCCATCCTCTTCTCCCACTGCGGGAGAAGATGACAGATCAGTTCCGTAAGCCGCTCTGCGCGCCAGCGGATGAACGCCTTCCCGCTGGGCACACCGCGCTCTCCGAGCGTCACTCTCTCCCCGAGGCACGGATGGTTTTCCCCGGGCAGGTACGACGGATGCCAGGCGTCCATGTGGACAGCATGCGCGCGGATCCACTCCTCGTTGTCCTCAAGGAACTCCTGGATCTGCCGCCTCCCCGCCCAAGGCGGAAGCGTCAGGGTCAGCGAGTCCTTTCCCTTATGGGCTGTCATGGAAAGCCGCCGGGCGTTGGCGCGGCGCACCAGATGGATCAGGTACCCGTTATACTGGAAATACATGTCTCACGCCTTCCCTCCGTGTGCGAAGGATGCCTTCCTGAAACGCCCAGGAGGGCATCAGTTCGGTCATGCGCTGCCAGAAGACCGGCGCATGGGTCGGCTCCTCAAAGTGATTGAGCTCATGGAGGATACATTCGTCCACAACCTCGGGCGGCATCCAGCACAACGCTTTATTGAGGCGGATCATTCCGGTTTCCCGCACACAGGTGCCCCAGACGCCGGCGGGACACTCGAGCGTCCATGTGCACGAGTGCACCCGGGTCCTCTCCATCAGTTCCGGAAGGCGAGAACGGATATGCGCTTCCAGCGCCTCCCGGCAGAAGGCGCGGGGCGATTCCCTGTCCATTTCCGGGACAGGATGGCCAAGCACACAGGGTGCGGCGGCGCGGGCAGACTGCCTTCCCTGCAGGAAAAGCTCTGCGGCTTTTTCCGGCGCTCCGAGCGGAACAGACAGGACAAAAAAAGACTCCGACCTGCGTTCGAGCCGGATCGCTCCGAGATATGGTTCCTCGAGGACACGGACTTTTGCGCCCTCAAAGAAGACATGTCTCACCGTCTCACCTCATTTCCATGTGCGGAGAGTGTAGCACAGTCATTTCCGCATGTCAAATAAACCATTTTTCCACAGAAAAAGCCCGGCCGAAGCCGGGCGGAAATGCCTTGAAAACGGATTACATTCTGCCGAGATCCATGGCGGTATCGCCGTTCTGGTTCTTGCCGAAGACGTAGTCGTTGCCGGGCAGGATGGCGTTGAGCAGAACGCCGACCAGGGAAGCCACAGCCAGACCGGACAGGGAGATGGTCACGGAGCCGATCTGGAAAGCGATGGCGCCGGCGGTGGAGAAGGAGATGCCCAGGGACAGGGACATGATCAGAGCAGCAATGATGACGTTGCGGCTCTTGGTGAAGTCCACCTGATTTTCCACAACATTGCGCACGCCGACGGCGGAGATCATGCCGTAGAGGATCAGGGACACGCCGCCGATGGTAGCGGTGGGCATGCAGTGCACGAGGGCAGCAAACTTCGGGCAGAAGGACAGGACTGCAGCGATGCAGGCAGCGATGCGGATGACCTTGGGATCATAGACCTTGGTCAGGGCAAGCACGCCGGTATTCTCGCCATAGGTGGTGTTGGCCGGAGCGCCGAAGAGCGCAGCCATGGAGGTGGCAAGACCGTCACCGAGCAGGGTGCGGTGCAGGCCGGGATCTTCCACAAAGTTCGCACCCACCGTGGAGGAGATGGCGCAGATGTCGCCGATGTGCTCCATCATGGTGGCCAGGGAAATCGGAACCATGGCGATCAGGGCGGAGATGATCAGGGAGCCGTTGGCACCGGAGAAGAGAGAGAACACGGTTTCTTCCATCTTAATGGGGAATCCGATCCATGCAGCCTCGCGGACCTCAGTGAAGTCCACCATGCCGCAAAGGGCGGCCACAGCATAGGAACCAACCACGCCCAGGAGAATCGGGATGATCTTGATCATGCCCTTGCCCCAGATGTTGCACACCACGATGATGGCCACAGCCAGGATCGCGATCCACCAGTTGGCAGCGCAGTTATTCACAGCGCTGGAAGCAAGGTTGATGCCGATGCAGATGATGATCGGGCCGGTGACGATCGGCGGGAAGTAGCGCATGACCTTGCTCGGGCCGAAAGCACGGAACAGCAGGGAAATGACCACATAGATCAGGCCGGCAACCAGAACGCCGACGCCTGCATAGGGAATCCAGCCGGTTCCTGCCACACCCTGGCTTTCAGCCATGGTTCTCACAGCAGCATAGCCGCCGAGGAATGCGAAGGAGGAGCCCAGGAATGCAGGCACTTTGCCTCCGGTGATCAGATGGAACAGCAGTGTGCCCAGACCTGCCATGAGCAGTGTGGTGGCAACGTCAAGGCCGGTGAGCGTCGGAACCAGAACCGTCGCGCCGAACATGGCGAAAACGTGCTGGAAACCGAGCAGAGCGTACTTGCCTGCAGAGAGCTTCTTGGTGTTGGACATGATAATCTTCCTTTCTGTATCCTTTGTACCATAGGGAAGGAATGAATGATATTGATATCCGGCAGCGCCGGTTATCTTCGGTCAGTCAGGAGATGCTGTAGAGGGCCACATTGTCCTCCCCGTCCACCTCAGTCACTTTGACGCCCACGCGCTCCATATGCGATGTCGGAATGTTCTTTCCCACAAAGTCCGGACGGATCGGCAGTTCGCGGTGGCCGCGGTCTATGAGTGCCGCAAGGCGGATCGCGGAAGGGCGCCCGAGGTCCATGACCGCCTCCATGGCGGCCCTGGCCGTGCGGCCTGTAAAGAGCACATCATCCACCAGGACAATGATTTTGCCCGTCACCGTGCCCGGAATCTTGGTGCCCGACACGCTCGGGGCATCGGAAATCTCTGTCAGGTCATCCCGGTACATGGATATATCGACCTCACCGACTCCCACGCGAACGCCTTCATAGCGCTCAATCAGGTCGGCCAGACGCGCAGCGATCGGAATCCCCCGCCTGCGAATGCCCACCAGCACCACCTGATCAAGTGGTTCGAGCTGTTCGATCATTTCATGCGCCATCCTGGCCAGTGCCCTGTTCATGGAAGGGCCGTCCAGGATCTGTGCCTTGACTTCAGTTTCCAATCGTCCATCTCCTCAAGCCGCAAAAAAACGCCTTTCCCGCAGCAGAAAGGCGCACACATGCAAAGTATGTCCTGCCTTCTCAGCCTCACGGGACTGTATTAAAGGAACCAGGTTTACCGCGCGCAAGAATATCATATCTTTCTGCTTTTGTAAAGCAGTCTTTTCTGGTTTGTGTTTTTCCGGCCTGAACATGCACAGGATGCAATTTTTGTCAAGACCTTTTTTTCGTGCTTTTTCATCCCGAGTTTATCACATTTTCCAGGCAGATTTCACGGCTGAAATCGGCTCTGACTCATGATTTCTTTGCCTTCTTTGTGTCATGGTTCTTGACAGGAAGAATGATTTGTTCTATTCTTCCCATGCAAGTGCAGAAAAAAAACAATCTGCTTTGCAAGGAGTCAATGGTATGCCACAAATTACGTTTCAGCCCATGATGGAAAGCCGCCCGATCCGCGACATCGCCTACGAAGTGCTCCGCCATGCCATCATTACCGGCGAAATCCCCGCAGGCGAACGGATTGTGGAAACAGAATATGCGTCCCGGCTGCATATCAGCCGCACACCCCTGCGCGAAGCGCTCCGGCGCCTTGAACGCGATGGTCTTGTTGAATATGAAATGCGCCGCGGTGTCATGGTGCGCGCGTTTACCCTTGAAGATGTCGAAGAGATCTATACCATCCGCAACGCGATGGAAATGCTCACGCTGCCGGCCATTATTGAAAACGCCACGCCGGAGGATATCGCCTCCCTGCGCCGGAAGCTCGCTGACATGGACCGACTGATTGCGGCCAATGATGTCGATACGCTCTCTCCCCTCACCCGCGCATTCCACGCCCAGCTGACGAGTCTTTGCCGCCAGAAGCGGATTCTCCGCGTGATTGACAGCCAGGATGAATACATCACCCGGTTCTCCGGCATGGCCATCCGCCAGGTCAGCAATCTCGCTGAATCGCACAAGGAGCATTATCAGCTGGTCGACTATGTCGAGAAGAAGGATCTCGAAGGCTTCCGCACCCTGATGGCGCATCATATTGACGACAGCAAACAGATGTGCCTCAAAGCGCTCAAAGAACAGTTCAAGGAGCAGAACCGCGCATGAGTTTCCTTCTGGCCAACTATCATACACATACGATGCGATGCCAGCACGCGTCCGGAGAAGATGCGGACTACGTCGAGGCAGCGCTCAAAGCAGGCTACCAGGTGCTGGGGTTTTCCGACCACAGCCCCTGGCCTTTTTCATCCGGCTATGTCAGTCCCATCCGCATGAGCGCCGACCGGCTCGATGACTACATCGCCTCCGTCCATGATCTGCAGAAAATGTACGATGGGCGCATCCGCATTCATCTCGGGCTGGAAGCGGAGTACTTTCCCCGCTATCATGACTGGCTCGAGCGGATGCGCGATCGCGGCATTTCCTATTTCATTCTTGGACAGCACTATGCGGACAGCGAGGAGGACACGCCTTACACGGGCAATGAATGCGTCACGGCGGACGGTGTGCGACGGTACACCGAGTCCACAGTCCGCGCCATCCGGACCGGCCTGTTTGCCTACCTTGCGCATCCGGACCTCTTTATGCGGCACCGGACGGATGAACAGTTTGATGCGGTGTGCGGTGAGGCATCTGACATGATCTGTCAGGCCTGCCTTGAAATGCATCTCCCCATCGAATACAATCTTCTGGGGCTCCGCTATCAGCTGGAAGGCCGCAGCCGCGGCTATCCCTCCACCCCGTTCTGGGAGCGGGCGAAAAAGTACGGGAACACCGTGATCCTCGGCGTGGACGCCCATGCGCCTGCCCACCTCGACGGTCCGGACATCCGTGCGCTCGCCCTTGAGCGTCTCCATACCCTCGGCTATCCCGTGATTGACCGCCTGCCCATGGATCAAGATTACTAATCAGGAGGTAACCTCTATGCAGACACGCTGGGATCTTTCCTATCTCTATTCCGGGTTTGACGACCCCGCCTTCACATCCGACCTCAATGCGCTGAAAAGCAGCATTGAAGAGGCACGCACAGCCCTGGCATCCGCAGACGATGACCGGGCGTTCATCAAAGCTTTCATTACTGAGAATGAGGCCATTTCCTGCCTGACGGAGAAGCTGTTCTCCTACTGCGAGCTCACGCTGAGCGCGGACGCATCCAATGCGCAGGCGGAAAAGTATCTGGATCAGGTGATGCTGCTCTCCAATGACATCTCCCTGCTCTCCTCTTCTGTCGTGCGCCGCCTGGGCAATATGCAGAACCTGGAGGAAATCCTCGCTTCCCTTCCCGAAGCCGCACCCTGCGCCTTTGCGCTGCGCGAGATGGCCGAAGAAGCGCGCCACTCCATCCCGGAAGCCATTGAGCCCTGGATCCTCAAGATGCAGCTCTCCGGCGGCGGCGCTTTCTCCATGCTCCGCAACAAGCTCGATGCGACGCATCTGGTGGAGTATCGCGGGGAATCCCTGCCACTCTCCTCCGTCCGCGGTCTGGCCTATTCCCCGGATGAAAGTGTCCGCAGGGATGCGTATGAGGCGGAAATCACCAGCTACAGCAAGATGGAAATCCCCATGGCTTCCTGTCTCAATTCCATCAAGATGGAAGCACGAACCCTCTCCGAGCTCAAGGGATATCCGTCAGTTCTCGACATGACCCTCGCCGAATCCCGCATGGATCGGGAAACCCTCGACGCCATGTGGACCGCCGTGCGCGAGGCGTTGCCGGACTTCCGCCGGTACCTGCTCGCCAAGGCGCGTCTCCTCGGCCACAAAAATGGTCTGCCGTTCTTCGATCTGTTCGCGCCGGTTGGTAAGAGCCGGACCTACACGCTGGAAGAAGCGCATGACCTCCTGCTCCGGGAGATGGGCAAGTTTACGCCGAAGATGGCTGAGTTTATGGACCACGCCTTCCAGGCCGGATGGATCGATGTCTATCCGCGCGCCGGAAAAAGCGGCGGTGCATTCTGCGCCGGTGTGCACAGTTTTGACCGCAGTCTGGTGCTGACCAACTTCCAGGGCAGCTTCTCGGATGTCTCAACACTCGCCCACGAGCTCGGGCATGCCTGGCACAACCGCTGTCTGGCCGGACTGCCCTATCTGATGATCGACACGCCGATGCCGCTGGCAGAAACCGCCTCCATCTTTAACGAGACCATGCTCTCCTACCAGGTGCTCTCCTCCTGCTCACCGGAAGAGGAACTCCATCTGCTGGAAAACGGGCTCATGGAAGCCACACAGACCGTCGTCGACATCTACAGCCGTTTCCTGTTTGAATCCGAAGTCATCCAGACGCGTGCGGACCATGCCATGACCCCGGATGAACTGAAGGATGCCATGCTGCGTGCGCAGGACGCCTCCTACGGCGAAGGCCTGGATCCTGCCTTCCGTCATCCTTACATGTGGGCCTGCAAGAGCCATTACTACTCTTCCGGACTCAATTTCTACAATTTCCCCTATGCCTTCGGCCTGCTCTTCGGCAAGGGTGTCTTTGCCCGCTATCTCAAGGAAGGCAGCGCCTTTGTGGACACCTACTGCCAGCTGCTCCGCTCCTGCGGTTCCGCACCGGTCGCGGAAGTGGCTGCGAGCGTCGGCATCGATGTCCATTCCGTCGATTTCTGGCGCGAGAGCCTTTCCATGATCCGCCGCGATATCGACCGCTTCTGTGCGCTGTGCGAATAATCCGCCATAAAGGCACAAAAAAAGAACTGCTTGCGCAGTTCTTTTTTTGTGTTTGATTCTATCCTCAGCCAAGCATCCACAGGACCAGAGAAAGCACGACGAACACAGCGGCGGAAATCTTGGTGCCCAGTTCGAGTTTGCTCTCAATGGCAGCTGCCTTTGTCTTCGTCATATTTGCAGTTACTTCGCCTGCGATGGTGCCAAGGCCCTGAGCCTTGCTGGACTGCAGGAGAACTGTAACAATCATGAACAATGCAGAAAGAATAACCAGGATAGAAAGGACAATTGTCATAGTGTACAACCCCCTAAAAGATGTCCGTGAAATAGTATCACAGACCGGCGTAAAACGCAAGGCTTTTCTTTACTGCGGCTGTTTTCCGATATAGGCAAGGATGCCGCCGTCCACATACAGGATGTGGCCGTTGACGAAATTGGAGGCATCGCTGGCGAGGAAAACGGCAGGTCCGCCCAGGTCTTCCGCTTCGCCCCATCTGCCGGCCGGCGTCTTGGCGCGAATGAAGGAATCGAAGGGGTGCATGGAACCGTCGGGCTGCTTTTCACGCAGAGGTGCGGTCTGGGGCGTGGCGATATAGCCCGGTCCAATGCCGTTGCACTGAATGTTGTACTCGCCGTATTCAGAGCAGATGTTTTTGGTGAGCATCTTCAGGCCGCCCTTGGCAGCTGCATAGGCGGAAACGGTCTCACGACCCAGTTCGCTCATCATGGAGCAGATGTTGATGATCTTGCCATGGCCCTTCTTGATCATGGAAGGAATGACCGCCTTGGAGACGATGAAGGGAGCGTTCAGGTCAACATCAACAACCTGACGGAACTGGTCAGCGGTCATCTCGCACATCGGGATGCGCTTGATGATGCCGGCATTGTTGACGAGGATATCGATGACGCCGACTTCCTCTTCAATCTTTGCGACCATGGCCTGCACCTGGTCTTCCTTGGTGACGTCGCAGACATAGCCGTGTGCCTGGATGCCCTTTTCAGCATAGGCCTTGATGCCCAGGTCCACTTTTTCCTGATTGATGTCATTGAAGACGATCGTGGCACCTGCTTCATGCATGGCGTTGGCGATGGCAAAACCGATGCCGTAGCTCGCACCGGTGATCAGAGCGACTTTACCTTCGAGAGAAAAAGGATTCTTCATGTTCTGTTCCTCCATTTCATTCTTTCACGGATAATTACATCAGGTCCTTCATGGCGATGCCGTCCATGTCGTCAAAGTCCTGGTTCTCGCCGCACATGCCCCAGATAAAGGTGTAGGCGCGGGTTCCGACACCGGAGTGGATGGACCAGGAAGGTGAAATCACAGCCTGTTCATTGCGCATGATGATATGGCGCGTCTGCTGGCCTTCGCCCATCATATGCACCACAAACGCATCTTCCGGCATATCGAAGTACAGATAGACTTCCATGCGGCGGTCATGCGTATGGCAGGGCATGGTGTTCCACACACTGCCCGGATTGAGCGTGGTCATGCCCATCACCAGCTGGCAGGACTTGACCTGACCGGGAAGGATATACTTCCGGATGGTGCGGGAATTGGCATCCTCCTGGCTGCCGAGTTCCTGATGCACACAGTCCTCGGGACGGATGTACACCGTAGGATAAGCGGTATGTGCCGGGCAGGAATTGAAATAAAAGTGTGCAGGACATGCCGGATCCTTGGAGGCAAGGGAAATTTCCCGGCTCCCTCTCCCGACATACAGACCGTCGCGCGTACGCAGTGTGTAGACGGTGCCGTCCACGGTGACCGTGCCCTCACCGCCGATATTGATGATGCCCAGCTCACGGCGTTCCAGGAAATACTCCGCGCGGAGCTCGTCTCCTGCATCGAGTGTCAGTACTTTGTCCACCGGTACTGCGCCGCCTGTAATGATTCGGTCAATGTGGCTGTACACCATCTTGACATAATCCTTCTGAAACAGGTCATCAATCAGAAACTCACTGCGCAGCCGTTCCGTGTCATAGGTTCTGACATCGCGGGGTGAGCAGGCTGTCCGCAATTCCATAGCCATTCCTCCTGTCATTCATTGGGTCTTCATAGACCGATAAACATACCTAATATATTGTATCGCATCCGAAACTGTTTGAAAAGGGTTATTTTGCACCGTTCAGTCTATGGCAAGGAAATTCTTCAGCTTATTCCGGTTGCCTCTCAGGTTGGGGACAATGACGGACATCCCGCCGATGACCTGCGAATGATAGCCTCCGGCCGAAGGGATGGTCATGGTGGAAATCTCCGCATTCTGGCAGCGGATGGCCATCGGGATCAGGCGCAGCACATCGCCTGCGGAGAGGTCCGTCGCCACCGCGTCCAGGTTTTCCGTGACGACCTTCGTGATCTCGGCAAACGTCAGCTGCATGACCTTGTGGAACCCGGCCTCGATCACCTTTCTCTGCCGCTCCGTGCGCGCAAAGTCGTTGTCGATCTTGCGGATTCTGGCATAGCACAGCGCCTGCTTTCCGGTCAGGTGGGTCTTCTCTCCCCACTCCCAGAGCAGCTGGTCCTCCTCGCGGTCGCCTGTATAGGTATTGTAGAAACGCAGAATGCTGTTGACCTGCTTCTGTTCCGCTTCGGAGACATCCACGTCAATCCCGCCAATCGCATCGATGAGACGGATCAGCCGGGCAAAATTGACTTCCATATAGGCATCCGCCTCGACGCCGAACACGCTGCGCAGCGTTTTTCTCAGCAGGCGGTCACCGCCCCAGATATAGGCGGCATTGAGGCGGTTGGCGGACCGCCCGGGGATGTTCACATACATATCCCTGAGGAAGGAAACCATCTTAATGGTTTTGCGGTCGGCGTTGATCTGCACGAGAATGGTCGTGTCCGCCCGGCCGCGCTTGTCCTCCTCATAGGAATCCGACCCGATCAGAAGAAGGGTGTAGACATCGGTGTCCGCGATGGAGGAATCCTCGGGGATCACCAGAAAATCCGTTTCGTCCTGTTCCGCGAGCACTTTCAGGAGTTCCTCTTCCGTCATGGGCTGAAGGTCTTCCGCATTCTCCTGAGCAAAACTGTCGTTGAGATCCAGGTCAGAGAACCAGTCATCATCCAGATCCAGAAGGCCGGCATCCTCCGCCGCGGCGGGTTCCGTCACGGTTTCCTCTGTCACGGTCTCCTCCGGTACCGCTTCCTCCAGGATCGTCTCCTCTTCCTCGAGCTCCCAGATGACGTCCTCCGCGCCTGCACATGTGCAGGTGCAGAGCATGACCAGGATCAGAATCCATGCTGTCCACTGTTTCAAGTGTTCTTTTCTCCTTTGCAAGTAAGTTGTGAGGCTGTCTTCAGCAGTGCTTCCCGCTCATTGGGGAGGTCACCGGCAATCACCCGGTCAAGGAGTGCGGTGAGCACATTCCCGACCGTCTTCCCCGCAGGAATACCGTGATCAATCAGGTCCCGGCCGTTCACTGCAAGATCCCGCAGGGTCACGCATGGATGCTGTGCGACCAGTTCCTGCAGTTTCTGCAGCCGCAGGGCATGTGCACGTTCCACATGCTCGCGGTCAAACGTTCCCTTGCTCAGCGCATCCGCCCGCTGCACTTCCATGAGCTGCATGAGCGTTTCCTCGCCGTAAGCGGCCAGGCGCCGGCGGAGCATTTTCTCATTCTCCTCCAGAGGGAGATCATGATCCCTGACCAGAACCAGGACCCGGTCCCTTGTTCTGTTGTCCACCCGCATCCGTTCCATGGCGGAGGCGACAAGCTTCACGGAAATCTCGGCATGGCCGTAAGCATGTCCGATCCCCCGTTCGTCCACGGTAAAGGCTTTGGGCTTTCCTGCATCATGAAAGAGCATGGTCAGCCGGAGCACCGTTTCCGGGGGCACTTCCGCCACAGAACGGGCCAGGTGTTCGTAGACCGTAAAATGATGATACGGATTGTGCTGAAGGAAACCGACCGAGGCCTCCAGTTCCGGGAAGATACTGCAGATCACCTCGGGATATCCCATCAGGATCTCACGCACGCCCTGCCCGCACAGGAGTTTCTGCACTTCCTGCCAGATCCGCTCGGAAGCAACATGAGACAGCGTCTCATACAGAAGACGAATCGCACGGTCTGTTTCTTCCTCTATATTAAAGGCATAGACAGAGGCAAAGCGCAGGGCGCGCAGGATTCTCAGTGCATCCTCATCAAAGCGCTTCTCAGCAGCCCCGACGCACCGAATCACCCGGGCCTCGAGATCCTCCCGTCCCCCGAAAAAGTCCTTCAGGCCTTCCTCCGGGTGATAGGCCATCGCATTGATCGTAAAATCGCGTCGTGCGAGATCTTCCTTCAGACTCCGCACAAACCGGACCGAGTCCGGATGACGATGATCTGTATAGACGCCGTCCGCACGGTAGGTTGTCACTTCATAGGGCACATGGTCCACAACCACCGTCACCGTGCCGTGCTGCAGCCCGGTCTCCACAATCCGGCTGGAGGGCATGTCCGAAAACGCACGCTCCACCTCCGCGGGCTCCGCCGATGTGCAGATATCCCAGTCTTTGGGTTCCCTGCCCAGCAGTGTATCCCGCACACAGCCGCCGACCGCATAGGCTTCATACCCCTGTGCATTGAGCCGGCCGATGACCTGTGCAGCCGCTTCGGGGAGCCTGAAAAGAACTTCCTTCATTCCATCACCTTCACCTGTCTATTGTACCATGATTTTGGGTTCTCTCAACGCACCGTCCCGCAAAAGCATCATGTTTGATTCCTGTTGTTTGTGCATTATGTAGATTTTAATCGTATTTTTATGTCGTTATTGCACGAATTTACTGTTTTTTGATTATTTTGAGCCTGTTCAGCCCCGAAAAATACCGTTTGGAGTGCAGGCTGAGACGCTTTTTTTCCAGCAAAACAGGCGATTTTTTGCTTTACAATTTCAGCTGTTCATGGTAGTATTTCTTGGTTACCATTTCGCTTGACCAATGGGCGGCTGATTGCGCTTCTCCTGCGCGTGTTCCACTGGTCAAACGGTTCAGATGGTACGCACCGGAGTCCGTGTCCCTTCCAATTGTCATGGATTCTGATGCGCCGCGCACCTGCTTTCACCAGGGGACGGCAGACAGACAGATCGTCGCATTCGCGGGGAGGGTTGCCCTGCCAACGCAGATGACTGTTTCCTTCCCAGGACAGTCAAGGGGACTGTCCAGTAGTATTTGGAGGTGTTTTACACACATGGCACGCATTGCGGGCGTTGACCTGCCCAGAGAAAAGCGCGTGGAGATTGGCCTGACCTACATTTACGGTATCGGTCTGACCACTTCCCAGAAGATGCTCGCTGATGTTGGGATTAATCCTGACACGCGGGTAAAGGATCTCTCCGAGACCGAAATCAGCAAGCTGCGTGACTACATCGAGCATAACCTGCATGTTGAGGGCGATCTCCGTCGTGAAGTCTCCCTGAACATCAAGCGCCTGACTGAAATCGGCTGCTATCGTGGTGTCCGTCATCGCCGTGGTCTTCCTGTCCGCGGTCAGAACACCAAACAGAATGCTCGTACCCGCAAGGGTCCCAAGCGCACCATTGCAGGCAAGAAGAAAGCCACAAAGTAATTTACGTATAGCCCGATAAAACGGGCACGGAGGGATGATACATGGCACCCAAGCAGGCCAAAATGAAGAAGGCTGTGCGCAAGCGCAAGGAGCGCAAGCTTGTGGAGCGCGGCACGGCCCATATCACTTCTTCTTTCAATAATACAATTGTCACTATTACCGATACTCAGGGCAATGCTCTGTCCTGGGCTTCTGCCGGCGGACTCGGTTTCCGTGGCAGCAAGAAGTCCACTCCCTTTGCCGCTCAGATGGCTGCCGAAACGGCCGCCAAAGCCGCTATGGAATACGGCCTTAAGTCTGTGGAGGTTTTCGTCAAGGGTCCTGGCTCCGGCCGTGAAGCAGCTATCCGTTCTCTGCAGGCTGCTGGTCTGGACGTCAACATGATCAAGGACGTTACACCTATTCCCCACAACGGCTGCCGCCCGCCAAAGCGTCGTCGCGTTTAAAGGTTTTGAAGGAGGACTACGAACATGGCAACCAATAAGCAGCCGATCGCCAAGAAGTGCCGGAGTTTCGACGTATCTCCGGCCGTCATGGGATACGGCAATAAGAAATCGACCCGTAACCCCGGCGGCAACCGTCGCAAGAAGGTTTCTGAATACGGGGCTCAGCTGAAGGAAAAGCAGAAGGTCAAGTTCGTCTACGGTGTTCAGGAAAAGCAGTTCCACCGCTATTACCTGAAGGCCACCAACATGAAGGGTGTTACCGGCGACAACATGCTCCGTCTCCTTGAACTTCGTCTGGACAATGTTGTTTATCGTCTTGGTCTTGCCAAGACCCGCCGCATGGCCCGTCAGATTGTTGTCCATGGACACATCCGCGTGAATGGCCAGAAGGTGGATATCCCGTCCTACTCTGTGAAGGTTGGCGACGTGATCACGCTTCGTCCCCGCAGTGCTGAGATGGATATGTTCAAGACCCTGCGCGAAGGCACCACCGTGCTGACGCCCAAGTGGCTTGCGTTTGATGCCCCGAACCTCACCGGTAATGTGAATGCTCTTCCTGCACGCGAAGATATCGACATGCAGATCCAGGAGAACATGATCGTCGAATATTACTCCCGTTAAGTCTGCGATGCAGCCTGACAGGAGACGCAATCTGCTGACAGCATGGATTGTCAGGCAGCAAACCATCGAAGACCCCATTGAGGAGGATAAGCGTAATGACCGGAGAATTCGAACAGGCTCGCATCGAATGTGTGGAAGCCAAAGAGAACTACGGCAAGTTTGTTGTAGAACCGCTCGAGCGTGGGTTTGGACAGACCCTGGGCAACGCCCTGCGTCGCGTCCTGCTCTCTTCCCTTCCCGGCGCTGCATTCTCATCCGTGCACATCGAAGGTGTGCAGCATGAGTTTTCCACGGTGCCCGGCGTCAAGGAAGATGTTTCTGAGCTGATTCTCAACCTCAAGGGCATGGCAATCAAGCTGTACAATGAGGATGAGACCCCCAAGACTGTCACTGTCGATGCAAAGGGTCCCTGTGTTCTCACCGGGGCTGACATCGTCACCGATCAGGATGTGGAAGTCATCTCTCAGAACATGCATCTTGCCACTCTCAATGAGGATGCACATCTTCAGATGCAGATGACCGTCGGCCACGGCCACGGTTATGTAAGCGCTGATAAGAACAAGACACCCACCATGCCTATCGGAGTGATTCCGATCGACTCGATTTTCACCCCCATTCGGAAGGTGAATTACACAGTTGAAGATACGCGTGTTGGGCAGATGACCGACTTTGACAAGCTCACGCTGGAAATCTGGACCAACGGCACCATGAAGCCTGAAGAGGCGATCAGCTGTGCCGCCAAGATTCTCACTGAGCACCTGCAGCTCTTTGTTTCCCTCACCGATCAGGTTATCATTCCTCCGGCACCGCCTGTTGTGGATGACAACAACAAGGACAAGGTCCTTGAAATGACCATTGAGGAACTGGATCTGTCTGTCAGAGCCTATAACTGCCTGAAGCGCGCCAACATCAACACGGTGGCTGAACTTGTGACACGCAATCAGGAAGATATGATGAAGGTTCGCAACCTTGGCCGCAAGAGTCTCGAAGAAGTCGAACAGAAACTTCAGGGACTCGGCCTGGGCCTCAAGCCGAACGAAGAATAACGCGGTTGTCCAAAATGCAGATTTCTGCATAACCCGTGTAAGGAGGAAAACACCCCATGGCACATCAACGTAAGCTGGGTCGCGTTGCTAGTCAGCGTAAGGCTCTGCTCCGTAATCAGGTGACGAATCTCATCTGGTATGGCCGCATTGAGACGACCGAAGCCAAGGCGAAGGAAGTTCGCAGCATGGCTGAGCATCTCATTACACTGGCTATCCGTGAATGTGATAACAATGTAAACGTTACCAAGGAAACCCATAACGACAAGGGCCAGCTGGTTACGCTGGACGTCGTTAATGATGCTCCCTCCAAGCTGCATGCACGCCGTATGATCATGGCGTACCTCTACGACCTGAAGGAGCCGAAGAAGGCAGACGAGAACAAGGCTGAATACAAAGAGCGCACCAAGGACAACAAGCATCCTGTGGTCGAAAAGCTCTTCCGTGAAATCGGCCCGAAGTACAAGGCTCTGAAT
The DNA here is from genome assembly GCA_002350845.1 of Christensenella sp. UBA2853. GTDB lineage: Bacteria > Bacillota > Clostridia > Christensenellales > Aristaeellaceae > UBA2943. Next base: position 82,709 of record DEFL01000057.1, read on the forward strand.
GCTGAAAAGCAGCAGAGCGGCGGCTATACCCGCATTTACAAGGTTGGCCCGCGCCGTGGTGATGGTGCAGAAATGGTCATCCTGGAGCTCGTGTAAGAAACACGTTTCGCACATATACTGACACATCAAAGCAAATAAAAGCTGCGGTCTGAGCACACAGACCGCAGCTTTTAATTTCCTTTCATTTTCTGGCTCTTCACGGAAAGTT
>DEFL01000054.1 GCA_002350845.1 Christensenella sp. UBA2853
GCTCCACAATGGAAAGGAAGTATGACGTATGTTGATGCCGAGTATTTTTGGTGAGAGTTTGTTTGATGACTGGTTTGATGATTTTGACCGCCAGATGCAGCACATGGACCGCCGTCTTTACGGACGCAATGCAAAGCGTGAAATGAAGACAGACGTCCGTGAAAAGGAAGACGGGTATGAGATCGATATGGATCTGCCCGGATTCAAGAAGGACCAGGTGGAACTGACTCTGGAAAACGGGTATCTGACCGTAACCGCGAACAAGGGATTTGACAAGGATGAAAAGGACAAGCAGGGCCGCATGATCCGCCAGGAACGCTATGCCGGTTCCATGCAGAGATCCTTCTACGTCGGAGACAACATGACAGAGGAAGATGTGAAGGCCCATTTTGAGGACGGTGTCCTCCATCTGAACCTGCCCAAGAAGGACGCCAAAAAGGTGCCTGAGAAGAAAACCATCTGCATTGAAGGATGATTTCCCATTCATTTCCCCCTCTTTCTCACTCAACTGAACACCCGGGGCAGAGCGCTCCTCTGCCCCGATGCTCAGCGCATCATCATGCAGGAACATGCCGTTTACCGCATGGCTCCACTATGGAAAGGAAGCATGAAGTATGTTGATGCCGAGTATTTTTGGTGAAAGTTTGTTTGATGACTGGTTTGATGATATTGACCGCCAGATGCAGCACATGGACCGCCGTCTCTATGGACGCAATGCAAAGCGTGAGATGAAGACGGATGTCCGTGAGAAAGAAGACGGATATGAGATTGATATGGATCTGCCCGGATTCAAGAAAGATCAGGTCGAACTGAGTCTGGAAAACGGGTATCTGACCGTGACCGCAAACAAGGGGTTTGACCAGGATCAGAAAGACGATCAGGGCCGTATGATCCGTCAGGAACGCTATGCCGGCTCCATGCAGAGATCCTTCTACGTTGGCCGGGCCATGACGGTGGAAGACGTCAAAGCCCGCTTTGAGGACGGTGTCCTGCACCTGCATCTTCCCAAGAAGGATGCACAGCTTCCTGCCAGAAAGACCATCTGCATTGAAGGATAACCACTCCACCTTCAGAAAAAGCCTCGCCGGACTTTTGTCCGGTGAGGCTTTTTTCTGTCTTTTCGTCATTCACTGCGCAGTGCCGTCACGGGATCCTGCCGTGCCGCCTTTCTGGAGGGAATGAATCCGCCCACAAAGGTCAGGAATACACACAGCAGGACCAGCACGCCGCCGGCCCCTGCCGGGAGGAAGGCGCGGATGCCGTCCTGATCGGCCAGATTCCGGATGATCGTGTTGATGGGGATCTGCAAAAGAAGCGTCAGTCCGATGCCGAACGCGCCGGCCAGAAGACCGATAATGAAGGTCTCAGCATTGAACACTTCCGTGATATTCTTTTTCGATGCGCCCATCGCTCTGAGAATGCCAATCTCCTTCCTGCGCTCGAGGACGGAGATATAGGTGATGATGCCAATCATGATCGAGGAGACCACGAGGGACACCGCCACAAAGGCAATCAGGACATACGAGATCACATCGATGATCGTCGTCACAGAGGACATCAGGGCGCCGACATAATCCGTATAGGCTATGACCTTGTCCTCATGGCCTTCGGCTTTCATGGCCGCGTTGTAGGCATTGAGTCTTCGGATCACTTCATCCTTGCTCTCAAAGTCCTTCGGATAAATCGTGACGCGGGTGGGTGAAGCGGGGTCCGCATAGCCGAACTTCAGGAGATTCCCGGAGCAGCTTGCGCTCTGAGCAGCCGCGCGCTCGGCATAGAGTTCCTGCATCTGCGCCTCATCCATGGCAAAGGAGACCACCTCATCGATCCGGTCCATATCGACCTGGATCATGTCCATGAGGATGGACATAGTGGCCTTCATCATTTCCCTGAGGGTTGGCGACTCCCCGGTTCTGGAAAACTCCCGGGCAATGCGCACCATGCGCTTGGCAGTGAGCCTGGTTTCCTCCGTCTCCAGGTCCTCCATCCCTTCCCAGTTGAAGGAAATGATCTCCGGCAGTTTTTCCGGGTGCAGGGTCATCATGTCGGCCAGCAGGGAAAAGCTGTCCGCAGCATTTTCCCCGAACGGGATGCCGCTGAGGACATTGGTGTCAGGATCAGCCATCTGCGCCTTCACAACAGCGCTCTCTCCTGCCTCCCGCATCAGGCGGGTCAGCAGGGAGATCGGGTATTCAATGCCCATCTCAAGGATGCCGAATGAGACACCTTCTCTGGGCTGTGCCACACCGACAATGCGCATCTCCTCGGCTTCCTTCAGGAGCCCCAGCATGCGCTCCCTGTCGCCGCTGATATCCATCCACAGCCCGATCTTCTCGTCATACGCATACTGCGCCGAGGCCGGCAGCAGGCGGAAGGAAATGCCCAGGAAATCCTCCGGGTTATACATTCTACGCTCCTCCAGGGTGGTATCGGATGCAGTCCCTGCCACCATGCCTTCCAGCACGGTGTTCAGGTGCTCCGCATCCTTGAGGCCCATCGTGTAGAGCATGATATCCGGGATGTTCCCGGATCCCATGAGCACAAGCACGCAGTCCGTATCCTTCACGGGCCAGGTGCCGGCCAGGAGTGTATAGTCGTTTTTGTACAGATCGGTATCCTCGGGCAGCGGACGGAAGATTTCATTTGCGCCGTAGCCCGACATCATGCTGCTCAGGTTGTCGCTCATGGACAGTCCGATCGACGCCATGGTCTGGTCCGGATTGACCTGCGCATACCCGTCGCCGCGCAGCTGATAGATCTGCGGGCTGATGCCGTAGCGGTAATCCACGCCGCGCGTGTAATCGTCCATCTCACTGATCCCGCTGTCAAGCCAGCGCTTGAGAGAGGCCAGATCGTTGACCTTCGTCGAAGCCAGCATGCCGCCCATCATCTGTGTCTCTGCGATTTTTCCGTTTGTCGGCTGACCTGCCTGCTGCCGCATCTGGGCAAAGGTGAGCATGGTCTCCTCCATGGAAAAGGCAGACGTGGTGATCTCAATAGGATACTGGCTGAGTGAATCCTGCTCCATCTGGTGAATATATGCGTTGGCACCGTTGGACAGCGACAGGATCAGCGCGATCCCGACAATGCCGATGGACGCGGCAAACGCGACCAGAATGGTCCTGGCCTTTTTCGAGAGCAGGTTGGAAACGGAAAGGGACAGTGCCGTCAGAAAGGACATGGAGGGCTTCCGGACTCTTTCCCGTCTCGCCTCTGAGGCTTTTTTCGGCTCCTCCGGCTCATACGGATCCGTATCCTCTGTGATTTTTCCATCCCTGAGACGCACAATCCGCGTCGCATAGCGCTCAGCCAGGTCCGGGTTATGGGTCACCATGATGACCAGATGATCTTTGGCCACTTCCTTAAGCAGCTGCATGACCTGTTCCCCGGTGTCACTGTCCAGGGCACCTGTGGGCTCATCCGCCAAAAGGATGGACGGCCCGTTCACCAGCGCTCTGGCAATGGCCACGCGCTGCATCTGGCCGCCCGAAAGCTGAGACGGCTTCTTCTGAGCCTGTTCCAGGAGACCGACACGGTCCAGCGCTTCCCGCGCCCTGCGTTTTCTTTCCTCCCGCCCGACACCCGAGAGTGTCATGGCCAGTTCCACATTGGACAGAAGCGTCTGATGCGGAATCAGGTTATAGCTCTGAAAAATGAATCCGATCGTATGGTTGCGGTAGGTGTCCCAGTCTCTGTCGTTATACTGGCTGGTCGGAACATTCCGGATCATCATCTCGCCCGAATCATACCGGTCCAGTCCGCCGATGACATTGAGCAGGGTCGTCTTTCCGGAGCCGCTCGGCCCCAGAATCGCAACAAATTCATTTTCCCTGAAAGCAAGAGAGACCCCGTCCAGCGCTTCCTGAACAAGGGTTCCCGTGCGATACTGCTTTCGAATGTCTTTAATTTTCAGCATAATCTGTTTTTCTGCTCTCCCGGGAGCGGTCATCTGCCTTTCAGAGGGGCAGTCCTTTACTCGGCAGGTGCAGCGGTGACTTCAGGCTCGGCTGTTTCTTCTGTGTTCACAGTTTCTTCGGTTTCCACAGCCTCTTCGGTGGTTTCCTGAGTGCCGAAGTGCGCATCAATGTCTTTCTTCGTATTGTCAATGATTTCCTGGACGTCATTGACAAAGTCTTCGGCTTCCTTCACCTTTTCATTCTTGCGGAGTTCATCCGTCACATCGTCCACCATGGCTGCGGTCTCGTCCACAATCACATCCATATGGTCACGGATTTTCTGTTCAAGCTCAGAGTCCGCGGGCTGATCACTGTTCACCCCGGCACCCAGATTGAATGCAAAAATCACAGAAAACAGCCATGCAAATACTTTCAGCATATGATAATCTCCTTCCAAAGGGCTTTGTTTCGCCGCTAAGGGCATCTTTATTCTACAACTGTCAGGGATATTTGACAAGAATTCTTCCGCTGTCTCAGAACTGCGGCACCAGGCAGTCATACACCGTTTCGAGCACGGCCGGTTCCTTCCGGCTCTCAGCCGTCACCGTCACCACCGCCTGCTTGTCCGGGAAGACGATCGTGTACTGTCCGTACTTCCCGTCCGCACGGAAACTGTTGTGTTTTCCGCGCCAGAAGAGATAGCCGTAGCCTTCCCGCCCGTTTTCCACCTGTTTTGCCGTGCTCAGCGCAACCCAGTTTTCCGGCAGCACCTGCTTTCCCTTCCAGAATCCCTTCTGCAGAAGCAGCTGTCCGAACAGATGCAGTTCATCAATGTTCAGAAACAGCCCGCCTGCGCCAAAGGTCAACCCGTTCGGGTCCACTTCCCAGGTCGGAAGGCGGATACCCAGCGGCTCAAAGAGACGCGGCATCAGGTAATGCACGAGGTCGCATCCGGCTCTGCGCTGGATCAGCATGCCCGCGAGATAGGGACCGGTATTGCTGTAGAGAAATTTCGTCCCCGGATCGTCCGAAAACGGCCGGGCCAGTGCCGCGCGCACCCAGTCCGTCTCGGTGTAAAAAGGACGGTCGCTGCCCATGAGGTAGGGCTTTTCCTGTCCCAGACACATCGTCAGAAGATCCCGCACGCAGGCCTTTTCCAGGTGCGGTGAAACCGTGTCCGGAAGGTCTTTTTCAAACGCATCCACCAGTTTTTCGTCCAGGGAAAGCAGGCCTTCCCGCAGGGCGATGCCGACCGCTGCGCTGGTAAAACTCTTGCTGGCAGAATAGATGTTTCTCCGGCACGCATCATCCCACAGGTAGCGGGCCGTTTCTTTTCCGTTCTGCGTGACGATCACGCCCAGTGCGCGGGCAGCTCCGGCCCTCTCAATGAATTCCCGCATGTCCATCTGCATATCCCCCTGATTGCCGGATCTTCCGGCTTTTTTCTTCTGTTTTCACTGCTTCGGATTCTACCCGCGTGAAAAGGCCGTGTCAATACAGGCAAGAGGCAGACGCCATGCCGCATTCAGGTTTTGTCCGTCTGCCTTCAGAAAAAAGGAATCCCTCAGAAGCCACGGCGCTTCTTCAGGATTCCTTCATCAACTATAGCGAAATATTCCATTCGCCTGTTTCTTCTTCGAGCGCATGCTTCATTGCCTGCCGTTATGCTTCCGGTCCAATCAGCATGATCTCCCCGATTCCGTTTCCTTCCCTCAGGGTCACCGTGATTTCCTGCACATCCATCGGGTCAAAGAACAGGACAGCAGCACCGCCGGTGAGCGAGGCTTCGCAGGAAAAGTCAGCTTCCAGACCATTGATCGTGACCGTCCCGGCCATCGCTTCACCCGCGGGCGGATAGATCAGCAGCATATCGGAGCGGACCGGAGATGCCCATGTCATGGTGACATCCGTGCCGCGGAACACATAGTCCGCGGATGCGGCTGCCGTACAGGTATCCCCGTCGGTCAGGAGATCAGCATGCTCTGCTGTGCACACGGCTTCCTTCATATGGTTTTTCAGTCCCATTTCTGCGAGCGGGCGCAGCTGCTTTTCCAGGGTCGGGCCTGAAATATAGGCTGTTCCGTCCGCATGGAAGCCTGCCCGGTCCAAGCACAGCTGGCGGTTGCCGGAGGGAGCATTGGGATAGGTATGGATATGATACGCCGTGAACAGCTCATCCCCCACACAGAAGAAGGCATTATGCCCGGGGCCGGAGATGAGGACTTCGCCCTCTTTTTCCACCGGTGCGAGCAGCGGATTGTTGGATTGTTTCGTATACGGTCCCAGCGGATGGTCCGCAACGGCCACGCACACGGAGTACTCCTTCATGAAGTACGCGTTCGCGCTGTAGAAGAGGTACCATTTTCCGTCATGTTCGAGGACGGCAGGACCTTCATTCCAACGCTCAGAGCCGGACCGGCTCTCCCATTCGCCCTGCGGTGTCAACAGAAGCACAGGATCCCCGGCCGTGCTCAGCAGATCGTCTTCCAGGCGGACACCATAGATATGGCTCTCCCCGCCGCTGCCGATCCGGTTTTCAGAGATATCCCGCACATAGATGAGGTAGGGATTGCCTTCCGCATCCGTCGTCAGGGTAGCGTCAATCGTTGCATACCCGTAATCCATGAGCGGGGCATCCAGCGGATCTTTGTACTCGCCTTCCGGTGTATCGGAAAAAGCAATGCCTGTGCGCAGGGATCCGGTTGAACGCTGTCTGGCTGTAAAGAGCATGACATATTTGCCCTGCCAGGCAAACACTTCCGGTGCCCAGTAGTCCGATGCTGCCCAGGAAACCTTCTTCAGTGCCTTGGTCCTCTCAAACTTTACCAGGTCATTCGACTTCCAGGTGAAAAATCCGATCGGGCCGCCGGTGGCAAACATCTGATATCCGTCCTCTGTCTTCAGGACAAAGGGATCCCCGATATCCTTCACCGCTCTGGGATTCGCGGCAAACCGGTCCTCCGCCTCAGACAGATCACGCACAGAAAGCGGCTCTGCCTGGACAGAGGGAACCATCAGGAGAAGGGCCGTCAGGACCATGAGAAGATGTCTCAGCATGTTTTACTCCTTTACGCCTGCCTGCACCGAGATGCCCTGCAGGAAGTACTGCTGGGCCACCATGTAGAGCACAAACGGCGGCACCATGGACACAAGGCAGGAAGCAATCATATGCGCCCATTTCTGTTCATACTGTCCGGACAGCAGACGCAGACCGGCTGTCAGGGTCTGGTTCTGCACATCCGTCATGACGATGGACGGCCAGAGGAAGTCATTCCACGCACCGTTGAAGGCAAAGAGCGCAACCACGATCATAACCGGCATGATGGACGGCAGGATAATACGGGTGAAGACCTGCAGGCTGTTGGCGCCGTCAATGGTTGCCGCCTCATCGAGCGCCTTCGGGATGCCCTTCATAAAGTTGCGGATGAGGAAAATGTTGAACACACCGCAGATGCCCGGCCAGATGAGGGCGTTGAGGTTGTTGACCCAGCCCAGTGCATTGGCAATGCGGAACATCGGCAGAAGATTGACCACGTTCGGGAACATGGAGATATACATCAGCGCCCAGAAGATGGCGTTGCCGCCCTTGAACGGGAGACGCTCATAGGCATACGCTGCAAGAGAGTCAATGACCACAATCAGGACCATCTGGGAGATGGAGACGATGAACGAGTTCTTGAACATGGCAAGAATGTTGCTCGTGGTATTGGTTCCGCTGCCGCCGACAAACATCTCGATGTAGTTGACCACAGTCCATTTCCGGGGAATCATGCGCGAGAGATAGTCGACCGGCCCCTTCACGTTGGCAAAGCTGGTGATGAAGTCGGAGTCTGTTTTAAACGAGTTGATAATCAGCCAGAAGATCGGCACAATCCAGATGATGCCCAGAAGGATCATGAAGATGGCCGCAATCCGTTTTCCGTTTTTACCCGTGACCATGTTTCTTCCCCCTTCCTCAGTCCGGACTGTTTGCCTTCATCAGGCGCAGCTGCATGAAGGAAACGACCATGATAAACAGGCCCAGGATCAGCGCCATGGCGGCGGACATGCCGGCCACCTGCTTCTTGACGGCGTTCTCCTGAATATACATGAGGAGCACTGCGTTGGCTTCCTGGTTATTGAAGCCGGTGAGCATGAGCGGCTGTCCGTAAATGTTGAACTGAGCCACCACAGACATGACAAAGGTGTACATCATGGGATAGCGCATGCCTGGAATCGTCACATGAACGAATTCCGCCCAGGGGCCAGCGCCGTCCACGGAAGCCGCTTCATACTGATCCCTCGGAATGGAGGCCAGTGCGCTCTGATAAATGACCATTGTGCCGCCTGTGCACCACCATACGGTCACAGCCACAATGACAATCCATGAATAGGGCGGTGTAAACCAGTTGGCCGTGGAGCCAAAGAATTTGTTCGCCAGGCCGTAATCCGGGCTGAACATATACCGCCAGGACAGGGTCACGGTGGTGATGGAGAGCAGGGACGGGAAATAGTAGAGCGCCTGGAAGAACTTGTTGCCCCGGCACTTCGTATTGAGCGCGACCGCCAGGGTCAGCGGAACGGCAATACAGAAAGGCACCGAGTAGATTACAAACTTGATCGTGTTCCACAGACCGTTTCTCAGCTGCCGGTAATAGGTATTGCCGGAGTCAAACAGCATGGTCTTAAAGTTATCGAACCCGACAAACACCGGTTCATTGAACAGGTCCCACTTGGTGAATGCGGCATAGATGCCGTACACAGCCGGCGTGATAAAGAAGACAATGAAGAACAGCAGATGGGGTCCAATGTACGCATAGGGAAGCAGATCCTTTTTGAGTCCCCGGCGTGCCGTTTCACTCTTCCACTGCGGCATGAGCAGCACAAAGGCAATGCCTGCACAGGCCAGCATCAGGTATGTCATGGGGTCAAATGAACTGATGACCGCCCCGACATCCCTCTTCTTGAACTTCACGCCCAGATCCTTGAGCTGAGAAGAAAGGCGGCCGTACAGGGTGGCATTGACGCTTTCATTCTGAAACAGAAGGATGAACGCCAGGAAAGATGCGAAGGTGACGAAGGAAAACATCATGGCAACGTTTCTCTGTCCCTTGAGCATGGCAAAGATCGCGCAGCAGATGCTCACCAGTGCGATCGGGATAAACAGAATACTCGCGGAAGACAGAGAGAAGAACAGCGCCGGAAGCCGGATGCTGGTCTCCACGGTGGTTTCCTTGACAGTGGTTACCCCGCTGACCGAGGCAAACACGAAAAGGACCAGAAAACCGATGGCAAAGAGCAGCGGCACAACGGTCGGCACGCCCTGCCGTCTTTCGGGAATTTTGGCGGTCATGAACATCCTCCTATCTGCAATTGACGGAGCACAGTGATAAAAGCGAACAGATCAGCCGCTGAGGCTGACCGGATCATGTCTCCCGAAGCGGGAAAGGGGGCAGAGAACAATCTCTGCCCCCTGAATGGTTTTACTGTGCAGCGATAGCGTCAGCAATTTCCTGATCGATCTGAGCAAGTGCATCGTCGATGGAGATGGTTCCATCCACGAAGTCCCAGCCCACACGGCTGAAAGCGGTGTCGAACAGGCCCCAGTAACGATAGCTGTAGATGGCCAGCTCGTTGGAACGGGCAGGATCAGCCAGGAAGGCCTGCGGCATGCTGGTGAAGTCAGCCACATCGTTGATGGCGATGTGCACAGGGCACTGGCCTGCATCGGCAGCCCAGGTCAGAGCGTTTTCGCCCATGAAGTTGATGAACTTGGCAACAGCCAGATCTTCTTCTTCGGTGCGGTTTTCGTCAGCAAACTGTACGAAGTTGTGGGAGCTTGTCCAGCTCTTGCAGGTCTCAGGAGAATAGCAGATAGCGGGGAGCATGCCGAAGTTGATGCCAGCATCCACAGCAGCAGCCTTCATCCAGATGCCTTCGGACCAGACCAGCATGTTGCCTGCATAGAATTCAGAGGAGTAGTCGGTGTTCTTGACGGTGGTGTAGCCGCCTTCCCAGAGTTCCTTCATGGTTTCGAAAACTTTCTTCATGTTTTCGTTGTTGATGCTGGGATTGACACCGTCTTCAGACAGGGTCTTGTTGGGATCGAGCTGTGCGTAGTAGCAGAGCAGCTGAGAACGCATCCAGCCCAGGTCGGTCACATAGCCTTCGAAACCGGCAGCCTTGGCCTTGTCGCCCAGTTCCTTGACTTCGTCGAAGGTCAGATAGCCGTCTTCCACATAGCTGTTCAGATCATACTGGTCGAACAGGTCCTTGTTGTAGTAGGTCACATAGGAGTGAACATCCAGCGGGATGCCGTAGTGTTCGCCGTCGATGTCGGTCATGGACCAGGGAGCGGGGTTGTAGTTTTCTGCCTTGATGCCGGCCTGAGCGATGAGGTCCAGGTCATAGCTGTAGAGCATATCGTTGGCAACAAAGTTCGGGATGCGCTCGATGTGCACGATGCAGACATCCGGGATGCCCGTGCCGGTCTGCACTGTCAGCGGGATCTTCTGATACAGATCGTCAGCGGTCATGGGGGTGTGGTTGACATGCACTTCATTCTGGGAAGCGTTGAAAGCGTCTACCATGCCCTGCATGGTTGCGCCGTCAGCACCGGTGAAAACGGACCAGTAGTCGATTTCGATGGGTTCTGCATGTGCCATGGGCATGAGTGCGAGCACCATCAGGACTGAGAGAATAAGAGCCAGAGACTTCTTCATGGGAATACCTCCTTTATATTTTTCCGCTCTCCTGCGGAAGGTAACGGTTTCATGCCGCCTGCGTTTTCATGCTCAGCGGGCGGTGTTGATTTTCCGGACACGCTCCACATCCATTTTCGGTTTGCGGTCCGGGGTGACCAGGCCATTGACTTCCTGCATGACGTCGGTCAGCTGCGTGTAGCAGAAGCCCTGACAGTAGGGAATTTCCTGCACGCCCTTTGTGACGCCTTCAAAGCGCTGGAAGAAGGCTTCTTCATCGGTCACCTTATCGTGATAGCCCCAGGTCTCCATGTTTTCAAGTTTGCCCTGAAGCCCGATATTCGTAAATGCGATGCCGCCGTACTCGGTCACCATGAAGGCTTCCGTTCCGCGCGGCTGTTCGCTCTGTGCATAGCACGGACGCCAGTCGCAGGCGTGCGTCTCGACTTCCTCCCTGGAAGCGAAGTGCGCATCAATGATTTCCTTCTTATCTGCATAGTCATGCAGCGCGCAGATATCAGTCGTCGTCTGCTCCCAGCCGTCATTGGCCGAGCACAGGCGCGTGCCGTCCATGGCCTTGGTCATATGGTAGAGCATCCGGCCCATCGCCTGCTGACGTGCATCGGTGTAAATCTCCCGCACGCCCCAGCTCTCATTGAGCGGCACCCAGCAGATGATCGAGGGATGGTTGAAGTCCCGGTCGATAAAGCCCTGCAGCGTATCGGCGACATTGCGGATTTCCTCATCGCAGAAGAGGTAGGCGCTTGGCACTTCGCCCCAGACCAGAAGACCCATTTTGTCTGCCCAGTAGTAATATCTCGGGTCTTCCACCTTCTGATGCTTTCTCGCTCCGTTGTATCCGAAGTCCAGCGTCAGCTGAATATCCTTCCGGATGGCTTCATCCGAAGGCGGCGTGATCAGCGAATCCGGCCAGTAGCCCTGGTCAAGGATCAGGCGCTGATAGATCGGGCAGTTGTTGAGGTAGACCCGGCCCTCTTTGACCTCCACCTTGCGCATGCCGAAGTAGGTGCTCACGCAGTCCTCTTTCACAGCGCCTTCGGTCAGGGTGACCTTCAAATCATACAGGCAGGGGTTTGAGGGCGACCAGGTGAGCATGCCGTCGAGCTCAGGGCTCACGCGCACATTCATATTGACCGGAATGGTGGTAATCCGCTCGCGAAGGCTCACGCACAGGGTCTGCACGGGCTGTCCCTCATAGGACACTTCCAGTTTTGCCTCGCACGCAGCCACCGGTGTCCGGTTCAGGCTGATCTCCACCCTCGCCTCACGACGGTCGATATCGGGCGTGATGTGGATGGACTTCATCCAGGTTTCCCCGACCGCTTCCAGGTACACGGTCTGCCAGATACCGCTCACCGGGGTATACCAGCAGCCCATCAGGCCTTTCTGCCAGTACTGCTTGCCGCGGGGCTGCGTGACATCCGGCTCATCCTCCACGCGCAGGCAGATCTCGTTCTCCCCTTCCTCCAGGAGGCCGGAGATTTCAAAGGCAAACGGGATATAGCCGCCCACGTGGTCTCCGGCCTTGTGTCCGTTGACATACACGCTGCAGGCATAGTCCACCGCGCCAAAGCGCAGCAGGATCCGCTTTTCCCGCATGTTCTCGGGAAGAACAAAGGTCCGCTTGTACCAGATCACCGGATGGATGGCGTCCGTCGGTCCGATGCCGCTCAGCTTGGTCTGATACGCAAAGGGAACCACGATCTGTCCATCCAGCGGCTCTCCGGGCATCTGCCAGCCTTCCGAGAGGCCGACATTTTCATCGTCAAAGGCAAACGCCCAGGTCCCGTTCAGGTTCATCCAGTCTTCCCGCACGAAGTCCGGTCTCGGGTATTCTGGGCGTGGGGTGAGATCCACGGTCTTCTTCATATCTTCCATAACAATCTCCAGATTTGTCTTATTTATTCCAATATATTTGGAATAGTCCATTGAATTTAGAATAAAATAAGTAGAATAATTTGTCCATATCCGGTAAATCAGCTATAAAAAAGTCCATCTTGAGTGCGAATTCAGTCTAGCACCAGATGGACTTTATGTCAACAATTTTGGAATATTTTATGAAACCTGTAGTGCTGTAAAGATCTGTTGCAAAATTTTTGAAACAATAAACCGATGCCGTTACCGATGAATCTGATATCCCATCTTCATCAGAAGGGCCTGCGGATAGTCGCCGAAGCTCTCCCCGAACAGATTCAGGCCGCCGTGGTTTTCCGCATCCTCGGGGATGCCGATCCGGACGGTGATAAACCGTTCGTCCTTGAGATGCAGCTGACTGATATTCACCCGGGAAACGCGTTCATTATCCACATACGTCCCGCTGTCATCCACACGCCAGGTCTTGAGATAGCCATACTGTGTATTGGTTTCAGCCCACCATTCCGGGGTCAGCACGCCGCGCCGCCCTCCGCAGTCTGCAGGAGATGTCCAGATGCCCAGCCGCTTTCCGTTGATCTCCACGGCAATATCGCTCTTCCATGGATTCCGGTACATCGGCGCCTCCGAGCAGGCTTCAAAGGACAGTTCCAGCCAGTTGAAATCCAGCTCATCATAGTTGGAGCAGGAAAAGCGGTATTCAAGCATGCCTTCCTGAAACCAGACCAGCTGGGCATTGAAGCGTTCCGGCAGATAGAAGGCACTGACCGTGTCCATCTCTCCGATGAACGCGTTTTTTGAGGCCAGCCCGCAGGTTGGCTGAACGCCCTCCGCGATGGAATACCCGCCGATGGGCATCATCAGGGAAATGCTGGTCGTCTGCTGCTGTTCCTCCCGCGGTGTCAGCTCCAGTCCGATGTAGTCCAGTTTTCTTGTGCAGATCTTCATCGTGCCCCGGGTGCTCGGCTGGACTTCAGTCTTGATGATCCCGGCATCCTCCAGCACCTTGACGGCCAGCGCCGTGGTGGACATCGGCTGATTGAGTTCTTCTGCCAGTTCACCGACATTCATGCTTCTTTTCCACAGCGCCCGCATGATATCCAGGCGCAGCGGTGATGACAGTGCCTTGCAGATCATCTGCAGGTCTTCCGGTTTTTCCAGTGACAGGGCAGCACGCTTGCCGTGTATGGATCCCATGGCTCTCCCCTCTTTCTGTTTCTTTCCGCTGATCCGTCTGTCCGCTTCCTTATGCGTTCCTGAGGGCTTCCAGCCGCTTCTGTGCCGTTCTCGCAAGGAACTCCGCGGTGCCCGAGAGCACAGACGGGTCTACGGTAAACTTCGGATGATGCAGCGCCGGACCAATCCCTGTGCCCACGCGGACAAAGCAGCCCGGATGATCTTTCAGATACTCGGCAAAGTCCTCCCCAATCATGCTCGGCTCCTGCCGGATGACCGGGATGCCCATTTCCTCTGCCAGCCCGGTCGTAAACGCCGCCAGAGCCGGGGTATTGATCAGCGGCCGGCTCTGCCGTTTATAGCCGACCTTTGCCGTGCAGCCGTATGCCGCAGCCACGGATTCCGCCGTCTGTCGGATCAGCTGCTCGCCCAGGTCTCTTTCTTCATCAGACATGGTCCGGATCGTGCCTTCAATCTCGGCCGTCCCCGGGATCACATTCCAGGTATTGCCCGCGCTCGCCCGGGTCACGGACAGCACGCAGGCCGAAAAGGGGCTGATGCGCCGGCTGACCACCTGCTGAAGCGCCAGGATCAGAGAGGCCATGGCAGGCACCGGGTCGATGCAGTTGTGCGGCTGCGCGCCGTGCCCGCCTTTTCCTTCAATCGTCACGCCGAACCAGTCAGGGCTCGCCATGATCGCATTTTCCCGGATGCCCAGCGTGCCGGCTTCAATATTCGGGTCCGTATGCAGGCCGTAATACTCCTGCACGTCATCCAGAAGGCCTGTACCCAGCATCGCCAGTGCCCCGTAATTGATTTCTTCGCCCGGCTGGAAGATCAAGCGGACCGTGCCCTTCAGTTCTGCTTCCCGCTCTTTGAGAAGCGCAGCAGCACCGAGGAGCGCAGTGGTATGGAAGTCATGCCCGCAGGCATGCATTTTCCCCGGAGTTTCTGAAACATACGGGAGATCCGTCTGCTCCTGGACCGGCAGGGCATCCATGTCTGCCCGCAGCGCAATCACAGGTCCTTCCCCACTCCCGACCTGGGCCAGCACACCCGTCGGAAGCGGCAGGTCCAGGATCTGAATTCCCTGCTTTTCAAGGAACTCCCTGACCTTCTGTGTCGTCCTGTATTCTTCTTTGGCTGTCTCGGGATGCCGATGGAAATCCCGGAAGATTTCTTCCAGTGTTTTCTGAAACTCCTGCACGGCCTGCTCCTTCTTTCCTGCTTTTTATATTCCGGAATTATATCATACTCTGCCCCGGCTGCGAAACAGAAACGGGATTCCAGGAAGTCCTCCCCGCTTCCGGTTTTGTTTTTCCTCTGCTTTTCTCCATGCTGTTTCTTCCTGAGAATGCCTGCTGTGCCTTGCTTCAGCAGCTTTCCGGCCTTTCCCATTTCTCTGTTTCCATTGTCAAGCAAAAGTGAAAATGTC
>DEFL01000073.1:0-39003 GCA_002350845.1 Christensenella sp. UBA2853
GGGGGTCACTTCATAACAGTTATGCAGCAGAAGAATATCTTCATTTGTCGGGACTGCAGCATTTTGCGATTTGCCCAAGATAAAAGGTAACCTATGAACCTGAAGGGATTCTGATGGTTTAAAGTGCGAACATCAAGCAATCAAAGATTCTCATGGAGGTTCGCACCGAAAATGAAGGGGTTACGTAGTGTTGCGTAAACTTAAAATATAAAACCGTTAACACAAATGCGCGTAATAAGCATCCTACCATCGAATAATATATATTTTGTGCAAGAAATTGCACAGGTTTGCGGTCCCGCCCTTCACGGGCGGGTGGGTTGAAATTTGGACGGTTTTGGGTCTGCTTTCGACTCGCCGGTGTCCCGCCCTTCACGGGCGGGTGGGTTGAAATTATGCTTTGAAAATTCTGGTGAAACCTATCGGCACGGTCCCGCCCTTCACGGGCGGGTGGGTTGAAATTCATATGGATACCCTCGTCGGATTGTGGATGAAGGGTCCCGCCCTTCACAGGCGGGTGGGGTGAAATATCTGGCCTTCAATGTGCAGCTGCAGGGATGGGCGTGTCTCGCCCTTCACGGGCGGGTGGGTTGAAATGCTGTCAATGGCAACCGCGGTGTGGCTTGTGGCCTGTCCCGCCCTTCACGGGCGGGTGGGTTGAAATCGCCGTGCTGATTCCCAGCAGCGCACCCAGTAGCAGTCCCGCCCTTCACGGGCGGGTGGGTTGAAATTGATATGCCAGGATATCTTTCCGCAAGGATTCGAGGTCCCGCCCTTCATGGGCAGATGGGTTGAAATATCTTGTGCTCTTTTTTCCTGCCCCTTCTGCGGGCGGGTGGGTTGAAATCTGAGGCGCATGACCGATCTCCTCCGGGAAAATCTCGTCCCGCCCTTCATGGGCGGGTGGGTTGAAATAGTAATGATGCCCCATCATATGTGAAATAGCAGAGTCCCGCCCTTCACGGGCGGGTGGGTTGAAATCTGTGGCAACATATCGGTTGGGAGAGGCCGTCATGTGTCCCGCCCTTCACGGGCGGGTGGGTTGAAATTCCATCTCTGTGATCGGCAAGAGGCTCTTGCGGGTCCCGCCCTTCACGGGCGGGTGGATTGAAATATCTGGCCTTCAATGTGCAGCTGCAGGGCTGGGCGTCGTCCCGCCCTTCACGGGCGGGTGGGTTGAAATTCCGCCTGCTCCAGTGTGGAACGGCTTCCCTCGGGGTCCCGCCCTTCACGGGCGGGTGGGTTGAAATTTTTCCTACTGCCTCAATCCAGTCGGAACGCATCCAGTCCCGCCCTTCACGGGCGGGTGGGTTGAAATGGGTCCGAGGCTTATGAGTACTGCGTGCAGAATGTGTCCCGCCCTTCATGGGCGGGTGGGTTGAAATATCGAGGTGCCTCCTGAAAAGGGTTTGCTGCACTCGTCCCGTCCTTCATGGGCGGGTGGGTTGAAATCAATCACGGGGCGAGTGGATAGAAACGAGCAAATAAATGTATTGCGGGAGCATGGACGGAATGATATAATTCTGTACCAGATAAGCCTCAAAAGCCTCAAAAGCAAAGAGAAATGGAGTGTTTGTTTTGGAAGACCAGCGTATCAAAAAGCGCAACCTTTGGATGTTCCCGCTTGGCACTGTCGGACGTGACATGATGTACAACCTTGTCACCAGTTACCTCCTGACATTCGTCCTTTTTACCCATCAGCTCACCGCCGCGCAGCTGACCGCGATCACCGTCATCATGGTGGCGGCCCGCGTGTTTGACGCCCTCAATGACCCCATCATGGGCAACATCATCGAGCGCACCCGTACCCGGTGGGGCAAATTCAAGCCCTGGCTTGCCATCGGCATCCTGCTGACCTCCGTGGTAATATACCTGGCGTTCAATGTTCAGCTGCAGGGCTGGGCCTTTGTGGTCTTCTTTGGCGTCATCTATTTCATGTACAGTATCACCTATACCATGCATGACATCGCCTACTGGGGCATGGTGCCTGCGCTGAGCTCAGACGCTGACACCCGCAACCAGTATACGAGCCGCGCCACGCTCTTTGCCGGCATCGGCGGCATGCTGGCGGCCTCCTTTATCCCCATGCTCACGGCCGGCAACAATGCCATCGGCGGCAATGCGGTGACGGCCTACGGCATGGTGGCACTCATCATCGCCATCCTCGGACCTGTTTTCCTGGCCTTCACGATTTTCGGAGTGACGGAGCGGCGGAGCTACCAGGATGATCCGGTGCCGCCGCTGAGCTTCAAGAAGATCATCTCCACCATTACAGGCAATGACCAGCTCCTCTGGATTGCCCTGATCTTCCTCATCCAGCAGGTGGGCAATGGCATTGTGCTTTCCGGCGTCGGCCAGACCTACATCTATGTCGAGTTCGGCTATGAGGGCATGTATTTCACGCTCTTCCAGATGCTCGGCATGGCGGTCACGGCCGTCCTCATGATCCTCTATCCCGTGATCTCCCGCAAAATCAACCGCAAAAAGCAGATGAGCATCCTCATGGCCATTTCCGCCATCGGCTACCTCATCATGCTCGTCCCCGGCATCCTGCTCTCCGGCGGCATGGTCAAGTTTGCCTGCATCACCGTCGGCTATATGCTCGCCAACTTTGGCCAGTACGGCTTCTACCTCATTATGATGATCTCCATCATGAACACGGTGGAATACAATGAGTACAAGCACAGCACGAGAGACGAGGGCATTGTGTCCTCCCTGCGTCCCTTCCTGACCAAGATGGCCTCCGCACTGACCGTCGCCATCGCCAATATCACCTATATCGTCTTTGGCATCATCCGCTACACCAACGGTATCGCGGATCTCGAGCAGGCTGCGAATATCGGCACCATCACGGCGGAGGAAAAGGCCGGGGAAATCACGACGCTGCTTTCCGGCGTCCAGCACAGCCAGAGCCTGGGACTCCTGCTGGTCTCCACGCTGCTTCCCTGCATCCTGATGTATATTTCCTATCGTCTCTACCAGAAGCATTACAGGCTCGATGAGAAAGAATACGACCGGATCTGCGCTGAAATCGCAGAAAGGAAAAAGGCATGAGTCTGACCCGTCTGATCCTCCGCTTTGCCGCGCCTGTCCCGCACCCGGAACAGTTTGATCGCGTCCTCATGATCGGCCCGCACCCGGACGACATTGAAATCGGCGCCGGCGCGACGGCCGCAAAACTGGCCGCGCAGGGGAAAAAGATCTGCATGCTCATCTGCACCGACGGCCGTTTCGGCACGGCCAATGCGCCGAACGGCATTTCCGGGGATGCGCTGGCAGCCCTCCGCATGGAGGAGGCGCGCGCCTCCGCCCGGATGCTCGGCATCACGGATGTGCGCTTCCTCGGCCTTCGGGACGGGGCAGGGTATACGGAGGAGGAGCTCCTGCGGGGGATTGCGCAGACGGTGGCGGATTTCCAGCCGGAGATTCTCTTTGCCCCGGATCCCTTTGTGCGGGGAGAATCCCACGCGGACCATCTGAGGGTCGGCGAGGCCGCGAGACAGATTGCCTGCTTCGCGCCGTATGACGGCATCATGCAGACCTACGGCGCAGCAGCGGCCCAGGTCAAGGCCGTCGCCTATTACATGACCGCCTATCCCAACCGGTATGTCGCGACCCGCAAAACAATGGACCAACAGATGAAAGCCATCTTTGACTGCCATCTCAGCCAGTATCCCAAAGACTGCGCGGACGCGAATGCTATCCGGACCTATCTTAAGCTTCGGTCCATCGACTTCGGGATCCGGTCGCTCCGCGGCTGTGCGGAGGGTTTCCGCGTTCAGGGCGCGCTGCACATGCACTGCCTCCCCGAGGCGTAATGTCGGGGATGGTTGACGCAGACGGCAAAACATCAGCACACGGCTCCCGAGTGCATCGGAAAGACAGAAAAGCGTAACGATTCGCGAAGCCAACTCATGACGGTCTGGCAAAGATTCAGGCATGGAATGCAGAGTTCCATGCCTTTTTATATCAAAGACACCATAGAAGCAAAAAAGGCCCCAAAATAAGCGGAAACGTTACGGTTCTTGGGTTTGAGGCGAATTCATGGGCAAAAAGGCGATTTTTGTCCCAAAAACAGCACAAAATGACAATTCAAAACGCTTGCGGTCATCTTTGCAGAATGATAAGGTAAAAACAACAGAGGACAGGAGGCGCATCCTGTCTTAGAAAAACTTCATACTTTTACCTGAAGGAGGAGAGCACATGAAGAAGGTATTGTCTCTCGTACTGGCTTTGTTCCTGGTCACCGGCATCTTTGGTGCCGTGGCGGAAGAAAAGACCTATGACCGCGTGACCATCACCTACACCTGCCCGCAGGTTGTGGCAGGCTATGACTACAACAACGGTGATGATTACAGCAAGTTCATCCTGGACAAGTTCAATTTCGAATTCCAGGGCACCAACGTGGGCTGGAACGACTGGAACAGCTCCCTGATTACCTGGATCTATGCCCAGGACATGACCGACGTGGCAATCTACAACTACGGTGAGAGCACCGCCACCGAGGCCACCAACATTGTCAACCAGGGCCTGCTCAAGCGGCTGCCCGACGACTGGAAAGATCGCTGGCCGAACGTCGCCAAGGTCTATGAGACCACCTCTCTCGGACCGATGCTCGAACAGCTCTACGGCGGCACCTATTTCATCCCGCGTGCCCGTTTCTTCTACAATCTGCCCGGCGATCCGCTGGCCAACCACTGGTGCCTGTGGATGCGTTCTGACTGGATTGAGGCTGTGGGCAAGGAAGTCAAGAGCGCTTACACCATCCCCGAGGTCCTTGAGATCGCAAAGCTGATCAAAGAACAGGATCCCGGCCAGGTCGGCGCCGCCCTCGCTCCCATCTCCATGGATGAAGGCAACTCCGCTTCCTTCTTCATGCGTGCCAACAGCACCTACTGGGATACCTTCTACAAGGATGCAGATGGCAAGTATCAGTGGGGCGCTGCCACCGAAGATACCCTGCAGGGCCTGAAGTACTGGTATCAGGCTTATACCGAGGGCGTTCTGGATCCGGAATTCTACCTCCTCGACTATGAGAAGGACATGGAGAAGTTCCAGACCCTGGGCACCGCCGGCATCAGCTTCCTGGGCGGCCAGACCGCTGACACCGAAAACTACCGCATTCTCTTTGAACAGCGTACCGGCAACCCGCAGAGCGCTTTCCATATGGCCAACCTGCTGGGCGGCGACGGATACTATCATCAGAGAGACCTGATCAACTTCTGGGGCGCTGTGTGCTTCAAGCCCGACATCAAGGATGAAGTGTTCGAGCGCTGGATGGACCTCATGGAATTCACCGCGAGCAAAGAAGGCTACCCGGGCACCCAGATGGGTCTGAAGGGCATTGACTGGGATTTCGACGAGAACGGCGAGATCATTTCCCTCGTTGAACCCGGCACCCTGCTGGCCGGCGCTGTCGGCGAAGCCAAGTATCCGTCCCTGGGCCATGTTCTCGGCTCCGTCATCCTGTGGGACGACCTGGCCATGGACAACCCGAACATCAAGAAGGAATACCGCGACGAATCCAAGAAGCTGTATGCTGAGCGCTACACGCTGTCCACCCCTGAGACCTTCGTGAAGGTCGACTGGAACATGTGGATGAATGACAGTGACGAGCTGCGCAGAGCCAACAGCATTGACTATGCAGCCGAGTTCGCCAACATGGTCACCAACGCCACCAGCGAGGAAGACCTTGTGAATCGCTACAATGCATGGCTTGAATCCCAGAAGGGCATTATCCAGCCCGCTCTGGATGTTCTCAACAAGTAAACACAAATTCCCGTCTCCTCCATAAAGAGACACATCTCTACCCGGGGCGGTTTTCCGCCCCGGGTAGATTCAGAAAGGGGATGATGAGATGGCGACACTACAGGAAACCAAGAAGCCGCGCACGCTGAAGGAAAAGCTGCTGCATACCGGAAAACGCATTGCGCTGGAAAAGGAACGGTACATCCTGATTTTGCCCGGTCTCGTCTGGTACGCGATTTTTGCCTATATCCCGATCTTCGGCCTGACACTGGCCTTCCGCAAGTATATGGCAAAGCTGGGCATGTTCGGCAGTCCCTGGATCGGGCTGAAGAACTTCCAGAACGTCTTTGCCGATCCCGCATTCTTTGCCTCCATCGTCACGACGCTCCGGATCAACGCGGGCAGACTGATCTTTGTCTTCCCCTTTCCGATCCTGTTTGCCATCATGATCAATGAGGTGCGTCTCGGGAAACCCAAGAAGATCCTGCAGTCGATCTACACCTTCCCGAACTTCCTCAGCTGGGTCATTGTGGCCAGCATCATGATCAACATTCTAGGGCAGAGGGGCCTGGTGAACTCGGTCATGGGCGCGCTCTTCGGGACTAAGCCCGTGGCGTTCCTGGGCAAGCCGGACTATTTCCTCCCGGTCATCTACCTCACCGACATCTGGAAGACCGCCGGCTGGAGCGCCATCATTTACATGGCCTCGATTTCCGGTATTGATGTCGAGCAGTATGAGGCGGCGGAGATTGACGGCGCGAGCCGTCTGCAGAGGATCTGGTATATCACGCTTCCGGGCATCAAGTCCACGATCCTGGTCCTCTTTATCCTCGCCGTGGGCAATCTCATGTCGGGTGGCTTTGACCAGATCTTCAACCTGAGCAACTCGGCGACGATCAAGGTGGCCGAGACCCTGGATATGTACATCTACCGCATCACGTTCAGGGGCTCTGTGGACTTTGGCTTCTCGTCCGCCGTTGCGCTGTTCCGCTCGGTCATCAACATGCTGCTTCTGATTTTTGCAGACCGTGTATCCAAGGCTGTGGGCGGATCCGGCCTGCTGGGCTGAAAGGAGGATCTGACATGACTGCTGCAAGGAAAAAACACAGACATTTCAGAGACCGGTTTGAGCTCATGGACGCGCTCATCCTGATCTTCCTCCTGCTCATGGCCGTCATCATTGCACTGCCGGTCATCAATGTGTTGGCCCTGTCCTTTGCCACGCAGAAGGAAGCCGCGGAGCGTCCGCTCATGCTCTTCCCACTGTCTCCCACGATCGACAACTATTTCCGTCTCTTCCAGGACCCGCGCATCGGGATCGGTTACAAGACGACGCTGCTCATCGTGCTCATCGGCGTGCCCTTCAACATGCTGCTCACGACGTCCCTGGCCTACGGTCTTTCCCGGACCTCGTTCCCGGGCGGCAAGGTCATCTTCTATCTCGTGCTGCTCACCATGCTCTTTAACGGCGGCATTGTCCCGATGTACCTGCTCATGCTGCAGCTGGGCCTGACCAAGAGCCTCTTCTCGGTGCTCCTGGCCTACGGCGTGAACACCTTCTATTTTGTCATCACGCGCTCCTACATGATGTCCCTGCCCGACGCGCTCATTGAATCGGCCAAGATTGACGGCGCGACCGAGTGGCGCATCCTCTTCAGCGTGATCCTGCCGCTGTCCAAGCCGATCCTGGCGACCGTGCTTCTCTTCTATGCGGTGGACCGCTGGAATGAATGGTATAACGCCATGATCTTCCTGCGCAGGAATGACCTGATCCCGCTGCAGCTGGTGCTGCGGAACATCGTCATGGATTCCAGCATCGTCAACTCGCTCTCCATCGCCGGCCCGCATGTGCCGCGCTTTACCGAGGGCATTCAGTCCGCCACCATC
The DNA here is from genome assembly GCA_002350845.1 of Christensenella sp. UBA2853. Classification (GTDB taxonomy): domain Bacteria; phylum Bacillota; class Clostridia; order Christensenellales; family Aristaeellaceae; genus UBA2943. The sequence goes on from DEFL01000073.1 coordinate 7,633, forward strand.
ATGGTGACCATGCTTCCGATCATGTGCTTCTTCCCGTTCCTGCAGAAGTACTTCGTCAAGGGCATCATGGTCGGTGCCATCAAGGCCTGAGCGGAGAAAAGAAAAATGGCTTCCGGCCAGAGGATCGGAAGCTTCACGAAAAGCCATTCAGCCCAGCCGCCCTCAGGCGCTGGGCTGGCTGTCTATAAGGGGAGAGATGGATGAAAGCGATAATGATAACGAAGGAGCGCGGACCGCAGATCAGCCGGCATGTGTACGGGCACTTTTCGGAGCACCTCGGCCGGTGCATCTACAACGGCGGCTACTGGGTGGGCGAGGATTCCCCGATTCCCAATGTCCGCGGCATCCGCTCGGATATTGTGGAGGCCATGAAGGCCATCCGTGTCCCGAACATCCGCTGGCCGGGCGGCTGCTTTGCCGACGACTACCACTGGCGGGACGCCGTGGGGCCGAGGGAGGAGCGCACGCCCATCGTCAATGTCCACTGGGGCGGGGTGCTGGAAAACAACCATTTCGGCACGCATGAGTTTATGGACCTGTGCGAACAGATCGGGTGTGAGCCGTATATCTGCGGCAATGTCGGCTCCGGCACGGTCCGCGAGATGCGCGACTGGGTGGAATACCTGTCAGATGACGGACAGTCTCCCATGGCGCAGCTGCGGCGGAAAAACGGCCGGGACCGGGCCTGGAAGATCCATATGTTCGGCGTGGGAAACGAAAACTGGGGCTGCGGCGGCTTTATGACGGCCGAGCAGTACGCGATGGAGTTCCGCAAGTATGCCACCTACATCAAGAACTATGAGGTCATGGGGAAGATGAATTGGTGGGAGGCGCCGGACATCCTGAAGATCGCGGGCGGCGCGAACGCGGAAAACACGGAGTGGCTGGAAGTTCTCATGCGCTCGGTGCCCTCGAGCCTCATGAAGGGCGTCTCCGTGCACTGCTATGTAAAGCCCGGTGAGGAGTCCAGCGGAACCTCCTTCTCGGACGACAGCTGGTATCAGACGGCGGTCAATACCCTGAAAAAGGAAGACGCGTTTCTGGAAAACCTGAAGATCATGGACCGGTATGACCCGGAAAAGAAGGTCATCATGGCCGTGGACGAGTGGGGGATCTGGGTGGACAACGAACCCGGCACGAACCCGGGCTTCCTCTACCAGCAGAACACCATGCGTTCAGCGCTGTGCGCTGCCCTGATGCTGCACATCTTCCACCGGCACGCGGACCGCATCCGCCTCGCGAACCTCGCCCAGACGATCAACGTGCTCCAGTCGATTCTCCTCACCGAGGGCGACCGGATCGTGAAGACGCCGACCTGGCATGTCTTTGACCTCTTCAAGGGACACCAGGACGCTGAGAGCCTGATGACGGTCTGGGAAAACGGGCCGGACATCATTGAGAAAGGGCTTCCGCATGTCGAGCTCTCCGCCTCCGTGAAGGAAGGCCGCATGACGGTCACCCTGGTCAACCTGTCGACGGAAACCAACGCGGACATCGACATCGAGGTCCCGGACGCGCTCCCGGCATCCGCTTCCGGCCGCGTGCTCGCCGGGCGCCCCTGCGACCACAATACGTTCGATGATCCCGAGAAGGTGCACTCGGTGCCGCTGGAAGGCATCCATGCCAACGGCCACACCCTGTCCGTGACGCTGCCGCCGTGCGCTGTGGCAGCCCTGGACATTGCCCTCGCATAAAGACAGAAGCTCCCTGAAGAAAAACCACCTGCCGGCAGGTCAGGCAGGAAAGGAGATCATGTATGAAGATACTCTGCGGCAGCTATGAGATCGCATTTGAAAACGGCGGCGTGGAAGTGACCCGGGACGGGAAGCTCCTGTATTTCAACCGCCGCCCGATGTACGCGTTCATCAAGACGGTGCTGTCCATCACGGAATTCTATGACGCGCCGTATGACACCGTCTCCATGGACGGGGACAGCGTTGTGTGCGAAGGCATCCTGAAGACCCCGACCGGGGCGGAGCTCTCCATGCGCGACGTGTACGTGCTCTCCGGCGAAAGCCTCAAGGTCACGCGCACGACCACGGTCCTCCGGCACACGGACGACTACGGGTTTGCCTCCAAGATTTCGTTTGTGCTGGCGGCATCGGACCAGGTGCTGGACTACGATTACTTTTCGCCCGCGAACTGGTACCGGCAGAACGAGTATGCCAAGCCCTATTCCATGGGCTATGACAAGGACTGCGAGTACTTCTGGCGGACCGAGGTCAATTACACGCTGCCGCTCTTTGCCGTGCAGAACAGGGCGTCCGGGGAGATGATCATGCTCTCGAGGTGGGCGTCGGACGTCGGGATGCGCGACATGACGTTTGTGAAAAGCGAGCACATCGTGGACCGGAAGTACAGTTTCGGGTCCATCGGGTTCAGCCGCCCGAGCAGTGAGACCCTCAATTATCTCTACTACGGGTTCCCGCTGAGAAAGAAGATTTCCACCGTCCGGCAGGGGATGACCATTGACTATGTGTACCCCGGCACCGACGGCCAGCTGCCCAGAATGGACCGCGGGTACAACATTGACTACATGATGCGCACCAAGACCATGACCCGCTTCTATCACCCCATGGAGGACGGGTTCTCCCACACCTTCTCCGTGGCCGTCGACTTTGGCTGCTATGAAGGCTATGATCCCATGATGCGCGCGGCCTGGCGGTCGGTATATGCCAGACTCAAGGATCCCGTCTTCCCGGTCGACCACAAGCGGCACTACACCCTGTCCATGGAATCCCTCTGTGCCCTGACACGCCACTATGACGGGGATTCCTGGGGCCTGCCCTTCTCCTGCCAGCTCCCGCAGCTGGATGTGTCGAGCATTTCCTTCCAGTTCGGGTTTGTCGGCCAGCAGCCGGGCATCGGGTACCAGCTGATCCGCTACGGCGACAAATACGGGCGGGAGGAAGCGTACCGGAAGGGACAGAACATTGTTGACTTCTGGGTCAGGACCGCCATGACGCCGTTTGGCGCGCCGCAGAACTGCTATAACCCGACCATCACCGGGTTTGAGCCGATGCCCTTCTGGACAAGGATGATCGCGGACGGCCTGGAGAACATTCTGGACGCGTATGTCTACATGAAGAAAAAGGGCGAGGACCGCCCGACCTGGCTGTGCTTCTGCCGCAAGGCGGCGGACCGGTTTGTCCGCATTCAGAACGGGGACGGCAGCTGGTACCGCGCCTACAACACCGAGGATGATTCCATGCGCATGGACTCCAAGGCCAATACGATCTCCGTCGTCCGCTTCCTGATCCAGATGTACCTGGTGACCGGGGAGACGGGCTATAAGGTCTCGGCGCTCCGGGCCGGCGAGTGGGCGTATGAAAACACCTATAAGCTCATGGAATATCGCGGCTCGACCTGCGACAACACCGACATCACCGACAACGAGTCCGGCATCTACGCGATCTTCGGCTTCATGGCCCTGTATGACCTCACCGGGGAGAAGAAGTGGCTGGATGCGCTCATTTCCGCTGCGGACTACACGGAGACCTGGACCTACTGCTGGTCCTTCCCGGTCCAGTGCCCGTGGCCGAACCATCCCTTCACGAAGAACCGCATCAGCGGTCAGAGCCCGGTCACGCTCGGCGGAGGCGGCGGGGATATGTACATGGCGGCCTGCGCGTATGTCTATTACCGGCTGTATGTGATGACCGGGGATGAACACTACCGCGACTATGCCGAATTCATTCACAACAATACGCGCCAGGCCAATGACGTGTACGGGGAGTTCGGCTATGCGCAGCCCGGCCTTTCCCATGAGGGCGGACACTTCGCGGACCAGGTCTTTGTCAGCCACTACCACTGGCTGCCCTGGGTGACATATGTGGAGGTGGACCCGGTGTCCAGACTGGTGGATACCTTCGGTGCCTACGACATTGCCGGTGCGGATCGCCTCAGCCCCGAGGAGCGGGAAAGACGCAACCGCATCTATGACCATTATGCTCCGTAATGCACGTTGAAAGGATAACAATGCCTGATCGGCAGGACATGGTTCCTGATGGAATCCATGACGGACTATGCCCGCTATTTCGTGCCGTCCTCGTATGCAGTCTGCAACGCGGCGAAAAAGTCAATCGACATTGCGCTGAACAGCGATGACGGCAATGACCTGTTCATCTGCATGGCCTGCGGCGGACCGGATGACCCTGCCTGCAAGGGCGCTGTGCAGACGGCACAGAAGCTGCTGGGTGATGAACGCATTCACTTCGGCACGGATTTCCAGAAGGACAATTTCTTCTTCCTCGCCTCAGACAACCCGCACAAGGATCCCTATATCCGCTTCTACCTGTACAACGCCTTCCGCTCCGGCCTGTTCCATGACGGAGGTTCCGGTGCGGACTGATGCGATCGCCGCAAAGACTTCTGGAATGGATCGCTGATCCATCGTTATTCTTTCGCGGGCGGGGCCGGAACTCCGGCCTGCCCGCTTTTTCTTTCACAGAAAAACGCCGGTCCCTTTCCGGAACCGGCGACGCGGGGCGGAGGCTACCGCACCCGGGCACAGAGAACCATGACGTTCTCACTGGACTTCAGTACATACTGCCCGACGGCCGCGGGCACAATGAAGGTTTCGCTGTAGTGGATGACGGCGGGCGGGAAGGAACCGTCCGTACTCTCAATCCACGCCTCACGGCCTTCCACAAGGTTGAGGACGTTGACGGAGTCATGGACGTCGATGACCCGGCTGCCAAGGAGCGTATGGCGCTCGGTCTCAATAAACTCCAGAGAGTGCAGTCCGGTATGCTCGACGGTGCCACCCGCGTCCCGGGCGGTCACTGTTTCCTGATGCAGAAGGTTCTTTTCACAAAAGGCCGTATCGCGGTCCGCCTGAATATTGGCGATCCCGTGGTCAATATGGACGGGCCGGGGCAATCCGTCCAGCCCGACGCGGCCCCAGTCCCAGAGCTTAAAGGTAAAGATATAGGGCGTGGCGCTGATTTCCAGAACGACCGTATTTTTGCCCGAGCAGTGGACGGTGCCGGCGGGGATCAGCACATGATCGTGCTTTTTGACCGGGAAGCGGTTGACAAACCGCTCGGCATCCAGCGGACAGGCGCCAGACTGCGCTTCCCGCAGCGCCGCCTCGAACGCCTTCAGGTCCATGCCGGGCTTCACGCCGAGATACACACAGCTCTCGTCGGTCGCGTCGAGAATATAGTAGCTCTCGTCCTGGGTATACTGCATGCCGAAGGTCTTCTGGATATACTCGGTCATCGGGTGCACCTGCAGGGATAGATTGCCGCCCTCCATGGTGTCGAGAAAGTCAAAGCGGATGGGGAACTCTGCCCCGAAACGCCCGTACACATGCTCGCCAAGCAGGGGGAGCGGACGCGCGTGCACCAGGTTAATGGCCGGGAACGTGATCGTATCCGTCCCAAAACGGAAGCACAGCGCGTTCTCCTCGGGCACGCCGTCAAAGGACCAGCCGTAATTGGGCACTTCCGGATCGAGCCCGAACACATGCTTCATCCACTGCCCGCCCCAGACGCTTGGATCATAATAGGCCTGCATGCGGAAAGGCTTTCGCGCGGTCTGATCGAGCGCCGAGAGATAGGCGTCCTCCGGGATGAGACGGGGAAGAGAGGGATCATCCGCGTCCACGCGGAAACGGATCCGTCCCGAGAGCGACCGCTTCATGCGGTCGGCCATGCGCCATTCCATGAAGTACCCGACCTTGTATTTGGTGAGCTGCTGTCCGTCCATGATGCCGCACATCCATGTCCCCATGCCCCGGCGCATCCGAAGCTGGATTTCCCACCGGGTCAGGTCCCAGTGCCAGAGACTGTCCGCGTCCGGCATGAGGAGGGCTGCGCCGGTGCCAAGAGCAATGCACGGATCCGGGCAGTCGCGGATTTCGCCCTGCAGCTGACGCAGGATATCCGGATCAAAGCAGTCTTCCAGCGAACCGCTGTACATCCTGCCGAAGACACGGTCGTCTGTGATATACGCTGAAAACCGGCTGAGCAGTTCAGCCTCGGAAAGACGGGCCTGGAGTGAGCGGAAGACGCGCACACCGGTCTTCCGTGCAATCTGCCTGGCCAGCGCGTCCTCATCCACACCGGGATAGAGCTCAAAACAGATGCGCCGGCGGCCCGAGGCGAGCTCGGAGGCGAGCACGTCCATCACGGCATCCCAGCCGGATACCACAGCGCCGTCAAAACCATGGACGTCAGTCACCGGGTGCAGATCATAATTGTGATAATCGGGATAGGCAGCCATGGGCAGCCTCCTTTCGGGATGAGAGGACAGGAGTTTACACAGACGCAAGAAACCGCTGTAGTCCATGGAGCACATGCTCCGACGTATTCGGGACCACACGAAGGCGGATGCCCATGGAGGCGCAGTATGTACTGAGCGGCGCGCCGAAGCGCTCCCACGCAAGGGAAATCTTGCCGCCGAGCACCAGATCACTCGGGCGGAAGGCACAGAGGACCGGCTTCAATCCGTCCAGAAGATCCTGTCCGAAGGCCTGCCAGACCGGATCATAGAGCGGCTGCGCCTGATTGAGTTCAAGGGGAGAACACTCTTTTCCGAGCATCCTGCGGCTCAGGGCGCGGATGCCGCGGTCGGAGAGAAAATTGTCGAGGATGGATTCACGGTAGGGCAGGGCATAGATCCATCCGTTCTCCGGGATGCCCTCTGCGGGATCCGTGCACAGTTTTCCGTCAAGGAGAAAGGCGGAGCCGGCCCCGGTACCGAGACACACAGCCAGGGCGCGGTGCGAAGGGGGAAGCGCGGCACACGCGCCGAGCGCATAGGCGGAGACATCATTGATAAACGCCCAGCCTTCGGCCGAAACGCCGCGTGCCTCCAGTGCCTCCGGGAGCGCGACGCCATAGAGGGATTCATACTTGGCAAGCCCCCGCATGCGCGGAATGCCCAGCGCATAGTCGAAGGGCCCCGGAAAGGCCATGGCGATCCGGCCGACGGCCTGCTCTCCGGCGAGCGTGCGGAGAATCCCTGAAAAATGCGCAAGGAGTGCGTCCCGCGGCGCATTGGACATGGCGGGAAACTCCAGGATCAGGCCGGGGGTTCTGCCGCACGGGCAGGCAGCCCCTTTGATGCCGGTCCCGCCGACATCGAGCAGAAGATCGGTTTTCATCGTTCCATCTCATCAGGGCCTCTCTTCAGGCCCGGGATCCTTTCCACCAGCGCCCGCTCTGCTGAGCGGAATGGTCTTGTTTTTTTCCCCGGGGACCGGACTCCCCGGCAGGTCATGCTGCCTGTTATATAGCACATTTCGGATGGGGATGCAATGAAGAAGAAGGATGCCATCGGGCCGGAGCGCGGACAGGCGAAGAAAGATATGTTTCGTATCATTTCATAAACGACAAAAAGCCAAAATATGTTATACTTTTGTCCATACGAACCGGCAACAATCAAATGACGCAGGCAGACACGGTACTGACTGAACGGAGGGAGTCCCATGATGAATTTCCTGTCCCTGGAGGGGGAGAGAAGCTTCAGCTTTACGCTGAAGGGAAACAATAAACTGCGCGCGCTGGAAGAGGAACTGCGCGGCAGTGAACTGTTTTCTCCGCTCATTTATGATGAGATGCGCACGGAAATCCGGGCGATCCCGTTCGGGGACTATCTGAAGCGGTACATCTATGTCAACAGCAGCCTGAGCGGGCATTTCCGGGAAGTCCCGGTCAAAGAGTACCGGCAGATCCTGATGGATACCTTCCGGGAAAACGGTGTGCCGGCCACGATCGAAAAGAGCAAAACCCGGCTTGCGACGGTCACCGGCAGATGGCTTGAGCAGTACAAGGTGGGAAGGGAAACCGTCCTGCTCCTCGGGTTTGGGCTGGGCATGATGGAGGAGGAAGTTGATTCTTTCCTGACCGACGCTCTTCATGACCACGCCATGCATCCGGATGATCCGCTGGAGGGAATCTGCAGGTACTGCTATGCCCACCGGTACGGATGGGAAAAGATGCAGCAGCTGCTTGCGGAATACAGAAAAGGCCCCGAAGATCTCGAGGAGCGGATACGGGGCTCGCAGCCGGAAAAACGGCTGCAGTCGCAGCGTGTGATGCGGGAAGACCTGGAACTCCTGTTTCAGGCAGAGAAAGAACCGGCGGCTGTCCGGAAGACCAGGGAATGGTTCAGGAAACTCTATGATGCCGTGTGCGAAAAGATGGTACTGGAATCGTCCGGGTCGCTGCAGCGGCCAGTCTCGCAGGCGGATGTGGAGCGGGTTTTCTGTCCGCCGGTGCCCAAAGACCGCTACGGGAATCTCCGGATGGCCCTGCAGACAGGCGTGAAGAGGGAACTGAGCGACAAGCGGTTTACGAGGCTGCATCAGCATCTGCTGCTCTCAGGCAAAAAGGAGCCGGAGCGGTACGACCTGCTGACGCTGGGATTTTACCTGCAGACGGGTGCGGAGATGATTCAGGACACGGCAAAGCGCACGGAACAGTTCCGGAACTATATGAATCCGATTCTGGAAGAATGCAGCTATGGGCCGGTGTATGAGGCGGACCCGTACGAGTGCTGCCTGCTCATCGCGCTGTCCTCCCCGGATCTCATGGAAACCTACAACAATGTGATGGAAATGGCCGTGGATGGGCAGGAGAATAATCCATGAGCAGTATAACAGAGGTCTGGCCTGACTGGGAGATGGCGGAAGTCATCGGGATCGGCGGATGGAGCCGGGTATACCGCGCGGTGTACCGGGGACATCCGGAGATTCAGGCGGCTGTGAAAATGATCCCGGTCCCGGACGCGGAAGCGGAGCAGATCCTGCGCACTGCTCGGAGAATCCAGCAGCTTGCAGGGAAACCCGGCATTGTCCGGGTTGAGGATGCGGCCATATTGCCGGAGGGAGACGGACAGAGCACGGTCATGATCCGCTTGGAGCTTCTCCGGCCGCTTCGGAGTTATCTGAGCGACAAGATCCTGTCGGATACAGAAGTGCTGAGGATGGGCATTGACCTGTGCAGGGGCCTGGAAGAGTGCCATGCCCAGGGGATTGTGCACGGGGATATCAAGCCGGACAATATTCTTGTCCGGGAGATTCCGGGAAAAGACGCTGAGTTTTGCCTGGGAGACTTTGGCGCAGCCGGAAAGCCAGCGGCTGTACAGGAGGGGAAACAGGACGCTGCGGAGAGCGATGAGGAAGTCGAGCTGGAATGCACACCGGAATACCTGGCGCCCGAACAGCTGACTGGACGCCAGGATGCGCGAACGGACATCTATTCCCTGGGATTGACACTGTACCGCTATTTCAATGGAGGGCGTCTGCCGTTCCTGCCGCAGTCGGTGCGTCTCCCGAGCCATAAGGACAGGATTTCCGCGCTGAAAATGCGCCTGTCCGGCACGGTGCTCCCGATGCCGCCGGGCATTTACAATGAAGTCAAGATGATTCTGTGGAAGGCCTGTGAATTTCAGCCGGAGAAACGGTATCAGGATGCATGGTCGTTCAGGCAGGCACTGGAAGGTGCACTGGAGAAAGTGACGGCGGCAGAACAGGATGCTGCCAACAGGAGAGCGGGCAGGCATGCATCCGGGCGTGCAGAGGACACCGGATGGAAAAAGGATATTCTGCTTGCTGTGCTGCTCATGCTGCTCCTTGTTGCAGGTCTGGTCGTCTGGAAGAATCTGCAGCCCGGCCGGGAAACGGCACAGGAAACAGCTGCAGTGACAGATCTGCCGCTGCAGGATGTCAAGATTATTGACAGAGACAAAGATGAAGATACTCTGCGGGACGGCCTGAACAGGCTGAAGGATGAATGGGAACAGATGGAGCATGATGCGCTGCCTGCGTCCCTGACAGAGCTTCCGTTTCTTATGGATGCAATGCACTATGCACCGGACGTGCAGATCTCTCTTGACGAAGAAACACAGATGCTACTGATCCGCATCCACGGGATGCCGGCGGAATGGGGCGTTCTTCTGATGACACCGGATTGGCAATGTTCAATGCCGCGATATGAGCGGAGTCTGTCCTGCTGGACACTTCCGGTACAGCCTGAATGGGAAAAAGGCTGGGTGATTCTGGGTGAGAGCGTCAGACAGACGGATCTGGAGTACACGATACAGTGTGAAAGCGGTACACTTGAGGAGATCGGTCTATTGATCCACAGAGGAGACAACAGGCTCTGGTGCAGAGCACAACTGATCCATGCGGGGAGTGCCGATGCGCGCTGGGGTCTCTCTCTGTTTACAGAGGATGGGAGAGAACTGAAGGGGGTCTATGCAGCGGACGGCTCACGGGTGAAATAATGAAGACCTGATAGCTGACACAATCGAAAGATGAGGAAAAGACTGATCGGAAAAAAAGACAGGAAGGTGAGCATATGATGAAGGAAGGTTATGTGAGGAGAGCCCTGATTAGCGGACTTGTGCTGATGATGATGCTCAGTGGAATCTCATGGGCTGCGGCTGAAACAAGCGGGGTTACGCTGGAGCTGATGAGGGCTCCGCAGAGCGGAGATGAGATGATACTGCTGCAGATGGATGCGGAAGAGATGGAAAAGCTGAAGAGCGCTGTCGTGTCCGGTAAAGAAGATGTTTTGTCTTCCGCTGCTCTGGACGAGGATCTGCTGATTCTTCGGCTTTCCCGCCCGCTGAAAAGCGGAGAAGACATTCATGTGACAGTGTCTGTGAACGATAGTTTCCAGAAAACGCTTGAACTGACAGTCAAATCAGCACTGAACCCAAAGCTTGAACGCATGGAAGAGAAAATAGGCAGAATCGTTGAAAACTGGAAAAAACAGGTTTTCTCTGAATTGCAGGAAGGCGTTGTGTACCTGCCACTGACATGCAGGGAGCTGCCGCTCCTTTTGTACCCGGATGAAGCACCGGAAATCAGCGTCACAGAAAATGATGCGGATGTTGAAATCACCCTGTCCGGCAGGCTGCCTGAAGGATGGAAGGTGTGTCTTGCAAAAGGCTTGCCGGTTGAACTGAAGGAATGCACGTGGGATGAAGAAAAGGAATGCTGGACGGGCAGCGGGGAGTTTGAGTCGGTGTACATTACCCGGAAGGGCGTGGAGGATCATGTCTCGATTGACTTTGTGTACAGCAAAGACACGGCGTATCTCCCGCAGTATCCGGTTATTATATACCAGGCAGAGAACGGTACAGAAGTGGAAGCACTTGGCTGTTATGGATGGGGAACGGCCAGGGCGTATAACGGTGGTATGTACACTGTCGTAGGAAATGGGATGGTGTATTCTGCACAGTACAATCCGGATTACACTCTACGCAGCTATTATGACCAGGTGAATGGAACTGAGTATGATGCGCGGGACAATCTGACAGCAGGAACAGAGCCTGAGAATTATGTAAATCCGGTGGTGCACATCAGATGATTGTGAACAGACAGTCAAGGAGGGATGCAATAGCAACATACGTGTTGCTTTGCAATGCAAATTGATCAAGTGTAACTGAAAGAAGAATATGATATCAGCAGAACCATTCATTGAAATCGTGTGAGTGGTTCTGCTTTTCTAATTATTATTGTTTCCATCAGAAAAAGAGCTGCCGGATGCATTTACATTCTTGCAAATGTTTTGAGTATGACTCTATATGGAAAGAAAAAAATCAGGATCGTTTTCTGAATGAGACTGCAGAATAAACATTGACAGACTGAAAATACGAGAACTATTGCACACGATGTAACGTTGAAGAAATGAAGGGAATAGCTTCATGTTGTATGATCTGAATAATGCATTCAGCGATGAGTGGGCCATATGATGCAGTGTGTGCATCCTGTTTAAAGCAATGAATTGCAGAACAGGATGCTGCAATGTCTTCAGGCTTCATGACTGCTGATGGATAAAAAAGAAAGGAAAGTATGATTTTGCATGGGTCATACAAGGGAAAACGCATGGATCGTTCAAGAAAAATAAACCGGTTTATTCAACTGGCGGTTCTTCAGATCATCTTGTGCCTCCTGCTGGGGATGTGCTTCAGTGTACAGGCTGCATCCATGAAACTTCCTTCCGGTTTAAAGACTATCGAAGAAGAAGCATTTGCCGGAAATCAAGCCATTACGGAAGTGGTGATTCCTGATGGATGTACTTCGATCGGAAATCTGGCTTTTCAAAACTGCAGCGCATTACGTGTAGTTAGAATCCCGAAGTCTGTCACAAAGATCGGACAGAATGCCTTCGAAAACTGCACGAATGCATTGATTATGTGCTATAAAAACAGCGCAGCACATAATTACGCCATGTCACATCAGATGAAGTGCTGGCTGTATGATGGAACGGAAATCGATTCCATTATGCAAGATGATAACAGTATAGTCCATCTGACCTGGACTTCTTCCGGGACAATGGGCTCATATATGGTGTATGAGCGTGTTTCAGGAGGAAGTGACAGATATCTGGGAACCACTATGCAATGCAGTTATCAGATGCTTGTTGCAAACGAAGGTGTCCATGAATATTACGTGCGCCCTGTATGCAATATTCGCGGCATAGGAACCACCATGGGGAAGGCCTCGTCTGTCAAAAGCATTCTTGTACAGATGATCTGGCGGAAAGAATTGTCCCTTGCCTCCGTTACCCAGATTGGAGAGGGTAAAGTGATCGTTCGCTGGAACGGAATCAGCCCTGTGACCAGCTACAGTGTATATGAGGTGAATGGGGAAAGCTATTCCCAGCTTGCATCCGGTATCAAGGATCTTGAATATACCATTGAAAATGTCAGCGCAGGTACACATCAGTATACGGTCAGAGCCTTTTATACAGATGAAAGCGGCTACGACTGGGAGTCTTCGTATGCGCTTGCAAAGAGTGTCAATGTCATCGCAAAACTTGCGGCTCCGGAAATGATTTTCAACGCAGATATGGAACCTTTTGCAAAAACAGCAGCCCAGGCGCCGAACTATCAGACTCCTGTTGCATTGTCTGTTGTCTGGAATGCAGTCGAAAATGCGGACAGCTACCGAATTACTGTTGATCGTGTCGAGTCCAGCAAGACAGTGAATGTTCTGGATGTGGCGGATATTGCCGACCTGTCTTTCAATATTCCAGCATCACTTTTCGAGAATCTGACAGCAAAAACCGTCTATCGATTTGGCATTATGGCATGCGGTGCTACGGAAAGTGATATTTCTTATTCCTATTTTGCTGTCGTGCCGGAAGATTCCAGTATCCAGGTGAATATCAAAAGATGGGACTATGCAAAGAAAGAAGAAGGTACAAAAACATTCAATGTCATATCTGCTAGAGAGTGGACTGCCACAACAAATGTTGACTGGCTGATGCTCAGGAGCGGAGCGGGAACGCTGACTGTTACCTGTCGGTATATGTCTGCCAGCGGCAGCAGAACAGGCGTTGTGACGCTGAATAACGGAAAGCAGACAGCAACGATTACAGTCAACCAGAATCGCACATCGAGAGCGCCTGACTTAAACTTCTGGGGTGAAGAACTGTCTGAAGATAAGAATCACCCGACAGAGATCCCTGCCGGTGATTTCAAACTTGATATCAGCAAGAATGGTGCCAATTATGTTCTTCTCTCTCTTTATCAGAAGGAAGGAACAGAGTACAAATATAAAACAAAAGCAAATACCTCATCCGATACGTATACCTATACGCATAGCTATAACGGCGTCACATTGGCCGCCGGTCAGGAATTCTGCATCGAAATCAGCGGACACTATGGATCGAAACTTTCAGATTATCAGGATTATGAAACAAGCGATGATGTAAATACTAGACGTTACTATATAAGGATTGTATCGGAAGGACATCAGGTTCTGATTAACGGCTCAACTGCTTACCATGATGAAATTTTTCATTATGAAGTATACACCATTAATGCAAAGAACGTGGTATCAATTTCAGCGAACAGTTCATGGCTTAAATATGAGGTAGACGGGAATGATCAATCAGGTCAGCATCTGACTGTGAGCCCTGATGCAAACTTTACAGGAAAGAGCAGAACAGGAACGGTAACTCTTTCCAGCGGAAATGCTACGGCTACATTGAAAGTGACTCAGCCAGATATGACATCTAGAGTGTACAATCCCAGTAATCTCTCTCAGACTGAATCTTCGCCTACGGTTATTTCAACCAATTATTTCTCCTACGAAGCCATTGGCATGCTTGAAAAATGGGAAGTCAAAGAAGGCAGTACATGGACCGTTATGTACGATACAGGTGAGACAGACACGCGGCCTTACAATGACATCGAATACCTTGGCGATACACAATATGATAAATGGTTTGTTTCGGGCAAGACTTACAGGCTCACCATTTATGACCGGGACGGACACAGCAATTCGTATTATGTGAAAGCAGGATCATCATCGAATGCATATGTTAAAATCAGGGAAGGAACAAGCGGAACATTTGTCCCTGCGAAATACAGCGACTATACCAGCGAAAAGACAACGATGAGTCTGCAACTAAATTCTTCTGCTTCGTGGACAGCGACTTCCAATGCAAGCTGGTTAACGGTTTCGCCGACATCAGGAACATCAGGAAACGGTAAATCGTTGAGTGTAACAGCAGCAGCTAATACTTCCGGTGCAAAACGCACGGGAACGATTACATTCAAGCAGGGCTCAACATCGTTCGCAACATATATCGTAACACAATCGAGTGCAGAATATCTGGCAATTATGACTGAAGACGGTGTGCCGGTTGAAACGAGTTCTCAGATCAAGCATGTGCCAGGAAAAGCTTCCTCGAATGTAAGACTGATTGTGTTTACCGATGGGACAGAAGCCGCCATATCTACTACAAGTGACTGGATTACGGTACCCGCCAGCACTGGCAGCGATAGTAATGGTAAGCAAATAATTGTACGTTTTACAGAAAATACGACCGGCAAAGCAAGAACGGGAAGCATTACGTTTAAACTTGGCGGTACCACCAAGACTGTCTCTGTCACACAGGAACCTACAATAGGGATTGTTACACTCTCTTCGCCTGTATACAGTACCAATAAGGATGCGCCGACGGTTACAAAGAACGACGGAACAGACATCACATTCAAATGGAATCAGACGTCGAATTCCATCTATTATAAACTCATTGTCAAACAAATCGACGGCACGGAAAACAATAGTTATACAGCGATTATTTATCCGTCTGGCACCTCCCAGATGTCTTTGACGGTTCCCGGCTATTGGTTTGATCCTTTATATACCGGAATTTATCGTGTCAGGATCTATGGATATGACGCATATGGGAACAGTTCAAACGTGAACAGCTACTATATGACAAGAACGGTAGGAGACGCTGTATATCTGAACCGCAAAACAGCGCAGGAATGGAAAAATGCCGGGGATGTTCCCTGCAACAGTGAATATGTGGTTGCTTCTGCTTCTACATGGACGGCGTCATCCAGCGCGTCCTGGATTACCCTGTCGAAGACCTCGGGTGCATCAGGTGATGTTCTGAAGGTCAGTCTCCAGCGGAATACGGGAGCTGTCCGCAGTGGAACTGTAACAGTGAAATGCGGCTCTGCAACTGCTAAAATTGCCATCTCTCAGTGCGCAGCCTTGAGTGAATATCCAAATCTGAAAACGCCGAATCTGTCTAAACAGATTGAGACCCCCACGGTTCTTCCGAAGACATCTACCCTGACCGTCACGTGGAATGTTGAACCTCAGGCAAGCAGCTATCGGGTGACGCTGAATCGGGTAAAAAGTGCAAACAACTCCACCGTACTGCAGAACAGCAAAGAAATGTATATGGACAGTTATGCCGACAAATGGAATGGAACCGGTACATATACATTTACGACCAGTGATCTTACAGAAGGACAGATTTATAAGATTACGTTCCTGCGTTCCGGCGAATATGATACTGGAAAGAGCCATATAACAGCGACCAGCTACTATTTCACATTCATGCCGAACACTT
The DNA here is from genome assembly GCA_002350845.1 of Christensenella sp. UBA2853. GTDB lineage: Bacteria > Bacillota > Clostridia > Christensenellales > Aristaeellaceae > UBA2943. The sequence continues at coordinate 23,475 of DEFL01000073.1, forward strand.
CCTTTCTTACACTCAATGGCGGCAAGAGCGGAACCGGAGAGGACGCCCATTGTTTCTATGCTGATGGCGGTGAAGACTCAACGTACTATACCGTAACTTCCAGTGGCACATGGTCGGCTACAGTCAGTGATTCAAGTTGGATGATGGTTGCGGCAGCCCCGAAGGATGCTGAATATCTGGCAGAGCACCAGGAAGTGAGCGCATGGTATGCATCGTATACCGGGAACAGCGGAGGTCAGTTCTGTCTCAGCGTCCTTGAAAATACGACTGGGAATACGCGCACTGGGACGGTTACTGTGTCGACCCCCGGAACGTCCGTTACATTTAATGTGGTACAACAACAAGCATATGAGAAGCCGGAACTGGTAGTTCCTTCTTTCGGCACGATCGAATCTGCAGCCACTGAAATCGCTTTTGCAAATGTCAATCTGCAGTGGTCTTCCGGCCAGGGAAATACTGGAAAGTATACAGTTACGGTATACGAAAAGAACGACAGCGGAAGCTACAGTGAAGCAGTGTGGACAAGCAGATCAACATCCTCTCTCTCTGCTACCATCCCGTCCACCTACCTGAAAGCGGATACGAAGTATAAACTGCGCCTGGAAACCGTTCTGGTGAACACGAACAAAACAGTAAGCAGAACCTATTATTTCCGGACCGGCAGTGTAAATCAGCTCACACTGAACGCGGATGTTGACTGGAGTCAGATGATTTATGGTGGATATGTCAATATTACTGCCAGTGCAACAGGCGGAGCCGGTGGATACCAGTATGCCTACCAGTTGCTTCTGAAAAATCTGGTCGAGCAGGAAACACCCTGGGGATCTGAGCGATATTATCAGTTCCTGCCCAAGAACACGGGAAATTATTCCGTGAAGGTATTTGTGAAGGACAGTGCCGGCAAGCAGGCAACCTATGTCAGCACATGGGATAATAAGGATTCGAATCTGATCTCTGTTGCAGTGCCCAACGAGTATACCGCGAACCTTGACTATACAAGACAGATCATTACTTATACAGTCATCTCTTCCGGCGGCTGGAATCTTACAGAATGCCCTGAATGGATCACACCTAGCCTGACATCGGGCGTAAGTGGAGATACTCTATCCCTTGGTGTGGACAGAAATAATGGAGCAGGACGTACCGGCGTGCTGAAGATTACGGGCAAGAATGGCATTTCAAGCACAGTGACGATTTCGCAGGGAACAAACTATGAATTCATCCTGAGCGATACATCGTCCATTGTGAACAACAGTGAACAGTCTGTGTACATCGGATTTACAGCAGCGAACAACTGGGCTGTCACCGATGACAGTGACTGGATTGTACTTAACACAACCAGCGGATACAGGGGATCCCATACACTCATTGCCACTGTTCTTGCGAATACAACAACACAGACAAGAAATGGAAAAATCACGTTTACCTGCAATGGCAACAGCTATGAATATGAAGTGATTCAGGCAGGAACGACAACAGCTGATCAGAATCTGATCCTTTCAGAATACGATTGGATTTTGAACGGATCGAGTGCAGAAACCAATGCCTTCCAGATCCTGTCGCAGAGCAGCTGGACAATCTCATCGTATCCGGAATGGATTATTCCATCTGTTACAAATGGAACTGCGGACGATAAGCAGATATCCTTCTACTGTGCAACGAATGAAGAAAGGGAAGCCCGAAGCGGTAGCATTCAGATCAGCAGTGGAAAAACCAGTGCAGTCATTTCCGTCTGGCAGCCAGGAAGCGATGCATATGCCAGTGTGCTTAACTTCGTTCTTCCTGAAGGAAGCATTATAACCGGGGAAACTGTAAGCATCCGGGTGTATACAAAGAACGCAGATTCTGTTCAGCTGCTGGTTGATGGAAAAGCGTATGATACAGTAGATGTATACAATGGAGAGGCTACCATTCGCAGAAGCTTTTCAAAAGGTGGAGCCAGAAGTATTTCGATTATGCCATTCCTTAATGGAATCGCCGGTATCACTTCTCAAGAAAAGACGCTGACCATCAGCGGTGCAGATCTGGGAACGGCGGCATTCAGCAACAGTAATCAGTGCTTTGTGGCGACGACTGTGAGAATTGACTGGTCAGACATCCCCAATGCCAGGAATTATGTGATCTATATCAGTGATGGATCAAGTTACCGTAAAGTGGATGAAACCAGTACATCACAGTATGATCTTGATGGTGCGTATCTGTCCAAAGAAGGAACATACACGATTGATGTGATTGCAACAGCTGAAGGTTTTTCGCAGAGCACATCAACACTGACGCTTACAGCTGTGCAGCCACAGAAAAACTTTACGATTGCATTGAAGAATGCAGGTCTGGGATTTGAAACGCATGATACGGTTGGCTTTGATATTACAAATCCTTCTGGTTATCCGGTAAAGGTTCGCGTCCGGAAGAATGATGACAGCATGAATCCTGTCTATTTACCCGAAAACGGAGATTTCACGCAGACATCCGGTAAGATAACATATGTCCCTCTGACGGATGGAACATATGTTGCAGACCTGGTGGCCTACGCGTCCGTCCCGGTGATCGACAATGCTGCTTACTGGGGAGCATCTGGCAAATCGGTTACATTTAATGTGACGGCAGGTGTCATTGACCGCATTCTTGTCGGGGGCGAAGAAGAAAATGTACGCAGTGACAAGACGGACCGTGTTTACGCCAAAACGACAAAGACAGTAACAAAGCTGGATGTCTATATTGACAATGAGGTCGCGCCGTCCAAGACAATCAATGCGGGAGATTCCACGCAGTGTACGCAAGATCCGGCTACAACCAGACTTCATTTTAATGGAAGCATACGAAGCGTAGGAGAAGGTGCTCACACTTATCGGTTTGTCAGCACAAATGTGGACGGTGTGGAGTATACGCTCTCAAAAACATTCTATGTCTATACTCCCGATGACAGAAAGCTGATTCGGTATCCCAAAACCAGCAATGTCTATCTTTTGAAGAATCCTGTTTCTTCTGCTATAGCAGATCGCAAGCTGGACCTTTCCGATAAAATGACCATTCTGGGCACCTATGGCACTCTTTATTATGCAGAGACCTATCATAATGGCAAACTGATGCGCGGCTATATTCAGAAGGACCAGGCATCAGAAACGGAACAGACTGACTGGAGCGCTTATTCTTTAAGTGTCATCAGTTGGCCTGACTCGTCACCTGCTCAGAGAGATTTCGCAGATGGATATGTGGATTACGCGGTACAGTTAACCAAGGATTATGACATCAGTGTGTCCTGGGAAGTAACTCCAAATGTGCCGATCCATGCCGGGTTCAGAGTGCTTCTGGAACCGACAGAAGAAGCTGTGTATTGGGGATGGAAAACGATTGATCTGACAGCAAGCAGGGGATATGTGACAAATGGTACATCACTGACATTTAAGGCCAGTGAACTGGCTGCCGGGTATAAAGACCAGTTTAATGCTGCAGACGGTGAGTATAAGCTGAAAGTCGAGATGGTTGACATTCAAACGGGAGAATCAAAGCAGACTTCGGTTTCAAATGGATTCCGGGTTTTGGGTAATTCAGCTGTCACCAATAGGGCATTTGAATTCTACAATATGCAGTTTGGATATGCGAAGTCAGCCCATGAAGCAACGATGGGAATCCTGGAACTGAAAGATATGTCCAGCGTATATGCATTTGTTACCGGAAAATGGGACGATGTTCACGTAACTCCCTGGTCCAGAGGCGCACTGATCGCCGATCAGATTATGGAAAAATTGTCAAAGAATAAAGTGAAGGATGGATTGGACCTCACAACAATTGAACATATCATGACACTTGCAAATTTCGATTTGGAAATTGTAAAGGCGCTTGAGGAAAAAGCGGAGAAGCTGGCAGAAGCGAGATATGTTTCGAGCAGAGAAACCAGTTGGGTCTTCCAGCTGGACAGGGAAGAGGATGATCGATATCTTAATGAATTGACGGAAGCGACAATTAATGTAGGAACAACAGAAAAATATTTGAAAATCATGGATGGTATTTCCAAAGTCAAGGATGTCATAGATGCTTTCAAAAACCTGTTAAAGACTTATTATAATTTCAGTAGCGTATCTGCTTCGGATGTGGCTGACTATATAGAAGTCTTCAAAAATAGTGGAAATGAATCATTGGAATTTGCTGCAGAATGTCTTTATGCGATGACTTACAGTGATAATACCTTGCTTGCCTATCTGGGGGCAGAGTGGGGATTCAAATATATGGTGTCTGCGGCTGAAGGAAATGTATATTCAGCGATTCTGGATGTTCTTCCGGTCAGCTGGAAGTTTGCAATTCAGGGAGCAGCTGCGGTCAATGATCTGTTCCTGAATACAAGTTCGACCATTAAGGTTGCACTGGATTATGCCGTGGTCTATGAGGAGATGAAAGGCCTGGTTCAGGAAATGATTACAGAAAAAACAAAGTTTGCGAACGATCCAGTGAAGTACTATGAGTCTTTTAAAGCCAAGCAGAATGTGTTTCTGACGACCCTTAGGCTTGAATTAGGGTATCTTGAGGAATTGTGCAAAGTGATCAATGAATCGAACTGGCAGAAATTGTGGATCCTGATTGATGAAAAGAATGAGGTCAAATTTGAAGGAGAAAAATGCTACCAAACCTTCGAAACTTGCCTTAATGATGCCCTGCAGCAATGCTATGGGATCTCAGTGGCGCCATATGTAAAATAATTCATCAATGTGCAAAAAGATCATTCTTTATGATCGAAGCCCGTGAGACTCTTTTCCGAGTCACACGGGCTTTTCAAATAGTCTGTTAAGATACTATATATAGCATTGCTGGCAATCTGGAAATCTCCTGATTGAATATACAACTTGAAGACTTCCCATTTCTCCACCCAGCTGCATATGACAATTGTGTCCGTTTGAAAACACTTGTAACTTACATGGTTTCATCCGGTGCCCATCCCAGCACCTCATATTTTGCCCTGCGGTTTGCCTTATCGTTGCGCAACTCTCTGGAAGCATACATCGCAACATCCACGGCCACAGCGCGGGGCACGGCGATCACGCCGTCTCCGTCGGCAACAATAATATCCCCGGGATAGATGGCGACCCCGCCCAGGGCAACCGGGATGTTCTTTTCGCTGAAGCGGATCCTCGCCTGATCCATCTTCTGGGAGACAAACCGGCACCAGATTGGGACCTTCTGCAAAATGCACTCATCCGAATCCCGGATGCCGCCCCCGTTGGTTATAATCCCTCGTGCCCCTTTGGCCAGGCAGCTGAGCGTGTTGTCCGAGCCCATAAGGCCCACATCCACGCCGCTCATGTCCAGGACAATCATGTCTCCGTCCTCAATCTCCTGCATCCACGGGTAGGTCGCAATCGTGTTGTAATAGTTGTTGCTCCACTCCGTGTAGGCATCCCCGCGCAGGAGCGGGGCAGGCCCTTCAAAGGGGAGATAGCGGGCGGTCCGGGCAATGCCGCAGGCCCGGGTGCGCCAGAGCGGCCGGATGTCCCGGTCCAGCGTCCCATAGTGATGGTACCCCATCCAGTCCATGCCGTCGCGCACGTCCGCCACGCGCAGGGGTTCATACAGTTCAAGCAGTTTTCTGTTTTCTTCGCGCAGATCCATACATGCCTCCTGCAATATATTTCGTGCATCCCGCACGATGATAAGCCCAAAGGGAAGATTACTCTCTCACAATCCGCTCCTCAGGGACGTTCCAGACCTGGTTGTCCCGTCCGCGGAGAATGAGGCGGGCATCGGGCGACGTCAGGAAGAGGCCGGAAATCACATTGCCGTTCCCCTCCATGACCACATCCCGGTCGCAGACATTGTTCAAAAGGATATTCCGGTCGCCGCGGATGTGCATGGAATCCGCGTGGCTGTTGGAGATCACATTCTCGGACACCGTGTTTCTGTCTCCGTGGAGGAAGAAGGAAACGGTGGGGAAGATCCGGGTCTCATGGGCACTGTTGCTTTCCGCATCCGGCGGGAAATACCAGAACATGCCGGCGTCGTCAATGAGGTTGTCGCGGAAGATGCAGTCCGACAGGCCTTCCAGGCATACCGCCGCATGGAGCAGCCCGTCGCTTTCCTCAAACGCGCCGCCCGAGCGGATAAACTGGATCTGGGAAATCTCCATGCCCTTGTTCTGGCGGCCCTGCGCGTTGACATACAGGCCGTAATACGGATTGTCCGCTGCCACCCACTTGTGGAAGCGCACATAGTAGGCGGCACGCGGCGCAAAGTACGCCCCGATTGCGCACCCGTCCACATTGAGCCGCTCAAAGAGGCAGGCGTCGACTTCCGCCTCATCGGAGGCGCACACTGCGCACTGCAGCCCGCAGAAGCTGAGCTTGCTGAACTCCGCCTGATCCACCCGTGTATGGGACAGCGTGAGGCCGGAGGAGGCAAGCGGATTGTCCATCTTCAGGAGGGGCCGCGTGTCCATTCCGACAATATCCCCCTGAATGCCCAGATCCCGGATCAGGCAACCTTCCGCGGTCCGGGAGATCCCGACGCTGAGGGCGGGAAAGGAGGTTCCCCTGAGGCGCAGCTGCGTCCCGAAGCGGCTCTCAAAGACGCCGTTGGGGTCCGAGTTGTAGGCCCAGATGTCGCCTTCGAGGCACACGCAGGGCTGGTCAATCTGGATCGTCCTCCCCAGATTGTACTGGGCCGCGGGGAGATGCACGCGGCCGGAGCGGGGACCGAGCTCCCGGACCATCTTTCCAATATCGCTGAATGCCAGATCGGTTTTCTCAGCCATGGTTCTCCTCCTCTTCCTTTGCAGCGTCTGCCATCAGATCACGGACGGCGAGGACCAGGAACAGAAAGTGCGTCGAGCCGCCGCCCAGGACGTACTCGGTCTGCTGCCAGAGATACGGCCACTCCTTGAGCTCGGGAAAGTCCGGCCGGATGAGGGCGGTGCCGGAAATGACGCCGCCCGGGATATACGAGGCGTCCGCGCGGTTAAAGCCGTAGGCCGTGGTCGCGGAGACCGCCCCAATGCCCGAGGCAAAGGACACGCTCTCCCCGGGATGGCAGCCCAGGACAAAGCTCAGCGCATGGCAGGTAAAGTCGGGGTCAAAGATGTCCGGGAAGGCTTTGCAGAGCCAGTAATGGTCGCAGCCCAGCCGCTGGATTTCCCAGCCCGCGCCCCAGATGTGCGGCTTGTAGGGCACCCCGAAGGGCGTCTGCGCGGCGAGCGCATCCTCCTTTTCTTTGAGGGCCCGGAGGCTTTCGCGGAGCCTGTCTGTAAACTCCGGACGGTTCAGCACGGGTGCCACGCGTGCCGCAATCCATCCGAGGCGCTCGGGGAGGGAGAAGATGAGGCCGGCTTCTTTAAGCACAGCATCCGCATAGCAGGACGCCCCGGTTGTCAGGAAGAGTTCGGCTGCGGCATGCACGCGGGCGGTGCGGACCGCATTTTCCTCCGTGACGCGGGTGATGTCAAAGAGCGTCCGCGCGGCCGTGAGTGCTTCGTCTGCGAGCGCCGGGCGGAAACTGCGCAGGGCGCGCGCAATCCCGGCAAGGTGCGCGGCGGTGGTCAGCTCGCGCATGGGATTGTCCTCGGTAAAGACCCAGCGGTCATCCTCGTTTCCGGGAACGCCGTCTGTCATGTTGACCGCGTCGCCCAGCAGCACATACTGCCGGAGCGTCGGCGCAATGATCCCCCGGTACAGTCTCCCGAGCGCGCGCCAGGCGCCGAGCACGGTGAGCGCGCCGTGCTCCACCTGCTGGAGGAGGTCGTTTTCCCCGTCCGGGTGGTGGATTTCCACGGTCTGTGTGGTCTGGTCAATCGTGGTGGCGTCCAGGTCCACATGGAACGCCTCATATGTGAGGGCGAGCAGGTAGGCTTCGCCGGCCTGGGATTCAACGCGCAGATCAAAGTCCCCGGCGTCATGCCATCCGCCGCAATTGAGGCCCGGCACACACTCGCCGGAGCTAAAGCGCGTCAGGGTATCCGGCCCCTGGCGGTACCCGTCAAAATGATTCCAGGAGACCGGGGCCATCCTTGCGTCATCCATATGGCATCTTCCATGCCAGACGCGGTAGTGTTCACTGACGCGCATATGGCACATCTGCACGGGCAGGAAGTATTCCAGGACGGGCTGCCAGACCCCGCGGTCAAAGACGTCCGGTGCAATGCGAAAGACACTGGAGACGGCCGATGCGCAGGTGACCTGGTAGAGGCCGGGCTCAGTGACCGACGTAAAATCAAAGCGCAGATAACGGTAGCGCAGGAAGGTGCCCCAGTCCTGACAGGGAAGTGTCAGGACCTTTTCTTTTCCCCTTCGGGAAAGGCGCCAGAGCGTCATGTCCGGCTTTTCCGTCTCCCGGCGGTCGAGCTGCACGACGGCGGCCTTCACCTGGCGCGGGAGATACCCGACCTGGGAGATCTGAACCTTCGGCGCGCACCGCCAGCCCTCCACGACATGCGGGGTGAGGATCCACTCCGCGGCATGCGCACCGCCATCGAGCAGCGGGGAGGTGAGGACAAACCAGCCGTTATTGTGGCTGACGCGGCCGTCCATGAGGCGAAGGTCCGCGCCGAGGCTCTCCACGGTCAGCGTGAGGAGCGGATCCTCGGGGGCGAGGGTGAAGACGCGGCCGACGGCATACGGTGCCCCGGTTTCCTCATCCGCGCGCAGCGGGCTGTAGGCGCTGCCCTTTTCCATGAGCCGGTCCGTGTAATCCGCGCGAAGGCCCGCTTTCGGCCATATGCCGCCCGCATAGAGGGATTTGTGGCGCAGAACCGGCCCGGACGGCTGGCGGGGGAAGAGGCCCTGCGCGTCATCCATGATCCAGCTCTTCCCGAAGAGCAGTCCGGGGAAGAGCTCAAGGTTGAAGAACAGGTGATCCTTCCATGCCTCAGGAATGGGGCCGTCCACGTCGACCGTGACGCGGAGCTGCTTTCCTTCGGCGTGGACCGAGACGCTGTAATCCAGCGTGCAGTCCGGGTAGACCATGGGATTAAAGCCCTGGAGGTGACCCGTTTCATCCGGAAAGTGCAGGTCGGTCCGAATTGTCTGGCCCTGCACATCCACACATCTGTTGACCTGCTTTGGCACCGGCTGCCACTGGCCGGGCGTTTCTTCAAAGCGCACATCGCCGTTCGCGGCGAGGCGCTCGCCGTGCATGATCAGGGAGATCCCGCCCTGATGGCCCGCGGGATAGATGTCTTCAAAGGAAATGAGGTCCACGCCCTCACAGGAAAAATAGCCGGTGTCCTGTGTGAGACGGAAGGAGGTTGCCTGAGGCGTACTGTTCATAGCGCTGCCTGCCTTTTTGAGAAATGCGGGAGACGGCCAGGCCGTCTCCCGGGAAATCCAGTGTTCGGGAAATTACCGCAGCACCTCAAGGTACACCGTGCGGCCCGGCCCGATGGGCAGGTCAAAGGCGTACTCAGGCGGTGCGGTGCGCGTGAGCGCAGAGTCACCGCGCTTGTGCGGCGCGGGGAGGAGGCGGGAGGACGTGTAGACGGTCCCGGTCTCGAGATCACGGACGCCGCGGCAGTCTCCGCGCACGACCAGGGCGGCCTGCGCGAGGTGATCCCGGAAGGAGTGCACAGCGCAGACCTCATTGTCATACGCGATGAGGCTCATTTTGGGCTCGGCCGAGAGGAAGAAGGGCTGGCCCTGGCTTAAGACCGCGCAGAAGACCGAGATCACTTCCTCCGGCAGGCGGTAGAGACCGGCAAAGTTTTCCGGGACATTGAGGATATACAGGCGTCCTTTCCCGTAGAAGTCCTCGGTGAGGACCGGGAAATTGTCTTCGTCCGCGAGGACCAGGATATCCGCCCAGGTCGCGTTGGTCTTATAGTCCAGCACCTCAAAGAGCACATCCTCCGTGCCCTTCGCGCAGCGGATCGCGGCATAGTCGTAGTCGGCGCGGTCGATCATATACTTGCGCCCCAGCACATGGCGGTGGGTGAGGCGGACGCTGGTCATGTCCTGAATCCCGCGCTCCCACGTTTCATGCAGGAACCCGGTCGTGACAACCGCGGTCCCGCCCCTTCGGACATAGGCTTCGAGCTTTTCCATGCACTCCGGCATGCAGGCGGAGCGCTGCGTGAGCAGCACAGCCGGGGCCGACTCCGGGAAGTCCGGCAGAAGTTCCAGCGCGGCCCCGCACATGCCCAGGTAACTGCACAGCTGGTCCTCGCCCTCGGCGTCAAAGGGTTTCCAGACCGCGGTGCCCACCGCCTTTCCGGCATGATCCAGGAAGGCATCGACTCTGCGGAGGAAGGGATCCATGGCGGGGAGCACGGGGGAGGAGAGCAGGGACGGGAAATTGAAGAGCATGAGCTCGCGGGCGCCGCCGAGGAAAGAGAACTCGGCCTGCTCGAGGAACCGGCTGATGTTGTCCGAGGAACCGCCCAGGTCGATCCATCCGCCGCCGTTGCGGCCGGGCGCCGCGTTTTCCATCAGGCGCATGATTGAGTAGGATTCATAGCGCTGCAGGTGCTGGGCGGCATAGAAAGGCTCGCGGGTCTCGGTGCCGGTGTAGATCATGTCAAAGATATCCTTCTGAATGCCCGGGTTATAGCCGGTCGCCTGATGGCTCTCATACCAGTTGGGGTACTTGATGATAAAGTTCATGCGCGGATTGACGCGTTTGGCCTCGGCGACAATTTCCTCGGAAAACTCCTTCATCTGGGCCTGGCGGAAATCCTTCCAGGAGCGATTGCCCTTCGCCTGAATGCACATCTCGCACCGGCAGGCCGTGAAAAAGTAGTCGTCGAGGATGATCTCATCAAAGGCCTCCGCGGCCTCGCGGACAATGCGCAGGTATTCCGCGCGGTGGGCGGGATCGGTATAGCAGAAGGTGTCAAAGAGCGCCGGCTTCTGGATGCCGTTCACGAGAACAGTGGAGGTAATGCCGCCGGACACCTGGACGCCGTATTCCTCGAGGATGGAGCGGATTTCCAGAAGACGGGAAACCGGGACATCCGTGGTCGCCCGGTGATTTTCCACATAGACTTTTTTCAGCGGGATCACGCGCAGGTAGGTCTCCATCGCTTCGCGCAGCTGCGCGTCCGTAACCTTTTCGGCGTAATAGGCAAACATATAGCTGGCAATCGAGAAATTGCGGTAGTTTTCCATCTCTGGTTCCTCCTGATGGCCATGATATCCGGATATTCCGGAAAGGTGTCTGCGGTTGTGAATCTATGCAGCATTGTACGGCATGCATCCGGGCATGTGTCAAGACTTACAGCACCTTTTTCCGGGAGAAAAATGCGGCCAGTCCGCCATGGGAGAAAGGGACTTCCGGACAGGCAGGGAAGATGACAGGAAAGCGCGCACAGGGCTTGACTTAGAGTTCACTTTAAGGTCTAGAATAATGGAAACACAACTTGCAGGCCTGTCCTGTCAGGCGAACACAGGGGACGCGGTCCCGCACGACAAGGAGGAACATCCATGAAATACCGTACCATGGGAAAACTGGGCATTGAAGCATCTGCATTCGGTCTGGGCTGCATGCGCTTTAACGGCGCAGCATCCGGGGACAGTGTGATTGACGAGGCAAAAGCGATTTCCCTCATCCGCAGGGCCATTGACGGCGGCGTGACGTATCTGGACACCGCGTATGTGTATCTGAGCAGAACATCCGAGATCGTGCTGGGCAAAGCCCTGCAGGACGGCTACCGCGAGAAGGTGACCATCGCCACCAAGATGCCCAGCGAAGCGGTGCACGACCGGGCCTCCATGGAAGCGCTCCTGAGCGAGGAACTCGGCAAGCTGCAGACCGACCACATCGACTTCTACCTCATGCACGGCATCAATAAGGAGAAGTGGGAATACTTCAAGTCCATCGGCGCGCCGCAGTTTTTTGACGACATGAAAAAAGCGGGGAAAATCCGCTACAAGTGCTTCTCTTTCCACGGTCCCTACGACGAGTTTGAGTATATCCTCAACGACTATGACTGGGATATGGTGCAGATCCAGTACAACTTTATGGACATCAACAACCAGGCCGGCACCAAAGGCCTTGAACTGGCCGGGAAAAAGGGCATTCCGGTCGTCATCATGGAAGGCCTCCTCGGCGGCCGCCTCTCCAAAGCCCCTTCCAATGTCCAGGCGCTCTATGACGCCTTCCCCGTGAAGCGCTCTCCGGTGGAGTGGGCCTTCCGCTGGCTGTGCAATCATCCGGAGGTCTCCGTGGTCCTCTCCGGCTGCAATGAGGAAAGCCAGATCGACGACAACCTCCGCATCTTTGACACGGTCGAGAGCGGCATCATGAGCGAAGAAGAACTGAAGCTCATGGACAATGTGCGCGAGGCCTACATCAGCCGCACGAAGATCGGCTGCACGGGCTGCCGCTACTGCATGCCCTGCCCGAACGGCGTGAATATCCCGGGCATCTTCTCTGCATGGAACAACGCCTCCCTCTATGACACAGATCCCAGAAACGACTGGAACATCCGCCAGATCCGCGAAAAGAACCATGGTGCAGACCACTGCATCGGCTGCGGCGCGTGCGAGGCGGCCTGCCCGCAGCACCTGAATATCATTGAGTCCCTGCAGACAGCCTGGCAGGAGATGAACGGCTGAGCTGAGGGGATTCGGAAAACAAAGCAAGGAGGCGGTGACATGCCGCAGACGGTACTCATTACCGGCACCGGACGGCCTTCGCCCTTGGCTATAATCTGGTCCGTCGCTATCTGGAACAGGGGGACACAGTGCTCTCTTCGATACGCCGGCCGTCGGAAGCCCTGGAAACACTGAAAAAGTCATACCCGGAGCAGCTGCACATCCTGACCATGGACATCGCGTCCACAGAGTCTGTGAACGCCGCTGCGATGCATCCGGCGCTCATCTCCTTAAGGAAAAGCGCTGCGTGCTCATCGCGTGCGCCGGCGGGACCGGGCGGGGGACGCTGGAGTGCCTGACCCAGCTGGAAAGGGGCCTGACACACATGGGCATACGGGCCTACGACCGGATTCCGGTGGTGCACTACAACAGCACCTATATGCTTCCGGCCCTTCAGGCGGCCGGGAAAACCTACGCGGAGCGCCTGGAAACAGGGTTTGACATGTATTACTGAGCCTTTGACAAAATCGGATCTCTGGTCTATGATCTGCTCAGAAAAGACACAAAAAAACAGCATACGGGAGGCATACGATGCAGTTCATCATTACCGCGCATGACGGAGAAGGCATGCTGGCCAGGCGTCTGGAAGTCAGGCCGCAGCATCTGGAAAACATGGGGAAAATCAAGGGGAACGTCCTTTGCGCCGGCGGGCTTCTGGATGAAGAGGGAAAGATGAAGGGATCGGTCCTGGTGCTCGAGTTCCCGGACCGCGCAGGCCTTGACGAGTATCTCGAGAGTGAACCGTATATCCGGGAGAAGGTCTGGGAAACGGTCGAGGTCGAGACCATGAATGTGGTGATCCTCGGCGGGAAGAAAGTCGGCGCATAAAACGGGAGGCAGCATGAAACAGTATCTTGTTGATGCGTTTACGGACCGCCCGTTTTCCGGAAATCCTGCGGCGGTCTGCGTGATGGATTCCTGGCCGCAAGAAGAGGGCATGATGCGCCTGGCCATGGAGAACAACCTCTCGGAGACCGCGTTTCTGGTGCGGGAAGGGGATGCGTGGCATCTCCGGTGGTTTACGCCCGGGACCGAGGTCAACCTCTGCGGGCATGCCACGCTGGCCTCGGCGTTCGTGATCCTGAATTACTATACCAAGGACTCGGACAGGGTGCAGTTCATGACGCGCAGCGGACTTCTGACGGTCCGCCGCGCAGAAAACGGATATGAGATGGATTTCCCCTCTGGGGAGATGACGGAAATCCCGGTCACGGACGATATGGAACGCGCATTCGGCGTCCGCCCGGTGAAGGCCATGCTGGGCATGGACCTGGTCTGCGTCTTTGAAAACGAGGGCCAGGTGCGCTGCCTGCAACCGGACCAGGCCCTGCTCACAGCGCTCCCGGGACGCATTCAGAATGTGACGGCGCGCGGGAAGGAGGCGGACTGCGTTTCCCGCAGTTTCTGCCCGAAGCTGGCGATCCCGGAGGACCCGGTGTGCGGATCTGCGCACTGCCAGATTGCCCCTTACTGGGCACAGGTGCTGGGAAAGAAGGAAATCCGGGCATGTCAGGCCTCGCGCCGGGGCGGCGCTCTGAGATGCGTGCCGAAAAGTGACGGCCGGATTGCGATCTGCGGGGAAGCCGTACTGGTGGCTGTCTCCGAGATCATGGCCGATCTGAATGGGTGAGGTGAGTGACCATGCAGTACAGAAAGCTTGAAGGAATCGATCAGAAACTGTCCGTGCTCATCTACGGGACACCGTGGACAGCCTGCAGAAAAGAAATGCGGGATGAGGCATACTGCAGTTATGACCATGCGTGGGAAGCCGGCTTCCGGGCCTTTGACACGGCCAACTCGTACGGTGACGGCGAGGAGACCCTCGGCGCGTGGCTGCACTCCCGCGGCATTCGCGGTGAGGCTGTGATTATCGACAAGGGATGCAATCCGGGGCAGAACGGAAGCACGGACACAATGTCCACTGAGACCATCCGGACCCAGGTGGAGAAGTCCCTGGTACGCCTTCAGACGGATCATGTGGACTTCTATCTTCTGCACCGGGACGATCCGAAAGTGCCGGTGGACGAAATCATCGATGTACTCAACGAGAAGCAGCGCGAGGGGAAAATCCGGCGCTTTGGTGTCTCCAACTGGAGCCTCCGGCGCGTGCTGGCGGCGGAGGAGTATGCCGTTAAGCATCACCTGACGCCGTTTACCGCGTTCAGCCCGGCCTATTCCCTGGCGGAGTATCTGCATGATCCCTGGGGCGGGAGCATCAGCATTTCCGGTGAGAAAAACAAAGCGTACAGAGACTGGCTTGAGCACACACAGTTCCCTGTTTTCTGCTATTCTTCGCTTGGACGCGGCTATCTGTCGGGCAAGTTCAGGACTGACGGGGATGAACCCATTGAAAAATGCCTTCCCAGGGGACCGATCATGGAGTATGACGGGCCGGTCAACCGGGAAAGGCTGAGGAGAGCGGAAAGCCTGGCAAAAGAAAAAGGCACCACCGTGCCGAAAATCTGTCTGGCCTGGCTGCTGCGCCAGCCGCAGCAGATTTTCCCGCTGGTGGCTCCGACGTCGGAAGCGCATATCCGGGATACGGCAGGCGTTTTCGAAACAGAGCTTACCGACGAGGAGTGCCGCTTCCTGATCGGCCTGGAGTGAGCAGGCTGTGCATGGAATCCGCAGGGTCGTGAGACCCTGCTTTTTGATGCAATTTCTTTGCCAAAGTAAATGCAACATCAGAGAATACCCAGACACCGCAATGACTTAAGAACGGCTGGTAAAGAAAAACGCCGCAGCAGTTCAATGCCGCGGCGTGCTGTTGCTTACTTTTTGATGTACAGGTAGTCACCAGTGCGGATGAGACGCGGGTTGGTGATCTTGGGGTTCCACTTGAGGATTTCCTTGTAGCTCTTGATGCCAAACTTGTTGGCGATGCGGATCAGGGTGTCATGAGCCTGGATCTGGTAGATGGTGTAGCCGGTCTTTGCAGCGGGCTTCTTGAAAGCGCCGCCGGA
>DEFL01000073.1:39191-39364 GCA_002350845.1 Christensenella sp. UBA2853
TAGTCACCAGTGCGGATGAGGCGCGGGTTGGTGATCTTGGGGTTCCACTTGAGGATTTCTTTGTAGCTCTTGATGCCAAACTTGTTGGCAATGCGGATCAGAGTGTCATGAGCCTGGATCTGATAGATCGTATAGCCGGTCTTTGCAGCAGGCTTCTTGAAAGCGCCGCCGGA
>DEFL01000073.1:39485-89651 GCA_002350845.1 Christensenella sp. UBA2853
AGTTCTGCGCCAAATTCGATATCACCGATGTCCATCATGTTTTCCGTCATGTTCTTATCCTCCTGCCGCTGAACGGCTGTTTTTTCATATTTCAGAAGCACCAGGCTTCCATATATTGATACGCAGCTTTCCGAAAGATGGCAGAAAAAGATTTTTCGCAGACATAGGCAAAATCCCCGCTTTCTTTCTCCGGAAAGATAAAGCATTAAATATGTATCCTGAAATACTTTTCAAATATGATCCTATATCAATTACGACACTCATGCCTTAATTCCTCCAGAGCAACCCATATTTTTAAGAAGGAAATCAAAGCATACATGCTGTGACAGTTGACGCAGGTGCCCTTGCCTGATACACTCAGAAAAGAACAGAAAAGCTTCATATATATAGATGCACGAAAGCAAGAAACGGGAGGAATGTCAGATGAAAAGACCTGTATCCGTTTTTATTCGTACCGGTCCTGCGCTGGGCAGGCGCAGCGAAATGCTGTACGGACACTTTATTGAGCAAGAGGACATGGAAACCATGCAGGCCAATGCGCAGGACGGCAGAGCGGAAACTGTGGAAGTCCTCGATGTACTCGGCACGCGGTTTACCTCGGACGGCACCCTGGCGTTTGCAGCGGTGAATAAGGATCCGTTTCAGGAAAAGGCGCTGGTCTGCATCCCGGCACTGACGGCGTGTACTGCTGGCAGCAGATCACAGTGTGGGGTGAAAGCACGGAATCCTATAATGATATCGGGCATACAGAAGTGGAACTGAAAGAAGGCGAGTGGAGGGAAGGGAACGGCAGTCTCTCCGTGAGCCTGAAAGCGCATTCTGTCCATGTGATTCAGATCCGAAAGAACTGATGCACCATACACAAAAAGCTGCTCCGGCACAGATCGGAGCAGCTGAATTCACAGAGTTTTTTCAGGGGGCAATCAGATTTCTTTTTTGTCATGCTTTTTGAGCATGCCTGCAGCGGACACAAATTCCATCTCATCGAGATTCAGTTCCTCAACAGCATAGCGGGAATGTACGTCATTGATGACAGCCTGCAGGCCGGCGTGGTTCTCGAACTTCTGATAATCGAAGCAGTTTGCAAGATATTTTTCCATATATATTGATCTCCTTTACAATTACTATTTCTTTCGGAAACCGTGTTTGGTGTTTCCACTAGTTGATACGCAGATTTTTCGGGACTGGCAGTCCATAAATAAAGAATTACATCAATATAAAAGGAAATAAAAATCACGGTCCCGGGCTCTCCTGTGAAGGAAACAGGAAAGAAAGAGCGAAATGAAAGAAGATTGAAGAGATTGGATGGACTTGAAAAACTCTATTCAGTCTGAAAAAACTATATTCCAAAAGGCTTCGTCTTTCTGAAGCAGTAAAATGAAGAATGTTTTTGCGTATGTCTGCTCATGAACAGGTGCCAGAGGGAAAGGAAGTGCGTATCAAGAGATGGAAACCCAAGGAGCGGGTCGAAAGGGTCCGGGAGGACCTGAGTGAAAACCGTTTCGGCCTGCCCTGGAAGATAAAGGCTGCAGTACATGCTGCGGATCTGACGTGTTTTTTATGAAATGGAGATTATAACAATGAAGAAATGCTTGAGTTTTCTGATGGCCCTTCTGCTGATGCTTTCGGCAGTCGTGTTTGTACAGCCCGCTGTGCAGGCGGAATCCATGTATATTATCGCGGACAGCGATAAGCGTGAGCTGACGCGGGAGGAACTCTGGGGTTACAAGTATGATACCCTGCTGTATGCGTTCAATGAGATTTATGCGCGTCATGGCTACAAGTTTGAGACCGGCAGCCGCTGCTACAACTGGTTTATCCAGATGCCGTGGTATACGCCCAACGCCAGCGAATCTTCTACGAACCACCACGAAGCCTATTCGCAGTGCTCAAAGATTGAAAACAAGAATGTTGACCTGATCAAGGATGTCCGCCGCGAGATGCGGGAAAAGAAGACCACCAACCCCACCGGCAAGGGAATGCCGACACCGCCGGCGCAGGCTGTGAACAAGCCGCGCGGATTCAGCTTTGTCAAGCTGGATGCCGGACAGAAGCTGGCCGTGTACACCGCTCCTTCAAGTTATGCATACCGCGCCAACAACGGCAAGGCAACCTGCAGCACGAACGGTGCTGTGTATGCACTCGGCTGGGATAACGGCTGGATGCTGATGCTCTATGAGGCCAATCAGGCCGGACAGTACAGGGTTGGCTATGTGGACGGTTCCAAGATCAAGGGCCAGAGACCGAACCTGGACATCCTGACCTGGGACGGCAGCAGCTGCGAAGTCATCACCGCCACCACCCTGACGGATGACCCTGCCCTGACAGGCAAAGTGCTGACTCATCTTTCAGCCGGCACCCGGGTCAAGTATCTGACCACCATGTACAATTCCACCGCATGGGACTATATCGAAACCACCATCGACGGCAAGACGGCCAGAGGTTTTGTGCCCAGCGGCACGCTGTCGATGACAGGCATTGATATGACAGAAGGCGGAGAAGGTTAATCCCAAACTATCACGTGTCAAAGCAGTCAGAAAGGAGATTACCGGAATGAAAAGAATTCTGCTTTTCCTGCTTGCGCTGAGTCTGCTCTGCATGGGCAGTTGCGCGCTCGCAGAACAATCGATCTCGCTGGAAGTGGTCAATGAGGCCAGACTTCCGCTGCATGAGGCGGAGGATCCTTATATCCAGCTTCTCAGAGGGGCAGAAACTGCCCCCACTGACGGGCTGCCCGTGCTCATCCTGCCGGTGAAGAAGAACCTGCAGATCAATACCCGGATTCTTCCGCAGTCGGTCCGCAACAAGAAGGTCACCATGGAAGTGGACAATGCGGACATCGTGCGGGTGAAGGGAAACAGTCTGACCGGTCTGGCTGCCGGCGAGACGGTTCTGACGATCGTCAGCCAGGCAGATGAATCCGTGAAACTGCAGTATCGGGTGCTGGTCATCCAGCAGGTCAGCCGGATCTCCCTGACTGCCGCTGCCAAGAGCGTCGCAGTCGGCGATACCCTGGATGTGAGGGCTGCATTCCAGCCCGAGAACGCAACGCTGCGCCAGGTCACCTGGACCAGCGGTGACGAGCGCATCGCAACAGTGGATGAGAACGGACGCGTGACCGGCGTCAAGCGCGGCAATGTCCGCATCATTGCCACCTCCGCGGATGGCAGCAATATCCGTTCCAACATCAGCGTTCAGGTCACACAGCCGGCCGGTGAGATCAGTCTGGACAAGACCGAGATCACCGTGGATGCCGGAAGAAACACCATGATCCGTGCGACCGTCCTGCCCAAGGACGCCAACGACAAAAATGTCATCTGGTCGACCTCGGACCCTTCGATCGCGACAGTGAACGCCCAGGGCCGGATCACCGGCGTGTCCCTCGGCACCTGCGAAGTCATCTGCACGAGCAAAACCAATGAAAACGTGCAGGCCAGAGCAACGGTCCATGTGCAGCAGCCGGTCAAGAGCGTCACGTTTGACGAGGCGCCCATGGTCTATGCCGGGGAAACCATGCAGGTCACCTGGCATGTGGAACCGGAGAACGCCAGCAACAAGACGCTGACCTTCTCTTCCTCAAACCGGAATATTCTGGACGTGAGCCCGGAAGGTGTTGTGACCGGCCTCAAGGCGGGCGAAGCCTATGTGAATGCTGTCACCACCGACGGCACCAACCGCAGGGCGAGGGTCCGGGTAAAGGTCGGACAGCATGTGCAGGGTGTGCATATGCTGCGCAATACAGCCTATATCGATCTCAATGATTCTTCTACGACGGCCGCTGTGCTCGA
Organism: Christensenella sp. UBA2853; assembly: GCA_002350845.1. Classification (GTDB taxonomy): domain Bacteria; phylum Bacillota; class Clostridia; order Christensenellales; family Aristaeellaceae; genus UBA2943. Next base: position 43,274 of record DEFL01000073.1, read on the forward strand.
GCCGAAGAGCGCCACCAACAAGAACATGACCTGGCGCAGCGCGGACACGTCCATCTGCACGGTGGAACCGGTCCGGAACCAGAGCCACCGCGTGAAGATCACGGGCGTGAACAACGGCGAGACCGTTGTGTACGGCACCACCGAGGACGGCGGATTTGAAACCTCCATCCGTGTGAAGGTCGGCGACTTCAGCCGTGCGACCAAGATCACCGACGCGCTGATTGACGGCCGCGGCAATATTGAGATTCAGGTGAAGAATGTGAGCGCAGACCTCCCGCTGACAAGAATCACAGTGGAGGTTGAATGCTACGACTTTGACAACAAGCCGGTTGCGATCAACACCAAGGACGGCTCCAATATTTTCAGGGCTGTCTACACCAAGCGCCTGAACCCCGGGAAAACGACACAGGCCAGAGAATGGACGTGCAAGGACCGCAATGAGGATGAAGCCTTCCAGCATATGGTCGTCCGCGTCGTGGAGTACCAGATTGACGGCGACTGGGTCAAGACCATCCGCAAGAAACTCCAGCCGAAATTCGCCTACAGGCCATAAAAATGCGCTTTCGTGGAATGAATCCATAAAGGAGGAACAATGTCTATGAAGAAACAACTGATTTACCTGCTGCTGGTTCTTTCTCTTGCTGCCCTTCCCGTGATGACCGGGGCAATGGCAGAAGGAGCAGCCGATCCCTTTGAGGAGATCACAGCTGAATTTGCTCAGGCAAAGAAAGTGGAAGCCTACCAGGTGGCGGTTCACCCCACGCGTGTGAGCGGATGGACAGCGCTTCGCTGGGCACCCAGCAAGCAGGCCCCGATTATGGCGACCTACCCTGCAAAGCAGGAACTGACCGTGCTTAAGGAAACCGGCAACTGGCTGCTGGTCGAAAACACACAGACCGGCGATGTCGGATACATCAATAAGGCCTATGTGACAACAGAGATCCAGACGGCTGAGGAAAAGGAACTGAAACTGGCCACCGAGCAGAACGGCAAAGTGAACCTCGGCGTGATTGACATCAACGGCGCGTTCTCCCTGCAGTGCGGTCTGCCGGAAGGCTACACCATGACCCCTGTCCGGTCCTTCGGTGATCAGATGGTGGCTGTGATGACCTCCCAGGATCCGGCCAAGCCGGAAATGGTGCTGTCGGCTGCCTATGATCCGGCCTATGCCTCTGTGGACCGGCTGAACGATCTGGACGACGAAGCCCTGGCTGTGCTTGAAAAGACCTTTACCGACGTCGACCCGACCGTGGAAATCACCTACGGCGATACCGGCCTGGGCACACGCCTCATGGTCGCCAGACAGAATGACGGCGGCTTCGATTACCTTGACCTCATGAGCATCTACAAGGGCTACTTTGTGGAGTTTGTCATGGTCGCTCCGCTGACGGCTGAGGAGAAGGCCCTCACGGAAGAGCAGATGCGCCTGAGTGTGGATTTCCTGACTGACCTGGACTTCGTGCCGGTCGCCGGGGAAGCGGATGTCAAGGCGCAGCTGGCGGACAGCACCTATCCTGCCGATCTGACGGTCGAGAATGCAGAAGAGCGCACCGTCCGTGTGGTCGTAAGCCATGCGCTGACACTGACTCCCGAAGCTGCAGCTGCCCTGAAAGTCGGGGACACGCTGACGCTCGGACAGTTCAGCGAGACCATTGAAACACTCGAGGAGACGGAAGACGGGGATCTCCTGATCAACGGAACGATTGCCCTTCGCCAGTATGGCGAGGACGTGCACCTGTACGTGGATGAGCGGGAGCATATTGAACCCTTTGCCGAGCTGACCGTGACGCTTTCCGATGAAGTGAAGTTTCAGGACTGGCTGAATCATGAGACCTGGGAGGAAGATGATCATGCGACCGAGTATTCCGCTGAGGAACTGATTGCCATGATCGAGGCGGATCCGTCCGCGTTCACGGCCGACAATGTATGGGTCTTCTTCAATGAAGCAGGAGAGCTGTTCAATGTCGAACGGGTGGGCACAACCCAGCAGTAAAAGGACTCAATGAAAACGCCGGGGAGGGCAGCGATGCCTTCCCCGGCATTTCTTTCGGGAACACAAAGGAAAAAGCCGAAGCGGCCAGGCTTCGGCTTTTTGTGAATCATGAAAAGAAGATCGGTTACAGGACCCAGAGCAGGATCGCGAGGACCAGGGCCTGGACCATCATCAGGGCAAAGCTGACCGGCCACCGCCCGTCCCGGTTGAAGGCGTAAAAATCATCCCATGTCTTCCTATATATAACGCGCGTCATGTAGAGCAGCGCATACAGCAGCACAGGGAGCGCGCCGAGAAAGACAATGGCAAACGGCCCCGCGGGTTTGTCCCAGGCGAAGTGATTCACGATGGCCATCAGGGGACAGATCAGATGCATGAACAGGTCAGGCCCGTGAAACAGCGACTTGTATCCATAGACGATCGGCCCGAGAAAGAGCATGACGGTGGACAAGGTCACCGAGACGCAGACCGTGGCCGAATACTTGATGAGCAGCACCGCCTGGGGAACCTCCCCAAAGAGGCGAAACAGCGCGGCTGCCAGCGAGAGCAGGGCTGAAAAGCAGTTGGACAGAACGGTGAAATACCGGAAGACCAGGTGCGCGGGGCTCGTTTTCAGATACAGCGCGATGCAGACGCCTGTGATGAGCGTGACGGCCAGGTTCAGGATGATCATGCGGCTCCTCCTTGGTGAAACGGTTTCCCTTAAACGCAGGAAAACTGCTTCGGAACGCACCGAAGCAGTGAAATCCATGTGCGTCTTTCCTCAGACGCATCGGGTACTATGTACGGGACCGGCCGCTTTTCATTCTGGTTTCTGGCTGCTGTGAGTCATGATCCGGACCGTGTCCGGATCCCACTGCCCTGCACTCCCTGGCACACTGTCTGGCCTGTCGGATGCAGGCGGGGATCACTGTTCGTCTTTTTTGTCGTGCTTTGTGATCATGCCGGCGGCGGATACAAATTCCATATCGTCCAGATTCAGTTCCTGAACAGCATAGCGGGAATGGACGTCGTTGATGATCACCTGCAGGTCGGAATTGTTCTCAAACTTCTGAAAATCAAAGCTGTGTGCAAGAAATTTTTCCATCATGGTTCATAATCTCCTTTTCATTCTCTGCTCAATTTCGGAAACGTTGTATTGGTGTTTCCATGAGTTGATACGGAGGAAAAACGGAGATGGCAGTGCCGGGAAGAAAAAATGTGGAAAAAATTTTCAGGCGGTTTTCAGACGTGCGGAGAAAACGGATTCCTGAGAGGGTCAGAAACGCGTGAAAAACGGACCGGGGGAGATTATTCGGTCTGCCATGCGCTGGCAAAATAGACGATGTCGGTGACAGGGCGCGCCGTCTTGTCGGCCAGCTTGTTGATGAGGCGGCCGGCAAAGGCCATCTGGGAGGAAAGCCCGCCGTCGAGCACGTACGCGCATTCGACATGATCGGTCAGCTCCTGGATGAGGGAGGTGAGTTCCTCCAGCGTCAGACCGACCTCGCGGCAGGTGATGACCATGTACTCAAGGTGACCGGTCTGAATGAGGACCGTGCGCGCACCGCGCCCCGGGGCATCCGCATGGGCGGGGTCGGCCTTGATGTCGAGCACCACTTCATCGTTCTTGATAAGACAGGGACCGAAGGTGAAGGCATTGATGACTTTCTTTCCTTCGATCTGCGTCTTGTCGATGCTGTTCTGGTCAACGTCGTAGGGGATGATGTGGAAATCTCCGTCCTCGTCGATCAGGAGAATGTCGCATTTTCTGTCGATCGCGTCGCGGTAGACGGTGCCCTGGCGGAGGATATATCCGTCCTTGTGAGACCCGAAGAAGTCGCCGTTGATGGCCAGCACAGCATTGACGTGACGTCCGATGACGTCCACGCGCGCCACCGAGCGGTTGTTAAACCCTTTGCAGGAGGAAGTCCGGAGCTGGGAGGCATCGGCGATGCGAACCTTCGCATAATGGACCGTGCAGTTGTAGGGCGTATCCTGATTGCGGATCCGGAAGCGCTCCACATGGATGGTCGGATCATCATAGGTCATGGTGTCGGAGGTAAAGTTGATGGTAAAGGGCATGCCGCCGCTTTCATCCAGAGGCAGCTGCACCGTCTTCCCGGGCGCTGCGTCCTCCGGGGACATGAGAGACATCGTGTAGGTGTATGCCGCGTCTTCTCCGAGGGCATACAGGGGCAAAAGCCAGACGGCGAGCATGCACAGGCAGAGGATGAGACAGAGTTTCTTCATAACATTACTCCTTTTTTGGCATTCCCGAAAAAGGGGACAGACCATCTGTATACATGATAGTGGGAAGAGGAGGATCAATCAAGTCTTTTTTCAAAAACCGCGTCCGGGGACCGGCGGAATCCATCTCCATTCAATAGGAAGAATCCGGGAGAGCTGGAAAAAAGAAACTGCGGCGCATGCCGCGGAAAAGAGTGGAAAACAGAAACATTTTACGGAAAAAAGGAACCGAAAGAGACAATTTGGGACGGATTTTTTCTTGACAGCGCGGAGTGAAAATAATACAATCATACAGACCGGCTGGTAAGCAGTGTTCCGGACTGACGGACGGGTGTCCGACAGAAGGTCGTCTGCTTTGCGGCTGTTTTCAATAGATTTCCTGCAATTGTCATCGGACGTTCTGTCCGTTATTGCCGGGCAACCGGCGCATAGAAATACCGGGAGGTGTACCTTTCGGGCTTTCACGGCATGCATTTCTTTGATATAAAAATGCATGATGGAAGTATATTTTTGTGGGGTTGGCATACCCAGGATGTCGGAAGACAGTCGGCCGTGCGGTTTGCACGGTTTTTTGTCGTCGGTCTCAAGAACATGATTGGGAGACTGAAAAAACTGAAAAAAGGAGGAGGGATTCGATGACATGGCTATGGGTCCTTGTTGTCATTCTCGGTGCCGGAGCCGGCGCGTTCGCCGGTTACACGTACCGCAAGCAGGCAACGGAGACCAAGATTGGACGTACGGAAGAATATGCCAAGCATCTCTATGACGATGCTGTTCGCAAGGCTGACGAGTACAAAAAGGAAAAAGTACTGGAAGCCAAAGAAGAAATTCTGAAAGTCAAAGAGGAAGCCAAGGCGGAAAATGCCCGTGAAAAGGCAGAGATCCGCCGCGAACGCGAAAAGAGCGACCGTGAACTCGACGAGCGCAGGACGGAAGTCCTCCGGTCCGAGCAGAGGCTGCTCCAGCGCGAGGAAACGCTCGACAAGAAAGCAGCCACCCTGGACACGCGCGAGGAAGGGCTGAACCAGAAGACCGAAGAGCTCCGCAAAAAGCATGAGGAAGCGGACGAGCTGATTGGAAAGCAGCACGCCGAACTCGAGCGCATTGCGGGGATGACCCAGGAAGAGTGCAAGCAGATCATCATCGAACGGGTCCAGAAGGAAGCGTTCCATGATGCCGCCGCCTCTGTCCGCGATATCGAAGCCAAAGCCAAGGAAGAGGGCGAAAAGAAAGCCCGCAACATCATCAGCCTGGCCATTCAGCGCTGCGCAGCAGACCATGTGGCGGAGTCCACCGTGACCGTCATTCCGCTGCCCAACGATGACATGAAGGGCAGAATCATCGGACGTGAAGGCCGCAACATCCGCGCGCTGGAGACAGCGACCGGCGTGGACTTCATTATCGACGATACGCCTGAGGCAGTGATTGTCTCAGCCTTTGATCCGGTCCGGCGCGAAGTGGCCCGCACGGCTGTCGAGCGCCTGATTGCGGATGGACGCATCCATCCCGCACGCATCGAGGAAATGGTGGAAAAGGCCCGCCGCGAGGTGGACAACCAGATCCGCGAGGCAGGGGAAAGCGCCGTGTTTGAAACCGGTCAGCACGGAATTCATCATGAACTGGTCAAGCTCCTGGGCCGTCTGAAGTATCGCACAAGCTACGGTCAGAATGTCCTGAAGCATTCCATCGAGGTCAGTCATCTGGCCGGCCTGATGGCCGCCGAGGTCGGCGCCAATGTGCAGCTGGCCAAGCGTGCAGGTCTCCTGCACGACATCGGCAAGGCTGTTGATCATGAATCCGAGGGCACCCACGTCACCCTCGGCGGCGAACTGGCACGCAAGTACCATGAGAGCCCTGAAGTGGTCCACTGCATTCTTGCCCATCACAACGATATCGAGCCCCAGACGGTGGAAGCGATCCTGGTGCAGGCCGCGGACGCCATCTCTGCCGCACGCCCCGGCGCCCGCAGAGAGAGCCTGGAGAACTACATCAAGCGTCTTGAAAAGCTGGAGGAAATCGCCACCAGTTTTGACGGCGTTGAGAAGTGCTATGCGATCCAGTCCGGCCGCGAAGTCAGGATTATGGTCAAGCCTGAGGATGTCAATGATGAGGGCATGAAGGTCCTGGCACGTGAAGTGGCCAAGAAGATCGAAAAGGAAATGGAATATCCCGGACAGATCCGCGTGAACGTGATCCGCGAGACACGCGTCTCCGACTTTGCAAAGTAAAACGGTTTTTGTCCGCTCAGGCCGGTATGGTGCACAGACCATACCGGCCTTTTCCGAACTTTAGGGCATGCGGAGAGAAAAAAACGGGCATTTTTCTCCCGCCTGCGGGAGCGCGCGGCGAAAAATGTTGGGATATGGGCTTTTTTGAGGTGTGCACCCCTTGCCAGAGCAAAAAAACTATGTTATACTCGCGCAGTAACATGATCCTTTTGGATTTGTTCCGCTGAAAAAAAGCGGATGGATGATAGTGTGATGAAAGAAGGGCTTGACGGTAAAGAGTGGACGTGGCCTGGCGAAAGCCAGCGGATGGCAGCATGAAGCAATGATTGCGGGCCAATCCGGCTGTTTTTTGTCGTAGGGCCATGGGGGACCACTCTTTTATGTTGCCTGTTTCGGGAAAAGGAGGCAGATCGATGCCAAAGGGAGAAATCACGAAAGTCGTCTGGCCCAAGTGCCAGCGGGTCGCCGATCAGTTTGGTTTCGAACTGGTGGATGTTGAACTCGACAGGGAAAACACGGGAAAGTATCTTCGCATCTATATCGACCGGCCGGAAGGCATGGACCTGGACAACTGTGAAAAGTACCACCGGGCGATTCAGCCGCTGGTGGAGGACTATGACTACGATTTTCTGGAGGTCTCATCCCCGGGCATTGACCGTCCGCTCAAGCGGGACCGGGATTTTGAGAGGGCACTGGGCAGTGAAGTGGAAGTGCACCTCTTCCGCGCCATGGACGGCGTGAAGGAATTCAGCGGCGTGCTCACGGCATTTGATGCAGAGACCATCACACTGGAAACACCCGCCGGCGACCAGCAGCTGCTGCGAAAGGCCTGCTCGCTGATCAAACCGGTGGTGGATATGACGGGCGTGGAGGAAGTCGACCTGTCAGACCCGGAGGAGGCTCCGGTGGGCGAGAATAAAGAAACGGAGGCTCGTGGAGAGACATGAAGAACGAAAAATCAGAAGTGATCCAGGCGGTTGAAGCCCTGGCCCATGAAAAAGATATCAGCGTGGATATGCTGTATACAGCGATTGAGGAAGCCATCCGGGTGGCGTACAAGCGCAACCTGCCCAAGGATGTCGTTCCCCCGACGAGTGTCGTGGCCAGAATGAACCGCGTCAGCGGGGCGATCAATGTGTATGCCCGCATGCTGGTGGTGGATGAGGTCACCAATCCCTCCGCACAGATTGATCTTGCTCACGCACAGAAAATCCGTCCGAGCGCCCAGGTTGACGACATCATCGAACAGGATGTCACGCCCAAAGGCTTCCTGCGCGTGGCTGCACTGACAGCCAAGCAGGTGATCATGCAGCGCATCCGCGAGGCAGAGCGCGGCAAGATCTATGACGAGTATGTGGAAAAGACCGACGAAATCCTGACCGCTGTTGTGCAGAGACAGGACGACAACAATGTCTATGTCGAGCTGGGCAATACGGAAGGCATTCTGGAAAAGCGCGAGATGATCCCCGGCGAGGAACTCCGCGAGGGCGATCATGTCAAGGTCTATGTCCTGGAAGTGCAGCGCAGCGTCTCCAGCAATTCCCACGCCCCGCAGGTCCGCGTCTCCCGCATTCATCCCAATCTCGTCAAGCGCCTCTTTGAAATGGAAGTGCCCGAGATTGCAGGCGGCGTTGTGACGATCAAGTCCATCGCACGCGAGGCGGGCAGCCGCACCAAGATCGCCGTCTACTCCAGCGATCCCATGATCGATCCGGTCGGTTCCTGCGTCGGTCAGCAGGGCGGACGCGTGAAGCGCGTTGTGGCAGAACTGCATGACGAAAAGATCGACATTATCAAGTGGAGCGATGACCCTGCAGAGTTTGTCGCCAATGCACTGAACCCCGCGCACGTTGTGGAAATCTACACGGCGGATGAGGGCAAGATGTGCAGAGCGGTCGTGCCGGATAACCAGCTGTCCCTGGCCATCGGCGATAAGGGACAGAACGCCCGCCTGGCGGCCAAACTGACCGGGTGGAAGATTGACATCAAGTCCGAGAGCCAGATTCTGGGCATGGAAGATATGGAAGACGAGTACGGCAATCCGATCGCAGCCCAGACCCAGAACTATGACGTGTTTGAGCCGTTCATTGCCGGGGATATCGGAAACGAGGATGACACGCTGTAAGTCCCGGCAGTGCGGAATCCGGGAAAACCGGAGTTTGTTCGTATTCGCTGATTTGGCCGGCTGACGTCCGGCTAGGGAGGACCAACAATCGGATGAAGCAGAAAAAAATTCCCATGCGGATGTGCGTGGGATGCCGTGAAATGAAACCGAAAAAGGAACTCATGCGCGTGGTGCGGGGACCGGACGGAACTGTGTCCCTGGATCCCTCCGGCAAAAAGCCGGGCAGAGGAGCCTATGTCTGCCGCTCAGGCGACTGCCTGAGCCGGGCGATCCGCCAGAAACAGCTGGAGCGACAGCTGGAAGCCAAACTTGGCGAGGAAACGGCGGAAGCGCTCAGACAGACGCTTGCGGAATTGACGGCAGCAGAGGAGGCCGGCGGCGCGGATGGATGAGAACAGGGTCCGGGGATATATGGGCCTGAGCGTTCGTGCCGGTCTGGCAGTCTTCGGTGAAGAGGGATGTCTCAAGAGTGTGCGCAATGCCACCTGCGCGCTGCTCCTGGTGGATGCAGCGGCGTCGGAGAACACACTCGACCGCTACAGGAGCGCCTGTCAGAGGACAGGAATTCCCTGTTTCATACTGCCGGAGAATCTGCTCTGGCAGGCAACGGGACGTCCGGGCATGGCCATGGCCGTGAAGCCGGGCGGTCTCGCAGATCAGTTGATTGGCCTTCTTTCAAGTCAGGACGGGGAGAAGAAAGATAAAGTCGGGGGTGCAGTCGTTTAAATGGCGAACATCAAACTGAAAGATGCAACAAAAGAGTTAACGCAGGGTGCGGAGCAGGCGCTGAACGAAGCTTCACGTCTGCGCAAGTCAGCGGACCAGATGATGGCCCAGCTGCGCGAAATGGAAAAGACGTTCAACCGCAAGGCGCAGGAAGCTGCCGACCTTGCGAGAAAAGAAGAAGAACGCCGTGCCAAAGCCACACAGTCCCGCGCCTATACCGCTGAGAGCGGCTATGTGATGGAGCCTGTGGAAGAGGCACAGAAGGAGAGCAAGCCTGAGAAGCCCGCAGCGGCCGAGAAGCCGGTGCAGGAAGCAAAGGCTGCGCCTGCTGAGCAGCCGGCCGCGCCCAAGGCGGAAGCCCCGATGACTGAAAAAGCGGAGAAGCCCGCGCAGACAGAAACTGCGGCGAGCGCCCCGAAAGCGGAACCCGTGCCTGCCAAGAAGGAAACGGAGGCTCCCGCTGCCGCTGAAAAGAAGGCAGAGGCCAAGCCTGCAGTGAAGCCGGAACCCAAAGCGGAAGTGAAGGCTGAACCCAAGGCGGAAGTGAAGGCGGAAGCCCCGAAGGCCGCTGAAAAGCCGGAGGAGAAGAAGGAAGAAAAGCAGGAGAAGCCCGAAGCGGCCAAGCCTGCTGAGAAGCCCGCTCCCGCACCGGCCGCCAAACAGGAAAAAACCAGGGAAGTCCGGACGGAAAAGCCGAAGGATCAGAAGCCGAAGCGTCCGGCGATCGGGCAGATCATCTCCCGTCCCGGCGATCCGCTGCCTGTCCAGAAGCCGGTCGGCCTCGCACCCAATGTTGTGCGTCCGCCGCGGCCCGTCGACCAGCAGCGTCCGGCCCAGCAGCCGCGTCCTCAGCAGGGCGGCACGTTCCAGCCGCGTCCCCAGGGCCAGGGCCAGAGCCAGGGTCCGAGACCGCAGGGCGGTTTCCAGCCGCGTCCTCAGCAGGGCGGTACCTTCCAGCCGCGTCAGCCCGGCCAGTTCGGCCGCGCACCGCAGCAGGGCCAGGGCGGTCAGTTTGACCGCGGTGCCCAGGCAGGACGTCCTCAGGGTCAGGGTCCGAGACCGCAGGGCGGATTTGCGCCGCGTCCCCAGCAGGGCGGCGGTTTCCAGCAGCGTCCCGGCGGAGCACCGCGTCCCGGTGCCGGCCGCCGCAGTGCAGCCCCGGAACTCGTGCCGACCATTGAGAAGGAACGCGTATCCAATTACGATCCGAACAAGAAGAATTATCAGCGCCAGCATGATCCTGAACAGCATCAGACCAGGAACCGCAAGCAGGAAGCCCGCAACAACTTCAACGGCTATGACGATGAGGTGATCCGCGGCGGCAAGCGTGCCCGTTCCAAGAAGCCGAGCGTTCAGCAGACCATGGCCCCGATCAAGATTGAGACGGCCTATATGTCCGGCGATACGATCACGGTCCGCGACCTGACCGAGCGCATCGGCAAGACCGCCGGCGAAATCATCAAGCAGCTCATGATTCTGGGCAATATGGCGACCATCAACTCCGAGATTGACTTTGACACCGCATCCCTGGTCTGCCAGGAATTCGGCATCACCCTCGAGAAGAAGGCCGACAAGACCGCAGAAGACGCGCTGGTGGCAGAAGACTTCCAGGATGATGAGGAGAACCTCTCCCCGCGTCCTCCGGTTGTCACCATCATGGGCCACGTCGACCACGGCAAGACCAGTCTTCTCGACTATATCCGCAAGAGCCGCGTGACGGCAGGCGAAGCGGGCGGCATTACCCAGCACATTGGTGCGTATACCGTCACCCTCAACGGCCGTCAGATCACCTTCCTGGACACCCCTGGCCATGAGGCGTTCACCGCCATGCGTGCCCGCGGTGCTCAGGCCACCGATATTGCGATTCTCGTCGTGGCAGCCGATGACTCGGTCATGCCTCAGACAGTGGAAGCGATCAACCATGCCAAGGCCGCCGGTGTCCCGATCATTGTTGCCATCAACAAGATGGACAAGCCGGCCGCCGATCCCGAGCGCGTCAAGCAGGACCTGACCAAGTACGACATCGTCTGCGAAGACTGGGGCGGCGATACCCCCTGCGTGCCGGTGTCCGCTGTGACCGGCTACGGTGTGGATGACCTTCTGGAAATGGTCCTCCTGCAGGCCGACGTCATGGAACTCAAGGCCAACCCGAACCGTCTCGGCCGCGGCGTCATCATCGAAGCCAAGCTGGACAAGGCAAGGGGTCCTCTGGCCACCGTGCTTCTCCAGAACGGTACCCTGCATGTGGGTGACAACATCATCGCCGGTATGGCCAGCGGCCGTGTCCGCGCGCTGATCAATGACCGCGGGGAGAAAGTGAAGGAAGCCGGACCTTCCATGCCGGTCGAAATCATGGGCTTTGACGAAGTGCCCAGCGCGGGCGATGAAATGATCGCCGTCGGCGACGACCATCTGTCCCGCCAGGTTGCTGACGAACGCAAGGAAAAACTGCGTGCACAGCGCCGCGGTGATGCGTCCAAGCTCACCATGGAGAACCTCTTCTCCTCCATTGAGGAAGGCAAGATCACCAACCTCAACCTCATCATCAAGGCAGACGTGCAGGGCTCTGTGGAAGCTGTCAAGCAGGCCATGGAGAAACTCTCCAATGATGAAGTCCGCGTCCGCATTCTGCATGCGGCGGCCGGCGCCATCACCAAGGATGACGTCAACCTGGCTTCTGCCTTCAACGCCATCATCATCGGCTTCAATATCCGTCCGGATGCTTCCGCAAGAGAGGCCGCCGAGAAGGAAAAGGTGGATGTCCGTCTCTACACCGTCATCTACAAGGCCATTGAGGATATGGAACTGGCCATGAAGGGCATGCTCGCTCCCGAATACAAGGAAGTGCTGCTCGGTCATGCCGAGGTCCGCAATGTGTTCAAGATCACGGGCTCGGGCATCATTGCCGGCTGCTATGTGCAGGACGGCAAGGTTCAGCGCAACGCCAACGTACGGCTGCTGCGTGACAATGTGGTGGTCTTCACCGGCAAGCTCTCCAGCCTGCGTCACCTCAAGGATGACGTCAAGGAAATGGCAGCCGGGTATGAATGCGGCATGAGCCTTGAAGGTCATAACGACATCAAGGAAGGCGACATTGTCGAATGCTATATCATGGAAGAAATTCCGCGCTGAAAAACGACAGCATGAACCTATGAGCGGGAGGCAGGATCGGGTTTCCTGCCTCCCGCTTTCCGACTTGTATCAATACAGAAAGGGAAACTATGGCTTATCAGAGAACGGACCGCCTCGCGGAAGAAATCCAGCGTGAAGTGGATGACATCATCCGTCACGAACTGAACGATCCGCGCATTGACGGCACATATTCCATTACACGGGTTGAGGTCACGCGCGACCTGCGCTACGCCAAGGTGTTTGTCAGCATCCTTGAGGATGAGAAGCGCGCGCCGCTGATGGAGGCACTCGACTCGGCGAAGGGCTATATCCGGAGGACCCTGGGCAAGAACATGCGCCTGAGGTATACCCCCGAAGTCCTGTTTGTCTCAGACCAGAATATTGCCTACGGCGTGCATATCGCCCAGGTGCTTTCTGAAGTCACGAAGGGAGAAAACCATGACGAGCCGTGAAGGCCTGATGGCCATTGCTGAGGAGCTGAAAGCGGCCCGGCGCGTGGCAATCGCTGCCCACCTGAATCCGGACGGCGACTGCATCGGTTCCGCGCTGGCCATGCGGCTGATCCTCCGGAAGCTCGGGAAGGAAGCGGATGTGTTTGACCGGGACAAAGTGCCGGACAACCTGATGTTTCTCGCCGGCGCGGATACGGTCAGGCCGCTTGGCGATGCCGAAGGTGCCTACGATGCGCTTCTGTGCGTGGACTGCGCGGAGCTTTCCAGGATCGTCAGCTTTGCCGTGCCCGGACAGAAAGAGCAGCTCGACCGCCTGATGGGGCTGTGTGCAAGGGTTTTGCAGATTGACCATCATCCGACCAACCCGCTCTACGGGGATGTCCAGGCGGTGGACGGGTCTGCGGCCGCGACCTGCGTGCTGATCCATGACCTCATGGGCATGCTGGGCGTGGAAGCGGACCGGGAGATCGCGGAGTGCCTCTACACCGGGATTTCCACCGACACCGGCAACTTTCTCCAGGACAACACCAACGAGGATGCCCTGCGTGTGGTGGCGGCCATTCAGCATACCGGTTTCAGTCAGGCCGAGCTCGGCCGCAGGCTGTTTGCCGAGCGCCGGCCGGAACAGGTCGCGCTGATCACCAGGGCGCTGCAGACGCTGCGGTATGACGCGCGCGGTGCGGTCACCTGCATGATGCTGACGCGTTCAGACTTTGAGGAGACCGGCGCGCTCAGCGAGGATGCTGACACGATTGTGAATTTCGGGCGCGATATCCGCGGCGTGCACATGGCCATGCTGGCCAGGGAGACGGAGGACGGCGTCAAGATGAGCCTCCGGTCGATCGCGCCGTATCAGGTCAACGGCGTCGCGAAAGCCTTCGGCGGCGGCGGCCATGAGCAGGCGAGCGGGTGCACCGTGCGCGGCATGAGCCTGAAGGACGCAGCCGATGCAGTCTTTCTCGCTCTGCAGAAAGCCCTCGAAGAACAGACATAAGGCATGCGGCCCCTGGCTGCATGAGAGAAACGTATGAATGGATTTATCAATGTCCTCAAGCCGCCGGGCATGTCGTCCGCGGCGGTCGTCTCGTTTGTCAAGCGCATGGCGAACGAAAAGCATGTGGGGCATGCGGGGACACTGGACCCCGAAGCCGCGGGTGTGCTGCCGGTCATGATCGGGAGGGCAACACGGCTTTTCGATTATCTGGTGGACAAGGAAAAGAGCTATGTGGCCGAGTGCGCGTTCGGCGCATCGACAGACACGCAGGATGCCCAGGGAACAGTCCTGGAGACAGGCGACGCGTATCCGACGATGGACGCGGTCAGGGAAGCCTGCCGCAAGCTGACCGGGGACATCTCCCAGACGCCGAGCATGTACAGCGCGATCAAGGTGGACGGAAAACCGCTCTATGCGCGTGCGCGCAGGGGAGAAACCGTGGATGTTCCGCAGCGCACCGTGCATATCGAGGAGATCCGGATCCTGGGCGAAATGCCGGACCATGGGGTGCTGCTGCAGGTGGACTGCGGAAGGGGCACCTATATCCGCTCAGTCTGTGACGATCTCGGACGCCTGACCGGGTGTCCTGCGCACATGCGGTTTCTGCTCAGAGCGCGCTCGGGTGTCTTCACGCTGGACAATGCGATGACACTCGAAGAAATCCGCGCCGCCTCGGAGCAGGGGACGCTCGCAGAGCGCCTGCTGCCCCTGGACCTGCCCCTCGGGCATCTCCCGGTCATTGATCTGCCGCAGCGCATGCGCAAACCTGCGCTCAACGGCGCGCGCTTTGCCGCCCCGGAGGAGATCCGGGAAGGGGAGAATGTGCGCACTTATCTTGACGGCACATTCCTGGGCATCACGGCCCGGGAGGGCAGTGAAATGGCCTGGAAGGTTCTGATTCTGCCCGGGTCGTGAGAATACCAACCAGAAAAGAAGGGAAACAGCTGTGGAAGTGAGGATGAATCCCTCCGCAATCGGCCCGTGCGTGCTCGTGCTGGGCATGTTTGACGGTGTGCACAGAGGGCATCAGGAACTGCTGATGCAGGGCGGGGAACGCGCTGAGGCGCTGCATGTCCCCCTGGTGGTTTCCACCTTTGAACCGCATCCCATGGAAGTGCTCTTCCCGGAGAAGGCACCCAAACGCCTGACGACGCTCTCTGAGCGCGCAGAGCTCATGCGCGGCTACGGGGTGGATGCGCTGTGCGTGGAATCCTTCACGCGGGAGCTTGCGGATACCCGGCCTGCGGACTTCCTCGCGGGCATGGTGAAGACCTATCAGCCGCTGTGCGTGGTGTGCGGATACAACTATACCTTTGGCGCAAAAGGCGCAGGCAAACCGGAAGACATGAAAGCCTACGGCCTGGAGCACGGCTTTGAGACCCTGGTGGTGCCGCCGGTGGAGATCGCCGGGGAGGCGGTTTCCTCCACGCGCATCCGAAAGGAGCTCGAGGCAGGCAACCTCCGCATGGCCAGCCGCCTGCTCGGGCACGCTTATACGCTGGAAGGCGTGGTCGAGGACGGAAAGCATCTCGGCCGCACGATCGAGTTCCCGACAGCGAATGTGGGCTATGATCCGGTCAAAGTGCTCCCGCGCTACGGTGTATATATCGGATACCTTCGCCCGGAGGGCGAGAAGGCCACGCCGAGCATCATCAATATCGGCCTGCATCCAACCCTGCCCGACGGCACGGTGACGGTGGAAGCGCATATGCTCGAGGAAAATGAGAACCTGTACGGCAGAAAGGCCGAGGTGCTGCTCATGGATTTCCTCCGGCCGGAAACGCGCTTTGACTCGAAGGAAGCGCTGACTGCGCAGATCGCGAAAGACCGGGAAGCGGCGCTTGCCTGGTTTGCGGCGCATGCCCGGTGATAAGACTCCAGAAAGGGGGGCGCACATGCGGCCTCACCATTGTGAACTGTGCCATATTGACCTGAAGCATGTCTCCGTCAGCCGCGGCGGACAGGAAGTGCTTCAGGATGTCAGCATGCATATTCACTGCTCGCAGCTGACCGTGCTCATCGGTCAGAACGGTGCGGGCAAAACCACCCTGATCCGGGCACTGCTCGGGGAGATTCCGTATACAGGCAGCATCCGGCATCAGGACGGAAAGGGAAAGCCTGTCGGGCACCTGCGCATCGGGTACGTGCCCCAGCACCTGGCGTTTGATCAGGATATGCCGGTCACCGTCCAGGATTTCATGGCGGCGGCCTTTACCCGGCGTCCGGTCTGGACCGGCGTGAGCCGCAAAGTCCGCGCGGAGATCCTGGAAGCGCTGAAGGTCGTGCATGCGCCGGAAGTCATTGACCGGCCCCTGGGCAGATGCTCGGGCGGCGAACTCCAGCGCGTGCTGCTCGCCCTGGCCCTCAGGCCATCACCGGACCTGCTGGTCCTGGACGAACCGGTCTCGGGGATTGACCAGAACGGGCTGAAAATGTTCCTGGATACCGTCAATGAACTGCGGACCGGGCGGCATATCGCGATTCTTCTGGTCAGCCATGACCTGCGCTTTGTGCGGGAGTATGCGGACCATGTGGTCCTTCTGGATAAGACAGTGCTCATCCAGGGCGCACCGGACCCGGTGTTTGAGTCCGAGGCCTTTGCGCGTGTGTTTGGAACGGGGGTGGAATGAGATGGAAGGAATTTACAGCCTGATGGATGTGCTCCTGCCGTTTCCGTCCCTGCAGTTCTCCTTCATGAAGAATGCATTCCTCGCGATCCTGCTGCTCACGCCGCTGCTGGGCCTCCTTGGCACCATGGCGGTCAACCAGCAGATGGCGTTTTTCTCGGACGCGCTCGGGCACAGCGCACTGACCGGCATTGGCCTGGGCATGATCCTGGGCGTCGGGAACGACCTGGTGAGCATGCTGGTGTTCGGCGTGATCTGGGCGGTGCTCATCGGCCTGATCAAGCATACCGGGTCGGCGTCGGCAGACACGGTGATTTCCGTTTTTTCCTCGACCTCGGTCGCGGCAGGTCTTCTGATCCTCTCGCGCGGGGGCGGGTTTGCGAAGTATTCGTCCCTGCTCATCGGCGATATCCTCGCCGTCACGCCGCAGGACATCCTTTACCTGCTGCTGGCCCTGATCGCGGGCACGGTGCTGTGGATGCTGCTCTATAACGGCCTTCTTCTGACGAGCATCAATGCGTCGCTCGCCCACAGCCGGAGCATTCCCACACGCCTCTATGAGATCGCTTTTTCCATCCTGGTTGCGGTGGCTGTCATGCTGGCCATCCGCTGGGTGGGTGTGATGCTGATCAATGCCCTGCTGATTCTGCCGGCGGCGAGCGCGCGCAATCTTTCCAGGAATGCGCGCCAGCATGCCGTTCTTTCCGTGCTCTTTGCGCTGGTCAGCGGCATGGCGGGGCTGTTCAGCTCCTATGCCTGGAACACTTCGGCCGGTGCCGCGATCATCCTGTATGCAGCCATGATCTATGCTGTCAGCCTGCTGCTGCGGCGTAAGGTGAGAGGCTGAGGGGCAGGCGGCCGAAAGGGAGGGAAGCAATGGAACGTCTTTTGATGCTCATGCACGCGCCGTCCTTTTCCCGTGTGCGGGAGACGATCGCCGAAGCTGTTCGGACGGCAAGCGTTCCTTCGAGACTCACCATGGGCCTGCTTCTGGATGAAGCACCCGGTGAGGAAGACCTGGAAACCATGCAGAAGATCCGGGGACTCATGGTGCTCACGGCCCCGGGCGGGATCTGGGAGGCGGTGCACCGCTTCTGGCAGGGGGAGGCCTATGTGCTGATCCTGTCGCCGGACGCCGTGTTTTCGCCCTCATGGGACCGGGAACTGCAGATGATGCAGCAGAAATCAGGCGAGCGCAGCGTGCTCACGGGGATTCTCCCGTGGCCGGGCGATCCGGTGGACGCGGTGTATGCCGTGGCCGGGGAACGGCTTGAGGGCCATACGCTGTATTTCCGGCAGGGCGTGCCCCTGCGGTATGCGGCGGCCTCACATCTGTCCGCCTTTATCAACCCGGGCTTTGCCTTTGGTCCTGCGCCGTTTTTCCTCAGGATGGACCCTGCGAAGGGACCGGTGTTCCTGCAGGCGTTTGAGGAGCGATGGGTGCTGCAGACCATGTATCAGCCGGTGCTGCACATGAAGCAGGCAGCGGAGATCGGGAGCGCCGTGCTTCCGGAAGGGGAGAGCACGGAGCGCTTTGCGAAGCATTTCGGCATGGACCTGAAAGCCGGTCTGCTTTCGCCTGAAATCCGGGAGGGCATTTTTACCCCGGACCTGCAGGTGAATATGACCATTCCGCTCTCCGTCAAGATTCAGGAGGGCATCCGCCAGAGCACGATCGGGCGCGGCGGCCCGGATCCCCTGTGCGTGACGGCGTTTCTCCCTCAGGACGAAACCGCGATGCCGGATGAACAGGAGATCGCGCATTTCCGCCGTCTGAGTGCCATAGAGAATCTGTCGCTTCTGTGCTTTGCAAGGCCGGGAGCGATCCGGAAGATTCTTTTCTCGCATCCGAACACCCTGGAATACAAACCCAAGTACAGCCTGGACCTGGAAGGGACCGGTGAGGAAGACCGCAGGCGGTATGAAGTCCTGAACCGCTTCTTCCTGCTCGCCGCGGGAAGGGAAAAATCCGAAGGGCACAGCCACTATATCTGGATGGATTTTGACTACCTCGGGTATCCGGTGTATGAAGGGACAGCCCTCAACTGGGCCAGCATCTGCACGGACCGGGTCTGCATCGGGCGCTTCAGGGAAAAGCCTGATTTCAGCATGATCTCTGTGCCGGAATTCCTGCTCAATGATGTGCTCAGGGAAGTGCATGCGGCCTGCGAGGCGGAAATGGTGCGCTCGGGACACCTGCCGGAGATGGAGGATGTCCTGAAGGAACTTTTGGAGAAAAACCCGGCGATGTTTGATCTCGTCGATCTCCCCGGTCTCCGAGACCTCTTTTCCCTGACCATGGCCTCCTGGGGTGAAGGATGGGGACGGCGGGACTGAACCCTCTGATCATCAGTCAAAACAGAAAAAGACAAGTCTTGACAAGCCTGAAAACGGGACGGCCCATGCCTTCCGCCGCGTTTTCCAGGCTTTTTTCATACGGCAAGATAGAGTATATCCTCTTTCCTGAGGACACAAGATCTTGAGAAATACGGGCTTGACGCTGATCCTGGATTGCGCTATAATCCCGCTTGCTCGCCTGCCAAAGACCCCCTTTGCGCGGTCGGCGGCGGGACAACAATGAAATAACAGCGGCACAGCCGTCTGAGACCACAGGGAGGATATCAGCGTGAGAGTGATCAAGCGCAACGGCGCTGAAGTTGATTTTCATGCGCACAAAATTGAGCAGGCCATTCACAAGGCCAGCCTGAACGCACCGGAACAGGTTCGTCTGACGGCCGAGGAGGAGCATGCATGCACGCAGCAGGTCGAGGAAAAGTGCGCAGCGCTCGACCGCGCGGTTTCCGTGGAAGAGATCCAGGATATGGTGGAATACGAGCTCATGGCCCGGGGACACTATGACGTGGCCCGCCTCTATGTCCGCTACCGTTTTCAGCGTTCCCTGGTCCGCAAGGCCAACACCACCGATGACCGCATTCTCTCCCTGATTGAATGCAACAATGAAGAGGTCATTCAGGAGAACGCGAACAAGAACCCGATTGTCAACTCTGTGCAGAGAGACTACATGGCCGGTGAAGTCAGCCGCGACCTGACCGCACGCCTGCTCCTGCCCAAGGAGATTGTGGACGCCGACCGCGCGGGCATCATCCACTTTCACGACTCGGATTACTATGCGCAGCACATGCACAACTGCGATCTGGTGAACCTCGAGGACATGCTGCAGAACGGCACCGTCATCTCCGGCACCCTGATTGAAAAGCCGCATTCCTTCTCCACGGCCTGCAATATTGCCACGCAGATCATTGCGCAGGTCGCGTCCAACCAGTACGGCGGACAGTCCATTTCCCTGACGCACCTGGCACCGTTTGTCCAGGTCTCCCGTGAAAAGATCCGCAGGGAAGTGGAGGAGGAGATCGCTCTCCTCGGCGGGCATCCGGATGAAGCGCGCATTCAGGAAGTGGTGGAAAAGCGCCTGCACAGCGAGATTGAAAAAGGCGTGCAGACCATCCAGTATCAGGTGATCACCCTGATGACCACCAACGGCCAGGCCCCGTTCCTCACGGTCTTCATGTACCTCAACGAGGCGCGCAATGAGCAGGAAAAGAAGGACCTTGCCCTGATCATTGAGGAAGTGCTCCGCCAGCGCTATGAGGGCGTCAAGAATGAGGCGGGCGTATGGATCACGCCGGCCTTCCCGAAACTGATCTATGTCCTGGATGAGGACAATGTGCGCGAAGGCACGCCTTACTTCTACCTCACCAAGCTCTCCGCCAAGTGCACGGCCCGGCGCATGGTGCCGGACTATATCTCCGCCAAGGTCATGAAAAAGCTGAAGGTGGATAAGAACGGGGAAGGTCACGTGTATACCTGCATGGGCTGCCGCTCCTTCCTCACGCCCTATGTCGATCCGGAGACGAACCAGCCGAAGTACTACGGCCGCTTCAACCAGGGCGTGGTGACGATCAACCTTGTCGATGCAGCGCTCTCCTCGCACGGGGATATGGACAAATTCTGGGAGATCATGGACGATCGCCTGGAGCTCTGCCACCGTGCCCTGCGCCTGCGGCATGAGCGCCTGCTGGGCACACTCTCCGATGCCGCTCCGATCCTCTGGCAGTATGGCGCGCTGGCGCGCCTCAAGAAGGGCGAGAAGATCGACAAACTGCTCTACGGCGGCTATTCGACCATCTCCCTGGGCTATGCCGGACTCTATGAGTGCACAAAGTATATGACCGGGGAAAGCCATACCTCCGAAAAGGGTAAGCCCTTTGCCCTGGCGGTCATGAAGTGCCTCAATGCCTATACCGCCAAGTGGCGGGCTGCCGAAAACATTGACTACTCCCTCTACGGCACGCCGCTGGAGTCCACGACCTACAAGTTTGCCAAGTGCCTGCAGAAGCGGTTCGGCATCATTGAGGGCGTGACCGACAAGAGCTATATCACCAACTCCTATCACGTCAATGTGCGCGAGAACATCGACGCCTTCACCAAGCTCCGCTTTGAGAGCGAATTCCAGCAGCTCTCGCCGGGCGGCGCGATCTCCTATGTCGAGGTCCCCAACATGCAGGACAACATGGAGGCCGTGATCCGTCTGATGCAGTACATCTATGAGAATATCATGTACGCCGAACTCAACACCAAGAGCGACTACTGCCAGGTCTGCGGCTATGATGGAGAAATCCAGGTGGTCGAGGAGGACGGCAAGCTCTTCTGGGAGTGCCCGCACTGCCGCAACCGTGACCAGAGCAAGATGAATGTGGCCCGCCGCACCTGCGGATACATCGGGACACAGTACTGGAATCAGGGACGCACACAGGAAATCCGTGACCGTGTCCTGCATCTGTGAGGGCTGTATGCACGTTGCTGCGATCAAAACGTTTGATATTGCCAACGGACCGGGGGTGCGCACGAGCCTGTTCGTGTCGGGCTGCACGCACCACTGTCCCGGCTGCTTTAACAGTGTGGCCTGGGATTTTGCCTACGGTGAACCCTATACGGAAACGACCGAAGCGCAGATTCTGGATTCCCTGAAGCCCGACTTCATCGACGGCCTGTCGCTGCTTGGAGGCGAGCCCATGGAGCCGGAAAACCAGGAGGCCCTGCTCGCGCTGGTGCAGAGGGTCAAAAGGGAACTGCCGGGAAAGACCGTCTGGTGCTATTCCGGGTATACGCTGGAAGAACTGACGGGGCAGACGCCGTCCAGGGCGAGGGGACCGCACACGGATGCGTTCCTTGCCAGTCTGGATGTCCTGGTGGACGGGCGGTTTGTGGAGGCCAAGAAGGATATCTCCCTGCGTTTCCGCGGCTCTTCCAATCAGCGAATCCTGGACATGAAAGCGTCGCTCCGGGAGGGAAAACCTGTTTTGTGGCGGGATGACCCGCTCTTTGAAACGCACCAGATGATTTGAACATGTCTGCACCGCGCTGCCGACAGAGAATCCGGGAGCCGAAAGGCTCCCTTTTTTGAAGGGAAGGAAGACCATGCGGCTGATTGGACCGGAGGACATGAAGGCGTTCCGATGCCTCGCAGGGGCCTGCAGACACACCTGCTGCCGGGGCTGGGAAATCGATGTGGATGAGGAGAGCACGGCGCGCTACCGGGCAACAGAGGGTGCGATCGGGGAACGGCTGCGGGCGAACCTTGAGACGGATGAGACAGGCACGCATTTCCGACTGGATGCACAGGAGCGCTGCCCCTTCCTGAACGGGGAAGGCCTCTGTGACCTGATCCTGGAGATGGGGGAAGACGCGCTCTGCCAGATCTGCCGCGATCATCCGCGCTTCCGGAATTTCTATTCCGACCATGTGGAGATCGGCCTGGGACTGGTCTGTGAGGCAGCGGCGAGACAGGTCGTGGAAAGGGAAGAACCGCTGCGCCTGGTGACCCTTGAGGATGACGGGGTGCGGGAAGACGTGCCGGAGGAGGAAGCGTGGCTCCAGGCGGCGCAGTCCCGTCTGCTCGCCCTTGCCCAGCATCGGGAAGCGTCGATGCCCGAGCGCATCGCGGCCATCCGGGAAGACGCAGAAGTGCCAGAATTGTCTCTTACAGAAGACCATCTTGACCTCCTGATGGAACTGGAGGTGCTCGATCCCGCATGGCACGGGATCCTCTCCAGCATGCGCGCTGCGCTGTCCGCTCCGTGGCTCACGGAAGGCATGGAAAAACCGGCAGAGCAGCTCTTGTGTGCGCTGCTCTGCCGGCATCTGGCAGGTGCATTGGAGGATGGGGCGTATCGGGAGCGCGTTCTGCTGTGTCTCCTGTCGCTGGAAATCATTTTCCGCGCATCGGCGGTCCTCGAAATGGAGGGCAGGGAAGCGCTCATAGAAGCCGCCCGTCTGTTCTCCGGGGAGATCGAGTACTCAGATGAGAACGTCGGGGCGCTCCTCGACTGCCTGTCAGAGACCCTCGAAGAGTCCGGCGGGCAGTGAAACATCCTCACGGGGGATATTGTTCAGATCAAAACAGTCAACGAGTTCCGGAAGCGAGATCGCTTCCGGTTTTTTGATGAGATGATAGGCGCAGGCGAGAAAGCCCAGTATCTGCTCGGGCGTAAAGCGCTGGAGCAGACGGTCGAGCCCGAGGTCCCGGTCGCGCTTGGCAAGACGACGGCCATGGGGATCGAGCAGGAGCGGGATATGGATATACCGGGGGACCGGGAGACCGAGCAGACGGCAGAGATAGATCTGGCGCGGGGTTGCGGAGAGGATATCCCGCCCGCGGACGACTTCTGTCACCCCGGAGGCAGCGTCATCCACAACCACGGCCAGCTGATACCCGAACAGACCGTCTGAGCGGCGCACAATGAAGTCGCCGCAGGCCTGTTCCAGGTTTTCACGGACCTCACCCTGCAGGCCGTCCGTGAACACAATCTCGAGATCGGGCACACGCAGACGGATGGCAGGCGAGCGATGAAGGGATTTTTCCCGGATCTCCTCCTGCGTCAGGTGCCGGCAGGTCCCGGCATACACGGTCTGCGTGTCGCCGAGGTTCGGGGCCTGACTGGCCATGAGCTCGGCGCGGGTGCAGAAGCAGGGATAGAGATGGGAGGAGAGCTGGCTGAGCGCGTCCTCATAGACTTTTCCGCGCCGGCTCTGCCAGAGCGGCTCTTCATCCCAGTCAAACCCGAGCGCTTCCAGGTCACGGATGACCTGTTCCCCGTAAGCGGGCGGGCAGCGCAGATGATCCAGGTCTTCGATGCGCAAAAGAAACCGCCCGCCCTGGTGCCGTGCACTGAGGTACGCGAGCAGACAGCAGGCGATATTGCCCAGGTGCACGGGACCGCTGGGCGAGGGCGCAAAGCGGCCGACGGTTTCAGACATACAGACCTCCGTCAGATGGTTTCTCGGGTAATGAGGAATTTGAGGGTATAGTCTTTCTTGGCGCTGTAGGTGTACTCCGGCATGATGGCCGGGCCGCAGGCACCGGTGCCGATGCCCTCCTGGAAGGCTTCAATGGTGACATACACGCCCGTCTGGACCTCATCCTCGCGGTGCTTCATGCCGGCGAGCGCACGGTCGGTGTAGGGCTTGACCGAGAGTTCAAACGGCGCTTCCACGGCGCGGAACGTCACGCGGGATGTTCCGTCGGAGAAGCTGGCACAGGTGCAGTCGCAGCGGTTGCCGCTCTCCTGGGGCCGGATATTGGGTTCGGTCATGTCCTTCACGCGGCAGGAAACGGTGCCGACCGGGAACTGGTCCTTCATGTCGCAGTAGCTCTCGCCCGTGCGGCCGGTATAGGTCACCTGATCAAATGCGACAGGCAGCTGGAAGCACTTGCCGAAGCGGGGCAGGATGCCGCCGCCGAGCTGGCAGTGGATCCGGCTGGTGACCAGGATGCTGCCGTCCGCGGTGCCCTCATACGTGTCGGTCACCTGATACATGGCTTTTCTGTTGGTGATGCGGGTGACCACCTTCCAGCCGTTCCCGGTCTGGACCGAGGAGAGCACCTCTTCCCGCTGGGCGAGATACGGGGCCATGGTATTGGCAAACATGGGATCGGTATCATTGTCCGTGGCCGCGCGGTAGAGGAGCGTGCTTTCCTTGGCACTTTCAAGCGCTGTACCGCCGCGGAGCGGCAGGGAGAAATGTCCTTTTTCAGCGGTGACATCTGCGGCGGGAGCCGTGACGGCAGGGGCTGCGGGCATCTGCATCTGAAGAATCAGGCCTTCCTCGCTGACATCCCGGTCTTCCCTGAGGTCGCGGGTGACAATATTGACGGTCAGGACGCCGTCGACCGCCTTGCCGCCCTTGAGGGTGACGGTCTCCTTGGTCATGGGAGCGGCTGTGGGCGTGACGACTTCCTCAGTCCCGTCATTCCAGCGGAAGGTCAGGCGATAGGATGCGCCGTCGGAAAAGCCGGTGGTGTTGAAAATCTCAAAGCGGTTTTCGCCCAGGGCCGTCACGCGGATGGGACGATAGATGAACTTCATGATCTTCGCGCCGGTGGAAGGCGTGCGGTCCGGATAGAACAGGCCGTCGACGCAGAAATTGCCGTCATGCTCCCATTCGCCGTGGTCGCCGCCATAGGTATAGCTGCCGTCCTCGTGCTTCACGGCGTGATCGACCATTTCCCAGACGCAGCCGCCCATGAGGTTCGGATAGGAGAAGATTTCCTTCCAGTACGCTTCCGTGTTGCCCGGGCCCACACCCATGGCATGCGCATACTCGCACATGAAGTAGGGGCGGTCATTGAGGCGTGTCTGCTTGCGGCAGTGCTCGCCCACGTCGTGCACCATCTGCACCGACGGATACATTTCGCTGCCGACATCATAGGCCTGGCGCTTGCAGTGGATGGCGCTCTCATAGTGCACGGGCAGGGAGGAATGCGCCTTCAGGTAGTGATACATGGCATCCGTATTGTTGAAGCCGCCGGCCTCATTGCCCAGGGACCACATGAAGATGGCGGTATTCGCGTGAATCTTGTCGCGCTGATAGAGCCGGGTGATGCGGTCGACATAGTGGGCTTCCCACTTGGGATCATGGGAGATGGAGTTGTAGGTCGGGGGCAGCTGCATGGCAAACGTGCCGTGTGTTTCCAGATCGTTCTCGTCGACGATATAGATGCCGTGGAGGTCAGCCAGTTCCAGGAGCAGCGGGTCCGGCGGGTAGTGCGAGGTGCGGATGGTGTCGATATTGTGCGCCTTGCACACGAGAATATCCCGCTCGATCTCCTCAGGCGTCATGGTGTAGCCGTTGGTCGGGGAATTGTCGTGATGGTTGACGCCCTTGAACTTGATGGGTTTGCCGTTGAAGAGGAAGACATCGCCCTGAATCTCCACAGTCTTAAACCCGATCTGTTCCTTTACGCAGGATGTCGCGGTCTCAAAGTACACATTGTAGAGCGAGGGGGACTCCGCGCTCCAGGGCAGGACATCCAGTCCGTCAAAGGTCACCGTGGCGGTTCCGTCCTTGGTTTCTGCAGTCCGGGAGAGCTGGATGCCGTGGCCTTCCAGGGAGAAGGTGACAGGGGTATCCTTCAGCACGCGGGCGGTCAGTGTCAGGGAGTAGGTGTCCCCGGTCTTTTTCGTGAGGGCATCGAGATCGACAAAGTCGGTGTCCTCGTCGATGCGAAGCAGCACGTCCCGGAAAATTCCGTTGTTGCGGAACATGTCCTGGTCCTCGAGATACGTGCCTGTGCACCACCTGTGGACAACCGCGAGCAGTTCATTGCTGCCTTCCGTGAGAAGACCGGTCAGGTCAAACTCGGCCGTATTGTGTGCGCCTTCCGAGTATCCGACAAAACGTCCGTTGAGATACAGGTCCAGACAGCTGGCCACGCCCAGGAACGAAATGGTGTAGTGCTTTGTCAGGTCATGGATTTCCAGCTTTTTGCGGTAGACGCCCACAAAATTGTACTCGTTGTCCGGCTTTCTGAACTGGAGGCTGACCTTCTGGTCCACACCGAGCCAGGAAAACACGCGGCCCACGGGCTCCGTGGTGGGGATGACCGGGGGCTTATAGGGGAACTGATAGCGGATATTGACATAGAAGGGCCGGTCAATGCCGTGGAACTGCCAGCAGCCGGGCACGGGCATTTTGTCAAAGGCGACGCTGTCCGTATCCAGCTCTTTCGGGAGCTCCGAGGGTACCGGATAGAATTTAAAATCCCAGTCCCCGTTGAGGCAGACGACCTTTTCGGAGCGGTACCGCTTTTCAAGGGGCGTGACGGCGTCGGCCTGGGCACGCGTGGGATAGGGAATAAAATAAGTGCGTCCGGGAAGCTTGTTCGCTTCAAAGAGATCGAACGTATAGTAATTCGTGGTATTTAAAACGTATTTCATAGCGGCCTCCTTTTTGGAGATGATGACAGTAGTATAACATGAAAGCGGGGAATCCCAAAGGTTTTTTCAGTCTGCGGGGAGCGGGAAAACCTGAAATCCGGGCACAGAAAAAGGACTTCCGGTTTTCCGGAAGTCCCAATCTCATCTGGATGGATTACTGGGCAGCAGCCACGCTGATGATGTGGGGATTGGCGCCTTCATACCAGTAGAGGAAACCGGTCAGATCGATCACGTCGCCGACCTTGAGGTTTTCCACTGCGGCATAGACGTCGGTGGTGTTATCGCACAGGTAGCTTTCCACGGTGAAGGAGTAGGTCTGGCCGTCCTTGGACACCTTGAAGTACAGGTCGCTGTTGCTGTCGTGTGCACCGGAGCCGTCCCAGCTGTAGAGGAAGGCAGCGCCTTCGTCGTTGGAGGCTTCCACGGTCATGCCCTTGAAGGACACGAGCAGGTTCTGATAGTTGATCAGATCTTCGGAAGCGAGCTTGTCGGTGATGTCGAGGGGTTCAGCGATGAAGCTGCCCTCTTCGATTTCGAAGGTAGCATCGGTGATTTCCACTTCGCCGGACCAGGCAGACTTATAACCGGTGACCTTGATCTTGGTGCCGGGAACAAGCTTGGCATAGTCTTCTTCAGAGCAGGCCATGTTGTAGAGGAAATAGGCGCCGTCCTGATCCTGGGTGTACACGGTGGCCTTGTTGTCCCACCAGGACTGCTTGGCCTGGACATAGGTTTCCACAACGACTTCAGTGTCAAGATCTGCAGCTGCATATTCAGCGTAGGTCATGACGCCCTCGCCCTTGGTTTCTTCAGCACTTGCAAAGGCGCTCAGGCCAAGGAGCACACAAAGAGTCAGCATCAGAGCAAGAATCTTTTTCATAATTGTTTCCCCTTTCAGTCATTCGGCTTGCCTTCCGGCAGCCGGCGAAACATATTATACGGTCTTACTTTCTCTTTGAAAAGTCTTTTCTGTGCTTTTCAAGAAAATCACGCAGCGCATACAGGCCAATCCCGACCCAGAGGACAACCAGTCCGATGAGCAGGCCCCTGGACATGCCGGGCAGCGGTCCCAAATCCTGCTTTCCGCCCATGCCCTGTGCGCTGTCCCCCTGATTGAGGTGGTAGAGCGAGACGATGTCGCTGTAGAGCTTTTCAAAATAGGCGTCATCGACGGTCTGCTTGCGGCGGACGGACTTGACGGTGTTCTCAATGAGCTGTCCCGCGGCGTCGCGAAGGGAGGCAGAGCCGTTGAAGGCGGGCGTGACAAAGGTGGAGGCTACGTTGTCGGTGAGCAGGCGGGAGGCCTCAATCTTGACGGCGTAATGCTCTTTGTTGTCTTCCCCGATGCGCGCGAGGTAGTCCACATACTCGGGAGCCTGCTGGGCACAGGTGGTGACAGGCACATAGCCCTCGGTCGAGGCATACGCGATCTGCACATCGTTGGAGAGCAGGTACTGCGTGAAGAGCCAGGAGGCGAGCACTTCCTGCGGGTCGCCGTGGTTGAAGACGCACACGGAAGGCCCCTGGGAGATCATCTTCGGGTTGGCCGGATCGAACTGGGGCACCATGCGCATCGCGGTTTCAAAGGCGACAAACTTGTCGCGGCTGATGTCAGTCAGCGGGGCCTCAGAGCCCATCCAGGTGGCGCCGGCGGTGGAGTCCACGGCAAAGACGCACTGGCCGGCGTTGAGGAAGTTGGCCGGATAGCTGGAAATCTTGAAGGTGGAGAAGGCGCCGTTGGAGACATGCTGTGAAATGGTTTCGAGCAGTGATTTGGTGGTGTCGTTGAACAGCAGGATCCCGCCGTTTTCCGTGGAATAGCCCGCGCCGAGCTGGCGGAGCATCTGGATCATCATGTTGTCCGTGGACTTGTAGATGAAGGGGATCATGACCTTCTGCCCATTGAGGAGATAGACGCCGTCGGCATCCTTCTGCGCGGCCTTGTCGGAGACTTCCCAGATGAAATCCCAGGTCAGAATGTCCGGGACCTCATACCCGAGCTTTTCGACAAAGGTTTTGTTGATATAGACCGCTTCGGTTGAGCGCATATAGGGAAGGGCATAGTGGGTTCCGGCAATGACGCACTCGGAGAGGAACTGCGGGATGATCTCATCCTGCGCAGGCCCGTCAAAGCGCAGCTCACTCCCGCCCAGGCCGTAGCGCGGATCGCTAAACAGGGGATCGAGCGGCACCACCACGTTGTTGCCGGTCATATAGGTGGCAATATGGTCGGGGTAGGTGATGCAGACATTCGGGGTGGTATTGGTGGAAATATTGGTGATGACGTCATTGTAGATCTTGCCGTAGTCGGTATACAGACGCATATTCACGTGAATATTGGGATAGAGCGCCTGAAAATCATCAATGGCCTTCTGATAGATCTCCGTCTGTGTCTTGTTGGTGTCATTCTTGGCCCAGAAGACGATCTCATAGTCTCTGGAGGTATCCAGGGACTGCGGGACCTCAAAGGAACCGACCTTGCGCGAGCCGTGGCAGGCGCTGAGGAGAAGCAGTGCGGCCAGGAGGAGGACAAAGAGGCAAAGACGCTTTCTCATCCTTTGGTCCCTCCTCTCGAGACGCCTTCCATGATCTTCTTGTGGAAGACCAGGAAGAGGACAATCAGGGGCACGGAGATGACCACAACAGCGGCCATCATGGCGGGAATGTTCTCGCGGCCGAAACCGTTTTCGCGGATCTCCTGAATGCCGTTGGAGACCAGGAAGTAGGCCTGATTATCCGTGATCAGGCGCGGCCAGACGTACGCGTTCCAGCACTCAATGATCTTGAGAATCGCGATGGTGACGATGGTGGGCTGGCAGATGGGCATCATGACCTTGAAGAGGTACTTGAGGTCGCTGGTGCCGTCCACCTTGGCCGCCTTGTAGAGCTCTTCCGGCACCTGCTCGAAGTTTTCCTTGAGCAGGTAAATATAGAAGACGCTCGCAATGCTCGGGAGGATGAGGCCGGAAAACGTGTTGCGAAGGCCGAGGTTCGTGATGGTGACAAAGTTGGTGATGACGACCAGCTCGTTGGGGATCATCATCAGGGAGAGGAAGAGCGTAAAGGTGATCTTCCTTCCGATAAAATCAAGGCGCGCAAACGCATATGCGGAGAGCACCACGACCACGATCATGATCACGGTGGTCACGCCGGTGTAGATCAGGGTATTGAGGAAATAGCGGCCGAGCGGGACCGCGGAGAACGCGTCAAAGTAGTTCTGCAGCGTCGGCTGAAGGGTGAAGAACGCGGGCACATACTCGCTGTTGTAGGCGCTGTAGCTTTTGACGGAGGTCAGGAGCATCCAGTAGAAAGGGAACAGAACGATCACGGCCCAGAGCGTCAGAAAGAAGTAACTGAGGATGCGGCCGGCCATGCTCCGGGTCTGGCGGGACCGGCGTTCCTGGGAAACAGCCTGTTTTTCCATACCGCTCACCTCACGCATAATGGACATGCCGGCGGCTGACCAGAAGGTTGATGACGGTAATGGTCAGGACGATGGCAAAGAGAATCAGAGCCGCGGCGCTGGCGTAGGACGGATATCCGCCGCTGTCACCGTAGAGCATGTCATAGACATAACCCACAATGGTATTCATTCCGGCCGCATTGAGATTGGTGCCGAAGAGGGCGACCTCATCGCTGTAGGCCTTGAATGCGCCGATGAAACCGGTGATGACCAGATAGAAGATCATGGGGGAGATCATCGGGAGCGTGATCTTGGTAAAGATCCGCCACTTGGGGGTTGCGTCCACCCGCGCCACTTTATAGTAGTCGGGATTGACGGAGGCCAGGGCGCTGGTGAGAATGAGAATCTTGAAGGGCATGACGACCCAGACCGTATACAGGCACATGACCAGCATCTTTGCCCAGTAGGGGCCGTCAATGAAATCGACGGACTCCCCGCCGAAGAGGGCGATGAGCGCATTGATCATGCCGTCGGAATAGGGCGTTTTCTTGAAGAGAATCATGAAGACCAGGCCGACCGCCAGCGTGTTGGTCACGTAGGGCAGGAAAAAGACGGTCTGGTACAGATCCCGCAGCTTCGGAATCGAGGCGAGCAGCATGGAGATCAGAAGGGCCAGGCCTGTGGAGACCGGCACGGTGATGACGACCAGCAGCAGGGTGTTCTTGACCGCCTGCAGGAAGTAGGGATCATGGAGCACATAGGAAAAGTTATACAGTCCGACGCCGAAATACGTCTGGGAAGCGGAGTTATAACCCTCCTCGAGGGAGTAGATGACCACGTCCACGAGCGGGTAGAGCATAAAGACGCCCAGAAAGAGGAGAGCAGGCAGAAGATACAGCCAGCCCTTGAAACGGTTCATTTTCATGGCTTTCCCCTCCGTCAGCTCAGCGCAATGCGCTCTTCGGTCTCGATGTGGAAGGCATCGACCTTGGCAGGACGCAGGCGGAAACGCACGGTTTTGCCGGAAATCTTGTTTTCGGCGTCGATGATCGCCCGGATCTGGGCGGACGCGGCATCATGACTGCACACGACGCTGGTGTCGCGGCCCATGACCTCGACAGCATGCACACGGCACTCCAGGGGACCTTCGGGATCCGGAATGAAGCCTTCCGGACGGATGCCGACATAGACTTTCTGGGGCTGTGCGGCCGGTGCGGGCAGGACAGCAGCCTGGCCGATCCAGAGCTGTCCGTTTTCAATGCGCCCTTCAAAGACGTTGATGGGCGGCGTGCCGAGGAACTTGGCGACAAAGAGGTTGACCGGATCGTCATAGACGTCCTGAGGCCGGCCGATCTGCTGTACGAGGCCGCTCTTCATGACCACGATCTGGTCGGAAATCGACATGGCTTCCTCCTGGTCATGGGTGACAAAGACGGTCGTAATGCCGGTTTCCCTCTGGATGCGGCGGATTTCCTCGCGCGTCTGCAGACGCAGGCGGGCATCGAGGTTGGAGAGCGGTTCATCCAGAAGCAGGATGCGGGGCCGCTTGACCAGCGCGCGGGCAATGGCCACGCGCTGCTGCTGTCCGCCGGACAGTTGGCTCGGATAATAATTTTCCTTACCGGAGAGCCCCATAGTGGCAAGCAGCTGCAGTGCCCGCTCCTCGGCTTTCTCTTTTGAGACACCGGCAACATGGACGGGGGCCTCGGTAATATTCCGCATTACAGTGAAATGTGGGAACAGGTTGTAGTCCTGAAATACCAGTCCGAAGAAAGAGCGAATCTTCTTCAGCTGCTGCTTATCCGCCCGGACCGCTTCCCCGTTCACCATATGAATGAGCGGTTCACCGTCATAATAGATGTCACCCGCGTCTGCCTGCTCCAGTGTGGTGGCACAGCGCAGCATAGTGGACTTTCCAGAGCCGGAGGGGCCAATGACCGCAATGACCTGGCCCTCCTCCACCTGGAGGTTAATATCTTTCAGCACATTAAGTGAGCCGAAGCTTTTTTGGAGATGGTTAATTTCAAGCAGTGCCATAATGCCCTCCTCAGCTTCTCTGTTTGGACCCGGTGTGGTCCATCTTCTTCTCTATCTGTTCCATGACAAGTGCCACCAGCCAGTTGAAAACGTAGTAGAAAATTGCAGCCGCCAGATAAGGCATGAAAGAAGCCTGCTGAGAGGCAATCTGTTTGGCCAAAGTGAACATTTCTGTCACAGCAATGGCGTAAGCAAGGGAGGTGTCCTTGACCAGTGTAATGATCTCATTGGTAACGGACGGAAGTATGGACTTGAAGACCTGGGGCAGAATAATTCGGAAGAACGTCTGGCTCTTGGTGAAGCCCAGAAGCTGGGCCGCCTCATACTGGCCCGGGTCAATGGACTCAATGCCGCCGCGGAATATCTCGGCGAAATAGGCCGCATAGTTAATGACAAAAGCAATAATGACCGCCGGAAAGCGGTAGCCCGCTGAAATCTGCGTATTAAACAGAAGATACGGCCCGAAATAGACGACAATGAGCTGCAGCATGAGAGGCGTGCCACGCATAATGGAAATGTAGACTTTCACAATGCCCCGGACCACCGGGTTCTTTGCCATCCGTCCTCTGGCAACCAGAAGACCAAGCGGAAGGGCAAGTACGAGAGTCAGCGCAAATATTTCCAGCGTGGTGAGCATGCCCATGCCGAGCTGCTGCATCATGGTTCCCCAGTTCATGCCCTGTTCTCCCCCTTTATTATTACCATATTGGAAAGACGCCACTTCTTTGCAATCTTTTGGAAAGTGCCGTCTGCCATCATCTCATCCAGTGTTTCCTGGACCTCATCACGGAGTTTCGTATTTCCCAGTTTGAAGGCAACCGCATACTGTTCCGAGGCAAGACTCTGCTTGAGAATTCGGTATGTGGGGTTTCTGCGGTGGAACCGCTTCTTTCTCTGGTTGGCACGGCGCGTCATGATCTGGTAATCTGCCACACCAATGTCCATGGCAATGGCGTCCACAGCACCGGAGTCCAGGTTAAGGAAGCAGGTGTTATAGTCGTTTTCCACATCCAGTCCGGAGAATGTGTCGGCCAGGTCTTTGCGCTCGTGAACCAAAGCCGACTCCGCTGAGGACTCCGTCTGGACTGCAACCAGTTTGCCGGCAAGGTCCTTCAGCGTGTGGATGTCACTGTTTCCCCGTACCACAATGGCCTGGGTATTGTCGGCATAGGGGTCTGAGAAAGTATATTTCCCTTCTCTGCCATTTACTGTGAAACCGTTCCAAATGCAGTCAATGGTGCCCGAGGAGAGCTCCATGTCCTTGGAGTCCCAGTCAATGGGCTGCGCCACAAAATGCCAGCCCCTCCGTCGGCAGACTTCCTTAGCAAGGTCAAGGTCAAAGCCCACATAGTTTCCATTGTCATCAATGAAGCCATAGGGCGGGAACCCAGCGTCAAAGCCCACAATGAAGTCATTGCCGGCCTGTCTCTTTGGCGCTGTACCAGCGTTCTCCGTTCCCTTACCGCATCCGGAAAGAGAGAGAATCCCCAGGAGAAGAGCCGCCGCGCAGAGCAGTGATATCCATTTTTTCATAGAACCTCTCCCCGCATTACTCAATGGAAAAATTTTAACATATCACTTTACTGAAGTAAAGGAAACAGGCCGTCTCCGGAGGGTTATCCTCCAAAGACGGCCAGTAAGTTGCGCTATTCTTTTTCAGTTTTCAGACAAGGTGCAGAATGTGCACGGAAATGCTGAAATAGATGAGAAGGGAAACGGTGTCCACAATTGTGGTAATGAGCGGGCTCGCCATAATGGCCGGGTCCAGTTTCAGCTGGTTGGCAAGGATTGGCAAAAGTGAGCCAATCAGCTTTGCAAAGAGAATGACCAGCACCATGACAAGGCTGATAACCAGGGAGACACCCATGGGAATTTTGTCAATGAACAAGAGCTTGATCAGGTTGACACCCGCCAGTGTAATACCAATGAAGAACGCCACCCGGAGCTCTTTCCAAATGACACGGAATGAGTCTCGGAACTCCACGTCTCCCACGCTTATGGCACGGATAACGGAACTGCCGGACTGAGAACCTGCATTTCCTCCAATGTCCATGATAAGGGGAATGTAGGCAATAAGCGCCGTGCAAATGGCCAGCGCCGAACGGTAATGGTTGATAATGACACTGGTGAATGACGCGAGGATCATGAGGACAAGCAGCCATGGCATACGTTTAATATAAGTGGACCAGACACCGGT
This sequence comes from Christensenella sp. UBA2853, assembly GCA_002350845.1. GTDB lineage: Bacteria > Bacillota > Clostridia > Christensenellales > Aristaeellaceae > UBA2943. The sequence continues at coordinate 77,655 of DEFL01000073.1, forward strand.
CTTCAGATACGGCTTGTCCGAAGGGGAAATGGCCGCCATCTTTTCAATGTCCTCTGTGGCCTCTTCTTCCAGGATATCTACAACATCATCAACTGTGACAATACCCACAAGGCGGTTTTCCTTGTCAACCACCGGAACCGAGAGCAAGTCATAATGCTTTACCACGTTGGCGACCTCTTCCTGGTCGTCCAGTGTGTGCACGGAGATAAGCTGCTTGTCGTCATCCATAAGATCATGGATTCGTTTCTCCGGGCTGCTGAACAACAGGTCGGAGAGTTCAATGGACCCCACCAGATGACGGCTGCTGTCAATAACATAAGCCGTATAGACGGTGACTTTGTCTTTACCGGTACTGCGTATTTTCTCAATGGCAAGTCCCACGGTACTGGTGTCATGGAGGGATATCATTTCGTCGGTCATAATGCTGCCGGCGGAGTCCTCCGGATAATTCAGGAACTTGTTGATGGTCTTCCTCGTCTCCGAGCTGGCATTGCTCAGGACTCGGGCCACCACGTTGGCCGGGACCTCCTCCAGGAAGTCGACGGCGTCATCCGTAAACAGGTCGTCGACAAGTTTACCGACCTCTTTGTCGGTAATGGAGTTTACGACCTTCTCCTGGGCGTCGGAGTCCAGGAAAGAAAAGACCTCGGCGGACATGTCCTTCGGCAGAATGCGGAAGACTTTGCCGACCTGCTCCGGGTCGTCCAGACGCTGCAGGAAGTCTGCCACGTCTGCCTCATTAATGCGTGCCAGCTCATACCGGAGCTGCATTAGCTTACCCTCTTGCAGGAGTTTCCCGAGGATATCATAATAAACTTCTTCCATAAAAAAAGCCTCCTGTCTCACACAGCGAGACAGAGGGCACATTAAAGTTTACTTTTCGGAAAAATGGAAACCCGGGAAACGGAAAAAGCTCTCGGGCAGCTTTCGCCAGAGAGTTCCACGCCGTGAGACCGGTTCAAAAAGCAAAATTTAAGGTGTCCCGCTCGTGTGCTGTTTTGTTTTCAATTGCCAGACATAAGTGGTCAGGAACATGCAGATTACTGCCGTCACCGCTATCCAAGCGAGCCACCTCCTTTTTTGATGTCGCACAAATTTTAACGCGAAACCCGCCGCCCCGTCAACCAAAAAAAGCAAATTGACCGCCGCCCCGGAGGAGCAGCGGTCTGAGGCCGGAAAAAGCGGCCAGAAATCACAGGATTATTTGCTCTCGGCGAGCATTTCCTTCGCCACCTGGCCAAGGCGCTTGACGCCTTCCACAATGTCCTCATCCGTGGGTGTGGAGAAGTTCACACGGACGTAGGGTGTGGTGCCCGCAGTGTCGGTCAGAAAAGCGGTTCCGGGAACCACAGCGACCTTTTTTTCCACGGCACGCTTGCAGAATTCCAGCATGTCTATGCGGTCGTCCAGACGGCACCAGATAAAGAGACCGCCTTCGGGCCGAACGTAAGTTACGGCGTCACCCAGTTCAGAGTCAATGCAGTCACACATGAGGTTGAGCTTTTTGCGGTAGATAGCCTGGTTGTTGCTGAGGTGCTCTTCCAGGTTGTACTCACAGAGCCAGCGGTAGACGAGCATCTGGTTGAACATGGCGGTATGGACATCTTCGGTCTGTTTGCCAACCGTCATCTTCGCAAGGATTTCCTTGGGACCAACAGCATATCCGACTCGAATGCCGGGGCTAATGATTTTGGAGAATGTTCCGGCATAGACAACACGGCCCTCGGTGTCAAGGGTCTTAATAGCCGGGACGTCGTCGCCGGCAACGCGGATGGTGCCATAGGGGTTGTCCTCCAGAACAATGATGTCGTACTGGCAGGCCAGCTCATAAACTTTCTTCCGCTTCTCCCAGCTCATGGTGACTCCACCGGGGTTCTGGAAGTTGGGAATGGTGTAGAGGAACTTGATGCGGTGGTCCGTGTCGTTTTTCAAGGTCTCTTCCAGTGCATTGGTGTCAATGCCGTCTGCCTCAATGGGAACGCCGGCAAGACTACAGTTGTAGGAGCGGAAGCAGTTGAGGGAGCCGATAAAAGACGGGTCCTCGCATGCAATAACGTCACCCTCATTGCAGAGGGACTTTGTAAGGAGCTCCATGACCTGAGTGGCACCACTGGTTACAATAAGAGAGTCATTATCGGTTCCAATGTGGTTGCGCTCCTTCATGATTTCGGTGAGCTTTTCCACCAGAGGAGCATACCCTTCGGTAATTCCATACTGGAGTGCAGTAATAGGCTGTTCGTCAAAAATTTCCGCGGAGACCTTCCGAATGGCGTCAACGGGGAAGGACTCCGGTGCCGGGTTTCCGGCGGCAAAAGAGATGACCTCCGGGTCGGATGTGGACTTCAGAATTTCCCGCACAGCGGAGGGCTTGAGACCGGCAATTCGGTCGGAGAACTTGTATTCCATAGTGGCTCCTCTTTCCAATTACATAAATATGCAATAAATTTTATCACACAGGGGCTATGTTTTCAATAATCCCGGCCGGGTGGCCGGCTTTTTCCCGTGCCCGTGCACACCATCGTAGATTAGCGAATTTTTAACAAATTTCTTTTTGACATATTACAGGGTACAGGTTATAATGAAACCACTCTAGCGTACCGATTGATTATTAGAAAAAGGAGTTTATTCTATGTCACTCGTCACCTCAAAAGAAATGTTCGAGGAGGCCTACAATGGCGGATATGCCATTGGTGCTTTCAATGTCAATAACATGGAAATCGTTCAGGGCATCCTCCAGGGCTGCGTGAATCAGAAAGCTCCCGTCATTCTGCAGACCTCCAAAGGTGCCATCAAGTATGCCGGGTTCAACTACCTGACCAGCATGGTGGAGGCAGGCATCCGCAACGCCGAAGAAGCCGGTGTGGACATTCCGGTCGTCCTTCATCTCGACCACGGCCCGGACTTTGAGACCGCCAAAGAGTGCGTCGACAACGGTTTTACCTCGGTTATGATCGACCAGTCCTCCAAGCCCTTCGAGGAAAACATCGCCGTCACAAAGCAGGTCGTTGAGTACGCCCACGACCACGGTGTTGTCGTAGAGGCCGAGCTCGGTACCCTCAGCGGCGTTGAGGACGACGTCAATGTCTCCGACGAAATGGCCCAGTTCACGAATCCCGACGAGGTCGAGGAGTTTGTCGGCCGCACCGGCGTTGACTCTCTGGCCATCGCCATCGGCACCAGCCACGGCGCCTATAAATATAAGCCCGGCCAGAAACCGCAGCTCCGCTTTGACGTTCTGGAAGAGGTCTCCAAGCGCCTCCCCGGCTTCCCCATCGTCCTTCACGGTGCCTCCTCGGTACCCCAGGACCTTGTCAAGGTCATCAATGAGCACGGCGGAAAAATGCCCGACGCCATCGGCATCCCGGAGGACATGCTCCGCAAGGCCGCTTCCATGGCTGTCTGCAAAATCAACATCGACTCGGATCTCCGCATTGCCATGACTGCGGCTGTCCGCAAACACTTTGATGAGAATCCGGGCCACTTCGACCCGCGCCAGTATCTCGGCGACGGCCGTGCCGCGGTTCAGGCTCTCGTTGAGCATAAAATCGTCGACGTTCTCGGCTGCAACGGTAAGGCATAAGAGGATTCGTAAATCGCCCATACATAATAAAAAACACCCTACAGTGACTTCGGTTACTGCAGGGTGTTTTTTTGCAAAAGAAAAGGCGCACCCGAAACGGATGCGCCAAAAAAATCAAACTATTAAAGGAACAGCATGCCAAACAGAGCCCAGAGGGTAATTTCCATGGCGATGATAACGTCGGAGACGTCTGTGCCGGACTCCCGACTGAGTTTCGGGCGGCTGGCGCCGGCCACGATCATGGCAGAGTGCATGAGGCGGACGGTCTTCGAGTATTTCGGCACAAGGCCACGATACATTTCATGGCGGGACAGGTAGGTGTCCACATCAATAATGTCTTTTCCAATATCCTCAATGTCCTGGGGAAGCAGGGCTGCAAGGGCAAGCATGGGGCTCTGGTAGCCGCGGCCGTAGCGATAACCTTTTTCCTTCAGGTAGTTGTAGAGGTCATGGTAACGCTGGCAGCTGGACTCCGCGTCAGAGCCGTTCATAGCGAGAACACGGCAGAGGCAGTGAAAGCTCTGGGGGTCTATGCAAGTCTCGGGCTTCAGATATTGGACGCACGCCTTCGTGTCCTGGATGACCTTCTGGGTGTCCTTTCCGGACTTTGCTATGAGGAGGGAGAACAGGATATCTCCGCCGGAGTTGAGAATTCGATTTTTTTCCTTCAGAGTCTCATAGATGATGGAGGCCTTCTGCGCCATGGGTTCCCAGAGGGTGTCGTCCTTCTCGTCGGAGAGAATGATGCAGGCCAGAGGGATATAGTCCGGGACAGGCGGGAAATGCCGGCGGATAATGACACGGGCCTGCTGCAGGTCCTTAAGTTTCTGTTTCGGGTCGTCGCTGAGGGCGAGGGCCGTGACGATCATAAGGGCGGAAATGCCGCTGAAGTCGGAGAAAAAGCCCTCCTCTTTGATGAGGAAGGATTCGCATTTTTTGAGACGAAGAACGTCCGGTTCCATTTCATGCTCCGCGAAGAGCTCAGAGCAGATGGGCCGGGCATACATATTTTGAAGAGGTTCGGCGCGGGCAATATTACGCTGGGCGCGCACGAAATTGCGGCAATGCAGTTGCAGAGTTTGATTCATAAAATCTCCGGGAAGGCTCCAATCCTTATTAATCCTTATTATAAAAAGAAATATCTGTTATCTATTATATTAACGTGATTGGGGTACGAGGTCAACCGGAAGGGTCTTGTTCCTACATTTAGCACTCTAATTAAATGAGTGCTAAATATTAACAATTTGTTCATACATTTTAGAATAGAAGGGCTATAATGAGAATTGCCGAAAGGGAAAAGAACCCTGGAAGGCACTTCCCCCGATCCAGCAGGGTCCCGAATTTCAAATCACTTTCATCTGGAGGTTGTTAGTATGTTGAGAAATTGGTTAACTGTTATGGATCCCTTTGAAGAGATGCAGAAAAACTTCTTCGACGCCCCGTTCTTTGCCGACGACAGTCTCGCCGCCTTTGGAACCGATATCACAGACGAGGGCGACAGCTACCAGCTGACCGCCGATCTCCCCGGCTTCCAGAAAGAGGACGTCAGTGTCAAAGTCAATGACAACGTCGTCACCATTCAGGCCGAGAGACACAATGACATTGAGGACTCCGAGAAGAAGGACAAATATCTCCGTCAGGAGCGTTCTTATGGTCTCTACAAGAGGTCCTTCACTATGAGCAGCGACGTCGATCGCACAAAGATCAGCGCAAAGTATGACAACGGCATTCTGACTGTCACGCTTCCGAAGAAGGCAGAGAATGAACTGCCGGCCGCCGATGTTGTTGTCGAATAAAAATTGTACTCAATCATTTTAGCAGATTAATTAAATGACTGCTAAATGTTAACATTATATTCACACTCTTCCCAGGGATAAGGCTATAATGGGTATTGTCAGAAGGAAAATGAGTACAGCCGCTGACATAACCCTCCGAATTCCGCTGCCTGGTTCGAGCATCCCCACATTTAAGGCAGCATCCTTTTAACAACTACTTACTTTTCTATAAACTTGGAGGAATCACTATGAGTACCTGGCTTACTTCTTACAACCCGTTTGACGCAATGGACAACTTCGAGAAGAACTTCTTCAATGACCCGTTCTTCACCGGAAATGGAAACCGCCCCATCGCCTTCGGCACGGATATCACCGACGAGGGTGACAGCTACCAGCTGACCGCGGATCTCCCCGGCTTCAAGAAGGAGGACATCCACGTCGGAGTGGACAAGAATGTGGTCTCCGTCACCGCGGAGAGACATTCCGAGGCGGAGAACAGCGACAAGCGCGACAAGTTCATCCGCAAAGAGCGCAGCTACGGCTCTTATAAGCGTTCCTTCACCATCGGCGAGAACGTCGACACCTCTGCCATCCGCGCCGCCTATGACAACGGCGTCCTGACCCTCACCCTTCCGAAGAAGGTCGAGGAAGAGCAGAAGACCTTCGACATTGTCGTCGAATAATTCCCTTTTGATATCTCCTATCCCTTTTTCTCCTTTCACTGATTGTTAACCGAAAAGGCCGGGGCCCCACGGGCTCCGGCCTCTTTCGGTCTTCCAATATTTTTCAGTCTTACGGGAAAGCTCGGCGATTCAGGATTTTCCCATGAAATTTACCCAAAGCATAGAAAAGCATAAAAGAACAGAGCGGAAAACCTTTCCGCTCTGTTCTTTCCCCTATTTGAATTCTCCTATTGAATTCACCTGCAGCGAACAGTCATATCCACAAACCGTACAATTGCTGCATGTATAATAATAGCGCATTTTTACAATTTATACACTATTAAAAACTTACAAAAATAGTGTCAATTTTTTTACATTACTTTCTGCAGAGCAATGACGACCACCGCCACAATGACCGCAATGGTGAGAAGGATCGTGACGATCTGCTCCACCCGCATGGTCCTGTGGAGGATTCCCTTCTTCCGCTCCCCTTCGGTCTGCTCATTTTTCGGCTTTCTGCTCACGATGTTTCCCTCCGAATCATAATCTGAAGGCGGTTCCACCGAATAGCGGCCGCCATACCTTCCCCATCGTATCACATTTTCCCCATGCTTTCCACAGAGCAAAACCCGCACTGGAAATAAGTCCCAGTGCGGGTCAATTTTTCTTTTTCTCAGTCCTCGAACCAGCTGACCGCGTAGTCTGCAATCGGCTTAACCAGATTCTTCATGGCACAGCCACTGGTATTAATGCAGAGGTCGTAATTATTCCGGTCTCCCCACTGTTCGCCGGATACCAGTTCAAAGTACGCGGCTCGAATGGAGTCAATGCGCTTCATGGTGCGGATGATCTGCTTGTCCGTACTGTTAGCATACTTCTCCTGGGTGGCGCGGATGTTGTCGAGTTTAGTCTGCGTGTCCGCATAGATAAAGAGACGAAGCGGATGCTCATCACCCAAAATGGCGCCGCCGCTGCGGCCGATGATGACACAGTTCTCATTCTTCTCGGCAATTTGAAGAAGCACCTGGCGCTGCGCCCGAAGGACATCCACCGAGCGCCTGTCCATACCGGTATAGTTCTCAAAGGGCATCTGCAGGAACGTAGCCTTGTTCTCCTCGGAGAGCTTCATGACCTCCTCCTCGGAGAGGTTCACCTGTTTGGCAATTTCCTGGATGATCTCCTTGTCATAGTACTTGTACCCCAGCGTTTCCGCCAGCGCGCGGCCAATGGTGCGGCCCCCGCTCCCAAACTCACGACTGATTGTGATGATATTCATACCTCAACCTCCTGTTATAGCGTATTCTCCGAGATAATTATACCATTCGGCAGGGTTATGGTGTAGCCATTGAGGTCTATGGTGCCGTTGTTTTTCAGGGAATTTCTCCTGCATTTTTTGGGCGATGCACGTAAGATCCACGCTCGCACCGTTCTCCCCGACCCGGCCCCAGCCGGGGAGCGCATTATAAAAATGCCGAGCCCGCGAAGAGCAGGCTCAGCAAGATGGCAATGATTTTTTTCATAGGAATCCTTCCTTTCTGTACTGCTCAAGTACAGTATAAGAAGTCTCCCTAAAATAGAGATTAAAAGAGATCAAAAATCGTAGCGGAGGATCTCAGCGTTGGGGACCCCGAAGGCCGCATACTCCTCGTTGGTCATGTCGTAGAAATAGGATTGAACAACACGGGATATTCCGTTATGGGCGGCAATGAGATAGACCCGCTCCGGGTCAGCGATGATTTCGTCCAATACTGAATAAATGCGGTGGCACAGCTTCAGCATGGTCTCCCCGTCTCCATAGGAGTTGATGAAGTCCTGCTTGGCACGGGCAAACTCTGCCCCGTCCCGGGCCGTGCCCTCATATTTTCCAAAGTTCTGCTCTGTGAGGCGAGGCTCGGCGCGAAGCGGAATTCCGTTGATTTCCGCAATATGTTTCGCTGTGTCATAGGCCCGGCTGAGGGGAGAGCTCAAGATCTGGTCTATGTGCAGACCCTCGTCCCGGATTTTCTCCGCCGTGGCAATAGCCTGCTGATGTCCGAGCTCTGTGAGCGGGCTCTCCGTGGAGCCACAGATTTTATTCTCCACATTCCAGACAGTCTGGCCGTGGCGGACGAAGTAGAGATGACCCATAAGGCGGCCTCACATGCTGATGATGCCAAAGGCATTGAGAACCGAGCTTGCGAAGATAATGGCGAGGCCAATGGGGCAGAGATAGTTAACATTGAAGTTATAGATTTTCTTCCGCTTGAACTTGGAGGCAAGCTCAATCTCCTCATCCATTTTCTTGACCGTGACAAAGTGGAAGACCAGAATGCAGGTGAAGAAAGCGCCAAAGGGCATCATGATGGAGTTGGTAATAAAGTCCAGGAAGTCGAGAATCTGGAATCCGCCGATGGTGAAGTCAGACCAAATGCTGTAGCCAAAGACGCAGCAGGTTCCAATGACTGCAGCATAGATAGCAAAGATAAGTGTGGACTTCAGGCGGCTCCAATGCAGTTCATCCTGAAGGGTGGCGACACAGGTCTCCGCAAGAGAGATGGCACTAGTCAGTGCAGCAAAGAGAACCAGCAGAAAGAATACAATGCCAGCAGCCATACCGAGTCCCATGCTGTTGAAGACCTTCGGGAGGGTGACAAACATGAGAGACGGGCCGGACTGGAGGACCTTCGGGTCTCCGCCGGAGAAGGCAAAAATGGCCGGAATGATCATGAGGCCGGCAAGGATGGCAATGAGTGTGTCGAAAATTTCAATCTGGCCGACAGACTGATCCACATCCATTGAGTCGTCGGTATAGGATCCATAGGTGATCATGATACCCATGGCAATGGACAGGGAGTAGAACAGCTGCCCCAGTGCCGAAGCGACGGTCATCATGGAGAACTCATGGAAGTTCGGAACAAACAGATACTTCAGACCAACGGATGCGCCCGGGCGGGTGCAGGAGTAGATAGATACCACAATGGCAAGCACAATGAGGGCAGGCATCATCATCTTGGAAAAGCGCTCAACGCCTTTCTGTACACCGAGAAGAATAATGGCCAGCGTCAGCACCAGAAATACAATAAAGTAGATTTCCGGCTGGGCAGTTTTACCGATAAAGCCGCCAAAATAGTCATCGTTTGCCATGACCTTGACGCTGTTCCTACAGTATTCAATGAAATATTTTGTGATCCAGCCGCCGATAACACAGTAATACGGGCAAATGAGGAACGGCACAAGGGCATTCACCCAGCCGCCGACTCCAGCAAAAACCTTGCTGCCGGTGCTGTGCGACCGCCTTGCCGTCAGGTCCTTATAGGCCCCGATGGGACTCTTCTTCGACATCCGTCCTATCATGGTCTCCGATACGAGCAGAGTATAGCCGAACGTCGCCACGAGAATGAGATAGACGAGCAGGAAAATGCCTCCGCCGTACTTTGCGCAGAGGTAAGGGAACCGCCAGATATTTCCAAGTCCGACGGCAGACGCAGCGGCGGCCATGACGTAGCCTATTTTTCCGGTAAAACCGCCGGAGGCCTCCGCAGAGGATTTCGCTTTTGTAGCCAAAATTCAGAACCCCTTTTTATTAAAATCAACTATAAACAGTAGAATTGTATCATTTCCCCGCCTCCATGAAAAGGGAAAAATGAGCCGTTACGTACGACAAAAAGGGGAGAGGCGTAAAGCCTCTCCCTCTTTTTAATCCTCTACTTTTCGAAGTACGATTTGGTATGCCCTATACTCCCCCGGCTCATAGGGCACCGGATAGCCCACATTTCGCAGGCCATCTGCCGGGTAGACGTGGCCGTTCCGTTCAGAGCGGTAGAAAGCCCCAGGTTCCAGCCCGCGGACTCGAATATACTGGTTTGGCATATTGCAGAATGTCTCCGTGGTCACAATATTGAGCAGTGCGATGGAGCGATCCCGTGAGACAAAGAGCCATGCCGTGGCAGGGTCCTTTGCCGGGTCGGAGAGGCGGTAATAGCGCCCCTCGCGGATGAGCGGCTCAAATTCCCGGAAGAAGGCAATCTGCTCCTGAATGGTCTGCCGATCCTCGTCACTCAATGTGGCAGGATCCAGTTCAAAACCGAAGCTTCCGGACATGGCCACCGTTCCCCGGACATCCAGGGAGGTAATCCGCCCGTTCTGTTCATTGGGCACGGCGGACACATGGGCACCCACCACAGAGATGGGATATCCGAAGGAAGTACCGTACTGGATTTTCAGCCGGTCCACCGCGTCGGTGTTGTCACTGCCCCAGATTTGGGGAGTGTAGTAGAGCATGCCGGCATCGAATCGCCCGCCGCCTCCGCTGCAGCCCTCAATAAGCAGGTCGGGATACCGCTCCCGCAGACGTTCCAGGAAAGAGTAGAGACCCAGAATATAGTTATAGAGCACGGTGCCCTGATGCTGCGCGGCATGGGACCAGACATCGGCAATGCTCCGGTTGAAGTCCCACTTGATATAGTCGATACCCATGTCGAGAACCTTGCAGACGTCGGAGAAAATTTGATCCACGACGTCGGGCCGTGAGAAGTCCAAAACAAGTTGATACCGGCTTCGGATGGGCCGCCGGTCCTCCGATGCCAGAGCCCAGTCGGGATGCGCCCGGAACAGGTCGCTGTCCTCGCTGACCATCTCCGGCTCAAACCAGATGCCAAACTTCAGCCCCAGGTCGTGTACATCGGCGATGAGAGCAGGGAGACTTCCCCGCAGCTTCTCCTCATTTACCTGCCAGTCTCCGAGGCCTGTGGTGTCGTCATTCCGGTTGCCGAACCATCCGTCATCCATAACGAGCAGGTCGACACCGAGATCCTTCGCCTGACGTGCCATGTCGCGGATGGTATTGCCGTCAAAATCAAAGTAGCAGCCCTCCCAGCTGTTGAGAAGTACCGGGTGAGCAAGAGAACTGCTGCGGCGACAGATGTGGAGCCGTACGCAGTCCATGAGGTTCTGGGAGAGGACCTCCAGTCCATCGCCACTGAAAGAGAGGATGGTCTCAGGAACTGCGAAGGTCTCCCCCGGGCCCAGAGGGTAACGGAATTTCGACTCAGCAAGGCCCATCTGGAGGCGCACCTGGTCGAACTGATCCTTCTCCACCGATGCCTGGAACGAGCCGCTGTAGACGAACTCCATGGCATAACACTCGCCGGTGTCCTCTGTGGTGTTGTGGTCCGCCAGGATGACCAGCGGATTGTACTGGTGGGAAGAGGCGCCGCGCCGGCTCAGAATGCGGAATTCCCCGTGGTCCACCGGGGTGCGCTGGAGGTTGCGCTCCATGCCATATCGCCCACAGAAGGTGAGGACGTCGTAGTCCCCCGTGAGGAAGTCCAGGTCCGCCGAGAGCACCTTGGTCAGGGTCAGCGTGTGGTCGCCGGTATTGCGAATAATTGCAGCCCGGGTGATGATGTCCAGCTCCGGGAGGACTCCATAGAGGAGGTCCACTTCAAGACCGGAGACATGGTCTTTCAAGTGCACGGTGAGCGTCTGCGATTCACTCTCGGAAGCGTGCATCGCCGGCAAACCCGGAAGCCCATATTTCCCGTCGGAGATTTCATGGGAGACATAGCGGAGATCACACCCCTCAAAGCCATTGTCCTCTTCCACGGTCAGAGCGGTTGCCCGGAAGTCGCCGGTTCCCGAGGTGGGGTACTCCTGCGGCAGGGAGTCCAGCGAAAACGTACGGTCTTTCCCTGCGTCCCAGGGATTCCCCGAAAAGCCGCGGTCCCGCCAGATAAGGAGATACTCCATGGTTCCCATTGCCCGCTTCCCATAGTAGAGATGGAGCAGTGCACCATGCGGGTCCACCATCATCTGGTAGGTCGTCTTCTCCGTATGGAGCGTGAGAAAGGTACGGTCTTCTGTTTTTGTGCATTCAATGGACATGGAAGGCACCTCCCGGCTGGCTGTTATTTTTCTCATAATACCATAAATAGAAAAAAAGAAAACCGCTCAGGCTTTGCCTGAGCGGTTTTTGAATATGTCGGCACCGCCTTATCTTCCC
>DEFL01000080.1 GCA_002350845.1 Christensenella sp. UBA2853
CTAACTTTCCGTGAAGAACCAAAGAATATAAATATACACTGGTGGATTCTCGTCAGGGAGTAGACTTGACCTTTTCCGAAGCGAAAGCCATTGCAGAGGCGATTCGTGATGAGCTTCGGCATGGACTCTCACCGTATACAATTATCCGCAACCATCCGGAATTGGATATTTGTGAAAAGACCCTTTATAACTATATTGAAAGCGACATTTTCAAGCCTTTTGATATTTCGGTTTTCGATCTTCGCAGGCAGCTGTCCCGTAAACTTCCGAAAGAAAAGAAGCAGGAGTATAAGAAGCGTGAAGACAGAAGCTACCTTCGTGGCCGCACTTACAGTGACTTCAAAGCTTATATGGCTGAGAATCCTCATGCTTCAGTTGTTGAAATGGATACTGTATATAACGACATTTCAAAAGGTCCGTTTATTCAGTCCTTTAAATTTCTCGCCCCCACGCATCCTTTCTCTTTTGGCTTTTATCATGACACGAAAACTGCGCAAGATATGCTGGATGGAGTCAATTTGCTCGAAGAAATCCTGGGGCCGGAGCTTTTCAGCCGTTATGTGAACGTACTGCTTACAGATCGCGGATCGGAGTTCTCGGCGGCTGATGACATCGAAACCCGTTCTGATTCTGCCTGCCGTACTCGTGTATTCTATTGTGATCCTATGGGTTCGTCTCAGAAAGGCTCTCTTGAGAATAAGCATATTGAACTCCGTTATATTCTCCCCAATGAAGTGGATCTTCGTGCAATCGGCTTAACTGGCCAGGAACCTTTAAATCTTTGCTGGTCCCATGTGAATTCTTTTGCCAAGGAAAAACTCCAGGGAAGAACAGAATTTGACTGTCTCAAGTTTTTTGCTCCCGAAGTGTTTCAGCGTTTTATTGATTACGGATTATCTGTTATCCCACCCAAAGAAGTTATTCTCAACCCTTCTTTGCTCAAGCCTTATCGTAAGAAGGCATAGCTCTTTCTTCACTCCATCTGCATTTTGTCTCCAAAATATGCGCCAGCCTGGTTTCCTACACTCCTCATGTCATCCCGTTGAAACTGGAAGTTAGTCTTACAGGTCGTAAAAAAAGACTCGTTTCAGTTCTGTTTGCTATACCCTTTTTTTGGTATTTTATGAGGATTTCATCTTTCATCTCGCACCTTTGTATTACTAACTTCCACTTTTTTCTCTTTTATGTTCTCGTTTTGTAAGACTTACGTCCAGTTCATTTTCTACGTTCACGATCTGGATGTTACCTTTGCACTTCACGTCTTTTTTCCGTCTTTTCTCAAGCAAAGGAAAAAGCGGGCTTTCGCCCGCTCTTCCTTTGTTCAAGTTTATTTATGTCCGTTCGGTGCATACTGCCATGCATATTCAATGGCTTCTTCATTATAGCTGACAACCTTGTTTGTACCATGTGTACGGCTGTTGGTGAAGTGCAGACAGATCTGACCTTCCATTGCGTTGTCGGCAATCGTGTCGCCGTCATCATTATGCGGGACGCCATAGAGTGCGCATGCGAATGTTCTTGTACCCACCGTAATCAGGGAAGGCCTTCTCTGCCAGTGCGTTTTCTCTGTGATCTCGCTTGCACGGTTGACACCGTAAATCCTGCACAGACGCGCAGTATCTGCAGCTGTCAGGGTCTCAATGTCCGCGTGGTTTCCGCCTGACCAGCGGTGTGCCCACCAGACAATGCCGGTCTTCACATCATATACCTTAAAGTTGGAGCCCTTCGGAATCATTTCCTGGATGCCGCCGGTGAACCAGTCGATCTTTTCTGCAGGATACAGCACCATGCTCAGGTTCGTGTAATCCTGGGTTCCGACCGGTGTTGTGCCAAACAGTTTATGCTGTGTCGAAGGACCTGCAATACCGTCTGCAGTCAGTCCGTTCGCGCTCTGGAAAGCCTTCACGGCATTGGCCACAGCTGTCGTATATTCGCTTGTCACAGAGCCCTTGTAATACCCCTGGTTGATGAGTTCCTGCACAAGGTTCCGGACACCTGTTCCGGAAGACCCGACTTTCAGCGTGGTATAACTGGCTTCCGCCTGGTTCGTGCTGACATCAGCCGATCCGGGGATGGCAGTCGGGGCCGGAATATCATGACCAGAGGAATCCACTTCTGTCACACAGTCGCTTCTCACATAACCCGTGCCATAGACCGTATTCACTTTATACCAGGAATATCCGCTTGCAGATGTTTTTTCATAATATGCGTAAACGTTGCCCTTATCGACCCGTCCAAGCACATTCTTGCCTGCAGGGGCTGTGCGGACATTCACGCCGCTCTTGGTCGTCTTGATGTAGCCGAGAATGGATCCGGATGTGGATGTCGGTGCTGCCGTCGGGGTACTGCCGCCGTCCGAAGATACAACCGTCACACAGTCGCCGCGGATGTAGCACTTCTTTCCGCCGTAGGTCACCTGATACCAGGTATACCCGCCGCCTGTGGTCACATTGCTGAAGGACAGCAGCGTCCCGATTTCAACACGGTCCACGACAGCACCGTCAGTGCTCGCAGAGGAACGCACAGCAACCTTGGTCTTTGTCGTGCGCACGGTGCCGCTGTTTTTCGCAGGATCAGGTGCAGGAGTCGGCGTCACAGTGGAAGACGTGGAGGTTGAAGTGGGCGTCGGGGTCGGCGTCACAGCAGAGCCTGTGTTCCCGTTGATATCACAGACAACAACGCAGTCTCCCCGAAGATAGCCGGTGCGGCCGGATGCCGCCCGGACTGGATACCATGTATTGTTCAGACTGACAACCGGCGTGCCGGTCACCGGAAGAACTGTATTGGCTGCTGCAATCTGTTCCCTTGTGGTTCCGCCGGGTGTGGCACGAAGGTTCACCTTTGCCACGGTGGTTTTCACATATCCGTAGGTGGCAGAAGGCGGTGCCGTGACCTCGCCTGACGGCGCATCGGTTGCCGAGGACGATACGACTTCAACACAATCGCTTCTGAGATAACCTTTTACCGAGTTGACTTCGACATAATACCAGGTGTATCCGCTGTCCGTCTTGGGGGTGCCGTAATACGGCACTGTCACATTTCTTGCGACCTGGGAGATCACCGTGCCCGCAGGCTGAAGGCGGAGATTCACACCGGACTTGGTTGTTCTGACATAGCCTGCAATCACATTGGACGCGGGGGCATCTGTTACAGTGCTTGTTGAGGAACCATTGACATAGGTTACAGACACGCAGTCACTGCGCACATAAACAGTGCGGGTGTTGTAAAGCACCGGATACCATGTGTATCCCCCCTGTGTCACGGCTTCGCCGGTCACAGGCAGGGATGCGCCGCGCTCTTCCCAGTCATCATAAATGACACCGCCGGGTGCCGAGCGCAGATGACAGGACGACAGGATCAGTGTGACATAGCTGGCCGCTCCGGAAGAGGATGAAGATGATGCGCCTGTGGAAGGAGAGCCGATGCTTCCGTAGGAGACCACACGGATAAACGGCCCCTGAATGTAACCGGTCGATCCGTTGTATTTCACGCGGTACCAGGGATCGAGATCCGTATCGGCCGGGATGCTCAGCAGTTCCACAACGGTTCCCCTGTTCACCTTGAACATGGAAGGCGATTTCAGGCTGGCACCCTGGCGGAAGTTGACTTCATCATTGGTAACCATGCCCGTGGCTCCCGTGGTGGAGGCGGAAATGCTGGATGAAGCGGTCGAACTGCTGCCTGTCTTTGCATAGGCAGACGCCTCGTCACCGGTCAGCGTACGGTAATAATCGCCATGGAGATAGCCAACGTACTTCGTCTGACTGGTTGTTTCCGGATTGGACACATTCACCTTGTACCAGGTGACGCCGGACGCATCCTGCGTTGTCTCCGAATAAGCGCAGACATAATCCTTCGGAAGACGGAACCAGTATTCCGCACTGGTTGAAGGTGCTTTGCGCAGACGAACCCCTGTCGCCGTCGTTTTGCCGAGAGATTCAGCAAGCGCAATTTCACCGGCAAGAGGAAGAAGGCTCAAAACCAGTGCAACCAGAAGGATGCCGGCTTTCATACGTTTCCATGCACAATTCATACAATCACCTCATGTGATAAAAAAGAGGTATTCTGCGGATCAGCAAAATAATCCGTAGTTATTTTATTGCTTTTTTATGACCATGTCAAGAATTCAATGTGTCACTTTGCTCGTTTTTTGTTTCAAAAATGTCATATTTGTCATTTCTTTTCTGCATGCGGCCTGTCCGGTCCGCAGTGCCTTCCCTCCCCGCTGTTTATTGAAGAAAAAAAACGGCAGCACGCAATGCATGCTGTACCGTTTTCATCCCTGTTCTGTTTTTGCAAAAGGTCAGCGGATTTCCCTTGCTTCAAAATAATACCGTTTTTCCTGCGCATGTCCGATGGAAAACGTTTTTCTGGGAAGCACACCATCCCGCTCAATGGCGTCAAAGAAAGCATCCTTTCCGATGGCCGGAAGTTCAAACCCGATCGCACATTCCTGTTTTGACAGAGCATGCAGCGAATCTTCCCCATGAATATAGTCAATCGTGCCTTCTGTCGTTTTCAGTTCTTCATCCAGCCAGTTCTGCAAAATGCCCACCGGGAGCTGTCCGAGTGAAGGATCCAGAAGAAGGTCTCCCTGTTTTTCTCCGGCAGTCCAGTGCACCCGGTATCCATTTTCCGCACAGATTTTCTGCGCATCATGCAGCACTTTTTCGATATTCGTCCCTGTCAGCAGCCGGTGAATCGGTTCAAAGACCAGCGATTCATCTCTGACATTTCCCAGTTCAACCATGGCAAATCTCGCCTTATCCAGGACAGCCTGATCGGCAGCGCCGGCCTTCAGCGATTCATAACAGGTTTTTGCTGTCGCCAGAGAGTGGTTGCCGTCCCCCACCAGGTACAGAACCGGTGACTGGGCAGCACGCGCACAGCGCATGGCTTCATAGGCATCAATCCGTGCCCGGGTCTCTTCAGCCGTCTTTCCGGAGACCAGATACCCGCTGATATGGCCTCCCTGTTCCATCAGGTCGAGATCATACAGTTTTGGAAGATTCTCTTTTGCAGCGCAGAGCGGCCCCAGAATCAGATCCTGCGGATCATCGCAGAAAAGAAGCACATGGCTCAGTTCCATGAGGGCATGCTCACGGATTTTTACCCTTGGAGGAATCCTCTCAGGGACAGTTTTTTCAGTGGCACGCACTGCGGTCTGTGCATCCGAATGGAAACTGTAGGCTTCCAGATCAATCACGCCCAGCAGTCCCCTGCGGATGTTTCCGTTCATCAGAGATCTCTCCACATAGACAAAGCATTCGTGAAGAGGATGCATGATGCCGCTGGAAAGAACACGATGCATTTCCTGGTTGATCCTGTCAATCCGCTCTTCCATATGGTCCGAGAGATACACTTCCGGATAGATCAGCCGCAGCGATGAAGGCTGATCCCCCACCCTTGTTTCCACGCGCTCCCAGTATGCCTTTTCCGAAGTAAACTGATCGCAGGCGATGACCGGCCAGGTGGAAAAATACTGTTCATCCGGGAGAAGAAAATCCGCACTGTCAAATATACGCATCGGTCTGCTCTCCTTTTTACTGCAGCTGCTCATGTGAACCATTTTCATACATCTTGTTTAAAAATAAGCCTGAAGCATCTGCTTCAGGACCTTTTATCGTCTGCCTTTTCGCTGTCGTTTGTGCAGAACATGCCGGATTCTGCCCCGGAGGGTTGCAGCACGTTTCTTTTCCTCATATGCGTCAAACGCACCGCGGCGGTACTCTATATTCTGAGGATCCATTTTTACGGCGCACCGGAAGGACTGCTCCGCTGTTTCATATTGTTCCAGCGCCATCAGCACCTGTCCCTGTGTATGGAACCATGCTGCATTTCTGCTCTGCGCCCGCATCAGCTGGCCGAGCGCTCTTTCAGGCGCATCCTGCAGAAGAAGCTTTTTGGCCATCTCAACGGCATCATCCACGCTCAGCATCTCGCGAAACGGACTGTATGCCCGACCGGAGACCTGCTTCATGGCTTCTTCATATGCCTGATTGAGGCGGACCATTTTCCTGTTCGCTTCAGCCTGCTGTTCCGCATCCTGGAACTGATCCGGGTGAACAAGTTTTGCTTTCAGATGATAGGCTTTTCTGACTTCCTCCGGACCGCTGGTCTGCGGAATTCCTAACTCTTCAAATGGGTTGACGATTTCCGCCACCTCCATTCCAGACATCCATCAGAAAAAGGTTTCCCGACGGATATCGGCCCCAAGGGAACGAAGCTTATCTTCAATATGCTCATATCCCCGATCAATATATTCCAGTTCGTAAATCTCTGTGATTCCCTGTGCCATCAGACCGGCGACCAGCAGGGCAGCCCCCGCTCGAAGGTCTGTGGTGGTGACCGGCGCACCATACAGCTGCCCGACACCTTCTATGATCGCAGTCCGGTCCATGACGCGAACCTGTGCTCCCATGCGGGCAAGCTCATCGAGATGACGGAACCGCTGTTCGAAAATGGTTTCCTGAACAATGCTGGTCCCATGGGCCGTGGTCAGCAGGGCACACATCGGCTGCTGCAGGTCAGTCGGGAAGCCCGGATAGACCTGAGTTTTCACATTGACGGCCCGATAGGCACTCTGAAAACGCACACGGATCGAATCATCGCTGTCCGTAACACGTACACCCATTTCGAGCAGTTTTGCAGTCAATGCTTCCATGTGTGTCGGAATGCATCCATGAATCGTGACATCACCCCGGGTTGCCGCCGTGGCAATCATCAGGGTGCCCGTTTCAATCTGATCCGGAATCACTGCATAGGTCGTGCCGTGAAGATGCTGCTGTCCTCTGATTCGAATGATATCTGTGCCGGCACCTTTGATTCTTGCGCCCATACTGTTGAGGAAGTTCGCAAGATCAACGATATGCGGCTCTTTTGCGGCATTATAAATAATCGTGGTTCCGTTTGCCTTGGCAGCAGCCAGCATGACATTGATCGTTCCGCCGACTGTCACCATATCAAAAAAGATATCATTTCCGGTGAGCTGCTTTGCATTGGCCGTAATCAGTCCGCCGCGTTCTTCAGCTTCTGCACCAAGGGCTGCAAACCCTTTCAGGTGCTGATCGATCGGTCTGGAACCGATTTTACAACCGCCCGGATAAGCGACTTCCGCTTTTCCACAGCGGCCCAGCAGGGCGCCGAGGAAATAATAGCTTGCACGCAGCTGTCTGGCCCTGCGGTAGTCCACCTGATAACCATCCGCTTTTCTCGGATCAATCACCATATGGACGCCAGGCACATAATCCACTTTCGCACCGAGAGAGCGTAGAATGTCCGCAAGCACATGGACATCTTCAATATCAGGAATGTTCTCAATCGTACATACTTCGTCCGAAAGAAGGACAGCGGGAATCACAGCCACTGAAGTATTCTTTCCACCGCTTACGCGTACTTCACCTTCCAGTGGGTTTCCACCTGTAATCAGCAGTCTTTCCTTGCCCATGATTCCACCTCCCTGTGCAGCATGTCAGACATACGCCTGCTTATAAGATTCTAACATATCAGATGTGCACTGTCAACGCGTAAGCCGTTTCTAACGCCTGTACTGCAAGGGATTTGAAGCCTGCTGCGGGCTGACTCCGTTTCCGTGCAGCATGTCATCTCATTCGTAAAATGCGCTCCCCTGCGCATCCTTTTGTTCTTTCTATGGCTTTCTTCCGCTGTTCTCCATTTTCTCTCTCGTACTTTACAGACCCTGTGTGGTACAATCTTCTATGTTCTAACCACTCTGTGCCAGGAGGCAGGAAACATCATGAAACTGACTTCGATCATTCCCACCGGGCGCCTTTCACTGTCTTTCGAGGTGTTCCCGCCCAAGACAAGCACCGGCTTTGCCAGTGTGCAGAATGCTGCTCTGCAGATCGCTGCACTGTCTCCCCTTTTCATGTCTGTCACGTATGGTGCAGGCGGCAAAGGCAGCCGGTTCACTTTCGGGCTGGCCAGTGAGATCGAGCGCAATGCACAAGTCCCTGTTCTCGCGCATCTCACCTGCGTCGGCCAGAGCAGAGAAAGCATAACGAAGAGCGTCGAAGAGCTTCAGCATCTGGGCATCAACAACATTATGGCGCTGCGCGGTGACCTTCCTGAGGATCAGCTTCACGACGGCGATTTTCCGCACGCAGTCGATCTTGTCCGCTTTATCCGTGAATCATGGCCGGACTTCTGCATCGGAGGGGCCTGTTATCCTGAAATCCACCCTGAAAGTACTGACCGCAGGGAGGATATCCGCTACCTGAAGGAAAAAGTGGATGCGGGCTGCGATTTTCTCACGACACAGATGTTCTTTGACAATACTTTACTGTTCCATTTTCTCTACCGTATCCGTGAAGCCGGCATCACCGTCCCGGTTTACCCCGGTATTATGCCTATTACCAGTGCCAGTCAGGTCGACCGTGCACTGCGCCTCTCTCACTCTTTTATGCCGACACGTTTCAAGTCGCTCGTCGACCGGTTCGGTTCCAATCCGGAAGCCATGAAGCAGGCCGGAATTGCCTATGCAACCGATCAGATCATTGATCTTTTGGCGAGCGGCATAGACAACATTCATGTCTATACCATGAATAAGCCCGATGTGGCTGAGGCAATCTGCCGTAATCTGAAAGGCATTCTCGGGAGTGAATCATGATCCGTCATTTTGAACCTTCTGATCTTCCTTTATGCATGCAGGAGGTCCGGCGCTACGCCCAGCTGAAGGATGACACCCTCACTGACAGACTGACTGCCCTTCTGCCTGACGCATTGGCGCAGGTGCACGGCCGGGTCTGCTACGATCTGTTTCCCGTGCAGCCCCTCGGCAGCGGACAGATCGATCTCGGTTTTTCCGTCGTCTCCTCGCAGTCACTGTGCCATCTTCTGCGGCATGCTTCCCGGTGTGTTGTTTTTGCTGCCACCATTGGTCTTGCCTATGATCGGCATATCGCCCGCATCTCCGGACTCTCCCGGGCCGATGGCTGGCTTGTCCATGCACTGGGCACTGAGCGGGTTGAAAGTCTGTGTGATGCCTTTGAATATTATTTGAAGGAAGAAGGATATCATCTCACACGGAGGTTCAGCCCCGGTTACGGGGATGTCCCTCTGGAACTTCAGCGCGATGTATTCCGCGCGCTTGACTGTCCCAGACAAATCGGACTCACCCTGACGGATTCGCTTCTGATGTCTCCTTCCAAGTCCGTCACGGCCATCATCGGACTGACAGAGACTTACGAACCGGTGACTGACCGCTGTACCGCCTGTCCGCAGGTGTCATGTGCCTTCCGGTCCCAGCCGTGATGACCTTTCTCCACACGCATTCAACATCTGTTATCCATGAGGAGTGATATCATGCCTTCATGCTCTCCCCAGACCTCTTTCCCCCGGCCGGATCTTCTGCAGTATATGCAGGACCATGTGCTCATTCTGGACGGGGCCATGGGCACGCTGCTTCAGGCTGCCGGGCTAAGAAGTGGCGAAACGCCTGAAACATGGAACCTTTCGCATCCTGATGTGATCCGGTCTGTTCATGCTGCTTATTACGCTGCAGGAAGCCATGTGGTCAGCACCAATACCTTTGGAGCCAATTCTCTGCATTTTCCCGAAAACACACTGAAGGAGATCGTCGAAGCCGCGGTCCGTATTGCCAGGGAAGCAGCCGCATCTGCGCCGTCCGGACGGCCGCGCTATGTCGCGCTTGATATCGGGCCCACCGGAAAACTGCTGAAGCCCTACGGTGACCTTGCGTTTGAGGATGCCGTTGCAGTCTTTGCAAAAACCATCCGTCTGGGCACAGCAGCCGGCGCAGACTTGATCTTCATTGAAACCATGAATGACAGCTATGAGACAAAAGCTGCTCTCCTGGCTGCAAAAGAAAACAGCACACTCCCGGTTTTTGTTTCCAATGCCTATGGTGCAGATGGAAAGCTCATGACCGGCGCAAGCCCTGAAGCCATGACGGCCATGCTCGAAGGGATGCGTGCCGATGCCGTCGGTACCAACTGCTCCCTCGGGCCGGATGCGCTTCGGCCTGTCGTCGAGCGGTATCTCTCCAGCGCCTCGGTCCCCGTTCTGCTCAAGCCCAACGCCGGACTTCCCCGCGTAGCCGACGGCAAAACCGTGTACGATGTGGGCCCGGACGCGTTTGCAGACTCCGTTGCCGATATGGTCCGCAAGGGTGTGCGGATCTGCGGAGGCTGCTGCGGAACCACGCCAGACTACATCCGCGCGCTCGACCTCCGCCTCCGTGATCTCGCTCCGGTGCCGCTCTCCGAAAAGGAAACAACCGTCATTTCGAGCTACACGCATGCGGTCGTCTTCGGTGATGATCCGGTGCTCATTGGGGAGCGCATCAATCCGACGGGCAAAAAACGGTTTAAGCAGGCGCTATCCGACCACGACATCGGTTATGTGCTTCGTGAAGGCATCTCCCAGCAGGAGGCCGGGGCGCATGTACTGGATGTCAATGTCGGCATGCCGGGAATTGATGAGCCGTCGCTTCTCACCGAAGTGGTGACTGAGCTGCAGTCGGTCGTGGATCTCCCCCTGCAGATTGACACCTCCAATCCGGAGGCCATGTCCCGTGCTCTGCGCCTGGTCAACGGCAAACCTTTGATCAATTCTGTCAACGGCACAGAGGAAAGCATGAATGCCATCTTTCCTCTGGCCCAAAAATACGGCGGCGCCATCATCTGCCTGACACTGGATGAGCACGGCATTCCCGAAACTGCGGAGGGCCGCGTTCAGATTGCCAGGCGCATGCTTGAAAAAGCCGCTGCCTACGGCATTGCCAGAAAGGATCTGGTGTTTGATCCCCTGGCCATGACCGTGTCATCCTCTGCGGATGCCGCAGTGGTCACACTGACTGCACTGAAACGGATCCGTGAGGAACTCCACTGCCATGTGTCCCTCGGTGTGTCCAATGTTTCCTTCGGCCTTCCGGCCCGCGACGGAATCAACGCCGCCTACTTTGCCCTTGCACTGCAAAGCGGACTGAGCTGCGCGATCATGAATCCGCATTCGTATGACATGATGCGGACTTACCACGCCTTCAGAGCCCTGAGCGGGCTGGATGACCACTGCATGGATTACATCCGTTATGTCGAAAGCCATGCGCCGGTCACCTCTGCCGCTTCTGTTCCGTCAGCGCCAAAGGAAAGTGCCGAGTCCGGAAGCCTTCTGCAGTCCGCGATCGAAAAAGGACTGAAGGACGAAGCGGTGCAACAGGCGGCAGACAGGCTCAAAACCCACGCACCGCTTGACATCATCTCCGGGGAAATCGTCCCTGCCCTCAACCGCGTCGGTGCCCGTTTTGAGCAGAAAACCCTGTTTCTTCCTCAGCTCCTCATGAGTGCGGAAGCCGCCACCAGCGCAATTGATGTCCTCAAAGGTGCCATGAAGGAAAATGTGTCCGCCCGCTCCGGAAGCTGTTTTGTCCTCGCCACAGTCAAAGGCGATATCCATGACATCGGTAAAAATATCGTCCGTCTGCTTCTGGAAAGCTATGGTTTTGCTGTAACGGATCTGGGCAAGGATACCCCGCCCGAGGTCATTCTGGATGCCGTGGTCCGGCTGCATGCACCCATGTGCGGTCTGAGCGCGCTGATGACCACAACCGTTCCCGCCATGGAAGAAACCATTGCCCTCATTCATCGGGAAGCGCCATGGTGCCGCGTCATTGTCGGCGGTGCCGTTCTCACACAGGAATATGCTGACCGGATCGGGGCGGATGCCTATGCTCCGGACGCCATGGCCTGCGTTCGCATTGCAGAATCCATTGAAGCACATACTTCCGGAAAGGATCTCTTATGACTGAATTTTCAAGAACCGGACTGCTGCTCGGTGAAGCAGCCATGACACGCCTCGCTTCCAGCCGCGTCGCCGTCTTCGGCGTGGGCGGTGTGGGCGGGTATGTCGTGGAAGCCCTTGCCCGTTCCGGGATCGGCGCACTGGATCTCGTTGACAATGACACGGTTTCCCTGACCAATATCAACCGCCAGATCATTGCACTGCATTCAACCATCGGCAGGTACAAGGTCGATGTTGCCAGAGAACGTGTCCTGGATATCTCTCCCACCTGCCGTGTTCAGACCCATCAGACATTTTTCCTCCCGGAGACAGCGGATCAGTTTGATTTTTCTGCCTATGACTATGTGGTCGATGCAGTCGATACCGTCAAAGCAAAGATCGGCCTGATTCTTTCAGCCCAGGCCGCCGGAGTCCCCATCATCTCCTGCATGGGTGCCGGAAACAAGCTCAATCCCTCAGCCTTCCGTATTGCGGACATCTATGCCACCTCCGTCTGCCCGCTGGCGAGAGTCATGCGCACAGAATGCAGAAGGCACGGGATCGATCATCTGAAAGTACTCTACTCCACAGAGTCCCCGAGAACCCCGCTGAGTCCACCGGACGAAGCTCTTCCGCAGGGAAAGCGGAGTATTCCCGGCTCCACGGCGTATGTCCCGTCTGTGGCCGGCCTGATGATCGCCTCCGAGGTGATCTCTGACCTGATCTCCAAGGACAGCTGAATATCCTGAAAATGAAACAATCCGCGGCCCAAAGCCGCGGATTGTTTTGTGGTCGGTTGTTTTATGCGTCCTGTTTCTTCCATGCGGAACGAACTGCGAGTACAAGCCATACACAGGCAATGATCATCAGGACATAGCATCCGTCCATCGGGACAAAATCAAGGAACACAATTTTCTTTTCAAGCATGAACTCGGCGACCATCACCAGTCCCATGCTCAGGAGCAGAGAAATCCACTCCTTAATGATCACGGAACGTTTGACCGGTCTTGGCATGCGGAGCTGACAAATCACCAGGAGGGCAGCAAAGACCAGGGCTGACAGAATCTGGCCGACCCGTACAACACCCCAGCGCATCAGATCATCCTGACGCATGCTTTCCATCAGAACGGTCAATGCGCAGAGCACGGCAGCCGTCATGATTGCCCGTGAACCCGCCCTGCGCGCATGCATTCTCCACAGAACGACCGCAAACACAAGTGCCGCAACCCCGATGAACAGGGCGACTGCCCAGCGGTAATTGCCATAATAGGCATCTTCCACAGAGAAAGGCAGTCCTTCGAAGAAGGACGCGTCCTCCAGATGGAAGAGACTCATGCCTGTATATTCTTCCGGATCAAACGCATCGACAGAGAACCAGTCATCAATCGGCCATCCGTATCCCTGTCCGGCGATCAGGTCGGCAATTCTGCCAATCCCGTAGGTGATCAGTCCGGGGATGCTGGCCATATCCAGAATTCGTGCAAAGCTCTGTCCAGTGACTTTTGCTGTCAGCCAGGCTGCCAGCACAACACCGACAAATGCGCCGAACACCATGAAGCCGCCTTCTGTAAAGTGAAAGAACCATCCAAGGCCTTGTTCCATAAACCAGGGCAGCCTGCACAGGCAGTACATGAGTCTTGAAATGAGCACAGACAGCGGGATCGCTGTCACAGCCATCCAGCTTGCCGTCTCCTTTTTGAATCCCTTCTGCTTACATTGAACTGCAAAAAGCAGGATTCCGATCAGGCTCGCGGCAGCAAGCCATACACCATAAGGTTGAAGCTGCATGTCGAATTACTCCTCTGCAGAAGCAAAATAGATGATGTCAGAGATTTCTCTGGAGTCAGGATTCTTGTGAATCCGTTCAAACTTGAGTTTGCCTTTTACGTTCTTCGGGAAAATCACATTGGTGGATCCGCCGCCGTCGAGATTGTAGGCAACCAGGGCGTCCGGGAACAGATCTTTGATATATTCCGCAAACACCTGAACGCTCATGCCGCTGGAGGCATCTGCTTTTCCGTTGCATTCAACAATGGCATACTGCAG
Source organism: Christensenella sp. UBA2853 (assembly GCA_002350845.1). Lineage (GTDB taxonomy): Bacteria > Bacillota > Clostridia > Christensenellales > Aristaeellaceae > UBA2943. Next base: position 13,807 of record DEFL01000080.1, read on the forward strand.
TTTTCCGAGCTGCACAATCGCCACGCGCTGCATCCGGTAGGGATACTGGAACTGATCCCCGCTCTTCTTGGCCAGTGCAACCGCACTCTGCGAAATATCCTTGACCTCACCGTTCTCAACCAGAACCGGGCCCAGGTTAAAACTGTTGATGAGCTTCACGCCCTCGGGAAATGCCTCCACAGCCTTCTGAATGGAGGCTGAATCAGCACAGTACACGACATGGAAATCACCGTTGGAGTCAATCAGCAGAACATCACGCTGGCCGTTGGACTTGTCACGGTAAAAAGCTCCCTGGCGCACAATATATCCGCTGTCATGGAAATACTTGAAAAAGTCTCCGTTCACAGCTGCCACAGCATTGGCCGCTTTCGCCATTTCTGCCGCTTTCACACGCTTGGTATTGTCATAATCATCATAACTCATCGCGGAACGGATCTGAGTCGGATCCGCTATGGTGACACGGACAATATAGCAGTTAATCTTCTGCTTGCCTTTCTTATCCTTGAACTGAACAACATCGTGTGTAATCACAGCATGAATGCTGCTGTCCGTATATTCTGTATTGTCCGCGTTCAGATTGTCCAGCTTCAGCTGTTTTCCCTTGACCAGCTGGTCGAGTTCCAGCGGCTGAACATCTGCGGCTTCCAGCGTCAAGGGAGCAAGCGGAACATCAGTCACATCGGGTCCTTCAAACGCATGTGTAAATTCCGTCTCCGCAAGTGCAGGGGACGCGATCAGAAACGCCATTGCAACGAGCATCAGGCATGTCACCACATAGCGGAAAACATTGGCCTTCATTCGGTACGCACATCCTTCCATTTGATCAATGTACAGGCGGATTATATCATGAAGGGTTCAAGGCATCAACCTGACAACTTTGATTCCTGTGCCTCAATGGACAATCCGGTAGGTTCCGTTTTCTGTCTGCGGCACGCCTACATACCCGCAAGTGATGGTTTTTTCAACCTTCACCTGATCCTGGTCGAACACAAATGCAAAGCGGTTTTCCACTTCTGTTTCATACCACAGAACAGAAAGATGCAGCACTCCGTCGGATGTAAACCAGGCAGAGGAACTGACCTTGGTAACCACTTCTCCCAGAGCGCCATAGTCCAGCGTGCCCTGAATGGAGGAGCCTGACAGGTCTGCCTTCAGTGTCTGTGTCCTGCCGCCTTCTGTAAATGCCAGTGTCAGGATTCCCTTTTCTTCCTGCATGCAGATCCGCTCTGCGCATGGCTGTTCCCTGACCTGCCTGCCCATGCCGTGCATGGGACCAAAGAAGATACCATCACCGGTTATTTCCAGTTGTCCGTCAGGCAGATGCCTTGTCCAGTCCGGCTCTTCCGCTGTCCATGGTCTTGGAATGCTGAGCCGCGAAAGACGCTCACGCAGATGATGCCAGGCCTCCGGATTTTCAGGGATCCCGCCTTGCTTCAGTTCAGGGAGAAGCATGCCGAAAACAATGTCCAGCGTGACCTGCGGTCCGTAAACCGGACGATCTTCGCCTCGGATGGCTTCCGGAAGATGAAGATCACTGGTCCGCAGTTTTTCCCCGTTGTATCCTGACTCGAAAATAGAAATGATCAGTTCTTCAGACGGAACCACAATGCAGAACTGTCCAAACGCCCCGTCCGCTCTGTAGGCCCCCTCCGGCCTGCACATCCACATCTGATAGCCATACCCGACACGGTTGTCATAAATCCAGGATGACCGGGAAAAAGCTGTTTCGTTCTCCAGCTGACAGGTTGTGGCCTGACGGACAAACTGTTCGTTCAAAATCCGGGTTCCGTCCCACACGCCGCCGTCGAGGTAGAGTTTCATAAGCCGCAGATTGTCCTCGGCCGTGGTAAACAGCCCTCCCCCTCCGTTGCAGATGCCGTCGGCTGTCTTCCTGCAAAAAATATGCTGTTCGTCGATGCCGATCACCGGAAACAGTTTCAAAGCAAGCCATTGTGTCATCGCCATCCCGGTCACCTTTTCAACAATCGCCGCAAGAATGGTTGACCCGTGACTGTCATATCTCCAGAATGTGCCCGGCTCATGCTGGATCTCAGCACCGAGGTGCCGCTCAATCCAGTCCACAGGATAGCCCGACTGTTCCGGAGGAAACCCTCCGCCCATCGCCAGAAGATCCCGGATCGTCAGCTGTTTCAGCCATTCACTCGGCTGGGCGGGCACTTTGTCAGGGAAAAAGTCAATCACTGCCTGGTCCAGGGACAGAAGGCCTTCCCGCTCACAGATTCCGATCGCTGTCGCGGTATAGGTTTTGGTCAGGGAATGGTCCGCATGAACATGTCCTGCGCCAAAGGGTGCCCAGTATCCCTCTGCGCAGATTTTCCCTCTGCGCATGATCATGATCGCCCGCATTTGTGTATGTCCGCTTTCTTCAAGCACATCCAGCAGCTTTTCCACTGCACCGCTCGGAATTCCCACTGATTCCGGCGACGTGCGCATGAATTCTTTCCGCATGATAATCCCCCTCTGTTTTCCTTTTGATCTGTTCTGCTTTTTTCGTTTCACGCTCAGCTTTTGCTGATCTTCCACTGCAATGTGGAGAAATTGACCTCCAGTTCCGCCCACGATGCGCCGTTCTTCCACCGAATGCACATCCCGTTTTTACCCTCCCTCTGCACCGTAATCTCGGCACCGGAGGAAAATGCAGGATGCGTATTGCGCAGGCGCAGCAATTCAATCTGTTCAAGAACCACCGGCCGATTCAGCTCTTCGAGTGCCTCATCCATTGAATAGCAGTGCCTGTTCATTTCTCTGTTGTCTGCAGACGGATCCCGAATAAAAACATCCTCATCATTTTTCCCTGCCAGCAGATCCACATACCAGACCTGCGGTTTGCCTGGCATGAACATCTGTACAGCTCTTGCCAGCACCAGTTTGCGGTCATCACATGCCAGTGCGGAATAATAGGTCATATCCATCTGATAGACTTCCGGTTTCACGCCATGAAGCATCTTTTTCCTTCCGCCCCGTAAAACCAGTCGTTCGGTCAGCGCGTCGATGCGCTCGTCCGGCACGAGCCCATGCGGGTCACGAATGGGAATCCCGTCGTGACAGCCCAGCATATTGATCGCCGTGATTTCATCCAGAATCTGTTCCTGTGCCCAGTCGCACAGGTATTGCGGATCACCGGTGTCAAGCGCATCCAGAACCAGCGCTGGCAGAAAATAGTCATAGACCGGGCACCCCAGACCTGCCAGTTTCCTGTATGCGCCAGTATGATAGGCCGCATGGATTTCCGGCAGGACTTCCAGATTGTAATTCGCGGCCATCTCCCTGATCTTTCCGAGGATTTCCCAGGTTTCCGGTTCATTCATGAAATTGATTCTGCCGCGGGCTTTGTGCACCCGGGTAAATGCATCCAGACGAATCAGCGACGCTCCGTAGGATGACAGCTTTTCAAGCGTCTGATCATACCATTCCCATACGAGCGGGCTTTGCACATTCAGATCCATCTGGCCGAGATAATGCCTGTGGCTTTTCAGAAATGCCAAGACTGGCTCCCTGCAGTCTTCAAAACTGCCCCAATCCATTTCTTCCGGAGGAATTCCCTTCCGCGTCCTGGCATTCACCCACTCACACAGACCCATGGCCCGGTCATAACCGTATCCTGTGACTTCAAGGACATCGAACACCGTCAGTTCAGGATAAATCACCTTCTGGTAAAAGGTGTTCCAGTAGGGCACATCGCGCCCGTCCGGCAGACGGACCATCAGGATGGGAAGCCCTGCCTTGCGCAGGTTCCGGGCCAGGAAATCGTCCTCGCCAGGATGAATCACACCGTCCTCACCAATCTCCCCGCAACCCGACCAGAACCTGTTCCAGTCAATAAAGAAATCGCGGTAGACAGACTGATCTCCTCTGCGGAGAATATCCTGGAACTGCGGCGAAAGCACGGACAGGTGGTTCAAAATGAAATCGAATGTCAGATCAATATTCATCTTCCGCAGTTCTTCGAGGTTTTCCACTTTGACAAGTGAAGGACAGAGATCATATGAAATCACAGAAAAACCCCTGTCCAGATCGGTATTGAATGCGGTCGGCAGAAGATAGAACGAACGGAACGCGTCCTTCAGTTCAGGTCTTTTCAGAAATGCGATCATTCCGCCCATATTCTCTCCAATGCTGTCCGGATAGGCATTCAGCATAGCGCCCAGATGCACGTGCATTCCTCCTCCATCTCGATGTACATGTTCATGCAGTCTATTGTTTCAGGCATATCCTGCTCATCGTTTTTTCCTCAATATTTCTGGAATCCATTGTACCACAAAAGAAGTACGCATGGTATCCGGCCGTCCCTCCTTCATAGGACAATTTTCGTCTTTCCAGCAAGGCCTGATGCCTTCATGCAATCTTCTGCTGGGAACCTTGCTTTTCTCCTTATTTTCTGTATCATTCGTCTGAATACTTTATGAAGGGATCTGAGTGTCATGATGTATACAAGATCTGTCCATTTTTATGAAATCGATCAGATGGAGATTGTCCATCATTCCAGATATATCCTTTATTTCGAGGAAGCACGGCTGGATGCCATGCAGCAGCTGGGCTTTGGTTATGAACGCCTCATGGAGATGGGGCTTGCAAGTCCTGTGACCGGCATTTCCTGTGAGTATATTCAGCCTGCCCGTTATCCGGATGTGCTGGATATTCAGATTCTTCTCAGGGAGTACGACGGCGTTCGTTTCTGCTTTGCCTATGAAGTCAGAAGACAGACGGACCACGCCCTTCTGTGCCGCGGCGAAACAAAACACTGTCTGATTGGAAAAGCAGGGCTTCCGGTCCGCATCCGTACGCATTACCCTGAGATTCACGCTCTCATGCTCCGCTGGCTTGAGGAAAGCGCGCAGTCTGCCGCATCCGTTCAGTAAGCCCCCGCCGCGTACCTTTTCATCCTTTTTTCATCCGTTCAGAAAGGCATTCTCACCATGAAAAGAGACATTACTCTGGCATTCCGCTATGCCTCACGCCATCTCTGGCAGTATCTTCTGGGTCTGCTTTCCCTGCTTCTGGTTGACTCGATTATCACCGTGATTCCCCGCCTGACCGGTCAGATCACGGACGGTCTGACCTATGGCATCACAACCGGCAGTGCAGTTGCACCCATGACCATGGCAGACGTCACACCGCTTGTTCTTCGCATTCTGGTGTGCGGAGCGCTCGTTTCCCTGGGACGCTTTGGCTGGCGTTACTTCCTTCTCGGTGCTTCCCGCTCCATTGAAAAAGAAATGCGCAACGATCTGTTCTCGCATCTCGAAACGCTTTCGATGCGCTATTACAACACCCATAAAACCGGTGATCTGATGGCGCATTTCACCAATGATCTGCAGTCTGTCCGCAACCTGATGGGCATGACCGTGATCACCACCTTCGATGCCTCCATCATGCTTATCATGGTGCTGTATTCCATGTTCCGTTTTGTGCATCCCCGGCTGACCTTTTTTGCCATCATGCCCATGATGCTCATTGTCCTGTGCTACTCTTTTTTTGCCAAAGCCATGCACAGGCGCTTTCTCGAAAAACAGGAAGCTTTTTCTGAACTGACCGATCATGTCCAGGAGACGGTCAGCGGCATACGCGTCATCAAGGCCTTTGTGCAGGAGCACTTTGAGCTTGCCGCATTTGCACTGAAGAATCAGAAAACCAAGGAGAAAAACCTCGGCGTCGTCCGTCTGATCGCGCTGGCCATGCCGCTTCTGGATCTCATTATCGGTCTTTCCATGCTGATCACCCTGATCTATGGGGGCTATCTGACCATCAACCGTTCCATCACCGTCGGTCAGTTTGTCGCTTTCAACAGCTATATCGGCATGCTGGTCTGGCCCATGATTGCAGTCGGGGAATGTGTCTCAAGCATGAGCCAGGGACTGGCAAGCCTTGGCCGAATCCGCACGATCCTGCACGAAGTCCCGGATATTTCTGATACACCTGACTGTCGGCATGATATCACCGCCCTGAAGGGCAGCATCACCCTGAATCATCTGACTTTTGCCTACCCGGACACGCATGGCGTTCCTGTCCTTCAGGATCTGTCCGTCAGCGTCCGTGCCGGGGAAACGCTGGCCATTGTCGGGCACACCGGCTGCGGAAAAACCACCGTCATCAGTCTGCTCGAACGCCTGTATGATCCGCCTGAAGCGGACATGATCTGCATTGACGGGGTGCCGGTTTCCCGCATTCCCCTGCGTGTGCTGCATGAGCAGATTGCATGCGTGCCTCAGGACAGCTTTCTGTTTTCCGATACCATTGAAAACAACATTGCTTTCGGCATGGATGCGCCAGACCATGCAGTCATCGAATCGGCTGCCCGGGCTGCCTGTCTGCATGACAATATCATGATGTTTCCTGAGGGCTACCAGACCCGCATCGGCGAGCGCGGCGTTACCATATCCGGCGGTCAGAAACAGCGCACCGCCATCGCCCGCGCGCTGGTCCGCAACGCACCGATCCTGATCCTGGACGATGCCCTCTCCGCGGTTGACACCGATACCGAAGAACAGATTCTTCAGAACCTGAAAACACTTCGAAGCGGAAAAACCAACCTGATCATCGCCCACCGGATTTCCACGGTTCAGCATGCCGATCATATTCTGGTACTCGACCACGGCCGTGCCGCTGAATACGGAACCCATGAAGAACTGCTGGCGCTGGGCGGCATCTACCGGGATCTCTTTGACCGCCAGCAGCTCGAAAAACAGCTGCATCAGGATCGAGGTGAAGACGAATGAAAAAGAGGGATCGCAATCCGGATATTCAATATGAAGGCAATGCGCTTGTGCGCCTTCTGGCCTATATGAAACCGCATCTCGCTTCATTCTTCGTCTGTCTTCTCCTGGTTTTGGTGGTCACAGTGCTCGACCTGTACAGACCCACGCTCATCGGCAATGCGATCGATCAGTACATTACCGTCGGGGATGATACGCCGCTGACCGTTGAGGAGCGCTTTTCCGGCGTTCTCCGCTCTGGCGGCATTTATGCCATCATCCTGCTTCTGCTGTTTATCTGCAACCGTTTCCAGTATCTGATGATGCAGAAAACCGGTCAGCAGATCATTTATGATCTGCGCAATACCCTGTTTGAGCATGTGCAGGCTCTGACCATGCGCTTCTTTGACGTGACACCAGTAGGCAAAATCGTCACAAGACTGACCAACGATGTCGAGGCGATCAATGACGTCTATTCGAATATTCTTGTCCGCCTCTTCCAGAACTCGGTGAAAGTCATCGGGCTCGCCTGCATCATGCTTGCCATGAATACACGTCTTGCCCTGACCTGCTTTGCCCTGCTCCCTCTTGTGATCTTCCTGACGGCGCTTTTCCGCACACTGTCTCGAAGAGCCTATCAGGTATCGAGGACCCGGCTTACAACAATCAACACGTTCCTCTCCGAACACCTTTCCGGCATGCGCATCATTCAGATTTTTGCCCGGGAAAAAGAAAAAGGCGACGAGTTCAGAGAGAAAAGCGAAGAACTCTATCAGGCCAATTTCCGTGAAATCCTCATTGATGCCATCTTCCGTCCGGCCACCTATATGACGTATGTATGCTCTCTGGCCATTCTTCTGCTCGCCGGAGCATCCAGTGTGATTTCAGGGGCTATCTCCATCGGCACGCTCTATATCTTTATCTCCTATCTAGAATCCTTCTTCAATCCGATCCAGGAGCTTGCCCAGCAGTTTGCCACCCTGCAGTCAGCCATTGCTTCCTCGGAAAAGATATTCACACTGCTCGACACGCGTCCGGATATTCCGCCCGACGATCATCCGGAAATACTTCCCGCTGTCCATGGGCGTGTCGAGTTTGATCATGTCTGGTTTGCCTATCAGGGCGAAGACTGGGTCCTGAAGGATGTCTCCTTCACCATTGAGCCCGGGGAAAGGGTTGCCTTTGTCGGTGCCACGGGCGCCGGAAAATCCTCGATCCTCAATCTGATCGGGCGGTATTACGACATCCAGAAAGGCACCATCCGTATCGACGGAAAAGATATCCGCACGCTTTCCCGTGAGCAGATCCGCCGCAGTATCGGTCAGGTCCAGCAGGATGTGTTCATTTTTACCGGCGACGTCGCTTCCAACATCCGTCTGCGGGATGACTCCATTTCAGACAGCCAGGTTCAAAAAGCTGCAGAGGCGGTCAATGCCGCGCCGATGATTGAACGCCTGAGCGGAAAATACCAGCATCCCGTCTCCGAGCGCGGGGCCACCTTTTCACAGGGAGAACGGCAGCTGCTTTCCTTTGCCCGGACCCTTGCCTATGACCCTGCCATCCTGATTCTGGATGAAGCCACCGCAAGCATTGATACCCATACAGAGCAGCTGATCCAGGAGGCCATTGCCCGGCTGATGCAGGGACGCACCTGCATCATGGTCGCGCACCGTCTGTCCACCATTCAGAATGCCGACTGCATCATGGTCATGCATCACGGGCGGATCCGGGAGCGCGGGACGCACCAGCAGCTGCTTTCCCTCAATGGCATTTACGCCAAACTCTACGCCCTGCAGATCGCATCCCATTAAAAACAGACGCCTTCACGCTCGGCCATCCTCAGCTTTCTGTTCTTCCCGGGATGTCTGCCTTTCCTTCCCCTTCTGCTTTTTCGCAGAAACAATTTCCGGTTTCGCATTGAGCTCCCCTTCCCTTTGCGATATAATTGCCCTTGGCCTTATGTTCGTTAGGGAGGTGAATCGATTTGTCATCGGGTTCCTATGTGGCCGTCGTCGGGGGAATCAACGTTGATATCAGTGGAACCTCTGATTCAAAAATGATTCTCGGAGACTCCAATCCCGGACGGGTGACCCTTTCTCTGGGCGGGGTTGGTCGCAATATCGCGGAAAATCTTCTGCTGCTCGGCATGCCCTGCCATATGGTGACTGTGCTCGGTGATGATCTGCACGCTGAAACCATTCGCGCCCACTGCAGCCGCATCGGTCTTGACCTCAGTGCCTGCGAGACTATACCGGGTGCCAAGAGCAGCACGTACCTGTGCATCAATGATGTCAACGGTGATGTCATGACCGCCATCTCCGATATGTCGATCTGTGAGCAGATTACGCCTGAATTTCTCGGGCGGCATCTGGACGAAATCAATCATGCGGATTTTGTCATCGTTGATGCCAACATCCCCGCCCCGGCCGCCGCTTTCCTCGCCGACTGGTGTGAGGTTCCCCTGATTGCCGACACGGTTTCCATAAAGAAAGCTGCCCGGCTTTCCCCTTGCCTCTGGCGTCTGTATGCCATCAAACCCAATCGACCCGAAGCAGAGCTTCTCACCGGTGTGATCATTCACGGCACCCAGGGGCTTGAGGAAGCCGGCAGTGTGCTTCTCTCGGAAGGTGTCCGCAACGTGTTTATCTCCCTGGGCAGCCAGGGCGTATATTATGCAGATCAGGAGCATCACGGCATTCAGCCCTGTGTTCCGGGTAAGATTCTCAATACCAACGGCTGCGGAGACGCTTTTCTCGCCGCCGCTTCCGTCGCACTGATGTCCGGCATGTCCATTTCAGAGGCTGTACTCCTGGGTCAGGCAAGCGCATCCATCTGTGCCGAGGTCGAAAGTGCGGTTAACCCTGCCCTCACCATGCACGCCCTGCGCCGGCGCGCAGGGCTTGATTCAAAATTTTAGGAGGTCGTATCCATGAATCATCTTGAACAGTATCTTTCGGTTTCCCCTGAGGTCCGCGCCGCACTCGATGCCGGCAAGCCTGTGGTTGCCCTTGAATCCACCATCATTTCCCATGGCATGCCCTATCCCAAGAACGTAGAGACGGCACTGCATGTTGAGGAAATCATCCGCGCCCACGGCGCAACCCCTGCCACCATCGCCATTATCCAGGGAAAAATGACCGTCGGCTGCACCAGAGAGCAGATTGAATATCTCGGAAAACGCGGTCTGGATGTTCCCAAGGCAAGCCGCCGTGACCTGCCCGTCCTTCTTGCCCGCGGCATGGATGGTGCAACCACGGTCACCACCACGATGATCGCCGCTTCCCTTGCCGGCATCCGCGTGTTTGCCACCGGCGGTATCGGCGGTGTTCACCGCGGCGCTGAAACCACCATGGACATTTCTGCAGACCTTGAAGAGCTCGCCCAGACGCCTGTTCTTGTCATCTGTGCCGGCTGCAAGTCCATCCTTGACATCGGTCTGACTCTTGAATACCTTGAAACCAAGGGCGTACCGGTACTGGGGTACAAAACCAAGGAAATGCCTGCATTCTACACCACACATTCCGGCTTCCAGGTCGACTATAAAATGGACAGTCCTGAAGATGTGGCTGCAGCATTCAAAGCCAAGCTGGCCTGCGGGCTCAAGGGCGGCATGCTGCTGACCAATCCGATTCCTGACCAGTATGCGATGGACCTGGATTATATCAATGAGAATATTGATGCTGCCATTGTTGAGTGCAACACGCTGGGCATTAAGGGAAAGAACATCACGCCCTTCCTGCTGGACAAGATCCAGAAGCTCACCGGCGGCAAATCCCTTGAAGCCAATATTCAGCTCGTCTACAACAATGTCGCAGTCGGTGCAGAAGTCGCCAAAGCATTGTGCAAGGAGTAAACCGTTGTATGAAACCCATCCAGCTGAATGACTTTCTCGCTCACAGATATATTTCAGGACTGACCTATGCCCCGGACGGCTCAAAGGCAGCCTTTGTCCTTTCCCAGGCCGACGAGAAAACGAATGGCTATCGTTCCTTCCTTTACCTCTATGATGGTGAACTCCGTCAGCTGACGGGTCTGGGCAAGGAATCCTCTTTCGTCTGGCTCGACAGCCGTCATCTTCTTTTCCCGGCTGCACGCAGCGACGAAGAAAAGAAAAAGCAGGAGGACGGCGATCCTTCCACGCATTATTACTGCCTGGATCTCCAGGGCGGCGAAGCACTCCCGGCCTTCTCCCTCCCTTTTGCCGTGCATTCCGTGACCGTGCTGGATGAACATCATCTGGCTGTCCTTGGCGCCTATGACAAGGACTGTCCGGATTTCTATCAGCTGGCAGATGAAGAACGCGCAGAGGTGCTCCGGAAGAAAAAGGAAGAAAAGGACTATGAAGTCCTTGATGAACTCCCCTTCTGGGGCAATGGTGAAGGCTTTACAAACGGGAAGCGCAGCGCACTGTTTGTGGTTGAATTGAATCCGTTCAGCATCCGGCGTGTGTCCGGGGCAGATGAAACAGTGTCGCTCACCAGGCTCCTCGGCGATGAAGTGCTGTATGCCGTCGACGACTGTCCTGCGAAAGCCAGCATTCACGGCTTGAAGCTCCGTGCCTTCAACTGGAAAACCGCCCAGCGGCGCACTGTGTTTTCCGATCCCGAGCTCATGATGGAAAATGTTCTGGTGGATCAAGACAGCCTTCTTCTGCTTGCCGCACGCGGAGACCGGTACGGCTGCAATGAGAATCCTTATGTCTATCGCCTGAATCCATCCGACGGCACTCTGACGCTCCTGCGGGAGGAAAGCATGGCCATGCACGGGGATGTCGGAAGCGACTGCCGGCTGGGGGCCAATACGGAACAGGCCGTCCGCTGCGGCGAACTGTATTATGTTGCCGGGCGCGAAGGCAATGCGGAACTGTATGTGACGCATCCGGACGGTTCCAGTGAGCCGGTTTTGACAAAAGACGGGTCCATCGACGGAATTGCTCTCTCGGAGCATCATGAGACCGTGCTGCTGGTGGCCATGTATGACATGGGACTTCAGGAACTGTATGCATTGGATCTCGGCACGCATGCACTCAAGCAGGTCTCCCATTTCAATGATGCATGCCTCGAGGACCATTACGTGTCGAAGCCTCTGCCTCTGTCGGTTTCCTCATGCGGACTCACCATCGGCGGATGGGTGCTTCTGCCCATGGATTATGATCCTGCCAAAACCTATCCCGCCATCCTGGATATCCACGGCGGTCCAAAATGCGTGTACGGCCCTGTGTACTATCACGAGATGCAGCTCTGGGCAAGCATGGGATACTTTGTATTCTTCTGCAATCCCAAAGGCGGCGACGGGCGTGACAACGAGTTTGCAGACATTCGCGGCGATTACGGCGGAACGGATTATCAGAACCTGATGGACTTTACGGACGCTGTGCTCGAGGCCTATCCTCAGATTGACGCCGCCCGCCTCTGTGTCACCGGAGGCAGTTACGGCGGCTTCATGACCAACTGGGTCATCGGCCATACGCAGCGTTTCTGCTGCGCTGCATCCCAGCGCTCCATCTCCAACTGGCTCAGTTTCTACGGTGTCAGTGATATCGGTGCCTTCTTTGCCTCAGACCAGAATGCGGCTTCGCTGTATGAATCCCCTGAGAAGCTGTGGGCACACTCCCCACTGAAATATGCTGCTCATGTATGCACCCCGACACTCTTCATTCATTCCGATGAAGATTATCGCTGCCCGCTTGAGCAGGGCATTCAGATGTACAGTGCACTCGTCGACCGCGGCATTCCGGCCCGCATGTGCCTGTTCCACGGGGAGAACCACGAACTGTCCCGTTCCGGGAAACCGCTCCATCGGATCCGTCGTCTCACAGAAATAACCAACTGGTTTGAAACCTATACGCACCGCAACTGACCTGCTGCCCATTCGGGCAGCATTTTTTGTTCTCCGGCTTTCCACTCCATGCGCTGGAACATCAAAAAAACCGCCGCATGCAGGAATCCATCCATGAAAATCGAAAGTCAGGTTAAGTTTATTGATCATCTTGATAAGAGGCAGGAGACGGAAATGCATACAATCCTTTCCCATGGGTGGTCCTTTGCACTGACAACACATGAGCACACGCTGGAAGACATCCGGTCCGATCAATGGCGGCCGGTCGATCTTCCGCACGACTGGCTGATTTCCGACACGCATGCACTGTACCGTGACGGAGACGGCTGGTACCGCCGCACGCTGTGCTTTTCCAGGGAAACACTTTCCGGGCATGTTTTTCTTTCCTTTGACGGCGTGTACATGGATGCCGATATTCTTCTCAACGGCCGTCTTCTGCTGACCGAGCATTACGGGTACGCCCCGTTTATTGTCGATCTGACTCCGTTCGCTCTTGAAGGTGAGAACGAACTCGTCGTTCATGTCCGCTACTATTCTCCGAACTCGAGATGGTACTCAGGCGCCGGTATTTTCCGCGATGTGGAACTGCTGACGCTTCCGGAAGCCTGCATCGTCCCCGACAGCATCTATGCACAGCCTGTTTCTGAGGCGGACCATACATGGAGTCTTGCTGTCTCTGCCGATCTCCTGGGTACATCCGATGGATGCAGTGCATCCTTTACCCTTCTGGACCAGGACACACCTGTTGCTTCCGGTCTTGCCCGCGCTGAAAACGGATCAATCGCCATCCGTCTTCCCTGCCCCGGCGTCCGGACGTGGTCGCCTGCTTCACCGCACTGCTATACGCTCAAGTGCAGTCTCGGTGATCAGGAAGAAACAGTGACCATCGGCTTTCGCACCCTGTGCGCCGATCCGGAACGCGGGTTCCTGCTCAATGACCAGCCCGTCAAACTGCACGGCGTCTGCCTCCATCATGACCTCGGCTGCCTTGGCGCTGCCTTTCATGAAGAAGCTGCTGAACGTCAGTTAACGAGGCTCATGCAGACCGGTGTCAATGCGATCCGGACCAGCCACAATCCCCCGGCACGCAGATTTCTGGATATCTGCGACCGCCTGGGGCTTCTCGTGATGGATGAAGCCTTTGACATGTGGGAGCTGTCGAAAACCCGGTACGATTATGCGCGCTTCTTTTCCGCGCATGTCGCCGGGGATCTTACGCGTATGGTCCGGCGTGACCGGAATCATCCATGCGTGGTCTTCTGGTCGATCGGCAATGAGATTCAGGACACACATGTTTCTCCCAAAGCGCCCCGCATGACGCGCTTTCTGCGCGATGTGGTCCGCAGCAGCGATCCCTCCGGCCATGCACTCATCACCATGGGGTCCAATTATATGCCCTGGGAAGGCGCACAGAAATGTGCCGATGTTCTGAAACTGGCCGGCTACAACTATGCAGAAAAGCTGTATGACCAGCATCACCGGGAGCATCCGGACTGGGTCATCTTCGGCTCGGAGACAGCTTCCATTCTTTCCAGCCGTGGCATTTATCACTTCCCCATGAAGCAGCAGATTCTCTGTGACGAGGATGAACAGTGTTCCGCCCTCGGCAACAGTTCCACCAGCTGGGGACATCAGAACCTGACCAAAATGCTCGCGGATGATCTCAACAATCCGTACTCAATGGGCCAGTTCGTCTGGTCCGGCACCGACTATATCGGAGAACCGACACCCTATCAGACCCGCTCATGCTATTTTGGATTCTTTGACACAGCCTGCTTCCCCAAGGACAGTGCATGGCAGTATCAGGCAGCCTGGACAGAGGCCCCGTTTGTACACATCGGCGTTTCCTGGTCCTGGAACCCGGGGCAGATGATTGACATTCCTGTCATGACCAATCTCCCGCGTGCTGAATTATTCCTCGGTGAACAGTCGCTTGGCGTCACGGAAGTGGACGTCCGTGATCCCGACAAAGGACTAGCCGTATGGCATGTTCCATACGCTCCGCAGCCGCTTTCTGTCCGTGCATGGGATCCGAAGAGCGGGCAGTGTGCAGAAGACTGCCGTTTCCCCTTCTCTGACAGCGCTTCCCTGCAAATCACGCGCGAGGACGCACCGGCCGGATCGCTCGCCTTCCTCCGTGTCACAGCCCTCGATCCACTCGGGCATCCGGTTGAAAATGCAGTCGACCTTGTCTGTGCCGAGACGGACGGTCCGATTCGCATTCTTGGCATGGATAATGGAGACAGCACGGATCGCGACGGATATCAGACAGAGTCCAAGCGCCTCTTCTCCGGCAAGCTCCTGATTGTCCTTCAGGCGCTGGATAACCATGGCACAGGCCGCATTCGCCTCTCCGCACAGGGCCTTGCAGGTGCATCCTGCGAACTACCTCTGAATGATCTGTTTCACGGGGAGCCCCAGGATGGTTGCATCCCCTATGAACCGGTGGCCGATACCCGAATGTATGCACGTGCCATCTGCCTGACCCCGTCCGGAAGCACTTCTCTGACACCCGAGCATCCCTCCGTCACGTTTGATGTGCGCGTATTCCCCGAAGCCGCGTTTCCCCAGAAGATTGCCTGGCGCATCACAAACGCCGCCGGCATTGACAGCCCATGTGCAAGGGTGGAGGCAGACGCCAGCCGGGTCACCGTCACCGGCTGCGGAGACGGAGATCTTTATCTCCGTGCCACTGTATCCAACGGGGACGTCCATCCGCGCGTCATCTCACAGTATGATCTGCACCTGAGCGGGTTTGGTTTCCCGTGCCTTGACCCCTACGGCTTCATTTCCGGCGGGCTCTATGATGTCCATGAGGGAGAAATTACCTCAGGCAATGATCATGGCTTTGCTTTTGCCCGTGACGGTGTTTCCATGGCAGGATTTACCAACGTCGACTTCGGTGCATCCGGCTCTGACCGCCTCACGATTCCTGTCTTTGCCCTGGATAATGACAAGCATGAGATTGACCTCTACACCGGCATTCCCGGAAAGGGAGGCGTACGGATCGCAACACTTCCCTACAACAAACCCAGCATCTGGAATGTGTATCAGGCGGAGACCTGGACCCTGCCGCAGGTTCTGACCGGCATTCACACGCTGTGCCTGGTATCCTCTTCCAAGCTGCATATCAAGGGGTTCTCGTTTGAGAAACAGTCACGGGCATGGAGATGTCTGAACGGCAGTGAAGCCGATACAGTATGGGGTGATGAATTCCATGTGGAAGGCGGAGAAATCCGGGACATCGGGAACAACGTGAATGTCCGGTTCTCCAATCTGGATTTCGGGGACTGCACTTCCGTTGCCCTTGTTCTCACCGGCTCAACGCCGCTCGATATTCAGCCGATTACCGTACATATCTCCACATCCGGCGGAGACGAATCCACTTCTCTGCTCTCCTTCACCGGGTCTCCGGTATCCATTTCCCGCCGCTTTGCTCTTTCCGTTCCCGGCGGCCTCTGTGACATCTCCTTTGTCTTCCTCCCCGGCTCGCATTTCACATTCACATCCATGCAGTTTATTCAGAATGGAAGTGACGACTGCAATGCATGATGTTTTTCCGGGCGTATTTCATCTCGAAGACCGGATGGGTGTCCATATGACATTACTGACCGGCCAAAACAGCGCCGTGCTCTTTGATACAGGTTACGGTATCGATGATGTTGCCGCCATGGTCCGCGAGATCACCCCGCTCCCTGTCACGGTCATTCTCAGTCATGCCCATCATGACCATGCACTGGGATGCCGCTGGTTTCAGGAAGTCTTCCTGCATCCAGCCGAGCTTCCGGTTTACAGAACCTATACCGGTGATTTCTGGAGAAAGTCTGTGCTGGCAAACGCCGCAGGCAAAGGGATTTCTGTATCTGAAGAAACATTTCTTTCGTCTCCGGCAGCAAAACCGGTGGTGCTCGAAAAAACAGCCTTTGATCTCGGCGGCATGTCTGTGCTTTTGCAGCATTCCCCCGGGCACACCCCCGGTTCCATGACAGCGCTCATCCCCGAACACAGACTGCTCCTGACAGGCGATGACTGGAACCCGGTCACCTGGTGTTTTTTCCCGGAAGCGCTTCCGGTACAGTCTCTTCTGTCCTCCCTCCGCGCTGTCCTTTCCCTTCCCTTTGATTCCGTTCTCTGCCCGCACTCCGGTGAGCTTTTCCACCGCCACGATCTTGAATCCTTCCTGGATTCCATCACGGAGGACGCCCTGAAAAACGCTGTGCCCACAGATCTGGGCGGACGTTTCGGTGTGGATGCGCGCATGGTGGAAACCCCGGATGGCCGTCAGCTGCATTTTGATTATCTCAAAGCATTTCCACATTAATCGATCCATGGAGGATGTTATGAAGACCTTGCACATCTCACCTTCCAGCCTGCACCGTGTCCCGTTTCGTTCTGTTTCAGACTGCATCGGCACCGGACGCCTCGGCCTTGCGCTGCACCGGGAGTATGTGGATCAGCTGCGCCTTGTTCAGGAGCATTGTCATTTCCGCTATATCCGCGGGCACGGACTGTTCTGCGACGATATCGGCATCTATCAGCGTGTGAGCACCGATCACGGAGAGGTCACACGGTATAACTTTACCTACCTCGACCGGATTATGGACACCTATCTCGAACTGGGACTGCGTCCCTTTCTCGAACTGGGCTTCATGCCTTCGAAGCTCGGCAGCGGCACCCAGACGGTCTTTTACTGGAAGGGCAATGTCACGCCGCCCGCGGATGATCAGGAGTGGGTCCTGCTGGTGGAAAACACCCTGAAACATCTCGCTGCCAGGTACGGTGCACAGGAAGTGGCCCAATGGCCGGTGGAGGTCTGGAACGAGCCCAATCTTCCCGGATTCTGGGAGCACGCCGACCGTGACAGATATCTTCATCTGTATGACATCACCTCCCGGGCTGTATGCCGCGCCGTGCCCGGTATCCGTGTCGGCGGGCCAGCCGTATGCGGAGGCGATTCCTGCCTGCCCTGGATTGATGCGTTCCTGAGCTTCTCTGAGACGCATGATCTCCCGCTTGATTTTCTGACCCGGCATGTCTACATGGCCAGGACGCCTGAGCGAAACGGACGCTATGTGTATCACAGCATGTGGAGTGCTGAACAGTCCATGCAGGAGCTTGCAGACACGCGCGAAGTGATGCAGCGCCATGCGCGCTTTGCATCCATCCCTGTCTATGTCACCGAGTTCAACACAAGCTATCATCCGTTCTGCCCGATTCACGACACCGTCCAGAATGCGGCCATCATGAGCAGCTTTCTCGCGCTTGTCGGCGACTACGCCGATTCATGCAGCTACTGGACCTTTGGGGATGTGTTTGAGGAACAGGGCATTCCCTCAACGCCTTTTCACGGAGGGTTTGGTCTTGTCGCCAACGGACAGATTCCCAAGCCGACAATGTGGACATTTCAGTTCTTCAACCAGCTGCACGGACAATGTGTTTACAGGGATGATCATCTGATCCTGATGCAGGACGGAGACCGTTACGAGGGCATCCTGTGGCAGATCTGCCCGGAGAAGCAGGAGGATCTGCAGGTCAATCTTTCTCTCCAGGCCGGCGAACGCTCGCTTCTTGTCTGTGAACGGGTCGACATGAACCATGCCAATCCCCTGCAGGACTGGCTGAACATGGGTCAGTGTCCGAATCCGTCCGCTGCGCAGACTGCACTTCTGAAGCGTTCTGCCCAGCCGGAAATCCGCACCTGTGTGCCTGAAATCACAGACGGCTGCGCGCATTTCAGCCTGCAGGCCTGCGATCATGCCGTGATCCATTTCATGCTGTCACCCGCTCCTCAAAGCAGGGATGATGGCTACAATGAAGCCTGGTACCGATAAGAAGAAAGAGGAGATAGGCAATGAATACAGATCGCCTTTGGCTTTCACGGTTTGCACCCACGCTTCCTGACATATTGAAGACGCCGCTTGAAGTGGCTCATGCCGAACTCGCGGCCTTCCCTGAGCTTTCCGTAGAGTTGTGCCTTCAGGAAGACATGCATGAACAGTGGGCCTTTGAAAAGAATGGAAACCGTGAGCTTCTCAGGGGCGGCATGCAGGGACTGCTTTATGGTGCTTATACACTGATTTTTTCTCATCTGTCGCATCAGACGATGCCGGACGGCATCCAGTCCCCTGCCTATCCGCTGCGCATGCTCAACTGCTGGGATAATCTCTCCGGCCGCATTGAACGCGGGTATGCAGGCCGCTCTCTGTTCTTTGAGGATGGAAGCGTCTCCTATGATCCCGACCGCATCCGCACGCTGGCCCGACTGCTTGCCTCCTGCGGAATCAACACCCTGTGCATCAATAATGTCAATGTGGTGGAGAACGCGCAGCGTCTCATGGAAGACCTGCTTCCGGATGTCGCCTCTCTCGCAGCCCTGTTCCGGCCCTTCGGCATTCGACTCATGCTCTCGTGTGATTTTGCGCTCCCGCTGCGCCACGGTCTTTCCACTGCAGACCCGCTAGACAGCCAGGTTCAGGACTTCTGGCGAGACCGCGCCGCCTTGATCTGGGAGGCCATTCCGGATCTTGCGGGGTTTGTCGTCAAAGCGGACAGCGAGCACCGGCCCGGTCCCTTTACCTATGGCCGCACCCATGCAGACGGCGCCAATATGCTGGCCAGAGCAGTCAAACCGTTCGGCGGCATCATTGTCTGGCGCGCCTTTGTCTACAACTGTCAGCAGGACTGGCGTGACACAGTGACCGACCGTCCCAAAGCTGCCTATGAAACCTATATGCCCCTGGATGGCGCATTCGATGACAATGTGATTCTGCAGATCAAAAACGGGCCTTACGACTTCCAGGTCCGGGAACCGGTTTCCCCTGCACTGCTCGGCATGCATCACACCCATCTGGCCATGGAACTGCAGCTGACGCAGGAATATACAGGCCAGCAGATTGATCTCTTTTCCATGCCGCCCATGTGGGAAGAAATCTTCTGTGACCTTCCGCCTGAACGCATCGGCTCCATCGCTGCCGTGGCCAACTTTGGACGCGATCGCTGCATCGTCGGGCATCCATTTGCCGCTGTCAATCTTTACGGATACGGCCGCATTGCCTGGGATCCACATGCCCGTGCTGAAGACATCATCCGCACATGGTGCACCCTGACCTACCCTTCTTTCACCCTGGATGCCTGCACAAAACTGACCGATCTCCTGCTTGGTTCCCGCAGGGTCTATGAAAAATACACTTCTCCCCTGGCTCTGTGCTGGATGGTTGTCCCGGCCATCCATTACGGACCGAGTCCGCTGGGATATGAATTCACGCCCTGGGGCACCTTCAACCGTGCAGACCGGGATGCAGTGGGAATTGACCGCACGTCCAAAGGCACTGGCTATGTTCTTCAGTATCCGAAGGCACTGCGTGAACTGTACGAAGACCCGAAAACCTGTCCGGAATATCTTCTGCTGTTCTTCCACAGAGTGCGCTATGACGCAGTCATGAAGGACGGCCGCACGCTGATTCAGCGGATCTATGACGATCACTTTGAAGGCTATGAGGAAGTGGAAGCGATGGAGAACGTTCTTCAGGAGCTCTATCCTCTGCTGCCTCCCGAGGACCGGGAACTGGTATCAGCCAGAATTGCCCTTCAGAAGGCCAATGCGCGCGAATGGCGTGATGTCGTCAACACATTTTTCCACCGTCTGAGCGGTATGGATGATCTGAAGCACCGGAAGATCTACGATTGAGATTTCTTTATATAGCAAAGGCAGGAGCGCGGCATGCATCACCGCTCTCCTGCCTTTGCTTTGTCCTTTATTCGTCTACCCCAAGAAGCATTCTGTCATTGTCCAGAGCCCGGCCGGAAGCCTGCCTGAATTTTTCTGTCAGGTCATGGATGGTCAGCTTTGACCGCTCCTCTCCCTGCACATCATAGATGATTCTGCCCTGGTCCATCATAATCGTGCGATTTCCCAGTTCCAGTGCGGACTGCATATTGTGTGTAATCATCATGCAGGTGATATGGTTTTCCTCCACAATTGATTTGGTCAGATTCAGCACTTTTTCTGCCGTGCCGGGGTCAAGCGCTGCTGTATGCTCATCCAGAAGCAGAACCTTGGGCACATTGTAGGTTGCCATCAGCAGTGTCAGCGCCTGTCTCTGACCACCAGACAGAAGTCCTACCCGATGATCCATCCGGTCTTCCAGCCCCATGCCGAGGAGAGCGAGTCTGTCCCTGAACTGAGCGCGGTCTGCGCGGCTGACTCTGGAAAGCCATCCGCCCTTTCCCGCAGCCAGGGCCAGGTTTTCCTCAATGGACATGTCCGGTGCCGAGCCGCGCATCGGATCCTGGAAAAGATGCCCTATCACTTTGGCGCGTTTGAAGTCCGGCGTCATGGTGATATCTTTTCCACCCAGAATGATGCGGCCTGTATCCGTATAAAACACACCGCAGACCGCATTGAACAGCGTCGATTTGCCTGCACCATTGGCTCCGATAATGGAGATAAAATCGCCCGGTTTGACATGCAGGGATACATCTTTGAGTGCATGCTTTTCATCGAGTGTGCCGGGACTGAATGTTTTATTGACCTGCTCAAGAATCAGCATCTCACCGGCCTCCCTTCCGCGCTTCAAGGCGCCGGCAGAAGTTCGGGTACTGCCGCTTGAGATACGGGATGAACATCGCAAGAATCACGATCACGGAAGATGTCGCCTTGAGCATGAAGGACGGCATATTGAAGCGAAGCGCAATCGTATAGACCAGACGGAAAAGGAATGCACCAATCACAGCACCGATCGCCCGGACCGGGATCCGCCGCCTGCCGAAGAAGACACCGCCGATGAGAAGAGAGGCCAGCGCAACCGTCAGCATGCCGGAACCGATGTTGATATCCGCCGATTTCTGTGACTGCGCAAGGAGACAGCCGGAGAGCGCGGTAAATCCATTGGAAATGGTCAGACCCACGGTGGTCGTCATAATCGGATTGATCGATGAAGAACGCACCATGTCCGGATTATTGCCCGTTGCCCGTATGGAAAGCCCCAGGCGGGTCCGAAGGAACCAGGAGAGAAAAACGACGACGATCGCAACAGCGAGGAGAGCCACAATCAGCGTTTCCAGTCCCTTGAGTGCCGTCGGTTTCAGTACATCCTTCAGCATGCTGAACACAGTGGGAACCTTGTTCAGATTCACCAGGGACTTCCCTCCCATGATCGCAATGTTGACAGAATACAGACCTGTATTCACAACAATGCCGGCCAGCAGGCTGTCCACACCCATTCTTGTCTGAAGGACGGCGGTCACAAAACCGGAACACATGCCGGCACAGACAGCCGCGGGCAGGGACAGGTAAGGGTACCCCGCAATGGCCACCATGGCACCGACAGCCGCTCCGAGCGTAAAGCAGCCATCTGTCGACAAATCACAGACATTCAGCATGGAATAACTCAGAAACAGGGACAGAACCACCAGTGAATTGATCAGACCCAGTTCCAGGGCTGTCTGACCCAATCCGAGAATCGTGGCAAAAGACATGCGTGTGCTCCTTTATCACATTAATGCAGCGTCAGGCACAGGCAGAGCCTGCGCCTGACGCAAAGGGTGCGGAAGAAGATTACTGGAAATATTCAGCGGTCTGAATGCCCTGAACCTTCGTGCAGAAGGGAGCCAGGGTTTCCGCCAGCTTGTCATAGTCCAGACCGATTGCTGCAGCCGTTTCTGTATTGATGGTTGCAGTACCATTGTCAAAGGTCATGACCGGGAGTTCAGCGGGGTTCTTTCCATCCAGCAGAACAGACGCGATCATGTTGGCCGTTTCCTGTCCCAGGTTGGCGTAGTCAACACCGTAGCCCAGGAAAGCGCCGTTCAGTGCGAAGGAGTCAGCACCGGTGTAGTGCGGCACATGGCCTTCAGCAAGCGCTTCATAGATGGACAGTTCAGCGGTCATAATGGTGTTGTCTGTCGGAGTGAACACGGCGTCGCAGCCATCCGCAACGGCAGCATCTGCTGCAAGGATGACTTCAGAAAGATTGGAGCCGGTGTACTCTTTATAGGCCACGCCCTTGCTCTCAAGGAGCGCTTTCGCTGCAGCAATCGGCGTAGCGGAAGCATCCTGGCCGACATCATAGAGCAGTCCGATCAGATCGGCTTCGGGATTGACGGCGAAAATCAGATTGAATACAGCTGCCGTATCCAGATAGTCCGATGTGCCGGTAATATTCGCGCCGGGGGCCTCCAGGGCTGCCACAAGTCCTGCTGCAACCGGGTCAGAGACTGCTGCAAAAACAACCGGAATCTGGTTGTCTTCGGTCGCTGCCTGCATATTGATGGCAACCGGTGTGGCCACGCCGACCATCAGGTCAACCTGGTCTGCGATAAAGTTGGCCACAATCTGGTTCATGACGTTGGCGTCAGCATTGCAGTTGTCATATTTGATTTCAAACTTCACGCCGCGTTCCGTTTCAATGGCGGAGAGACGATCCTGAATGTTTTCAACAATCTGGTTGAGTGAAGCATCGTCGACATAGTTGCAGATGCCTACGGTATAGGTTTTGCCTTCGGCAAAAGCGAGGGAAACGGTGAGAATCATGGCGAGGGAAAGCATCAGAGCAAGCAGTTTCTTCATGGGGAGACCACCTTTCAAATAATTTTTTAATAAAAACACCTCAGCCAGCATATGCTGACTGAGGCGAAATATTCGTGGTGCCACTCAGTTTCGTTCAAAAGAACGCACTCTGCCGCGTACAAGTCATACGCGCCGCATTGATCACGGGTACGGTTCCCGTCCCCTCCTACTCGCTTGTGCTTTCAGTGGAGCCCTCCGGAGTCCATTCACTCTTTCTGTGCGCGCCGCTGTCCCACTATCAGCGACTCCCTTTGCCGCACGTTGAAGGAGCTACTACTCTCCGTCACAGGTTTCATTTGAATTTATGGCAAGTATAGACGGATGCTGGCAGCTTGTCAAGTGTCTCCTTCCAAAAAACAGGATAAAAACAACGCATTTTCACCCGTATAAGACATCCCGGAATGTCGGCCCCTGCTGCGGCAATTCCCCGAATCGGTATTGGGCAGTGATCGATTTTGAGTTGACAGTTTGTCTCCGGTTTCTTAAAGTATAGTGTCCCTGTTTTTTCTTCCGTGTGAACGGCTTTTCTGTCCTGACATCATGTGCGAGGCGATTGTCTTGAACCATCCCGATTTTCCTGCCCATATTGAAGTGCGCGGTGCAAACGTCCATAACCTCAGGCATCTTGACGTGGATATTCCGCTCCATCAGATTGTCGGTATTGCCGGTGTCTCCGGTTCCGGCAAATCTTCGCTTGCGCTTGGAGTGCTGTATGCTGAAGGTTCCCGGAG
This sequence comes from Christensenella sp. UBA2853, assembly GCA_002350845.1. Classification (GTDB taxonomy): domain Bacteria; phylum Bacillota; class Clostridia; order Christensenellales; family Aristaeellaceae; genus UBA2943. The sequence continues at coordinate 37,656 of DEFL01000080.1, forward strand.
ATATCTGGAATCCTTATCCACCTACACAAGAAGGCGCATGACGCAGGCTTCCCATGCGCTGGTTGAGGATGTGCGTTATGTTCCTGCTGCCCTGGCGCTTCACCAGCGGCCCTCTGTCCCTGGCATCCGAAGCACATTCGGCACCGGGACAGAACTCCTCAACAGTCTTCGTCTCATGTACTCCCGGCTTGCCCATCACCGCTGTCCCAATGGTCATGAGCTCGAGCCTTCGCTTCATGTTGCTGCCGGCCAGCCGCTGGTCTGCCCCGTCTGTGGCGTTTCCTTTTTCGCGCCAGGCGCTGAGGAGCTTGCCTTCAATTCCAGCGGCGCATGTCGTACCTGCGACGGAACCGGTGTTGTCCGTGAAGTGGACGAATCCACACTCATTCCGGACGACAGCCTGACCATAGACGAGGGGGCCGTCGCACCCTGGCAGCAACTGATGTGGTCACTGATGAAGGACATCTGCCGGGAAATGGGTGTAAGAACCAATGTTCCCTATCGCGATCTGAGCCCGGAAGAAAAAGAGATTGTCCTGCACGGCCCTGCTGAAAAAAAGCACATCACCGTTCAGAATCATACGACCGGGCAGATTGCAGACCTGGATTTCACATACTTCAGTGCAACGTATACCGTGACAAATGCACTTTCCCATGTTAAGGATGAAAAGGGCATGAAACGGGTCGAAAAATTCCTGAAGACCGGCGTCTGTCCGGACTGTCATGGAACACGCCTTTCCGAGGCGGCACGCGCCCCGCGTCTGCGCGGCATTTCTCTGGATCAGGCCTGTGAAAAAACGCTGTCAGACCTTGTCCTCTGGGTGGACGGTGTGCCCGATTCCCTGCCTGAAGCACTCCGCCCGATGGCACAAAGCATCTGCGAGTCGTTTCAGCATACCGCCCGCCGCCTGATGGATCTCGGCCTTGGCTATCTGACGCTGGACCGCCAGGCTTCCACGCTTTCAACCGGTGAGCGGCAGAGAATGCAGCTCGCCCGTGCCGTGCGCAACCGCACAACAGGCGTGCTCTATGTGCTCAACGAGCCTTCCATCGGTCTGCATCCTGTCAACATTTCGGGTGTTACCGCCGTGATGCATGACCTGGTTGCAGACGGGAATTCCGTGATTCTCGTCGACCATGATACGCAGATTCTCGCGGAGTCCGACTGGATCATCGAAATGGGACCCGGAGCCGGGGAAAACGGCGGAACCATTGTTTCGCAGGGCCCCATTGCCCGGGTAATGGAGGATCCTGCTTCACGAATCGGTCCCTTCCTTTCCGGAAAAGATCACGCCTGGAGTCTCTCCGCCATTCCATTCTCTGAGATTTTTTCTCTTGGGACTCTGCACCTTTCCACGGATCAGATCCATACCGTGCATCCGCTGGAAGTCGATCTTCCCAGGGGACGCCTGATCGCTGTCACCGGTGTGTCCGGTTCCGGGAAAACGACACTCGTCCTTGAGAGCCTGGTGCCCGCTCTGGATGCCCTATCCAAAGGCCAGAAACTCCCCGAACATATTCGCTCGATCTCAGCCGAAGGCATCCATCAGGTCAAACTGATCGACGCCACACCCATTGGCATCAACGTCCGTTCCACGGTGGCCACCTATGCAGATGTCCATGATGAGCTTCGAAAAGTCTATGCACGGACCCCGGATGCAAAACAATACGGGTATAAAGCCAGTGATTTTTCCTATAACACCGGAAAACTGCGCTGCCCGACCTGTGACGGAACCGGGGTGATCAGCCTGGATGTGCAGTTCCTTCCGGATGTGGATATCCCCTGTCCCGACTGCAGAGGCTCCCGTTACTGTCAGGAAGCCTCACGGATCCATCGTGTTCCCAAAAAAGGCGGGAAGGTTCATACGCTTCCTGAGCTCATGGATATGAGCGTGCACGAAGCGCTCGAAGTCTGCGCTGATCTTCCTCAGGTGACCCGACGGCTTCAGCTGCTTGAGGACCTCGGACTCGGATATCTCACGCTCGGCGAAGAAACACCGAGCCTTTCCGGCGGTGAAGCCCAGAGGTTAAAGCTTGCCAGTGAACTGGACAAGGGCCAGAACGATTCCGTCTTTGTGTTTGACGAGCCAACCGTCGGCCTGCATCCTCTGGATGTACGGACACTTCTGCAGGTTTTCCGCACGCTCATTGACCATGGTGCAACCGTCATTGTCATTGAACATGACCTGGATATCATCCGGAGTGCTGATTATATCATCGATATGGGACCTGGGGGCGGCGTACACGGCGGACAGATTGTCGCGCGTGGAACCCCTGAACAGATCATGTCCTCCCCCGAAAGCCTCACCGGACGATTTCTGGGAAGAAACGCAAAGCCAGAACCATAATCATCTTTCCATCGCAAAAGGAGCAGAACGACTGTCTGCTCCTTTTGCGATGGAGAAAACCGGAATCAGACCGTTTCCCCTTCCATCAGTTTGGTTTCAACATCCCCGTCAAAAGCTCCCCGGACCAGCTGTATCTTCTGACCGTCCGGCATGCAGACACTCGTTTCTGCGTCAGGCGGCGATTGAATCCACAGATGGATGGAGGAAACACTCTTCCGTATCCAGCTGACGAATACCGGTCCTTTCGGTGTCCAGCAGGTGCCGGAAAGATTCCGCACCAGATCTGTCCTCGGGCAGATCTGAATCGTCTTCCATCCCGGTTTTCCGGGATTCACACCGAGCCATACTGCCGGGAACTCATACAGCGGTGTGGCTCCCCATGCATGGCAGTCACTCCGCGGCTGACCAGGACTTTCGGGGATCGTCGTCAGATCCTGTTCGATCAGATGTCTCCAGTCCGCCCACAAAGGAATCGTCCGCTCATACATATCCGCTTTCTCGAGAGCACGGAAGAGATAGAACTGCATGCAGAACGAGCACCGGACAACATCCGAATCCCTGAGTGCATGATCCAGTGCATTTCTTGCGATATCCCCTTCTGCAATGCCGCACAGCACAGCCCAGATCTGCGTATGCTGACTGTACTGCTGTGTTGTTCTTCCTTCCCTGTACATCTGTCTTGCCCGGTCATAGCAGGCATGGTGCACAGCTGTGGCCACACGCCCGGCAAGCCGGTCCATTTCTGCGGACGGATCCGCCATATCCAGTTCTTTCAGAAGAGAGGCAAAACATTTGAGCGCATACGCAAAGTGAAGATTGTGCAGTGCACTCTCTTCCCGGAATGCCGCAACAGGCACACCATTGAGCGGATTCCATTCTTCTGTCCAGTCCGCAAATTCCCACCAGCCCATGGTCGTAAACATGCCGGTTTCTTCAGAAATCTTTTCCTCAAACGCCCTGACTATCCCGAATGCGACCGGCAGATAGGAAATCGCAAAATCCTTATCCCCTGTCTGGATATAATCATCCAGCAGCATTTCCAGGAAAAACAGACAGAATTCAGGGATAATCTGGAACTTGGCACAAGGGTAGCGTGCCTGCAGCAGACCTGACGGGGTGCGTGAAGCGGCAAACAGGCGGATCGCCTGTCTTGACAGACGCGTGTCACCGGACAGACGATGGGTATACACCGCTTCCAGGCGGGTATCCATCAGATACATCAGCTGTTCATAGTAGGGACAGTCAACATAGGAGTCATGCATGCAGTCTTCAAGTGTTCTGCGGCTGATCTCATAGAGCTGATTTACCCACTTTTCGGTCGATGTCACAGCCGTTCTTGCCTGCAGCGGATAACGCATCTCAGTGTACCCAAGCGGACGCACGGATACCGGTTCATTTCCGGCAGTCACCGTGATGCGGATATACCGGAAGGTCCTGATCCAGAGGGGTTCCCAGGTCAGGGTTCCTCCGCGCGGATAAATCACATCCTGCAGTCCCTTCAGCACGCCCGTCCGGTCACTTCTGATGTCCTTCCATTTGTCTTTCCGGTCTTCATGCACAAAGGATTCAGCATAGACTATGCAGACCTGCGCACCCTGTCCGCCCCTGATTTCAAAGGCAGGCACCGCCGTTGTCAGCGTTTCCGCCTCCAGGATCTGTTCCCCGGTCTCGCCCGGCTGTACATGCAGAGTCAGCATGTTCAGGAAAGCACCCTGCTTGCGCAGAAGGTTGGGAATCGGCTTGTCAATGATTTCCGGGAGCAGCATTTCTCCCCAGGGATTGCTTCCGGCCATGCCGAGATCCGCAGCAGGCAGAGCTTCTTCCGGTTTTTCGGGAACACGGATACATTCCGTTGGGCCCGACAGCAGCTGCATGGACCCATCCGGGGTGCAGCTCAGATCCGGGCGCACCGTCCAGTTCACAGTCTCCGCCAGTTCAGGAAACGCATCGGATGAAACAGCAATCATGGGCCCCCGGTCATATCTGTACTGATTCTGCGCCGCTTCATGGTTCCCGTCACAGGGCAGAGACGGATACGCTTCCACAAGAATGCTGATTCTGTTTTCGCCTTCATGCACTGCTTCTGAGAGATCAACGTTCTCCAGATAGCACTGCATCCTTGGTGCACGTGCCGGTCCATTCATCATGGCGCGTCCGTTGACCGACAGACAGTAGCGATTGACACAGGCAATCTTCATTTCTTTCTTTCCTGCGCTTCCATGCACCTTCAGCGAACAGCAGAAAACAGCACGGGTAATCTGTTCTCTGGGTCTACATCCGGCCTTTTCCCATGCGGAGAGTTCAAGTCCCATCCAATGCATATGATGTTCCCCCCTGTTCCGTTATCGTACCTGCTGCATGGCATTATACACGCTTTTTTCTTATGTGCCTATACCTTCACAGCCCATGAAAATTCGTGTATAATTCTGTTTTGGAACCATCTTATAACTGGAGGTTATGCTTATGTATTCCGATGCCATCCGCTATATCGGTGTTGACGATGTCGATATTGATCTGTTTGAAGGTCAGTATGAAGTGCCTTCCGGCATGTCCTATAACAGCTATGTCATTCTTGACGACAAAATTGCCGTCATGGATACAGTCGATCTTCGCAAGGTCAATGACTATCTGGCCAATCTCAAGGCTGCGCTTGAAGACCGTAAGCCCGACTATCTGATCGTGCATCATGTCGAGCCTGATCACGCTTCCTCACTGCAGCGCTTTCTGGATGTTTACCCGGATGTCACGCTGGTCGGAAATGCGAAGACCTTCCAGATGCTCGAAAACTACTTCCATCTCGGTTCAACCGCCCGTCTGGTTGTCAAGGAAGGCGAAAAGCTCGAGCTCGGCCATCACACGCTGACGTTCATCATGGCCCCGATGGTGCACTGGCCTGAAGTCATGATGAGCTATGAATCCGAAGAACACCTGCTCTTCTCCGCGGATGCCTTTGGCAAGTTTGGTGCGCGCGGCATGGATGAGCCCTGGGATGATGAAGCCCGCAGATATTATCTGAACATTGTCGGAAAATACGGTCCTCAGGTTCAGGCTGTGCTCAAAAAGGCCGCCGCACTTGACATCCGGACCATTCTTCCCCTGCACGGTCCCGATCTGGATGAAACCATCCCGCATGTGCTCGACCTGTATCAGAAGTGGAGCACCTATACACCTGAAATTGAAAACGGTGTTCTGATTGCCTATGCCAGCCTGCATGGGAATACAGCCGGTGCAGCCGAGCGTCTCGCCGACATTCTTGATACCAAAACCGACGGGGATATCCTCCTTGCAGACCTTGCCCGTGTCGATCCGGCCGAAGCACTTTCCTGTGCTTTCCAGTACAGGCGCGTCGTCTTTGCTGCATCCACCTACAATGCAGGCGTCATGCCCTTCATGGATGATTTCCTGCATCATCTGAAAGCCAAGAACTGGCAGAACCACGTGGTCGGCCTGATCGAGAACGGTTCCTGGGCGCCGATGGCCGGTAAAGTCATGAAGGCTGAGCTGGAAGGCGTCAAGAATGTCACGGTCGTCGATCCTGTGGTCTCCATTCGCGGCGCTCTCAAGGAAAGTGATCTTCCTGCCCTGGAAGCCCTTGCCGATGCCATTCTGAACGCCTGATCTTCGATCCCGATCTCTGCGCACGAAAGCCGTAAACACGCTTTCGTGCGTTTTTCTGTTTCTTTCTTTGACCGTTCATTGCCTTCAAACGCATCATTTCATCTGTTTTTTTCTGATTTGTTTCGATTTGACGTTTCTTCGTGCTATAATCTGCGCAAATGCTGCATATTTATGGAGGTGTTTTCCAGTGAAACAACTGCTTTCCCTGGCCATCGTCATGGTCATGCTGTTCACTTCCCTTTCCGCACTTGCAGACGCTCTGCCTGCAGCATCCACCAGCGGGATACCTGCTGTGGGTGAAGTGGTGGAAGGATTTGAAGTGAAGGAAGTCCGGGATTTTCCGCTTGTCGGTGCTACCGCTGTTCTCTTTGAACATCAGCAGACCGGTGCCGGACTGATGTATGTCGCCAATGAAGATACCAACCGTGTATTTGATCTGACGTTCCTCACCCGGCCTACGGACAACACGGGTCTTCCGCATGTGTTTGAGCATTCCACCCTTGACGGCTCGGATAAGTATCCTTCCAAAACGCTGTTCTTCAATCTGAGCTATCAGACCTACAATACGTATATGAATGCATCAACCTACAGCGTGATGACAACCTACCCGATCGCATCACTTTCTGAAGCCCAGCTTCTGAAGTATGCCGATTATTATACCGACAGCTGCCTGCATCCCATCGTGCTCGAAGATGAAAGCATCTTCCGCGAAGAAGCCTGGCGTTATCGGATGGGTTCCATGGAAGATGCTCTGACCATTGAGGGAACCGTGTATTCCGAGATGCTCGGTGCTACCACACTCGAGCGCATGGCCATGATGAATATGTACCGCACCGCATTCCCCGGCTCTGTTGTCGGACTTGATCAGGGCGGCGACCCGGATGTGATTCCGGACATGACCTGGGAGACACTGAAGGCCTATCATGACCTGTATTATCATCCCTCCAACTGTGTCGCTTACCTCTATGGACAGTTTGACGACTACACAGCCTTCCTGAAATTGCTCAATGAAGCCTTCAGCACGTATGAAAAAACCGAATTCCACTTTGTGGATGCGGCATACTCGCCCATTACAGAATCGGTCACGCAGAGCTATGCCTTCCCGATGGAAGCCGGTGCATCCACGGAGCACACTTCCGTGGTGTATTATTCCATCGTCTGCCCCGGACTGAGGGATGATCCTCAGGCCGAAATGGTCCTCAACACGCTCACAGATCTTCTCATTTCTGAGAGTTCACCCCTGAGCCAGGCACTGGTCAAAGCCCTGCCTTATGGTTCTTTCTCCTGTTATATTGATTCCACCGCACCGGATGATGCCATTGTTTTTTCCGGTTCCAATCTCAACCCGGATGATGCTGCGCTCTTCCGTGAAACGATCGATGCAACCCTCAGCACCCTTGCTGAAAACGGCTTCAATCAGGACATGGTCGACGGCGTCATGGCTTCGACAGAACTTTCCATTAAGCTGACCCCGGAAAGTGCAGAGGTCGGTGTCAATCTGATTCCGAACATTGCCTATTCCTATGCCACTTCCGGCAATCCGTTCTCCTATTTCGATTACGTCGACAGTCTCTCCCAGATGGGCACCTGGAATCAGGACGGCCTTTACAGGGACGCTGTTTCCAAATGGCTTGCCGGTTCCAAACTGACTGCGCTTGTCACCACCTATCCCGAGCCCGGTCAGAAGGAAGTCAAGGATGCCGCTCTTGCTGAACAGCTGGCTGCACTGAAAGCCGGTATGACGGATGCCGAAAAGCAGGCCATCATTGATGCAACCAATGCATCCGAGGAAGACACAGCCGACACGGCGGCCATGGTCGCTTCCCTTCAGGCGGTCACCGTCGATTCCCTGCCTGAAGAAATCCGGCTCTATGACGTGCAGGATGAAACCGATGACCATGGTTTCCGCCACGTGGATGCGTTCGCCGATATCGCAGACGTCGGCCGCGTTGCCCTTTTCCTGGATGCCAAGGGACTCCCGCAGGATCAGATCCATTATTTCAAACTGTTCACAGACCTTCTGGGCAAACTGGACACCAATGCGCATACCAAGGAAGAATTTGATCTTCTCTCTGAACGCTACCTGTATGGGCGTGAAGCCAGGCTTTCCCTTCTGAGAAGCACTGAAGAAGAGTATCTTCCCTTCCTCCGCCTTGGCTGGACCGGCATGAGCACGGATTCTGCCACAGCCTATGATCTCATGTATGAACTCGTCTATGGCACACAGTTCAGTGATGTACAGAAACTGAAAGACCAGGTCAAGGGCATCAAGTCCAGCCTGCACAGCACCATCAATTCTTCTGCCTACAATATTCAGCTCTACCGCGCACTGGGTGTATACAGCCCGCTTTACCGTTATTACAACTACGTCAATTTCCTTGATTACTATGATTTCATCCTTCAGGTGGAATCTGCCCTTGAAACGGATCCGGACACAGTGGTCAATGCGCTTGTATCCATTCAGTCGTATTTCCACAATGCAGGCAATGCCATGGCCGTGTTTGCAGGAAGCAAAGAAAGTGCAGCTGCAAACCGTCCGCTCGCCGATGCATTCCTGAATAAACTGGAGAACGAACCGGTTGCCCATGTCGCCTATGACCTGCCTGTCCCTGCGAAGCGCGAAGGCCTGATCCTTGACCTGAATGTCAACTTCAATGCGCTGGCTGCCGATTATCCCACGGTGGGCCTCGATGCCTATAATGCCGGACTGGATGCCGTCATGTCCCTGGTTTCCGACATGTATCTGATTCCTCAGCTTCGTGACCAGTACGGTGTTTACTCGCCCCTGGCCGGTGCCGTTGAAGACGGTGGTGTTTATCTGATCACCTACCGTGACCCCAACATCACAGAGACATTCGATGTCTATGCTTCTCTGGCTGACCAGATTGCCTCCCTCGATGTGGATCAGGATACGCTCAACGGTTACATTCTTTCCTCCTATGCTTACTATGCCAGAAGTTCGGGCGAACTGACCGGTGCCCTGAATGCGGCCATGACCCTGCTGGAAGGCAAAACTCAGGAGCAGACCATTGAATACATGCAGCAGCTCAAAGCGCTGACACCCGAATCCGTCAAAGCCTCTGCAGATCTGTTCCGGAAGCTCTCCGAAAACGGTGTCCATTCGACAGCCGGAAGCGCCTCTGCGGTTCAGGCTCATGCAGACCTGTATGAAGTTGTGCTCAACCCCTTCAATGCTGCAGACGCCTCATCCATTGAGCTCACTGATGCTCCTGAAGACAGTGCCTATTACACCGCCGTCCGGTTTGCCTTTGAGGAAGGCCTCATGGCCCCGGCGGAAGAAAATGCATTCGGTGTCGATCAGCCGGCCACTGTCGGCGATCTCGCCGGGGCAATCTATGTTCTGATCGGTGGAAGTCTGGGGGATGCACAGGAAGCGATCGCTACCCTGGGTGCTTACGGTATTGTATCTCCTGATGCTCAGGCCGATACAGCACTGACACAGGGCGATGCCGACGCCATTCTCGTCAATCTGATGGCTGCGATGGGTGCAGAGGGAGCTTATACTCCTTCCGCGGAAAATGCGGATCTCCCGCTGACCCGCGGCGCACTCGCAGAACTCCTGCACACACTCTTCAGCGAATAATCAGTACTTGAAGAGCCCGGCTGGTTTGATGTAAACCGGCCGGGCTCTTTTTCTGATCTTCTGTTTTCTGTGTCAGGGGCGTCCGAGCCGAACGGTTCTACAGCGGGTCAATCGAAAGGATAGACCACGCCCAGCTGCTTTCTGATGCCGTCCATCTGCTGCATGATCTGCAGAATTTCCGGTTCTTCACGGAAAGTTAGGG
>DEFL01000006.1 GCA_002350845.1 Christensenella sp. UBA2853
CATCCACCACACCATGGGCGGCATCGTGATCGACACCGACGCCCATGTGCTGGACACCGACGGCAACGTGATCCCCGGCCTGTACGCGGCTGGCGAGGTCACCGGCGGCATCCACGGCAACAACCGCCTGGGCAGCTGCGCTATAGCGGACATCATCGTGTTCGGACGCATTGCCGGCGAGAATGCCGCGAAGTAAGACCTGTTCACAACGCAAAGACAGGCTGCCTCAAACTCAAACGAGGCAGCCTGTTTTTTGCAATCTGTCGTAACGGTTCAGAGTAAACCATAAACAGGAATCCATCGAGGCAATGGGTGGTTTATATCGAGACGCTGGGGTGGTCCTGCGAACGCATCACTTACAATGCCTTCTCATAATCCACTTCAGTGTCCCGGCCATAGTAGTAACAATACCCCAGATTCTCCTGCGCCTGTCGGTTTCCATTCTCCGCCGCCATGTTGTAAAGCTCCATGGCCTTGCCAAAATTCTGTTCAAAGCCACGTCCACCGCCATAATAATGCGCTCCCAGATTATTCATGGCGTGATGGTTTCCTTCAGAAATCTCGATCTCGTACAATGCCGTGATCGTACCTTTCGATGATCGTGTCGATCACATCCTTCGATATGATCTCCCTAAACCTTGCAGAATGTGGCTGACTGCCGTGGTTGGCGAGCGCATCATCGATCCTCACCGTATATTGAATGTGTCCGCAATGCTCTGCCAAAGAGGCCCGAAATCGATGCGTTCGCCGTAGACCACCGTAACGACGACATACACGAAGACAGCGCTTGCGATGATCCATATAATGCCTATCCTCACAGCACCACCATGCCCGAGAAACATGGGATCCTCTTCCAGGTGAAAGTGCGTTGGGTCGCTAACGTCATAGAGAATGTCGATGGTTTTTCCTACAGGATACTTCTCATGATCCATATAATTCCCGTATTCCAGGTGATAATCCTGACCTTCAGCCGAGAACTCGACAACAGGTTTATAGTAGATGTTGCTGCCTCCGTTTCTCCCTGTGCGTGCGATCTTCAGGACATGGTCGACGATGACGCCGGTCGTCCTGGTGTGTTCCGTGTTCTCTCTGAGCCTTGCCTCCCGTCGGGATCGGATGCCCATGATCAGGAGGATCCAGCCTGCTATTGAAAGCAAAGCAAAACTGAGCAGAAACGTAATCATATTTATCATATCATTCATCCCAATCCTTTGTCGTACAGCTGATATCATTATACCATGTCAACAGAGACGCAGACAAGACTATAACCACCTGTGCGTTTATTCTTTAAAAGCCTTATCATTGTCATTTCTGCTCAATCTACTCTCTGTTATAATGCTTTCACTAACGAGAAGGGGGCTTCGTGTGCTCGTTCCATCATATAAACCGCTGTGGGATCTGCTGGATGCCCGCGGCATGCCCCATAAGGACCTGCTGCGCTTTATCTCCCCGGCAGCACTCAAGAAATTGCAGCATGCTGAAGCTGTGAGCATGACGATCATTGGCAAGCTTTGCGAAGGGCTGGATGTCCCGATCAACCGGATCGTTGAGATGGTCAAGCCGGTGGAGTAGGGAGAGATCTGCCTCGCAACTGCGGGGGGCAGTGTATGGTGCCTGCTGGTCACGCAGGCGACAATTCATGCCGACGGCAGCGCCGAGTTCCTTTTCAGGGGAGAGAACCGCATCACGGTCAAATGAACGAAAACGTCCTTTTTTGCCTCCTCTCGCGTCGACCAGGCGAGAGGAGGTTTATTCAATGACGGAGAAAGAGAAGAGAACTATTCTGGACATGCGGTCGGCGGGCAAGCAGTACAAGGAAATCCGTTTGGGTGGTAGGGTGTCTTTTCCTTTTTTGGGCGGATTTCATCAGTGAGTTGTATCTGCTTCATCCCTGTGGTATAATGCAGGCATAATTCTGTAGAGAGGAATGAGAGTATATGAAGAAGAGCGTATTTGTCCTGGCTTCTGTGATCATGCTATTGGTTCTCGTTGTTTGCGGAGCCGGGATAGCCGAAGAAGAAGCTTCTGCTGCCGTTGGCCTGGCAAACCCTTGGACTGAAGTAGCGACCGCTGAGGAAGCTGCTGATGGGGCTGGCGTTGGGTATTTCTTGGTTCCGGAAGAGAACATGGAAACGACCGGCGGACAGGTTAACTGGTTTTGCTTCCAGTACATGGAACACATCGCTGAAGCCGATGGTGGAATTGGCTCCGCGGAACTGACCGTGCGGAAGGGACTCAAGCAGGATGGTGAGGATGTTTCCGGCGACTACACTGAATATGCTTTTGCTTGGATGCAGGAGGTGGACGGCTGGGAAGTTTCGTGCTTCGGCAATGAAGAAGGCCGGACAATGAAGGCGATCTGGATTTCCGACAATTTCAGCTACAGCATCATGGTTCGCGGGCAGGGTGATATCTACGATACCTACGGTCTGGACGAGAAAGCTATTGGCGCGCTTGTTGCGGCGATACAATGATGAAAGCGAGAAAGACCCAGTACTTCTGTTCCCACAAATGCCACAATGACTGGTGGAACAGCCATGGGTTTTTGCGGAGGATCATGGGATCAGGTCACAGCGCCATGTCGAATTGTGATACCCCGCGTGGATGACTGCGTCTCCCTGCTGCTGCAGCGCGGCGACGGCTATGTGCCGAACCTGAAGGAAATGGGCCATCTGTACCTGTATGAGAAGGATGTAAGCGAATCGCTGTTCACCCGCATCGGCGAGAATGTGGACCCGGAGATGGCGGATGAAATGATCGACATGTACTTTGGCAATTACCATCATCTGGACATCATGCAGGGGCAGAAGAAGCCGTAGTAGCGAGGAAGTCTGTGAAAACAGATGGAGCAAAGGGCGGAAAGGTTGAACCACTGAAATGAAACCAGACGTGGACAGAGAGCCAAGCAACTGGGAAACGCAGGAGTAAGTGGGGAAATCGGGGAGCCGTATGAAGCGAGAGTTTCACGTACGGTTCTATAGGGGGCTGGGGGTGAAACTCCCCCGGTCTACCGACTAAAAGCCTGGGGCACCTTTCTTACCATAACGGAGCATGCGCAGACTGTGGGGCTAATATTGATTGATCCCTTGCGCTCGGTGCAATAAAACTGCTACTATGGAACCAACAGCTTCGAGAATGAGAGGAAATCAGCATGCTTTTTATCAATGAATCACCCACCAAACGCATCGGCGACCTCGAATATGGCCCAGGACACGTATTACCCCTTGGCGCCACACTCATGTTTGACGGCGTGAACTTCAGCGTGTTTTCAAAGGAGGCGACGTCCTGCACGCTGGTCCTGTACCATCACGGACAGAAGGTGCCCTTCCAAGAGATCCCGTTTCCCGATTCTTTTCGGATCGGGCATGTTTATTCCATGATGGTGTATGGGCTCAATATCGAAACCATCGAATACGGGTATCGGTTTGACGGTCCCTATGACCCGAAAAAGGGGCTGCGCTTTGATAAAAACCGCGTCCTGTTGGATCCGTTTGCGCGCTCCATCTCCGGCAGGTCAGTTTGGGGTATAGAGCCAGATTACACCAACCCCTTCCAGTATCGCGGACAGATTATTCGGGAGGACTATGACTGGCTGGGCGACAAGCCGCTGGAAATGCATCCCTCCGACCTGGTGATCTACGAATTGCACCTGCGCTCCTTTACCCAGCATCCAGCCAGCGAAGTGCGCTACCGGGGTACCTATGCGGGCCTGATTGAGAAGATTCCTTACCTCAAGGCGCTGGGCGTCAACTGTGTGGAGCTCATGCCTATCTTTGAATTTGACGAATTCGAGAATAGCCGGGAGGTCAACGGCAGGCGTCTGGTTAATTACTGGGGTTACTCCACCGTAGGCTTTCTGGCGCCGAAGGCAGGGTACGCGGCCTCCGCGCGTTTCGGCATGGAGGCGGACGAGCTGAGGCACATGATCCGAACCCTCCACCAGAACGGCATTCAGGTCATACTGGACGTGGTGTTCAACCACACGGCGGAAGGCGGTGAAGGCGGCCCCTCGATCTCCTTTAAGGGCATCGACAACCGGACCTATTACCTGCTTACGCCTGACGGGGGCTACATCAACTACAGTGGTTGTGGAAACACCATGAACTGCAATAATCCTGTGGTGCGGAACCTGATGCTCGGTTGCCTGATCTATTGGGTGGCGGCATTCCATGTGGACGGCTTCCGCTTTGACCTGGCCTCGATACTCAGCCGGGATGAGAAGGGTGTACCGATGATGAATCCGCCGCTGCTGGAGAGCATTGCTTGCGACGAAGTGCTGGGAAAGACGCTGCTGATTGCTGAAGCCTGGGACGCCGGCGGCCTGTACCAGGTGGGCACGTTCCCTGCATACGGGCGATGGTCGGAGTGGAACGGCATGTATCGCGACTGTCTGCGCCGGTTCATTAAGGGTGAAGCGGAACGCTTGCCGGAATTGATATTGCGAATACGTGGCTCCGATGACCTGTACCGGCAGCGCGGGCCGACGGCCTCCATCAACTTTGTCACCTGCCATGACGGCTTTACGCTGTACGACCTGGTATCCTACAACGAAAAGCACAACTGGGACAACGGCGAGGAAAATCGCGACGGAACAAATGATAACGCGAGCTGGAACTGTGGCGCGGAGGGTAGTACCGACGACCCTGAAATCATCGCGTTGCGTATGCGGCAGATGAAGAACATGCTGACTGTGCTGCTCACTAGCCGGGGTATACCGATGCTGCTCTCCGGCGATGAGTTTGCCAACACTCAGTATGGCAACAACAATGCTTACTGCCAGGATAACGAAATCTCCTGGCTGGACTGGAACCAGTTGGAAAGGTACAGGGACCTGTATGACTATGCGCGTCGGTTGATCGCTTTCAGGAAGGCCCATCCGGTGCTTCGCGCTGACGGCTACGACTTCTCGCACAACGGCACCGGCTATCCTGAGTTGTCCTTCCATGGCACACAGGCGTGGAATTTGGACGAACATAGTCCTGGGTTGAGCTTCGCCTACATGTACGCCGAAGACCATGTACGGTATTGTACGGAGCGCGATGCCTTTATCTACGTTGCAGTGAACGCCTATTGGGAGACGCAACACTATGGCTTGCCGATACTGCCGGAGGGGTTTCAATGGGGGCTTGCCTTTGAAAGCCATGACGTTTCCACTGATGTGAATGATGAGCGCCCGCTGGAGGATCAATCTGGCATTGTGCTGGGACCTCGCTCCGCCGCAGTTCTCATTGGCAGTATGCATTTACTGCCACGCTTGGAAGAAGGTTGCTCGACCGTATGAAGGAGCTTTGTAAGGCGATTCCACGTCGGCTGGTGGGGGGTGTTGTGGCGGGGACCCCAGTGCTGCAATAGTTGGCAGTAATCCCCAGCGTGAGAGAAACGATAGCTTATGAGAAGCGGCCGATGGGAATCTGTACCAAAACCATGTACCAAACTTTTTCTCATATTAGTTTGGTACATAAAGTCTGGTCAAACCAAAAGGTCGCATGTCTGTGTCCGGTTCTGACTGGTTCTTACCGTTTCCAACATCTAATGTCTGATTCTTATTGGTCTGACCAAAAAATACCAGACATGGCCAGACAAAACCGGTAAAAAAGTCCGTTGCAGTCCGGGGAGGTCGTGTAAAGTGGGTGTCCGGTTTTATCCGGTTACGCAACTAAACTCTAACATAAGAAGTCTGAAAACTGTGAAAAATAAATAAGAAAAAGTTGATATGCTATTGCAAGCCTACCAACTTTTGTGGCTAAGGGCTCTTATTTTGATACAATTGCAACCCGGTTCCAGTCCTGTATCCTGCAACCGGTTGCATCACCCGGAGGGGGTTGCAGGGGGTTGCATCATCCGGGCAGGGGGTTGCATTGACCTTTCAATAAGAAAAGGGACTCACCACGGTTGGTGATGAGCCCCTCGATTGGTTCAGTTTGCTTGGGATGCGCGTCTTTATTATCCTTCGATAGCAATCAGCTTCTTTTCAGGAAGCTTCTTCTCTGCCTTCTTCGGGATGTTCAGGCTTAGCACACCATGCTCCAGCTTTGC
>DEFL01000046.1:0-85991 GCA_002350845.1 Christensenella sp. UBA2853
GCACTGTAGATTCCAGTTTGTCGTGTTCCCCGGCGGGCCTTTCACAGCCCAGCCGGGGAGTTTTCATTACCGTTCGTGATCTTTTTCCTGCGTTGGTCTTTCTGTCACAGGCGGCTGCTCTTCCGTCTCCTGCGTCACCGCTTCGATGGCAGCATCCATGACCCGCTCCAACTCTCGCCAGTTTTCCCGTACTTCCATCTGCTCTGCGAAGTCTTCTCGTTCTGGCAGCGCGTCCGGGATTGCCTTTCGCGTCCAGTAGCGGAGCTTGCTCAGCTGATCTAGCTCTGCACGAATCTGTCCCAATTTGGGACGAAGTGATTCGTTCTGTTCCGTCAGCTCTTGCCGCTTTGCTTTCAACTGCTTCACGCCGGCCTTGTCCAGGGGAAGGGAAACGCCCAGCTTCTTTGAGAGCTTCTCGCGAAGGTAGGTTGCCTTGCGGAGCCGCTTCAGTTCATCGGCGTGTTCGGCCTGGAAGGCTTCGCGCCGGCCTTTGAAATGAATCCTTTCCATCTGCCTGTCCGGGATCAGCCCTTGCAGATTCTTTTCATACAAGGCCTTGATGCTGACATCAATCTCCGCGATTCTCGCATCCAGCTTGCGGATCTCCTCCTGCTCTACCTCGCTGAGCCGGATTTGTTGAGCAGCCTGCTGTTCCTGAAGCTCCTGAAGGAATGTGCCGCTGTCCTCCAATACTCTTCCGGCAACCGACTTGAGGGCGGATTTGATGATTTCCTCGATGACTTCGGTCTGAATGTAGTGGGAGCAGCACTCGTCGCTTTCCCGCAGATGCAGGCCGCACTGCCAGCTGGACACTTCCTTGCCGCGACGGATTGAATGGTGATGGTACATCAGACTTCCGCAATCCGCGCAGTAGATCAGGCCGCTCAACCAGTTGGCATAGGTGCCCGCCGGCGTGTAGTTGACGGTATGTCTCCGCGCACGATTTGCCTTTTCCCACAATTCAGGGGGAACAATGGCCTCGTGGGCTTCAGGGAAGACCATCCACTGGCTTTTGTCCGTGGCAACTCTCTTCTTGCTTCTGAAGCTGGGCCGGACAGATTTGCCCAGGACAAGCGTTCCCATGTATTCCGGCCGGTTCAGGATCGTCAGGACGTTTGAGGTCTTCCAGTGAAAAGGTTCTTTCACTGCACCTCTGTAGTTCGGTCTGCCTTCCGTCTGTTGGTCATAAGCGGACGGAACGAGCACCTGGTCTGCCGTCAGAGCATCCGCAATCTCCCGGGTGCTCTTTCCCTCTGCCGCCATGGAGAAGATCCTGCGGATGACTTTGGCAGCTTCTTCGTCGATAACGAGCTGGTAAACGCCATCGACCTTGGCAGCCATGAAACCATATGGTGCGGAGCCTGTGCAGCGCTCTCCCTTCTCCATCCGGCTGTGAAAGATTGCCTTGATCTTCCGACTGGTATCCTTTGCATACCACTCGTTCATCACGTTCAGGAACGGAAGGAACTCGTTGCTGGAGCTCGGTTTCTGGCTGTCCACATCGTTCACAACGGCAATGAAGCGGATTCCATGCTCCGGGAAGAACATTTCCGTGTAGTAGCCGACCTGCAAATAGTCACGGCCAAACCGGCTCATGTCCTTGACGATTACGACACCGACATGCCCAGCCTCTATCTCTGCCATCATGGCCCGGAAGCCTGGCCGGTTGAAGTTGGTGCCAGTATAGCCGTCATCGGTGAAGTGACGGATGTTGGGGAAGCCCCGCTGGGCGGCGTAGTCTTCCAGGAATTTCTTCTGGTTCGTGATGCTGTTGCTCTCGCCAGCCAGCTCATCATCCCGTGAAAGTCGCTCGTAGAGGGCCGTGATCAGGTTCGGGTTCTGCTTAGCCTTCATGTGTCTGACACCTCCTTTCCTGGTCAGATTTCCCTGAACCGTTTACAGTATAAAAAAAGAGTCTTTGTTGCAGGAAGGCGGGGTACCATACCTCAGCGCCGCATGCATGTGTGACGCAAGGCAATCTGGCCTACAGGAAGTATATCATGGCTCTCAGTGTAACAATCAGGAAAATCCTTGCGCATACGGTGTGAAAAGCGTTGAATCAGTTGCCTTTTCAGTGCTTTTTCTATAAAATGGGGACAGGATTGGAAAAGAGGGATACATATGCTGATTCCCGTTTTAACAGAGCCGAATTATCGGAGTTATCTGTGGGCCAAACAGGCGATGGAAGGAATTACGCAGGAATCCGGAAGAAGAAAATACAGATTTGTGCCTCTTGATGCGGACCACTTTGAGAGCATCGACTACGATGCTCTCTTTGGGAAAGAACGGCGCATGCTGATTGTTGTGGGCACATCGGTTGCATGGATGCCCAGAACGCTCCGGTTTTTCAATGCACGGGATATCGAATCGATTTTCATCAGCTTTGACCCGGCGGAAACGTCTCTGCCTACAGGCATGGTCCGGATGGATTATGTCGGCGCAATCCATCATCTTCTGAGCTATCTGACGGAGGACTGCGGGAGAAAGCGGATTGCGATCTATGCCTATAATCCAAGTTCTTCCGCGGATAACATCAAACTCCGTTATTTCAGAAAATGGTGCGAGGAAAAAGGCTGGTCTGCGGAAGAAAGCACCTTCTACAATCTGGCCGATCTGAAGGGATGCTATCACCAGTTCCGGCAGAAAGTCAGTCAGTTTGATGCCGTCATCTGTGCCAATGATATCGCCGGTGTTTCCCTGCTGAGTTTCCTGCGAAGTGACGGGATCCGGGTGCCTGATGACCTTTATGTGACGGCTTTCGGCAATTCTCAGATGGCTGAACACGTTCAGCCGTCCCTGACAACAGCGACACTCGACCACCGGGAACTGGGAAGGCAGGCTGTGCTTCTGTTCTCCTATCTGTCCAGGACACCCGCCACATCCAGCCTTTCATCGAGAGTGCGCAGTCAGCTGATCGTGCGTGAATCGACGGCGATGACTCCCGATACCACCATGAACTATTTTCCGCACAATGATGCCGACGCGTTTGAAAACAGCATCAACTTTTATTCCGATCCTGAAGCCGAACGTCTGCTGAGAGCGGAAACGCTTCTGAATGCCTGCGATCCAACCGACCTGCTTCTTCTCAGGCGGATGAAAAAAGGAAGCTCCATGGATGCTCTGGGGAGGGAACTGTATCTGACGACATCGGCCCTGCATTACAGAAAGAAGCGTCTGATGAATCTGGCAAACTGCGTGCACACCTCTGAATTCCTGGAGTTTCTGGATTTCTGCTCGCAGAAGGGCATCCTGGAATGATGGTTTTGCGCTGTCAACTGAAAAAGATGGGATGCGCGGAAAAAGACCTGCATATCTCAGGAGAGAACCGTGAAAGGAACTGTGAAAATGGAAAAACATCCTGTGCTCAGTGGGATTGACCGGATTGCCACTGTTTTGGATCAGCTGGACGGGAAACGCGTGGGACTGATGACCAATCCTACAGGCATCAATCATGCATTGCAAAGCACCATTGATATTCTGAACGCCTCATGCCGCCTGACTGCGCTGTTTGCTGTGGAACATGGGATTCGCGGGGATGCGCAGGCCGGTGCCGCGGTGGAAAGCACGGTCGATGAAGAGACCGGGATTACGGTTTACAGTGCCTATGGGAAGAACAGCCATTTCACCAAAGAAATGCTGGATGCCTTTGATGTGCTGGTTTTTGACATACAGGATGTCGGAGCCAGATTCTATACCTATCTGTATTCCCTGTCCTATGCCATGGAAGCCTGCAGCCGGGCAGGGAAGTCCATGATAGTGCTGGACCGCATCAATCCGCTTGGCGGGATCAGGACCGGAGGCACCGTGCTGGACCCGGCCTTTTCCTCATTCGTGGGAAACTATGAGCTTCCCACGCAGTACGCCCTGACCATTGGAGAGTACGCACTGTATGTGAAGGACTATCTGCATCTGGAACTGCCGCTCACGGTGGTGCCGCTCGCAGGATGGGAGCGGTGGATGCGCCTGGATGACACAGACCTGCCCTGGGTGATGACCAGCCCCAACTGCCCCACGCTGGATACAGCCCTTTGCTATATCGGCACCTGTATTTTTGAAGGGACCAACTGCAGTGAAGGGCGCGGAACGACCATGCCTTTTCAGCTGATCGGGGCTCCGTTTATTCGGGCCGGGGAACTCGAAAAACGGCTGTCTGAGCTTGACACCCCCGGCATCCATTTTCGGCGGGCAAGCTTTGTGCCCACTTTCAGCAAGCATGCCGGGCAGACATGCCACGGGGTGCAGATGCATATTCTGGACCGTGACCGGGCGGATGTGTTTGCGGCAGGCCTTCTTCTGTGCGACACGATCCGGAAGATGTACCCGGAGGCATTCCGCTTCATTCAATGGGAAGGTGATCCATGCTATTCGATTGATAAGCTCCTGGGAACGGATGTGTACAGAACAGGCCGGATGACGGCGGAAGAGCTGATTCTCACATCGAGGGAAAAAGTGGACCGGTTTACGGCTGAAACCAAGAAATACCATCTGTACTGAAAAGATGCATTCCGACTGCAGCAAATGGTGTGGATGCTGAAACAGAAAAACTGCGCCTCTTTCCGAATGGAGAGAGGCGCTGCTTTGTGAACAGGGGCCAGGAAAGGAAGAAGGCTTTCAGATCTTCAGCGGAGCACGCCTGCATCAGGAGGGGACTCTGAGCACGACGACTGCCAGTTCATCCTCCGGCAGACGGACGGATGCCCAGCTGATTCCATTGATTACATGAAGTTCACAGAGAAACTGAGCCGGCTCCGGAGACTGGCTGGTCATGATTTCGCACTCGGGCGGAGCAGGAGCATCCCATTGGACGAGGATGGAGCCATCCAGTCCTTTTTCGCTGGCGCAGGCGATGAGCAGGCCGCGGTCGATCAGGTACCGCTTGGCGAGAACCTCCTCCGGAATGCTGTCAAGGCCGACCGTATCGGTAAACTGCCCCTGCCCATAGTGTTCAAGCCAGCTGCGCCGCAGCGCGACGAGCTTCTGCAATCGCGCATACTGTTCCGGATCCCGCTGGAACGTGTTGTCCATATACAGATCATAGCACCACAGATAAGCCCCCATGGTGAAAGCGCGGTGCAGGAGCTCTGTGGAATGCCGGGCAATATGTTCGGGACGCATGGCAGAGTGTCTGCGTGGATTCATCATGTCGACGAGAATCTGATCCGGAAAAGTATATTTGTAGACTTCCGGCATGCGGCTGTGCAGGGGACAATGCATTTCCGAGATGAGCTGACCGGAAGCATACGGGCCGAAAGCATCATTGCAGCCTTCATAGATGAGCGCCATGCCTTCCGGTGCATAGTCGGTCTGGAGTTCACGGATGAGCTTTTCATACCCCTGGTTCCAGGCGCAGGGATTGCCCGCATGCTCCTGATGCCCAGGATGATAACATTTGCAGCTGTTGGCCATGGCCAGCTGATCCAGATACATGCCGTCGGCTCCAATTTCGTGCGTCAGATAATGCACCGTATTGAAAAGTGACCTGCGCCAATCGGTGTCATTGATGCACAGCGAGGCAAAAGAGACATCATCTGCGCCGTATTTTTCAATGTGCAGGGAGCCGTCCCGCCGCATGACAGCGCTTCTTCGGATGCGTTCCTGTTCATCCGCAAAACCGGTATTGCACAGACGGGAGTTGATATAGAAACAGACATGACCGCCCATCTCCCTGCAGGCAGCGAGCGCATCTTTCAGTTCCTGTTCCGTTCCCAGCAGAGGATTGGGACGGTAGTGCGGAAAACCAAAGTCAAACCCATCTTCATGCCATCCGGCGAGAAGCAGATGATTGAAACCGAGCTGCTGTGCTTCACGCATCAGTTCCGGGATATCCCTGAACGTATGGACAATGCCGCCGCCCTGATACTGGAAATCATAATGTGCAATCAGGCCGGGGCTTTTTTCAAACCATGCCGGACGATGATGGCCGGGGTCGCGGCGGATGAGCGTGGAAAACCAGGAGCGATATTCGTCTGCTGCCCAGTGCCAGTCACCTTCATGGAAAGCAAGCACACATTCATCGCTGTGCCAGACACCGTTTTTCATGCCGGGACGGTGGAGGATGGCCAGGCCGGCACCGGGATCTTCGCTTCCGAAAGACTCCATGCGCAGGGATTTCATGGTGAGGTGCGCATTGCGGCAGGTCAGATACATGCCGGTCCCTTCCTGCGAGTCATACAGGTCCATCCACAGCATGGACGCCTTTCCGGAATAATCCAGGCGCAGCACATAGGCGCCGCGCTCATCCCGGACGCCTGTGGCCTGACCGACATTGTATTCATAGATATACTCCTGCCATTTCCAGTGAATCAGTCGGGGAGTGGAAGCCAGCTGATCGGTCGGGTTATCCATCCGGCATCCTGCAAAATGCGGGTAGACCAGGACATCATCCTGCCATTCCTCGCCAAGCCACAGACCGTCCACGCTGGGAAATGCAATATCGTCCATCTCAAATCCGGTCCGGTTGTCGAGCGTCAGCGTCCAGACGGTGCGGCAGTCTCCCGGATTCAGGCGGATGGTGATATCTGCGGCAAGATCCAGTTTTTCCGTGCCCGCCAGGAGACAGGGGTAATGGATGCGTGCACAGGCGGAGTGTTCCAGCTGCTGCGTTTCAATGACCGGCGTCAGGGAAGGATCTGCACGGATATCCCTGTAGCGCGGGCCATGGAAGCGGAGCGGCGCCTGATCTGTCAGCAGCAGGCCGTCGAGAAGGGACCAGGTTCGGCGGACATGGTTTTTAAGACAATTATCAGCCGTGCTTTCCCGGACAAATTCCAGCATTTCCCCGCTGAGTGCGTCGAGCGCAACAGAAATAATGCCGTTGGTCAGATGCAGACGGGACTGATACATGCGCTGTCACCTCTTAAATCGGATAACGGATGGAAGGAACGGATCGGCGGTCTTTTGCATACCTGGATGTGCGGAGCCGTTCACCGGAAGCCTCGAGTTCCTTTCTTTCAAAGAGCTCCGTGATCCCAAGGCGCCGGACATCGGCCATAAAATCATCCACAGCCTGCGCATGGCCGGGCGTGTCAGGCGATTCCCTGGCCAGCAGGGCATAGCGAATGGAGAGGGCTTCCCGTTCAATCCGCTCGGCATACGGTGTTCCCTTTGCGAGGGATGCAGCCTGGAGAAGAAGCATCCTGGCCCATCTGAGCCCCGATTCAGCGAGATAGGCTGCATCCGGCATGTCATAGATGCCTGCATGATGGATCCCCGACACCTTTTGCCAGAGATAGACATACTGCATCATCGGCACAGAAGCAGGACCGTAATAGCCGTTGACAAAGTCCTCAATCATTTCATCGGCATCCTGGTCCGGGTCCCAGAGGAGCTTTCCGAGCATATAGGTCTTCAGCTGACCCAGTGCGCTGCACTGCCCATGGGAGAAATTGCCCTGCTCAAAGACGCCCTTGACACCATACTTCCGGAACAGGAGAAGGTTGTCTTTGAGCACATGAAGATTGGGGAAGGGAAGCAGATAATTCGCATAGTTGGTTGTATAGTCCCAGATATAGAGGTTTTCACAGATGGAAGACCAGTCTTCCAGATCGTCTGTAAACGTACGGTCTTCTGGAAGGACTTCGGAGAAGCTGCCTGCGGACCCGTCCTGGACATTGATGCCTCCGCGCTCATGCCTGCACGATCCGATGGGATGGGAGAAACAGCACTCAATTGAGCAGAGACGGACGATGACATTGCTTCTCGGACGCACATGCCTGGGCGGTCTGCGGCAGTACAGGTAGGCAAAGGTGTGGATCATGACCTGCGGATAGTCTTTGGCGATATCATCGGCAATCGCATTGACAAACCGGATGATACTGCCGGCCTGACTGCCTTCTTCCTCATCCACTTTGCGGCAGAGCGGGCATTCGCAGGCATTGTACCAGTCATTCATGGAGACAGAGAAAATACGGCACTCCGGATTCTCCCGGATCCAGGTGCGGACGCCCTGAATGCAGAGTCTGAGGACATCCGGGTTGCTCAGACAGAGCTGTGTTTTTTCACGCAGGCGGACGTTGTTTTTCATGGAAAAGTATTCGGGATGGGTATCATACCACCGTTCCACAGGGACCAGGGTATTGAAGGAATGCGAGAAATTATAGAACATCATCTTTCCGCCCTGGCGGGGTGTGATCGTGGAGCGGGAGGAGTTCAGCCGAAGCCGCACGGCAAACGCGCCATCCATCGCAGCACGCCAGAACACTTCCCTGGCATGAAAGGCCGGTGCTTCTTCAATCACGCCTTCAGGCAGCGTCAGCGGGGCAGTCGGAACCGTTTCGCAGTCCGGTGCGAGAAAGCGGAAGCCGAGATCCTCAAGAAAATCGTAGACACCATAGACAATGCCGCATCCTTCAGAAGATTCCAGCAGAACACGGGCTGCTGAAACAGTGCGCCGAAACGCACCATCGGTGAGACCAGGCGTCTGATCCGTGAGCAGAATGCAGACGGAATCTTCCTGAAAATCACCCGGAGCGGAGACATGGATGCCGGCATTGGCAAGACATCGGGTCAGCTCTTCGGCGGCATAAGCGACACTCTCAGCAGCCCCGGGGCACAGGCGGACCGAGACGGCAGATGCAATGCGGAGCATGGGCAGGCCTCCTTTCTACAGATGATGTTGCGCAAGACGGAAAAGCGGTGGATAATCCGGGCGTGATGGTTTTCTTCTGTGAAGAGCGGGGAATGAATCCTTGAGTCAGCGGACGGGCAGAACAGGGGAGATGACCGGGCGGTATACGGGCGGGCCCATGCGGGAAAGCCTGAACTCCCGGTAAAAACAGGGACTCATTCTGACTCACGGATCTGTGCGTTTACGACAAAATAGAGTGGTTCTAATGGTATTGTAGCAGAAAAATGCAGTCGATTGAAAGGCGCATAAGAAGGGAAAAAACAGAAAAAAGCCAGATGAGCAGATGCTGCCGCCATGGGACCGGATCGGGTCTGGAGGATGAAGAGAAGATTTCCGATTTTTTTTCGAGCAGACTTATGCTATACTACTGGTCAGGTTAGAGATCCTTTTTTTGCAGGAATCAATCAACGGAGGGTTCTTATATGAGACGCAACTGCATCCTGTTCCTGAGCATTCTTCTGACATGTGTTCTGGTGAATGCTGCAGCAGCGGATACGCTTCAGATCACCGAAGCTGTGTATCAGAACAATGGCAAAGTTCATCTTGCGTGGACCGATGACGCGCAGAGCGAGTCGTATCTTGTGACTTCTTTCTGTGTTGAACCCAACGGCGGGGCAAACGTGCAGATTGCTCAGGAGAAGGTGACGGAGACTTCCTGTGATGTGCTTGCACTGCCCGGAACCACCATGGCCTTTGCTGTATCGGTGGAAGGTGCTGAAGCATCCGAAACCACCCAGGTGGAAATTCCGGTACAGCCGGTGCGGGATTTCAAAGTGTCGGGCAATGTTCAGCTGCTGAGGTCACTGTACGAAAAGACCACAAGAATGAATTCCTTCTCAGCGTATGAACTGAAAGACTGGGTCAGCGGTGTGCTTAGCGGAAGCGTTGATTCCTCTGTGGACTCGTATCTTCTGCGTCTCAATTTCGCCATGCCCATGCTGAGAACGGCAAGGCTTTTCGATGTCGTGGTCACCATGGAGGCACCCAATGGGTTCGTGGTGGACATGATGTATGAGAAACAGTCGGAATTCAATGATCTGTATACGCGTGTCGACTGGTGTTATGATATTCCGGTGACCTATGCCATGTATCAGGTCTGCAACCATCTCGGAGAGATACCGACAGGAAAGTATACGGTGAGAATGTTCTTTGACGGACTTCTTGCCATGACAGCGAACTTTACCGTCAAGCCGTAAGGACGTCACGAAAAACAGAGAAGCCGGCAGTTGTCACATATCAGGGACAGCAGCCGGCTTTTCTGGTTGGAGAAGAGACAGGGGAATGCTTGCCAGGATAGGATATAAGGTGTATATTCCTGTCGAAAACGAAGCGCAGAAAACATGCAGAAGAGGTGTGTGACCAATGCAGAACAGTATGCTGATGAGTATTTCAGGCGTTGTGCTGATTGTGATGAATCTGATTTCTTTTGGTCTGATGGCCTATGACAAGCGATGCGCAGCCAAAGGGAAATGGCGTGTGCCGGAACGTACGCTGTTTCTGGCTGCGGCGCTGTTCGGAGGTCTTGGCGGAGTACTGGGCATGCAGCTTCTCCGGCACAAGACCAGACACTGGTACTTTCAGGTCTTTTTCCCGCTGTTCCTGATCATTCAGGTGGTGGTCCTGGTGGTCCTTTTCCGCACGATTGGATGAACAGACAGGGCAGGTGAGAGAAATGCTCAGATCCTACGGTTCCATTACCATCCGTGACGCCGGACCGGAAGATGCGCGGCAGCTGGCTGCGTGGTGGAATGACGGAAGCGTCATGGCGCACGCCGGATTTCCGCGGGGCCTCGGCACGACGGAAGAGAAGATTCTCCGCCTTCTTGCGGGGGACTGTGATGAGACAGGCAGACACCTGATGATCCTTCACGATGGGATGCCGATCGGAGAAATGAATTATCGGCGTCAGGATGAGAAGACCTGTGAGATTGGCATCAAGATCTGCGAGCCTGATGCCCAGAACCGCGGTCTCGGAAAAATCTGTCTGAGCCTGCTGATGGACAGCCTCTTCCATGAATTTGGATATCACCTGATCCGGCTGGATACGAATCTCTACAATCTTCGTGCACAGCATGTCTATGAACAGCTGGGCTTTGTAAAGGTGCGCGTCAACCGGGATTCCTGGACCGATCAGCTTGGTCATCTGCAGTCCTCTGTGGATTATGAATGCAGCAGGGAGCAGTGGAACAGTTTTCTAAAATAACATCAAACCGGCGTTTGCCTGAGATTGAACATGTGCACAGGAGACAGTCTTCCGCAGTCCGCATGCGAATTTCAATGGGCAGACGCCGCTTTTTTCTGCCTGAACAGTTGATGCAGGTGAATTCGTGCACATTTTCCGGTGAAATTTCCCCTTGCCTGTCATCGTGTGCGCACGTATGATATAGGCAGCAAAAGAGAACGCTGTTCCGGATAGAAAAAGCATATCGTGCAGATGGAATGCTGTCATCAGAATCAGGAAGCTGAATGGAGATAACGGGGAGGCCGGCAGATGAAAAAGGAAATCACAGATCAGCTGCGCCATGTGATGGAGACACTGGAATCGGATTTTTATCATGAAATGGGCGAAATCAGGCTGGAAGGCTTCCGGACTTCTGAGGAGCTGTCACCTGAAGAGGCAGAGCTCTGCGCGCGTGAAAGGTGGCCGGAAGGCACAGCGTGGGGACAGCCGAGGGAATATGCCTGGATGTTTGCCCGCTTTTCTCTTCCGCCGTCCGTCTGCGGGGAACGTGTGGTCATGGATCTGAATCCGGGCGGGGAAGCCACCCTGTTCCTCAATGGAAAACCCTTCGGTGCGCGTCGGGCTGACCGAATGGCGCATCCCCATCAGTACAGATCGGATCTGACATTGACGCGGCAGGCAGAGGGCGGTGAAACCTATCGGCTTGCGATGGAAGTCTATGCCGGAACACCGCTCCCCGCGCATCCGGGACGTCCGGTTTTTCCGGAGAACGGGGTGCGTTATGAGCATGAAGGCCCGGCGGTGATGGGCCGAAGCACATTTGGTCTGTGGAATGAGGAAGCGTATCAGCTCTGGCTGGACCTGACGGTGCTCAGGGACGTGCATGATTATCTCGACCAGGATGATGCTTTCCGGGAGGCGCTGGACGCAGGCTTTGAGCGCATGCTGAATGATCTGGATATGGAGCAGCCGCTTCAGGAAAGAAGAAAAGCTTATGCCCGGGCAAGGGAAATGATGTCTCCCTTCATGCAGGCGCATAACGGGACCTTTGCGCCTCAGATTGGCGTGATTGCCAATTCCCATCTGGATCTGGCCTGGCTGTGGACGATGGGGGAAACACGCAGAAAGACGGCACGCACGTTTGCCGCCCAGCTGCGGCTGCTGAAGGAATACCCGGAAGCCCTGTTTATTCAGAGCCAGTGTGCTGAATATGAACTGTGCAGGAAGTACTATCCTGACCTGTTTGAGGATATAAAAAAAGCCATTCAGGGAGGTCAGTGGATTGCGGACGGGGGCATGTGGGTCGAACCGGACACCAATATGGCCGGCGGCGAATCGCTTGTCCGTCAGTTTCTCTACGGAAGGAAATATTTCCGTGAGGTGCTCGGTGTGGACAGCCGGGTGGCATGGCTCCCGGATACGTTCGGATACAGTGCCGCGCTCCCTCAGATTCTGCGCGGCTTTGGCATGACGGGGCTGACCACCCAGAAAATCTACTGGTCCTACAATGACTCGGAGGCGTTTCCACATCATGCTTTTCTCTGGAAAGGCATCGATGGGACCGTGATTCCCAGCTTTTTGCACATGTTCTATGAAACGCAGGTGGATGCTGCGACGGTGCATAACCGCTGGGTCCATCGTCTGGAGCGGGATGGTAGCTGTGATTTCTATATGCCCTTCGGCTATGGAGACGGAGGCGGCGGCCCGACAAGGGATGACATGGAACTGATCCGGCGGCAGCAGGATCTGCAGGGCGCGCCAAAGCTGTACTGGATGGGACCGGGGGACTATCTGCGCAAAAGAAATGACGGGAACCTTCCGGTCGTCCGCGGTGAACTGTATCTTCCGTGCCATCGGGGCACCTATACGACACAGGCAGCGATCAAGCAGGGCAACCGGCGGTCAGAACATATGCTGCGTGCATGGGAGATGCTCGCCGCGCTGGCGGCTTTTTCAGGGAATACCGTGTACCCCGGAAAAGAACTGGAGGAAACATGGAAACTGCTGCTGACCAACCAGTTCCATGACATTCTGCCGGGCTCATCCATTCCGGAAGTCTATGAGCAGGCACGAAAGGACCTGCTCTCTGTCCAGGGAAAAGCCATGCATGGAGCGGTGGAGGCGCTGAAGGCATTCTGTTCGGGAAGTGAAGGCATCACGGTCTTCAATCCTTCCTCGCACAGGGTGACAAGGACCGTTCCAGTGGATTCCCGGTTCTGCAGCGGGGCATGCACAGCGGATGGAAAGGTGTTTCCGGCCATGCCGGGCGAACAGGCGGCACTCCTTCTGATGGATCTTGAGCCCTTGGCTGCTGTAACCCTGAATCCTGCACAGGTGGATGCCATCTGCAAAGTGTCCGCCAGAAAGGAAAAGGATGGGTTTATTCTGGAAAACAGCAGGATCCGGGCGGTGGTTTCCAACCGTGGAACGCTGGTATCCATGGTGACGCGCGCGGATGGTCAGGAACGGATCCGCTCGGAATCCAATGTGTTCCATCTGTACAGGGATCTGCCCAGGCGTTTTGATGCATGGGATATAGACAGTCAGACCGAGCAGCGGGAAATTGAATTGAAGGCGGAGGTCTCAGTGAACATCACCTGCGCCTCCGGAATCTATGCTGAACTGGAAATGAACATGCGTTTTTCGTCCTCAGAGATCAAACAGCGCATTCGCCTGATGCCGGATGCAGAGCAGCTTGAATTCTATACTGAGGTGGAATGGCATGAGATGCATCGCCTGCTGAAGGTCTCGTTTGATACGGGCATTGAGGCTGACAACGCCGTGCATCAGATTCAGTTCGGCACCATTGCCCGGCCTGCCCATCGGTCCAGGCAGTATGATGCGGATCGCTTTGAAGTCTGCGCACACGGTTGGACTGCGCTTCTGGATGCGTCCCGCGGCGCAGCCGTACTGAATGACTGCAAGTATGGCGTGTCAGTGCTTGACGGTGTCATTGGCCTGAGCCTTCTGCGTGCGCCAACCTACCCGGATGCAGATGCGGATCGCGGCCTGCACTGCTTTGCCTACGCATACAGGGTCTGGAATGGCTCTCTGGAAGAAAGCGGTGTACAGGAAGCGGCAGAGGCACTGAATGATCCGGTGATTACGGTTCCGGGCACCTGCCGGCCGATTCCTGGTCTGCATTGTGATGAAACGGCTGTCATCGTGGAAAGCGTCAAGCTGGCGGAAGATGGATCAGGCGATCTGATTTTCCGGATGTATGAGAGCCTGGGAGGAACCAGAAAAGCGGTCTTCCGTCCGGACTTTTCCTATGCAGATGTGTGGGTGTGCTCGATGGAGGAAGAAAAGCTGTATGTACTGGAAACAGATGGTCAACAGCTGCCTTTGACACTGAGGCCTTTTGAAATTGTGACCATGCGGTTTTCACCTCGTGCGTGAGTATCCCGGCTATCAATGGACTGATGAAAGGAAGGGGCCTATGCTTTACCCTCATAACCGCGAAGAGAAACCGGATCAGGAACTGTTCAAAAATCCCGGGGCGGAATACCGGTGTACGCCGTTTTGGGCCTGGAACTGTGATCTGGATGAAGATCTCCTGAAAAGGGAAATCGGATACATGCAGCAGATGGGGATGGGTGGTTTTCACATGCATACCCGAAGCGGTATGTCCATTCCATACCTGTCCGACGCCTTTATGGACAGGGTTCGGACGTGCGTCGATGAGGCGCAGAAGCGGCATATGCTTGCATGGCTCTACGACGAGGATAAATGGCCGTCAGGATTTGCAGGCGGATATGTGACGGAAAAAGAGGAAAACCGTCAGCGGTTTCTGCTTTTGACACCCCAGGCCCCCGGTGAGCATGACGGAAAGCTCCTTTCGCGCTACACGGTCACGCTCAATGAACAGGGGTATATGACATCGTATCATCGCCTTCGTCCGGAGGAAACTGCTGATACCACAGTATGGTATGCAATCGAGCGGGTGACAAAGCCGAGCCCGTGGTTCCATTTCAAGGGATATGTGGATACCATGAATCCCGGTGCGATACGGGATTTTATCCGGATCACGCATGAACGGTACCGCAGCGTACTCGGGAAGCGGCTGGGAACAGTCTGTCCGGCCATTTTCACAGATGAGCCGCAGATGCCGGCCAAAGCGACGCTTTCCCGCTCGTCGGATCTGCAGGATGTGATTCTGCCGTGGACAGGGGATCTGGAAGAAACCTATACGCAGGCTTACGGAGAGAGTCTGCTTGACAAGCTTCCCGAAGTGGTATGGGAACTTCCGGAAGGGGTGTCACTGACCCGCTATCATTTCCATGACCATACAACAGAGCGCTTTGTATCAGCGTTCTGCGATCAGATCGGCGACTGGTGCAGGAAAAACGGTGTGCTGATGACAGGACACATGATGTCGGAACAGACGCTGGAAAGCCAGACCGGCGCAGTCGGTGAGGTGATGCGCGCATACCGGGCGTTCACGCTCCCGGGTGTAGACCAGCTGTGTGATGGACGGGAACTGAACACGGTCAAGCAGGCTGCATCGGCAGCCCA
This sequence comes from Christensenella sp. UBA2853, assembly GCA_002350845.1. Taxonomy (GTDB): domain Bacteria; phylum Bacillota; class Clostridia; order Christensenellales; family Aristaeellaceae; genus UBA2943. The sequence continues at coordinate 15,324 of DEFL01000046.1, forward strand.
TCAGCAGGGATGCCCCGGTGTGACCAGTGAAATGTACGGCGTAACGAACTGGGATTTTGATTTCAAGGGACATAAGCTGCAGGGAGACTGGCAGGCCGCTCTGGGGGTTACGGTTCGGGTGCCGCACCTGTACTGGTGCTCCATGCACGGAGAGTCCAAACGCGATTACCCTGCATCCATTGGACACCAGAGTGCCTGGTGGCGTGAATATCCGTTCATTGAAGATCACTTTGCCCGTGTGAATCTGCTGATGACACGCGGCAAACCGCTGATTCGTATCGGTGTGATTCATCCGGTGGAGTCCTGCTGGATTTCATTTGGCCCCAATGATCTGACGGGGAGAAAACGCGCGGAACTGGACAGACGGTTTGCAGAACTCACGAACTGGCTGCTGTTTGATACGCTGGATTTTGATTTTATCTGTGAATCAACCCTCCCGTCCCAGCTGCGTGAAGGGAACGCATTTCAGGTGGGAGAAATGGCGTATGATGCCGTGATCGTGCCGGCCTGCATCACGATGAGAAATACAACACTCGATGCGCTGCGTGCATTCAGAAAGCGCGGTGGAACGGTTGTTTTTCTTGGTTCAGCACCTGAATATGTGGATGCTGTGCCGAGCACTGAAGCTGAACAGTTCAGCAAAACATGCATCTGCATTCCGTGGGACCGTGAACGCCTGAATCAGTGCCTGCAGCGGGTACGTGAAGTTCGAATTGAATATCGGGATGGAAAACCGTCGAATAACCTTCTGTGCGCAGTGCGCGAGGATGGAGCGTGCCGCAATGTCTTTATCTGCCATGCGTTTCCTCCGACGCGGGGAGCGATTGACAGCCCGGAGGAATACACCATCACGTTTTTGGGCAGCTGGAAGGTTACGCTCTGGGACACGCAAAAGGGAACCATCCGACCGATGGAAGCCGTTTGCGATGGAAAACGGACAGAGATTTCCTGGAAATGCTATGCGCAGGACAGTCTTCTTCTGCGGCTGTCGCCTGAAGAGGGAATGCAGCAGAAGGCCATACAGCACAGGATGGATTTGAACGGCAGTTATGGGATCCGAATGTCAGAGGATTTCTCACAGGACAGCCAGAGTGCCGGCGAAACTTTCCTGCCGCCTCCGGAATGCGTGATTCGCTCAGAAGATAATGTGCTGGTGCTGGATACAGCTGAGTGGAAGACCGATGGCGGGCTGTGGCAGAAGGAGGAGGATATGCTGCGAATCGGTGTCATGGCGAAGGATCGGCTGGGCATTTCGACAGCAGCTGTTTCAGGGGCACAGCCATGGATTCTTCCACCGGAAACAGCAGAGCATACGCTATGCCTGCGGATGCGCTTCCTTTCGGAAATTGATCTGCCTTCTGCACGGCTTGCCCTGGAGGATGCCGGGGAATCCGAGATCCGCGTGAACGGAAAGCCTGTTGAGCGGAAGCAGGACGGATGGTTTACAGATGAATCCATCGCCTGTTTTCCGGCCGGTCCCATTCATGCCGGCATCAATACGGTGGAAATTGTGAAGCCTCTGGTGGCATCGACATGCACGGAAAATGTTTTCCTGCTTGGTGATTTTGGGGTACGCGTTAACGGAACGGAGACAGCGCTGATCCCGGCACCGGAAACACTTGTATTCGGAGACTGGACAACGCAGGGATTCCCGTTCTATTCCGGGATCATGACTTACCGCTTCCGGCTGGCGGGAGGCCATCATGTGCGGCTTCGTCTGGGACGCTTTTCTGCTCCGTGTATTACGGCAGAGCTGGATGGAAAACGAATGGCCAATCTTTCTCTTGCGCCGTCTGAAGCAGATCTTGGAGATCTGGAGGCCGGGGATCATGTGCTGGACATTACAGTCTATGCCAGCCGCATCAATTCATTCGGCACTTTCCATCTGAATGATGAATCGACCATCTGGTTTGGTCCCAAGGCCTGGAGAAGCACAGGCATGAGGTGGACGCGAACCTATCGTCTTGCACGCTCCGGGCTGCTCAGCGAGCCGATGCTGCTGATTGACTGACGGGTCGGAATGCCTGAATGGATCCCATGGCTGACATAAAAACAGGGGATACCGCGTGTGCGGTATCCCCTCATTTCATTCCTCAGACTTTATTTCCCATTGAACCAGGCATTGGCTTCTTCTGTCAGGGTCTGGCCGCCTGCGTTCATCCAGCTCTGGACATAGGCATCCCAGTCATCCAGAGACTTTTCTCCACGGATCATGGCAACCCATGTTTCATCGCGGATGGTATTGAGCTCGGCAAACAGATCAGAACTGGGCAGGGTTTCAGTGACAGCATCCTGGATATAACTGTTGTACTGATCCTTCTTGAACCAGTTCAGACGGTTTGCAATGGAGGGATCCTTATAGAAGGCCAGATCATAGCCCAGCTGAGAGAAAGCACGGTCGTTGCCGTAAAGGCTGCGGCAGCCCCAGACACCGACTGCGTTGAGCTCTTCGTTGCCCATCAGACGCTTAATGGTGCCGTCTGCATTCTTCTCATAATGCGTTCCTTCAATGCCTGCAAACGCCGTCATATACAGTTCTTCGTCTGTTGCAAATGCATTGAGAATCTTAAAGATCAGAGCCAGCTTTTCATCGGACATCTTGGCGTTGTATACAGCGCTTTCAGAAACTGCAACCGATGTGCCGACCTGCCATCCGTAATCCCCTTTGGGGCCGGCCGGCCACGGGCCGTAAACAAAGGAGGAATCCTCACCGTTGACTGCCCAGTATTCCTGTGCGCAGCGGCCGCCGTCATCGTTCAGGACTTCCTTGAGACGATAGTGGTCAATGGAAGCATTGGCACTGACGCCATACAGACCGTTGACCATACCATGAGAGATGGCCCAGTAGCTGCCTTCCACGGATTCTTTTCCGGTGACGAACTCAGGATCGATCAGATTGGCAGCATACATCTTTGCAAGGATACCGATAACCTCTTTGGCCTCTTCGGTAACATCCCCGTTGACGATGGTGCCATCTTTGTTGACCCAGTAGGAATTGCTTCCCACGAAACCGGTGCCCAGACCATAGGCGCCAAACAGGGCTTTCATGGCAGTAATAGAGCAGCCATAGGTATCTTTCTGCCCATTGCCGTCCGGATCCTCATTGGTGAAACGATCCATCAGTGCGACAAAATCATCCACGGTCTTGGGGAGATCGGCCTGCTCAATGCCCAGTTTGTCCAGCCAGTCGCCGCGATAGATCAAGGTTTTGTACGGCATGGAGCCGTCGGGCTTGAAGGACGGGATCACAATCATTTTGCCGTCTTTCAGAGAGGCTTTCTTCCATGCGTCCACATCATTGACCAGATCGCCGTAGGCAGCACCGTTCATGATGAAGTTGTACACATCCGGTGCATTCTCCTTGAAGAAATCCTCATCCCATTCCTTGATGACACCCTGGTCATAGTAGCTGTTCAGCGCGGTTGCACTCTGAGCCAGGAACACATCAGGGGCCTTGTCGCCGGTCAGACGTGTGTTCAGAATCTCAGCATAGTTCGCCTGCTCAATGTAGACCACTTCAATGTCAACATTGATGCCGTGTTTTTCCTTGAGCTGCTGTTCAACAAGAGGTGTGATGACATCTCTCTCGTTGTCGATCGGACCGAACATATAGCCGGCAACCGATATTTTCACAGGCTCTTCGTCAGCCATTGCTGCAGGCACAAGTCCCATGACCATCATGAGGGCAAGCACCAGAGCGAGAAAACGGGAAAACTTCATATGGGTAACCTCCTTTTTTATTTGTTGAAAGGATCATCATCCTTTCAGAGAGCCGATCATAATCCCCTTGACGAAGAACTTCTGCACAAAGGGGTATGCGCAGAGAATTGGAAAGGTGGTGACAAAAATGCAGGCCGCCTTCAGTCCTTCTGACGAAACGACAGATTCCATTTCGGCTGCGTTGGCAGCGGCACTGGTATCGAGAATTTCCTTGGAGCCGGTAATAATGATCCGACGGAGAACGATCTGCAGGGTGAACTTGGTATCATCGGAAATATAGATGAGCACGTCAAACCAGCTGTTCCAGTGCCCGACGACCAGCCACAGAGCAACGGTGGCCAGGATCGGTTTGGAGAGGGGAAGGATAAACTGGAGAAAAATCCTGAATCTGCCGGCGCCGTCAATCAGGCAGCTCTCTTCAATTTCTTCCGGAAGAGACTGAAAAAAGTTTCGCATGATTACCAGATTGTAGGCACTGATAAAACCGGGGAGGATCATGGAGGCATAGGTATCCAGGAGTCCCAGATTCTTGACAAGCAGATAATTGGGAATCAGACCGCCGGAGAAAAACATGGTGAACACTATGAAGAGTGTCCAGAAGGTGCGGTGGGGGAAGAAACGCTTGCTGAGGACATACGCACCCATGGCTGTAAAGAACAGCTGCAGAACGGTTCCGATGCAGGTGCGAATCAGCGTGTTTTTATACCCCAGCCAGATATAGCGGTTGCCAATCACCCTGGCATAATTGTCCAGCGTGGCCTCTCTTGGGTAAAGCAGCAGTCCGCCGCGCGTGGCGATATAGCTTGGGGACAGGCTGAGATTCATGAGATGCCAGAATGCGATCACAATGGTGGCGCACAGCAGAACCAGCAGCAGATAAATGACAGCCCGGCCGAAGGTGAATTTCTTCTGTGTCATATCAAGGCCCTCCTTACCAGATGCCTTCACCGCTGATCCTGCGGGCAATCAGGTTGGTGCCCACGACCAGCACAAAGGCAATCACATTTTTGAAGAGCCCGACGGCTGTTGCCAGTGAATATTTCATATCGCCCAGACCGTACCGATATACATAGGTATCAATGATATCGCCGGTCTGGTAGACTGCACTGTTATACAGGTTCAGCACCTGATCAAATCCTGCATCCATGATGGATCCGACATTCAGGATGAGCATGACCACGATGGTGCTGACCAGGGAAGGAACCGTAATGTATCTTGTACACTGCCAGCGCGTTGCGCCATCCACCGTGGCGGCCTCATACAATGCAGGGTCGATGCTGGTGATGGTCGCAAGATACAGAATGGAGGACCACCCGACATTTTTCCATATATCCGTCATGATCAGGGTGCCGCGGAAATAGTGGTTGTCACCAAGAAAGTAGATGGAGTCCTTGACGCCGAAAACATCGCGAAGCACAGCATTCACGGCTCCGTTATTGGGGGAAAGCAGCTGCTGGAACATGCCGGCCAAAACCACCCAGCTCAGAAAATGAGGCAGATAGCTGATGGTCTGGACGGTTTTCTTGAATGGGGCGTGGGTGACCTCGTTGAGCATGAGCGCAAGAATGATCGGAGCAGGGAAACCAAAGAGCAGTTTCAGGCTGCTGATAATCAGCGTGTTCTGGACAGAACGGACAAAGGTTGGCGTGGCAAAGGCTTTTGTAAAGTTGTCCAGACCACACCATGCACTTCCGAAAATGCCGCGGCTGATTTTGTAATTCTTGAAAGCAATGATCACACCGCTCATGGGGACATATTTAAACACGATAAAATAGACAAGCACAGGGAGAAACATCAGTGTAAGCGCAAGATGCTTTTTGTATCCGCAAAATGAACTGAAGAAACGTGCAATAGCGCTTTTCCTGCGCGAATGGGATAAAACGGTCGACGTCATTTGGATCCCTCTTCTCGCTGACAATGCCAATGCGTTGTGAAACTGTCATATGTATAGACAGTATACTAAGAACACAATAAAGGAAAAAGTGCATCATCAAATAAAAAATGTGCAAAAATTAAGGTTTTCAGGATTACACAGGAATCCCGGACAAAGCGGCGGAGAAATTGAAAACCAAAAACATGAAGCTGTTCCGAACCGTTTCACTGACGGGACGCACAGAACAGAAAAACTTCATGGAAAAAGAAACCTATACAGACCTTTCATGGCTTTCGAAAGCCTTTACGGTATTTCTGCGGTGCAACACCGTAGTATTTTCTGAAAGCGCGGGTGAAGGTGCTCGAGTCGGTATACCCGCAGGCGTAACACACCTCTTCGTTGGGAAGGCCCTTGTTGAGCTGGGTCACTGCATACTGCATCCTCTGCTGGACAATATACTGATAGGGCGTATACCCGGTTTCACGGTGGAACAGGCGAATAAAATAGTTGGGATGATAATTGAAGAGAAGGCTCAGGTCCTCAATGGACAGTTCTTCGGAAATGTGTCTCAGAATATAAGACTGAACCAGGGTGAGCATTTCAGAATTTCGGATAAAAGCTTCACTGTCTTTCAGGAAAAAAGAGAAGGATTCGGCCAGCTGTTCGAGCAGTTCGATCCGTTCCTCTTCAATTGCCCGTGAGACAGCCTGAATGAAGTGATCCAGACATGAATTGTTCTGGACGGATAGCTCAATGAGTGCATTCACCCTGTATTGACTGAAATCCACATGCAGATAGGTGCAGGCAAAGTCTTTTTCCCGGTTTCTCCACACGTGATAGGGAATGGTTGAGGGAAGAATGTAGAGGTGGTCCGGTTTTAAAGGACGCCGTTCATCGGATGACTCATAGGTCACCTCTCCGGTACGGACATAATAAATACGGGAATACCCCGTTGGGATCTCTTCCGACAATTCCCAACTGGGAACAACCACTGTGTTTCCATATTCAATTAACATAGCTCATGAACCCTCCATGCTGAACAGAGTATAGCAGTGCCGATCCCAAAAGTAAACGGACACAGAACGCAAAAAAGAATCTTATTTTTTGCATATAATGCGCTTGTTCATGCACTTTGACCTGCATGGACTTCGGTTCATAATGCAGTTGTGGAAGTGTATCCAGCGGACATGGAGGGTAGGATATGAAAGGATACTTTGCCTGGGATGATGAGCATCTGGATGATAGCCTTTCCGTTGAATTCAAATATACAGATCAATACCGGCAGTATACAGGCCAGGACCTTTCGATGCGCGAACTGAAATGCCTGGAGATCGCCCTGCCGGCAGCTGCCCTGCCGGTCCGGGAAGGCGATCTCTTTGTCGGCAGACGCATGTTTCGTCCGCTGGGTATTGCGCCGAGCTATTGGGATGATGATGCTGACGGGCTGGACAATGTCGCTTATTATGCGGACATTGCGCGCATGAAGCGTGTCATGAACCGACCGACACAGACACCGGACCAGAGGCAGGCGATTGCGGAGCTGATTGCCTTCTGGGAAAAGGAAAATGTCAATGCCAAAGTTCGGGCAGCATTCGATCCGGAGATGTCCCGGGAAATGCCGAGTGATTTGTGGGCTTCCGACTCGGGTGTCATCTTCGGGCTGTATCGACTTGTGTTTTCACAGCTCGACTATGACAAGCTGATTCAAAAAGGTCTTGGCGGCATGCAGGAGGAAGCGCTGGCAAGGCTTGAGGATCCTGGGCTGCAGGCTGATCAGCAGATGTTTCTGAAATCACTCTCAGGCATGATTGATCTGCTGAAAACGATTCTTTCAGGGTATGCTGATCAGATTCGAACGATGAAGGACGGGGGAGCAGATCCGGCCTGGGCTGATCCGTTGCTGGAAAGCGTGGAACGCATCCTTGCGGGGCCTCCTGCGTGCTTCAGGGATGCCCTGCAGCTTGTCTGGTTCTATTCTGCGATGACCGGCGGCCGGGATTTCGGGCGGATGGATGTCTACCTTGGTGATCTTTATGTCCGGGATATCGACAGCGGCGTGCTCCGGGAAGAGGAAGCCATTCAGCTTTTGCTTTTCTTCTATCAGCTTATGAAGGAAACGGACAGCCGGGACGGACGGATTGTGATGGGCGGGGTGGGACGAAGAAATCCGGAGAACGCAGACCGGGTTTCCCTCGCCATCATGAAAGCTGGGATGCGTTTTCGGGAACTGAAACCGGAATTCTCGCTGCGCGTGTACAAGGGGCTTTCTGATGAGGTTCGGGATCTAGGCCTCCGAATGCTGGAAAACGGAATGACCTACCCGCTGCTGTTTAATGATGAGGCATCGGTGCGTGCTGTGCAGAAAACCATGCATGTTTCAGAAGAGGAAGCCGAGCAGTACGGATTCTTCGGCTGCGGTGAATATGTGCTTGGTCATCGAAGCATCGGAACGCCGAATGATATCATCAACCTGGCCAAAGCACTGGAAGTGACTCTGCATGAGGGGATTGACCCGATCCGAAACTGCCCGCATGGGCTGAATCTCGGAAGACCGGATGCTTTTGATACATTTGAAAAGCTGCTTGACGCCTGGAAACAGCAGGTCGAATACTTTACGCAGATTGCGGCACGCCATCAGCGGTTGGTGTACGACACGGTCCGTGCGAACAGCAGCATGCTGATGATGAGTCTTCTGATGGACGACTGTGTTGCACGCGCACTTCCACTGTGTTCAGGTGGAGTGCGCTATCTGGCCGGAACCTATGAGACATATGGAAACACGACAACGGCGGACAGCCTGACTGCGATCCGGAAGGTTGTCTATGAACAGAAAAGACTCTCTCTCAGTGAACTGGTGCATGTCCTGGACCATGATTATGCGGGGCAGGAAGAACTGCGCCAGACTCTGTTGGACTGCCCGAAATTCGGCAACGGCGATCCGGAGGCCGACCGGATGGCACAGGACATCAATACATTTGTCTTTGATACAACGGCAAGGCAGGCGGAAAAGCAGGGGCTTTCATCCTATCTGGTGGTCATGATCAACAATGGAGCCAATGTGGATCTGGGCAGAAATACGCTGGCCACAGCGGACGGAAGACACAGCGGCGCATACCTGTCCAACGGCAATAACCCGATGGCGGGCATGGACCGGTGCGGACTTCCTGCCATGCTGCGATCGATGGCTTCAACTCAAATGGACTTGACGGCAGGGACGGCTCAAAACCTGAAGCTCAGCAGAGATCTTTTTTCCCGGCATCAGGATGCGGTCTGCGACCTGATCGATACAGCCTTTGATCTGGGCATTCTTTCCCTGAATGTCAGCGTGGTGGACCGGGGAGAGATGGAGGATGCAATGATTCATCCGGAACTGCATCAGAATCTCTTTGTGCGTGTCGGCGGTTTCAGCGCGCGGTTTGTTCAGCTCGACCCGGGCACCCAGGCAGATATGCTGGCCAGGGCCCTTTATTGAGATATGCGTGGAATCATTACAGATATTGTTTCTTTTTCTGTCAACGATGGTCCAGGCATCCGAACGAGTGTGTACATGAAAGGGTGCCCACTGCGGTGCAGATGGTGTCACAACCCGGAAACCCAGGTGAGTCACCCGCAGGCGATGGTCGCGCAAAGCCGCTGCATTCGATGCGGAGCCTGCTCTGTCTGCCCTTCCGGTGCGAGGGGAGCGCAGGGAGAGTATGATGCGCAGAAATGTACAGGATGCGGGAAGTGCCAAGAGGCATGTCCTGTAAAAGCCTGTCGAATCTGTGGAAAATGGGTGTCACCGGAAGACATCCTTCAGAGTGTGCTTCCGGACCGGCCGTTCTTTCGCACGCGGGGAGGAGTCACTCTGAGTGGAGGCGAGCCGATGGCCCAGCCGGATTTTACAATTCAGACGGCCAGGCTGCTTTCCGAGTCTGGGCTCAATGTGATGATGGAAACCTGCGGTTATGCTGCATGGGAGCATTACGAGCGCGTGCTTCCATATATCAGGTGCTTTTTATATGATTACAAGGTTGACGATCCGGAACAGCACAGGCAGTGGACTGGTGTGGATAATCGACTGATTCTGGAAAATCTGAAAAAACTCAGTCAGAGCGGAGCGGAGATTGTGCTCCGCTGTCCTGTGATCCCGGGAATCAATGATACGCATGATCATTTTGAACGGATTGCAGTGCTTTCCAGGCAGCTGTCAGGAATTCGTCAGGTGGATCTTCTTCCGTATCATAGTTTTGGCAATGGCAAGCGCGCTCAGCTTGGCCAGGCTGCAGATGGTTTTTATGCTCCACAGGAAGAAATGGTGGAACAGTGGATCGGGGAACTGTCCGCTCTGTGTCATGGTACGGTCTGTCGGGCATAAGCAAATGCCTTCTTGGGAAGCGTCAGGAGTTCTGCCGCTTCCTGTTTTCATGAAGATGCTCTGGCAGACCTGAGCATGGTAGGATGTGGATGACGGCGAAAAAAGAGGAGCAGGAATGCAGCGTGTCGAATTGTTTCATGGTCGGCATGCAGAGGAACACCTGCCGGGCAGGAAGGCCTGATGGCAGGCAACAATACAGGAGGAAGAATCATGGTAGTACGTCAGCTGACACCGGAAGAACGGTTTGATGCGGCACTGATTTCGACGGTTGCGTTTCATGGAAAGATTGATGACCTTGAGAAGAAGCGAGAAGAAACGCGCAGGGAAACCGTGGAGGACTGGGGTGCGTTTTCGGATGAAGGAAAGATGATGGCCCGCATTATCAATAACCGGTATACAGTGTTCCTTGACGGGCATGAAGTGAAGTGCGGAGGCATCGGGGCCGTTTCCACGCTTCCGGAATACAGGGAAGAAGGCGCCATACGTGCCATTTTCCGGGATCTTCTCTCTCAGGCCAGAAAAAACGGGGAAATCCTGTCTGCGCTGTATCCATTTAATCATGCGTTTTACAGGAAATTCGGTTATGAGACGGTCTGCAAACAGAGCAATTACACGTTTGCTCCTGAAATTCTGCAGGGGTATCATCACCGGGGAAAGGCAGTCATGCTTTCAAAGGAAGAGGAAAGCCGTGAATGTCTGAAGCTGTATGCCGACTTTGCGCAGCGTTACAATCTCGCCGCGGTCCGCTCGGAGAAGATGATGCAGGAACACCTCAAAGGCAGCCCCTATCAGGAGAGAAAATTCACCTATCTTCTGATGAATGAGGAGAAGCCGGCAGCGTATCTGACCGTTCAGGACGTCTCTCAGTCCAAAGGGGTTACCCTGAAGGTACAGGACCTGGCCTGGGACGGGCCCCGAGGATTTGAGAGCATTCTCGGCTTCCTCTCAAGGTTCACTGCAGACTATGACCGGATTGAGCTGCCGCTGCCGTCGGATCTTGAACTGTACTCGATCATCCGCAGCAGAAAGACCTATGATATAGAAAAGGAAACCCAGCCGGGCTTCATGGTGCGGCTGGTCAACGTTCCGGAAGCGCTCAAACGGATGCGCATGCCCGGGGAAGAGGCCGTCATCATTCAGGTTGAGGATGCACTGATTCCTGAAAACAGCGGGACATGGAAAGTCTGCGGCGGCAGCGTTGAGGCGACGGAAGAACAGCCGGACCTGGTGGTTTCTGAACAGGCATTGGCCCAGATGGTGATCGGGGCGGTCAGCCTGTATGAAGCCTCTCTCGTGCCGGATGTCCGGATCATGGGAAAAGAGGAACTCCTTCAGCGCGTGTTTGTGAGAAAACCGCTGTACTGTGCCGAGCACTTCTGATGGTTTTTCGGAAGAACTCGCGCAGAAGGTTGAAGAGAAAAAAGAAAAGATGTATGATGTGCGGCGCAGGCAGTTTGCCTGCGCCGCAATGATTAATGAAAACATGAAGCATAAGAAATAGAGGACGCTGCAGTGGAAAATCATGCAGCAGAAAGAGGAGGCATTCAGATGACTGAGATTCGCGAACTGCTGGACTTTATTGCACATTCCCCGACGGCGTTTCATGCAGTGGAAGCGGCGGCAAAAGAGCTGACCGGTTTCCAGAGGCTGAAAGAAAATGAACACTGGGAGCTTGTGCCCGGCGGAAAATACTATGTAACCCGCAACCAGTCCAGTATCATCGCATTTACTCTCCCTGAAGGAACCCCTTCCCACTTTCAGATTGTCGCCAGTCACAGCGACTCTCCCATGTTCAAAATTAAAGAGCATGCAGAGCTTCAGGTGCAGAAAAAGTATGTCCGGCTGGATGTCGAGGGGTACGGTGGAATGATCATGTCCTCCTGGTTTGACCGTCCTCTTTCCGTTGCCGGACGTGTTGCCGTGAAGACGCCCTGCGGCATTGCCTCGAAACTGGTCAATGTCGACCGCGACCTGATCATGATTCCGAATGTCGCGATTCATATGAACCGTGAGATCAATGAAGGCTACAAGTATCAGGCAAATGTGGATGTCATGCCGCTCTGGGGCGGGATTGAGACGCAGGGCACTTTCCTGAAGACAATCGCTGAAGCCTGCCAGGTGGAGGAAAGCGACATCCTCGGCACGGACCTGTTCGTGTATGACCGTGTTCCCGGCACTGTCTGGGGAGCTGCCGGAGAGTATTTCTCCGCACCGCGCATTGACAATCTGGAATGTGCTTTCTCTTCCCTGAAAGCCATTCAGAATGCCTCAGCGAACGGCCATGTGAATGTGTGTGCCATCTTTGACAATGAGGAAGTGGGCAGCACGACCAAGCAGGGCGCTGCATCGACCTTCCTCCGGGATGTGCTCACCCGCATTCTTGCCGCTTTTGACACTGATTCCGAGACGGCCATGCGCGCGATTGCCGGCAGCTTTATGGTCTCTGCGGACAATGCGCATGCAACCCATCCCAACCATCCCGAATATGCGGACCCGATCAATCAGGTCTATATGAATGAGGGCATTGTGCTGAAGTTCAGCGCACGGCAGAAGTATACGACGGACGCCGTTTCGGAAGCGGTTTTCCGCGCGGTCTGTGAACGGGCAGGGGTTCCGGTACAGCATTTTGCCAACCGTTCCGACAAGCCCGGCGGATCGACGCTCGGCAATATTTCCGGCACACAGGTCTCCATCCCGACCATCGATATCGGACTGGCCCAGCTGGCCATGCACTCCGCCTATGAAACAGCCGGTGTCAAAGACCTCCCGTGGATGATCCAGGGAATGCAGTCTTTCTATAACACCGGCATTCAGGCGGACGGAGACGGCAGCTTTCTGCTGAAATAAGGGCCGTCTGTACAGATGAAGGAGAATGGTCATGTCAAGGATCTATACATCAGTGGATCAGCTGATCGGCAGAACACCGCTTCTGGAGCTGACGCACCTGGAACAGGAAGACGGTCTGAAGGCAAAGCTTCTTGCCAAGCTGGAATATTTTAATCCGGGCGGATCCATCAAGGACCGGGTCGGAAAGGCCATGATTGACGATGCAGAGGCCAGAGGCATCCTGAAAAAGGGTGCTGTGATCATTGAGCCGACGTCCGGAAATACCGGGATCGGACTGGCCGCCGTGGCCGCAGCCCGGGGCTACCGGATGATCATTGTGATGCCGGACAGCATGTCCATGGAGAGGCGCATCCTGATGTCAGCCTACGGTGCAGAGCTGGTGCTGACGCCCGGAGCGCTTGGCATGAAGGGTGCCATCGACAAGGCGCAGGAACTCGCGCAGCAGATCCCGGGCAGTTTTATTCCGGGACAGTTTGATAATCCGGCGAACCCGGCAGCACACAGGGCAGGAACCGGGCCTGAAATTGAAGAGGATACGGACGGAGACGTTGATTTCGTCGTGGCCGGTGTCGGAACCGGCGGAACATTGACCGGCATTGCCGAATACCTCAAGGCAAGGCATCCGAATGTCCGTATGATCGCCGTGGAGCCCAAGGATTCTCCGGTGCTTTCCGAAGGGAAAAGCGGACCGCACAAGCTTCAGGGCATTGGGGCGAACTTTGTGCCGAAAGTGCTGAAGACCGAACTGATCGATGAGATCATCTGCGTCACAACAGAAGATGCCTATGCAACCGCGAGACGCATCGGGAAAAAAGAAGGTTTCCTGGTGGGCATCTCCTCCGGTGCAGCGGCATGGGCAGCCATGGAGCTGGCCAGGAGACCGGAAAATGAAGGGAAGAAGATTGTGGTCATTCTTCCGGATGCAGGCGACCGGTATCTGTCAACTGACCTGTTTTCAGAGTAAACAACCGTTTGGGGAGGATAGACCGGATGAGTCTGATATCCGATGCAAAAAATATACTGAACAAAGACCCTGCTGCCCGATCCCTGGTGGAGGTCATGCTGCTGTACCCGGGTTTCCGGATTCTGGTGAATCACCGCATGGCCAACTGGTGTTACCGTCATCGGCATTTCTTTCTCGCACGCTATATCAGTCAGCGGGGACGCAAAAAGACCGGAATCGAGATTCATCCCGGGGCGACGATCGGCAGCAGCCTGTTCATTGACCACGGCATGGGGATTGTCATCGGTGAAACAGCAGAAATCGGCGACAACTGCACCATCTATCACCAGGTCACCCTGGGTGGTACAGGCAAGGACACAGGCAAACGCCATCCCACGATCGGGAACAATGTACTGATCGGTGCCGGGGCTTCCGTTCTGGGGCCTGTGCTGATCGGGAACAATGTCCGCGTGGCAGCGGGCAGCGTGGTCCTGAATAATCTGCCCAATAACTGCACAGCGGCCGGGGTGCCTGCACGTGTCGTGTCGATCAACGGAGACCGCATCCCGAGTGATGATCTGAACCAGAGGGATATTCCTGACCTCCTCGCAAAGAAATTCGCGGAAGTCGAAAACCGGATTGCTCAGCTTGAACAGACCAATCATACTGAACCGACTAAATGATGAAGGACGGGCATGCGCATGGGCCGAGAGCTGTCATCTGCTCAGCTGATTGAGCGCAGCATTCAGAAGAAATACCGCAAGGAACTGTGGACGCCGTTTATTCTGGCGATCAAGCGGTATCAGCTCATTGAGGAAGGCGATAAAATCGCAGTCTGCATCTCGGGCGGTAAAGATTCCATGCTGATGGCAAAACTCATGCAGATTCTCCAGAAGTTCAGTGATTTTCCTTTTGAACTGGAGTTTCTGGTGATGGACCCGGGGTATGCGCCGGCCAACCGCCGGAAGATCGAGGAAAATGCGAAAAAGCTGCAGATCCCGATCCATATCTTTGAAACGGACATCTTTCAGGTGGCCAACGGAACGGAAAAGAATCCGTGCTATCTCTGCGCAAGGATGCGCAGAGGGCATCTCTACAGCAGGGCACGGGCGCTGGGCTGCAATAAGATTGCGCTGGGACATCACTTTAATGATGTCATTGAGACAACCGTCATGTCCATGTTTTACGGGGCTCAGCTGCAGGGGATGATGCCCAAGCTGCACAGCACCAATTTTGAAGGCATGGAGCTGATCCGTCCCCTGTACTGCATTCATGAGGACGATATCATTGCGTGGGCACGGTACAATCATCTGGAGTTTATCCAGTGTGCATGCCGCTTTACTGAACAGGCAGCATCAGCAGACCATGAGCATCTATCCAAGCGCAAGGCGGTCAAGGAAATGCTCAGAAAGATGCGGTCAGAGGATCCGGACATTGAGCAGCGGGTTTTCTCCAGTATTCATGCTGTGAACATCGACACATTTCCCGGCTGGAAAGCCGGCGGGCAGGAGCATTCGTTCCTTGAAACATACGATCAGAAAGCGGAAGCATCCGAATGATGCGCAACAGAAAAGCGACCGGAAGAGCGGTCGCTTTTCTGTTGCAATGCAGGGCGGCTGAGGAAAAATCAGCGGCCTGTTTTTTTGTGGTTGATGCGCTGGACGGGCTTGTGCAGCCTGGGATGCCCGGCCTCTGTTTTTTGCGTCTGGCGAGGAGGCACCTGCTGCTTTCCTGCGCCGAATCTGCGGTTGGTGCGGGGAAGAACCACCTCACCGCGAAGGTTGACATCGGTCGGCCGTCTGGCAGGATGCGGCGCACGGGTTTTCGGATCCGTAGGCGTCGTGATTTCCATGGGCCAGTCAGATTCTCTGACGGGAAGACGGAACCCAATGAGCTTTTCAACCTGGCCGAGCTGCTTGTACTCGTCAATGCAGCAGAAGGAAATTGCAGTTCCTCCGCGTCCTGCACGTCCGGTGCGGCCGATTCGATGAATATAGGCTTCAGGCTCCATGGGAAGATCATAGTTGATGACGTGAGAGAGACCTTCAATATCCAGGCCGCGGGCGGCAATATCGGTCGCCACCAGAACGCGGCAGTCTCCGGACTTGAACTTTGCCAGCGCACTTGTTCTTGCACCCTGGGATTTGTCACCGTGAATGGCCACCGCGTCAAGCCCGGCTTTTTTCAGATCACGGACAATGCGGTCGCATCCGTACTTTGTACGGGAGAAGACGAGGGCGTTGGTGACATCGTCCTGCTTGAGAATGGAGGCCAGCAGATGCTTTTTGTTGGCTTTATCGACATAATACATGTACTGTTCGATGGCCTTTACGGGGGAAGAGACGGGATCCACTTTCACTTCCCGGGGATCATTCAGCAGATCCATGGCCAGTTGTTCCACCTCAGGGGGCATGGTGGCCGAAAAAAGGAGCGTCTGATGGACGGCGGGCAGCTGACGGGCGACGCGGCGGACATCATGGATAAAGCCCATGTCCAGCATGCGGTCTGCTTCATCCAGGACAAAAATGCCGACCTGGTCAAGCGTGACAATGCCCTGGCTCATGAGGTCCAGAAGCCGGCCAGGGCAGGCGACGAGCACATCGCAGCCGCGGTGCAGTGCATCCACCTGGGCCTGCTGTCCGACACCGCCGTATACGACGCAGGAACGGACAGGGAGGGAACGGCCGTAGAGGACAAAACAGTCATAAATCTGCTGGGCCAGCTCACGGGTCGGTGTCAGGATCAGGGCATGGATGCCTGAATCTTTTTGAGCTGGCTTTCTGGAAAGAAGCTGGAGTATGGGCAGTGCAAAGGCAGCCGTTTTTCCGGTGCCGGTCTGGGCACACCCGAGGACATCGCATCCTTCGAGAACAAGCGGAATGGTGGCTTCCTGGATCGGGGTAGGGGTAGAGTATCCTGCGTTCTTCACATTGGAAAGCAGGGTGGGGATGAGCCCCAGATGTTGAAATGGCATACAGTCATCCTATCTTTTTCGTGTTGATCTCATCGTTTGCTTTGTGCACCTGCGTGCACGGTCAGAGATGCTAACATAAAGTCGGACACTTTGCAAACGGATCAGAAAAAAGATGAGACAAGAGACAGAAAACATAGATTCTGAAAAAAACAGAAAACAGACTATTGACGCATCAAATTTAATTTGATACAATCGAATTGTTCCAAATGGAAATGGA
This sequence comes from Christensenella sp. UBA2853, assembly GCA_002350845.1. GTDB lineage: Bacteria > Bacillota > Clostridia > Christensenellales > Aristaeellaceae > UBA2943. The sequence goes on from DEFL01000046.1 coordinate 32,255, forward strand.
ACCAAATGAATTGAAATAGAGAAGGCAGGGATTGAGATGTCATTTTATGATTACAGCGTAACCGACCGCGCAGGCAATGAAGTTTCCATGAAACAGTTTGAAGGCAAGGTAGTTCTTGTGGTCAACACTGCAACCGGATGCGGATTTACACCTCAGTACAAGGACCTCGAGAGCCTTTATGAAGCCCATCATGAGGCTGGTCTCGAAATTCTGGACATCCCCTGCAACCAGTTTGCGGGCCAGACTCCCGGCACCGATGATGAAATCCATGAGTTCTGCACGCTGAAGTACAACACCCAGTTCCCCCAGATGCACAAGAGCGATGTCAACGGGGAGAATGAACTTCCGCTGTACACCTTCCTTAAGAGCCAGAAGGGCTTCGAAGGATTTGGCTTTGGACCTGCGGCGCTGGCTATGTCCGCCATGCTCAAGAAGCTGGACAAGAATTACAAGGAAAACCCGAACATCAAGTGGAACTTCACGAAGTTTGTTGTTGACCGCAGCGGAAATGTCGTGGCACGTTTTGAGCCGACTGCCAATATGAAGGACGTCGCCAAGTGTGTTGAGTCCCTTCTCTGATTAAGATAGAAAAGGAGCGGAAGGTTGATGGATGAAGCGCTGAAACTGGAAAACCAGCTGTGCTTTCCGCTTTATGCCTGTGCCAGAAGGGTGATCGGCAGATACACACCCTATCTGAAACCTCTGAATCTGACGTATACGCAGTACATTGTGCTTCTGGTCCTGTGGGAGGAAAAAGAAGCGACGGTTCGTGAGCTGTGCCGGAAACTGTATCTGGACAGCGGGACGCTCACACCCCTTCTCAAGAAAATGGAATCCCAGGGCTACGTGATCCGCAGAAGGAATGCGGATGATGAACGTGTCGTGACCGTCCGTCTGACCGATGCGGGTGAAGCGCTGAAAGAGCGGGCGAGGGAGATTCCCGGCAGGATCGCTGGATGCATAGAGCTCTCTGAGCAGGAAATCCTGTCGCTCTATGGAATATTGTATAAAGTTCTCGACCAGATTGGCGAAGAAGAGTAAAAGGAGAAATAGCATATGACACCCATTACGATTACCAAAGATAATTTTGATCAGGAAGTTCTTCAGTCCGACAAGCCCGTGCTGCTCGATTTCTGGGCAGTGTGGTGCGGACCGTGCCGCATGATGAGCCCGATTATGGACGAAATCGCTGAGACGGTTGCTGATGTGAAGGTCGGCAAAGTGAATGTGGACGAAGAAGAGGAACTCGCTGCCAAGTTCGGCATCATGAGCATCCCCACGATTCTTGCTTTCAAAGACGGCAAGCTCGTCAACCAGACCATCGGCGTTCAGCCCAAGGAAAGCATTCTGAGCATGCTTGGCAAATAATCCGGCAGCGGATGAGCGATCAGCGTACATACCAAGGCAGCGCAGGGACAGGATTCCTGCGCTGCTTTTTTTCGCCCGGGAAGAAAGGGACGCTTTCATTCGTTTTGTGTTTGTCCGCTTTGCCTTGCAATGACAGGGGGGCTGTGATACAATCGCAGATGCCTGTGCGGAAAGAATGTATTCACAGGAGAAAGAAGGTGTCAGATTGTCGCAGACAAGCCGTAACGGACGCAGGAGCGGTCAGCGTCGGAATCAACAGGAAAGAGAAGAACAGGTGATTGCCAGAAAAAGAAAGCGCAGAAACCTGGTTTTCAGCGTGCTGGTTCTCGGGATTGCGCTGTTTCTCCTGGTTATGGTGACACCCAAAGAAGTTCAGAGACGGGCTTCCTACTCGACGGGTACGGAGGATGGCCTTGTCGAAGAGCAGGGGAAAGCATCGAGTATTTATGAGGGACTTCTGATCAGTGAGCTGATGTCCTCCAACCATACAGCTGTGCCGGACGATCATGGCGCATATTCTGACTGGATTGAAGTCTGGAACAGTTCAGATCATGATATCCCCCTTGAAGGCGTCGGTCTTTCGGATGACGGGAATGCGATTCGTTTCCTTTTCCCGAATATTACCCTCAAGGCAGACGGCAGGATTATTGTTTTCTGTGACAAGACAAACCAGGTTGACAATGGAAGAGCGCTGCATGCGAAATTCAAGCTGTCTTCCGTTGGTGAAACCATCTACCTCTTTGATCCGGACGCTTTTCAGCTTGATTCGGTTGCCTACCGGATTATGAGCAGCGATATGTCATGGGCGCTTCTGGAAGATGGCCATTTCGAAGAAGTGAGCTATTTCAGCCCTGGATATCCCAACACAGAGGAAGGACACCTGGCCTATCGGACCGATACGATGGTCATTGAAGGCAGTCTGGTCATCAATGAAATCATGGCCAACGCCAAGAGCGGTCTGGCAGATGAAGACGGCGAGTATGTTGACTGGGTGGAACTGTATAATACGACCGACCAGACCATCAGCCTGGATAACTATGCCCTCAGCGACAATGAAGCAAAACCTCTGAAGTGGAGGTTCCCGCAGGGGGCGGTCGTTGCACCGCACAGCTATTATCTTGTGTTCTGCTCCAATAAGGACCGGCGCGATGATGTGACCAGGATTCCGCATGCCAATTTCGGCATTTCGGCAGAACATGATACCGTGGTTCTCTCTGACAGCAATGGTCATCTTGTGGATCGTGTGACGATTGATAATCTTCCGTCAGACTGTACGTTTGCAAAGGATGCCAATGGCACCTTCTCGGTCCATCAGTATGCCACGCCAGGACGCGCCAATGATGATATCGCCGGAGCGGATTATGATCTGCGCCAGCGCAATACATCGGGTGTGTTTGTCTCGGAAGTGATGGCGTCCAATGATTCAACGGTCATCTATCAGGATGGCCCCTATGTTGACTGGATCGAACTGTATAATGCGGGGAATACGGCCGTAGACCTTTCGGGCTACGGCCTCTCCGACAGTATTGACCGTCCGAGAAAATGGCAGTTTCCAGAGGGAACAAGCATTGGCCCGGGAGAGTACAAGATTATTCTGTGCGATGGGTCAACTGCGGTATACAATCCTTCCGTCATTCAGCATACCAATTACAGAATATCCCGCACGGACTGCGAGACGGTATGCCTGTCAGACCCCACAGGCCACGTGCTTGATAAGCTGATCCTGCCATTGGTGCCTACGAACATCTCCTATGGCAGAACACTTGGCATGAGCGGCTTTTTTTATTATGATGCTCCGACACCCGGTGCTGCCAACGGCTCAAACGGTTTTCTGGGCTATGCACCGACTCCATCCTTTTCTGTAGCGCCGGGCATGCATTATGAAACGGTATCGCTGACGCTTTCCGTCGAGGACGGATATACCATTTACTACACAACCGATGGCTCGATTCCGACCGTCAACTCTACAGTCTACCGCGGGGAAACACTCGAGCTCATGTTTACTTCGGTGATCCGGGCCAGGGCGTTTTCGGACAATATCGCTTACAAACCGTCGGATATTGCGACGGGAAGCTATTTTATCAATGCGTATCACACACTGCCGATCGTTTCCGTTGTCACGGACCCGGATGAACTGTGGAATGAAAATACGGGCATGCTGGTCACCGGAAAAGACGTGGTGAAGGAACCTGGCAAGCTGCCCTTCAAAAACACGATTTACAGGCAGTTCGGGAAGATCGCGCGGCCGGTCCATGTCGAGTATTATCTGAAGGACGGCACGGTCATGTTGTCCCAGGATGCAGAGTTCTCGCTGATGGGTGACTTCTCTCTGGATATGCCACAGAAGTCCATGAAATTCAGATCGAAATCTCTGTACGGCAGCAAATACTTCAATGCCAAGCTCTTTGATGACCGGGAGTTCACGCAGTACAAGTCATTCGTTCTGCGCAATTCCGGCAATGACTGCATGTGGACGCGTCTGCTCGACGGGTTTGAATCCCGCCTGCTGGATGCGTATGGCACACAGGTGATTCACCAGGCGTGGAATCCGGTCGTTGTGTATATCAACGGGGTTTACTGGGGCCACATGAACATGCGAGAACGCGTGGACCGCTTCTTTGTGGCCCAGCATGAAGGCATGGACATGCGCGATGCCAGCCAGATGACCATCCTTGAGGCTTCAGGCACACTGAAATACGGCACTTCGCAGGGAAGGCGCGAATACAAGAACATGATCGCAAAGATCAAGGACAGCAATCCTGCGAAGAATCCGGATGACCTGCAGTATATTCTTGACAATGTGGACGTGGATAACTATTTTGAATATATTGCGCTTGAAATGTTTGTGGGCAATTCGGATATTGGTAATACCCGGTTTTACAAAACCAATCAGGAGGGCAGCAAATGGAGATGGATCTGGTATGATGCCGATTACGGCCTGTTCAGTTCCAGCTTCAACAGCCCCAAGAGTTATACGAAGGCGAAGGGCATGGGTGAGAAACTGATCGACAACACCATCCTGCTCAAGCTCCTGACCGTCCCGGAATACAAAGCAAAATTCCTGACGAAGTTTGGCGACATTTTCCAGACCTTTACGACAGAGTATATGCTGTCGGTGCTTCAGCCGCTCATTGAACAGATTACGCCGGAAATGCGGCTGCACTGGGCACGCTGGGGTGAACTGAATGACAAGTTTGTCATTTCTGAAGTTCCGACGACCGCAGACGGCGCATACAGGTACTGGGAAAAGAGAATTGCAAGACTTCAGAACACCCTCAAGAAACGCCCGAACCTTCTTTGGGGATATACCAAGGAAGCGTTCAAGCTGTCTGATGAGGAAATGGAACAGTACTTCGGAACACAGCCGCCCATGCCGGCCGATGCCGTGTAAACCATCAGGTCTTAATAGAATACAGGAGGAATCTACATGTTCATTTCCAGTGCCATGGCTGAAACCATCAGCATCAAGAATGTGCTGTCCGGCGATTCAAATCTTTCCCAGTATTTTGCACAGCAGTTTGCAGCGCTGACGCCTGCAAAGGTTGTGATTGCGCTGCTGATGGGTCTGGTGGTCGGTCTTCTGATTGCCTTCACCTACAAAAAGTGCTACCGCGGTGTCCTGTACAGCCCGAATTTCTCCCTGACGCTGATTATGCTGACTCTGATCACAACCCCTGTGGTTATGTGTATCAAGAGCGATATTTCTCTCTCCATGGGCATGGTCGGTGCTCTGTCCATTGTCCGCTTCCGTACTGCCATCAAGGAACCGCTGGATACGGCCTATATGTTCTGGGCTCTGACCATGGGTATCCTTCTCGGAGCAGAGCTGTATATCGTTGCCATCGCTGTTGCGCTGGGCATTGCAGTGATCCTCTTTGTGCTGACGTTTGTCAAATTCAAGGGTCCCGACAATTATCTGCTGGTGGTGCATTATGACGAAGCTGCCGAGCATGACATTGATACCCTGCTCAAGCAGATGATCAAGCAGCGCCGTCTCCGCTCCAAGACGGTCACACGCACCGGCGCAGAAATGACCGTAGAGGTGCGTCTGGATAACAAGCATGACCTGGTTGCCCATGTGCTGAACATTGAGGGCGTTTATGATGCCACGCTGGTCAGCTGCCAGACTGATGCAGGGATGTGACAGAGATGGCCAGAGCAGTCAATTCACTGCCTCTTCGCCATGAACTGAAGTTTTTTATCAGCGAAGAGCAGCATTATCTTCTCTCGCATGCACTGGACCGGGTACTGGACCGCGATCCGAACGGCGATGAAAACAACGAGTATGCGATCCGTTCGCTGTACTTTGATACCGTCTGGAATTCGGCGTTGTTTGACAAGCTTGCCGGTGTGCAGAACCGTGACAAGTATCGGATCCGTATTTACAATTATTCCGATAAAGTCATCAAGATGGAATGCAAGACGAAATTCGGCACGCTGATTTCCAAGCGTTCCATTTCCATTCCCAGAGATCTGTGTGAACAGCTCATCGCCGGGGATCCGACCGGACTGGAAACAACAAGATCCGGCCTTCTCAATGATGTATATCGTGAGATGACGGTGAACCTTCTGCGGCCTGTGGTCCTGGTGGACTATGTCCGGGAAGCGTACCTGCATCCCGCGGAGGAGGTCCGCATTACCTTTGACAAGCAGCTTCGCACAGGCATGCGCTCCATCGAACTGTTTGACCCTTATGTACCGACGATCTCACCGTTTGATCACGGCGAGATGATTCTGGAAGTCAAATACAATCAATCTCTTCCGCCCTACATCCGAAATCTTCTCAACACCTATTGCCCGAATGCAATCCAGAGCGCCATTTCAAAATACACCTGGTGCCGGCGATTTGAGGAACTGGATCCGGATGCCTGAGCGAAGACAGCCAGGAAGCTGAATTCCTGGCTTTTTTTCAAAAGAGGACGCTGAAAGAACACTGCGGGAAAGGTGGTAAGAACAATGATCCGTTTTGCGAAGGCAGCTGATCTGGAACAGGTGCAGCATCTTCGGAAGGAAGTCAATGACCTGCATGTCCAGGGCCGCCCGGATTTTTTTAAGGCCGGGTTTGGGAGAGAACTGCAGGATTACATCTATGCCTATATGGTATCGGAGAAGAATCAGATTGTAGTGGATGAAGAGGACGGAACGATCCGCGGCATGGTCATGGTGGACTGGATTGAACGGCCGGAGACACCGTATGCGCCGGCAAGAAAGATGTGCCATATTGCCGAGATCTGTGTGGATGCGTCCTGCAGAGGCACGGGAATCGGACATGCTTTGCTTGAATTTGTCAGGCAGGAGGCGCGCAAACGCGGATTTCCGAGAATTGAATTGGATGTCTGGGATTTCAATGATGCGCTGGGATTCTATGAAAAGGAAGGCTTCACAGTTTACCGGCGTTTTCTTGAACAGGAAGTGTAATCCCAGGCCCGGCCGCCTGGTGTGCAGGGAATGGTCATCTGTTGACAGGGGGGCTGGTCGAGTGAGTTTTTTCTTGCGAACAGACATCGATTGCAGTACAATCTAATGTACACACACGGCGGGGAGGTGAAAGCATTTGCAAGGCTTGAAGGCAATGATCGCAGCGCAGGGCATTCCTGTATATGAGAACGAGCCGATGGCAAAGCATACGACACTGCACCTGGGCGGACCGGCAGACCTGTTCTGCCAGCCGCAGACGGAGGAACAGCTTCAGAAGGTGCTGAAGCTGTGCGCTCAGCGGGATATTGTCCCTGTCATCATGGGACACGGGAGCAATCTCCTGGTTCTGGATGGTGGAATTCGCGGAGTGGTCATTCAGTGTGCCATGACTTCGCTTGCGTGTTCCGAAAACAGACTGACCGCGGGAGCAGGCGTCATGCTGCATGCCCTGGCCCGATGCGCACTCGATGCATCCCTCACCGGACTGGAATTTGCATCCGGTATCCCGGGCACACTGGGCGGTGCAGTTTATATGAACGCCGGTGCATACGGCGGGGAAATGGCCGATGTGATTGAATCGGTCCGTGTGCTCACCCTGCAGGGAGAGCAGAAAACCATGCCGGCTTCGGAACTGAAATTCCGATACCGCTTTTCTGCACTGCAGGAGGAGCCTCTGATCGTTACACAGGCGGTGTGCGTGCTCAAACCGGGGAACAGGGATGAAATCACAGCGTGCATGGAGACCCTCCAGCAGAAGCGGATGGAGAAGCAGCCGCTGCAGTATCCCAGCGCGGGCAGTACATTCAAACGACCGGAAGGGGCCTTTGCGGCCAAACTGATTGATGACTGCGGCCTGAGGGGAACCTGGGTCGGCGGCGCACAGGTCAGTGAAAAACATGCCGGATTCCTGCTCAACCGGGGCGGGACCGCGGCGGATTTTGTTGCACTGATGGATCTGGTGCGGGAACGGGTAAGGAAAGAAACAGGGTTTGTGCTTGAACCGGAGGTACGGATTCTCGGAACGGCCTGTACATGATGTGAGTCAGAAAGGGGAAACCAGATGCGATTTCTGCTTTTAACGGGTATGAGCGGCGCAGGCAAAACAGCAGCCCTCCGCTATCTGGAGGACATGGGTGTATTCTGTGTGGACAACCTGCCCCCGAACATGGTGGTCCGGCTGATTGAAAGTTTTGCCACAAGTCAGATGTCGGTTTCGACGGTGGCGCTGTCTGTGGATGTGCGGTCACGCGCCTTCTTTGACAGTCATGCCATTGTCAAGCTCCTGATGGAGACACAGAATCTGGGATACCATGTGGAAACCGTTTTCCTGGAGGCATCGGATGATGCACTGGTTTCCCGATACAAGGAATCCCGGCGGGAACATCCTCTTTCCAATGAGCGCGTCTCTCTGACAGAAGCGATCGTTCAGGAACGCAATATTCTTCAGCCGCTGCGTGAGACGGCGAATTATCTGATTGATACCACCAATCTCAAACTGAAGACCCTTCAGAAGAAGCTCGAAGAGATTGTTTCCAACGGTGATGATGCCGAAGGCCCGCAGCCGATGCGCATTGAAGTGATGTCCTTCGGGTTTAAGCGGGGACTGCCCAAATCGGCTGACCTGGTGTTCGATGTGCGCTTCCTCCCGAATCCGTTCTATATCCCGGAACTGTGCCGGCACAGTGGAATGGATGAAGATGTGCGCGATTTTGTCATGAACAATGAAATCACGAAGACCTTTATGACCAAAATCAAGGACATGCTGGATTTCCTGATCCCCAATTATCAGAATGAAGGCAAGCACAGAATGGTCATTGCCATTGGCTGTACAGGCGGTGCGCACCGTTCTGTGGCGATTACAGAAGCGGTCGGTGCCTATCTGAAAGAGAAGGGATACCAGACCATGATCAGCCACCGGGACGTGGATGTGGAACAGGCGCACTGGAAAAACAGTTCGGACGTAGACTGATAACAGGCAGGTGGAGAAATGTCCTTCTCATCAACAGCAAAGGAAGAAATGATCCGCCTCCCGCTCGAAAGGGACTGCTGCATCGTTTCTGAACTTTCGGCGCTCACACAGACCTCCGGGTCTCTGGGATTTCTGGGCGGCGGAAGATTTACAGTTACATATCAGGTGGAAAGCGCCGCGCTTGCGCGGCGAATTTTCCGTATGCTCAAAGAAGGCCTTTCACTTTCTCCCAAGCTTCATGTTGTGGAGCACAGCCGGCTGGGTGGACGCAAAACCTGTGTGCTGACGGTGGAGGAAGGCGACGCAAGGCATCTTCTGGAAGTGCTCGACATGATGGAAATCGGCGCTGACGGCAGCAGTACACTCAAGCGTACAGTCCCGCGGCCTCAGCTGAATCGTCAGTGCTGCAGGAAAGCCTATCTCCGCGGGGCCTTTCTTGGCGCGGGTTCCATGACCAATCCTGAGAAGAACTATCATCTGGAGTGGATTGCGGTCGATGAGATCCTCGCCCAGACGCTGGACCGGGTGCTTGACCGGACAGAAATTCATCCGCATACCCAGGTCCGGCGCGGACAGACGGTTGTGTATCTCAAAAGTGCACAGCAGATCGTGGATGTACTGGCGATGATGGGCGCTCCGCAGGCTGTCATGGACATGGAAAATGTGCGCATCATGCGCCAGCTGCGCGGACAGGCAAATCGTGCAGCCAACTGTGATATGCACAACACGGAAAAGACACTCAATGCCAGTGAGGAGCAGCTCCAGGCAATCACGCGGATTCAGGAAAAACAGGGACTGGATTCGCTTCCCCCCGCGCTGCGCCAGATCGCAAAACTTCGTCTGGAGCATGTGGATGCTTCGCTCGAGGAGCTTGGACAGAAACTGAACCCGGCGATCGGAAAAAGCGGCGTCAATCACCGGATGCGCCGGCTGATTGCGCTTGCGGAAACACTGGAGGATTAGGGAAGGGCAGGGGTTCATCCGCTTTGAAGGGAGCACACAGGCGGCAGATGTGTTCGGTCAACGGACACATGAAAGATGCAGGCTGAATGTCATGCATTCTTCCTGAAAAGACCGCCTGAACTCGATAACGCTGGAGGCTGTATCATGATCGGTATTCTCTATCTTCTGCTATTTCTTGCGGCGGGCATGTTTCTTGTCCGCTGTCTTCTTCCGCGCCATCCGCTTCTCAACAGAATCTGGCTGGGACTCTCCCTGGGCATGCTCCTGCTGATGTGGCTTCCGGCTCTGTGGGCCTTCGCTTTTTCGTTCGGCGTGAAAGCGCATCTTTTTGCTGCCTTGACGCTTCTGCCGGTATGCGGCGCAGGCTTTCTTGCGCGCGACAGGCGGGAAGCTGAGGGATGGAATGAAGGGGAAAAGCGTCTCCTCCTTCAGATGGCAGCCGTCTGCATTCCGCTCATTGTCCTCAGTGCATATCTCCAGTATACCCATGTGATGCGCGTGGATGCCCAGGGAAACTGGAATGTCGGGCAGAGCACATACGGTGATCTGCCCATGCATCTTGCCTTTATCACTGGTCTGAAGAATGCGGCATTCCCGCCTGACTATCCGTTTTTCCCGGGACAGATGCTTTCCTATCCCTTCCTGACCGATTCACTGTCCACCACCTTCTATCTGTTTGGCTGGAGTCTGCAGGCTGCCACGATCATTCCGGCGGTATGCCTGATGGCGCTGTGCTTTTCGGGTGTCATGGTGCTGGCAAGAGACATGACGCGGGGAAGGAAGACCATTGTTTTTGCCGCCCTTCTGTTTTTCCTCAACGGAGGGCTCGGATTTCTCTATGATTTTGATCAGGCAGCCGGGTTTGAGGCAGATGGGACACTGACGGTGGTTGACCGTATCCGCTTTATTCTGCAGGGATATTACAAGACACCGACCAATCAGCCGGATCCCAACAACCTCCGCTGGTCCAACCTGATCGCCGACCTTCTGATCCCGCAGAGAACGCTGCTTGGCGGGTACAGCATGGTGATTCCGTGCCTGTATCTTCTCTACGCAGTTTATTCCCCGGAAAAGAGAGAAAAGCTGGGAAACACGCAGGCTCTGGTCCTGCTCGGGATCTGGGGCGGCGCACTGCCGCTGATTCACACGCACTCTTTCCTGGCTCTGGGACTGGCATCCGTGGGCAGCCTGCTCTATGACTTCCTGCATGAAAAGGAGAAGGGCACGGTTCTGAAACGGTATCTGCTCTATGCTGTGATTGCGATGGCTCTTGCGCTTCCGCAACTGCTGGGATTCACCTTCCGCCAGGTGTTTGAAAAAGAGGGAGGAACCGGCAATTTTATCCGCTTCCAGTTCAACTGGGTCAACAATCCCGGCGGACAGGGCATGCGGGACTTCTATTTCTGGTTCTACATCAAAAACATTGGACTTCCGTTCATCCTGCTGATCCTTGCCTGCTTTGAGAAGGATCCGCATATGCGGAGAATCCTGGCCTGCGTCCTTCCCATCGTGATCGCGGCAGAACTGATCCGGTTCCAGCCCAATGAGTATGACAACAACAAGCTCTTCTATATTGCCTATCTTCTGTCCACCATGGTGATTGCAGACTACACAGCCCTCTTGTACAGAAAGCTGAAAGGTCTGCGCGCCAGAGGTCTGATCGCAGCGGCAGCCTGTGTGGTCCTGTTTCTGTCCTCAGGACTGACGCTCTGGAGAGAATGTGTTTCCAGTTATCAGGCCTTCGAGGCGGAGGCGGTCGAGGCAGGAATGTATGCCAGAGAGCATACGGATGAGGACAGTGTTTTCCTGTCGGGAAGGCAGCATCTCAATCCGATCTCTTCCATAGCAGGCAGGAAAACGGTGTGCGGGCCGGATCTGTGGCTGTACTGGCATGGGATTGACACATCGGAGCGCAATGCAGAGATTGCATCCTTTATGACGTTTCCGGAGGCCAATCTGAATGTTCTGGAAAAATATGATGTGGACTACATCTATGTGTCCAGTTATGAGCGGTCGAACTATGCAGTGGACACCGATGCCATGGACAGCATGTTTGAGAAGGTTTTTGAAAATGATGAGGCCGTGATCTATGCGGTCGGGGAGGCAGAACGGGAGTGAAGCGTTTCTTTCGCTATTCCCTTGAACATAACCGTGCGATCCGCATGATGTTTGTGACGGAAGACGGGGGTATCCGCCAGGTGAATGCCGTGGTGGAAGGAATGGACGGGGACCGCCTGTCGGTCTATATCCTGCGGCCGCCGCAGCGTCTGGTGCTGTCATGCGCAGATGTACTGTCCTGTGATTATGCCAAGAACGATGAAGGGCTGGGATGAAGATGAATCCTGTGTTTGGGAAGGGAACCGGGGTGCGGCTGGATCAGGCCGGTGCGCTGTTCCTCCGGGATGAACAGCAACCTGAAATGCCGCGCCTGACGCGGCAGGGAATCCAGCTTTCCGCAGAAATGGTATCGTCAACCTATTCTCTTTCCCTGGAAGACTGGCAGCAGGCAGGCTGGCAGGATGTGCATGTGGAGATCGACCGACTCATGACCAGTGCCATGCAGGGCGAAGACGGAGCACCGGAGATGATGGAAAACCTGCAGATGAAGCTGGCGCGGAATCTCCTGGAAAGCAAGGGCCCTCTGCATACCATCACCGGCGTGATCCGGCAGACCGGGGAGGTCGATACCTGTAAAGCCATGGTGATGGCCAAAACTGTCGGGAAAAAGGCAGTCATTGCCATTTCCTTTATGGGTACATCCAAGCGGATTTTTGACTGGGTGTCCAATCTGCGCATGCAGGCCGAAGACGGCATGCATCAGGGATTCCTGCAGCTGACAAGACAGTTTGAATCGTATGAGAAAGGGATTGCTTTTCCGGAAACAGCGAAGGATCTGGGGCTCGAGCACCTGACGCTGTCCGATGTCCTGGAGGCGTGCCGCTCCCCGGAATCACCATTTATCCTGTGGCTGGTGGGCCACAGTCAGGGCAGCGCCATTGCGCAGATCTATATGGATCATAAACTGAAGTCCGGCGTGCGCAGGGAAACCATTGCCGCGTTCGGGTTTGCTTCCCCTTCCGTGAAAACAGGGGAGGCACCGCAGGAAGACTATCCCATGATCCATATTCTCAACAGCGATGATGTGGTTCCGCGCATGGGTGCGATCTGGCATCTGGGAAAACTGCTGATTTATCCCGCTGGCGCAGACATGCGGCGGGCGTGCTATGACTGGCCCATGGACAGCCAGAGCGTTGCGGACCGGCGTCTTGTGCGGAAGATTACGTCACAGATGAAGGATACCCGGCATGACATTATTGTGGGCATGGCCTACTGCCGTCTTCTGGCTGAGGAACCGTATGATATTCTCAGGGAAGGCCTTCGCTCGCTGGGACATACGCTGCCCGACATGCCGGACGCACTGACGGATGGTCTGGAAAACACAGTGCGGCGTGCCGTCGATCGTCTCATGGACCGGGCCGGGGATGCCTATGCAAGCGTTTACGGACAGGGTCCGGACCTGGAGCAGGTGATTGATCGGATGAAGCAGATCCGGAGTATGACGAATGCCATTGGGATGATGCGTTTCGCAAAGGCATTCGGAGATCTGTGTATGGAGCCGCATCGCATGCAGCTCCATGAACACGAGAAGGATGAGGCTTACCTGTATATTGCAAGACAGGATTATCGGAGACTGTACAGTCTGCGTGGAAGACAGGAGATCATCGATGACAACTAACCCGTCAGCGCCGCTTGCAGACCGCATGCGGCCAAGAAACCTGGACGAATTTATCGGTCAGGAACAGATTCTTGGCAAAGGCCGTCTGCTCCGACGTGCCATTGAAGCCGACCGCCTGACCAGTACCATCTTTTTTGGGCCGCCCGGCTGCGGAAAGACCACGCTGGCTTCCATTATTGCTGGAACCACGCAGTCGCGCTTTGTTCAGCTCAATGCGGTCACATCCGGCGTCCAGGAAGTCAGGGAAGTACTCAGGGCTGCGAAAGAGGCCCGGGATATGTATGGGCAGAGCACCTATCTTCTTCTGGACGAATGTCACCGGTGGAACAAGGCCCAGTCAGACAGCATCCTGCCGGCGATTGAAAAAGGCGTGATCCGACTGATCGGCTCGACGACGGAAAACCCCATGATTGCCATGACGCCCGCCATTGTGAGCCGGTGCAGAGTGTTTCAGTTTGAAGCGCTTTCCGAAAAACATGTTCTGCTGGCCATGAACCGGGCACTGAAGGATGAAGAGCGGGGATACGGCAGTCTGCCTGTCGTGGCAGAAGCGGATGCGATGGAGCATATCGCCCGGATCGCGGGCGGTGATGTCCGGTCTGCACTGGGAGCACTGGAACTGGCCGTGCTGACCACGCCCATGTCGGAAGACGGAAGCATTCATATTACCATGGAAGTTGCCGAGGAAAGCATTCAGAAACCCATGATCCGCTGTGATGAATCGCTCTACTATGACATGCTGAGTGCATTCTGCAAGTCGATGCGGGGGTCGGACAGCGATGCGGCGCTTGCATGGTTTGCCCGGCTGATCTATGCCGGAGCCGATCCAAAGCTGATTGTGCGGCGCATCTTTGCGCATGCGAGTGAGGATGTCGGCCTGGCCAATCCCCACGCCATGGTGCAGGCGGCTGCCGCTTCCAGGGCCCTGGAAACGGTTGGTATGCCTGAGGCGAGGCTTTCCATTGCGCAGGCGATCATTTCAGTCTGCGAGAGTCCCAAGTCCAATGCGGTCGCAGCTGCTGTGGATGCGGCTTTTGCCGATGCGGAGAAGGGCGGATACGGGCCGGTGCCTGTCCACCTGAGGGACACGCATTATGCAGGGGCGTCCAGGATCGGCAGCGGAGACGGCTATCGCTATCCGCATGACTATCCTCAGCACTGGGTGAATCAGGAATATATGCCGCCTGAAGTCAAGGGACGTGTCTATTATCGCCCCACGGAAATGGGCAGTGAACAGGCCATTCTCAAAAATCATCAGGTGCGCAGTGAGTGGAAAAAAGGAAAAAAATAACAGGATGGATTCAGAAAACGGATGAAGGAGGAGATGGATACCCATGCTCAGGAGAATAACAGCTGCATTGATCGGTGCCTGCGTGCTGCTCATGTCCTGTGCCCTGGCGGAAGGTCATCTTTCTGCAGAGCCTTCTCAGGATGAGGGCAAAATTGTGCGTATCTATGAAAGCGAGACGCTGGATTTTACAGTGGAACGGTTTGAATATGATGGCGCACGGTGCTACCTCACCAGGCTGTGGATGCAGGATCCTGCGCGTCAGATTGAGAAAGGGACAAGCACCTGGCGGAAAAATCTGATGTATTCCAGCGATCAGGCCAAAAAGCTTCCGGTCAAGGCCATGGTGGTGATCAATGGAAGCGGGTTCGTATCTTCTCAGTATCCGCAGATTCCGGAGAATTATCCGGGAAAGAATTCGGAATATTTTAATACGCCGCTCGGGTCTCTGACCGTGACCAACGGGGAAGTCTTCCGCAATCTGGAGGGTGTGCCTTTTTACGGGATCACACTGGAGGCAGACGGCCTTCATATGTATGTCGGAGCAGACAATGAGGAGGTTCTGTCTCATCAGCCGCTGCAGACTTGGTCGTTTTATGATGGCTGTGTGCTGGTCAGGGAAGACGTGAACATGGTCGACCATGAATGGCAGTTTGCCAATGAGCGCAATATCCGGACCATTATCGGAAGACTTGCAGATGACACTGTATTTGTGCTGACCGTGACAGCTAAGACCAATGAAGGGCTGACGATGGTACAGAGTGCAGACTGGGTGATCGAGCATCTGCATCCGCTGTGGGCGTTTAATCTCGACGGCGGTCCGTCATCCGCCCTCCTGGTCCGTCCGAACAGGACCGGCGCGCTGAAAACAGTCTATGGGAATATTGTCAAAACCGTGGATATTATGGGATTTTGCGAACTGACCGGGGAGTGATCAACATGCGCATGCGGCTGAAACGCAAGCATGAGATGGATATAAAGAAAACAACATGGATTTCCATCACAGCCAATGTCCTTCAGATTGTGCTGATGCTGCTGATTCTGGCAGAACTGCTGATCGAAGGCAAGGCCTCTGTGATGATCCGCACAGCGGCCATCGTGACGTTCGTGGTGATTGCAGCGGGTGCAGCAGTGGACATCAGTGACGCACTTGCCCAGCGCAGGCTGCTCCAGCAGATGGATGATATGGATGCAACAATTGATGACCTGGAGACGCTGAATAATAAGATCCGGGCACAGCGGCATGACTTTCTCAACCATCTGCAGGTAGTGTACGGACTGATGGAAATGGAGGAGTATCAGGAAGCCGGCGCATATATTGAGAAAGTGTATGGCGACATTACGGCGTTGAGCCGCACGCTGAAGACAGCCAATCCGTCGATCAATGCACTGCTCCAGGTCAAGATGGGCGCATGCGAACAGGCCGGAATTCAGATGCAGCTGAACATTCGCAGCCGGTGGGAAAACCTGCCGATGCCAGGATGGGAAATGTGCAAAGTACTCGGCAATCTGATTGACAATGCAATGGACGCCCTCCAGGAAGTGGACCAGCGCTGCCTGACGATTACACTGACGGAAAACCTGCATCATTTCTGCTTTACGGTTGCCAATAATGGTCCCATGATTCCGGTTCAGAGCCAGAAGGCCATCTTTGATGCCGGCGTTACAGGCAAGGGAAGCGGTCACGGTATGGGGCTGTACATTGTGCAGGAAACCATGAAGAAATACGGCGGCGACATTTCCCTGTCCAGCACCCCGGAAGAGACCTCTTTTTCAGGATATGTCCCCAGGGAAATCCGCAATCCGGAGGAAAACACGCGTGACGATCAGTGAGTGCAACCGGATCCTGCTGGAACGGCTTTCCTGTGCTTTACAGATGGGCCCTCTCTGCACAGAAGAGACCCTTCTTGAACTCACTGACCTCGGCATCAGTCGGGAGGAAGCCATGGCGGCCGTTCTCCTGTCTGCCATGGGACTCGATGAGGAGACAGAACCGGGAAAAGAAATCTACAGAGGATATCTCCCGCAGATGCTTGCGGAATGTGCTCCGGAAGACGTGGAGGAAGACGCGTATGTCAGGGCTGTCGGAAGTCTTTCTTTCTGCCAGGGACGGCATGCTCTGACCATGGATTTGCTTGAACCAATGCAGCTCTTTGTCAGGAATGATTTTGAGATGGACCGGGCAGGCCGTGTGCTCCCTCAGATTGGCTTTTTTTCCAGAGAAGTCCGCTTTCCGGTTCTGCTTGAGAATGGATTGAGCTGGATGTCCTGCGAGCCCAATGAGATTGCGACGCTTCGCCCGCTTGCGCAGCAGGCGTATGGAAACGTCGTCATGATGGGGCTGGGACTGGGGTATTATGCGTATCACGCGCTGCTGAATCCTGAAGTGCGTTCGGTCACGGTCGTGGAACGGGATGCGGAAACGATCGCCCTGTTTCAAAAGGCGCTCCTTCCGTGCTTCCCCCGGCACGAAGCACTGACCATCATCCAGGACGATGCGTTTTCATTTGCACGCAGTGAGCTGAAAAAACGGAAAGCAGATACAGTGCTTGTGGATCTCTGGAAAAGTGCCGGGGATGGACTGGAACTGTATACAGAGATGAAGAAGATAGAGCCTGAGGGAGCGAATTGGCAGTACTGGATCGAAAAAACCATGCAGTACTATCTGAAAGAGAGAGAAAGATGGTAAGACATGCCCAGACAGGAGACCTTGAGCAGCTGCTGACGATGTATCGTGAGCTGCGCGTGTCGGGAATGCCGGGGATCACATGGTCGGAGGCATACCCGAGTGATGACGATATACGAAATGATCTGACGCAGCATGCACTGTATGTGCTGGAATGGCAGGGGGAAGTCGTTGCATCGCTTGCGACAGAAATGGATGAAGTCAAAGACCTCGTCCCGTGTGATCCGCAGGCCGTTTCCTGTGAGATTTCCAGGGTCGCTGTGCGGCGTTCACTGCAGGGGAGAGGATTGTGCGGGATGCTGATGTCGGAGACACTGGATCTCCTCAGGGAAGAGGGATATCAGGTGATTCGCCTTCTGGTCAGCGGACAGAATCTGCCTGCCTATCGTGCCTATCTCCGGGCGGGATTTGAAATCCTCGGAGAAGCAGACAAGTATGATGTTCACTGGACCTGCTGTGAAAAATGGCTTTGATCGGAACAGCACCGGCTGACACCGGTGCTTTCTTTGTTATCCGAACCTTTGAAAAATCCGAACCTTTTCATTTGGAGTACAGTAGTACTATCTATTTCTCCAGAAAAAGGTTCGGATTAATTATTATTGTCTGGCAACCAAAGACTTCAGACTGCCGTTATTGTTTTTCCATTTGCTTCATTAGCCATATTTGATGATCCTCCTTCGTTTTTGAACGAAGCATAACACACCCCAAATAAAATCCGAACCTTTCAAGATACAATTCTTCCTGCATAGGGGGATGTTCGTTTAAGGTTCGAATTTTTCAAAGGTTCGGATAAAAGGAAAAATCGGAAGGTTCCGATTTTCTTTGTGCACAAAAAGAACAGGAAAACTGAACGATCGGGAATTACACGAAATGTCCACATGGCAGATGTGTATAGAATGTGTGTATAGACTGTGGATAAAAGATTATCCACAAAAACAGACCAGAGTCGTGATAAAAATGTGGAAATATCGTCAATAAACGCAGACATGTGTCCACAATTGGAAACCGGTCGGCAGTGCGTTATCCACATGTTTATAAACAACCTGTGGATAATACAGGAACACTGAAGGTGCGTTTCCACAGATTATACACAGCAAAACACGAACAAAACGGTTTAAAAAATAAGAAAAGTTCGAGAAATGACGGGTAATATCGAAAATGCAGTTTGACATTGGATGGGAAATCGGGTATATTTCGAACATGTTCACAAAGAGGTGAAAAAAATGCCAAAAATCATTCCCGAGATCAGGGAGCAGTTTATTGCCGCGGCGCGGCAGCGCATTCTGTACAGTCAGCAGCACGATCTGACGATCAGAGAAATTTCGGAAGACTGCAGGACGGGACTGGGCACTGTTTATAATTATTTCCCGTCCAAGGATGCACTGATAGCCGAGGTGCTTTTCGAAGACTGGCAGACATTGTGGGAAGAAGTGCAGAAAAAGCTGGAGGATTCGGAAAGCCCGATGCAGGATATCGAGCTGATTTATGATGCACTGTGCACCTTTATGCGCAAGTATTATCCGACAATGGAGATCTACACATCCGTTGCAAAGAGCGTGGGGGATGTCCGGAGCTACCATCCTGCCATGATTGAGCAGATTTCAGGCGTGATCAGCCATACACTCAGGCGTTACGCACTGTCTGTGGAGCCTTACACCGATATTGTCCTTGCTGAAATCCTTCTGGGCATCGCGATTCATAAGAGTGAACAGTTTGAGCAGATCTGTCCGATCATCTGCAGGATTCTTGGGGTGGAGCGTTCCAGTGCCGGCGATGGGCGAACGCAGGGAAAAGCGCATTGACCATGGCACGGGCTTCAGCCATAAAAAAACAGCAGCATGCACGCTGCTGTTTTTTTATGGCCGCCTCCGATTGACAGGAGGAACGGATGGCAGACCGGCTGTTTTACTCCTCGTCGGCATCCTCATCTTCAGAGAGGCGCTGATGGGCAACCGCGATCAGGCGGTTTTCCAGCTCTTCGTCTTCAATTGGAACAAACTCGTCGAGTTCGTCACCGTTTTCATCTGTGACGGTGTTGACCTGCATGATAAAGCAGTCAACATCTTCGTCGTAGTTTGCCTGTTCGTCTTCCTCGTCATAATCTGCAATGATTGCATATTCCTGACCATTGTAGAAGAAATAATCGATGATTTCCATCTGATAGACGTTGCCGTCTTCGTCCGTGATCTCAATCAGATCCGGCTCCTGGTTGTTTTCGTCTTCGTACATAAACTGTACCTCCTGCATCTATCCGTTGGTTTGTGGATGGGGTCACAAGCGCATTATACAGCAAGGAATGCGCATTGACAATCTGAATCAGAAAGATTAATGGGTGGGATTCTGCTTCTTTTGCAGGGGCTCGAGCGTACCATCCAGCCGCTGCAGTTTGACGCCCTGCAGCATGGATTCCATGCCCTGGCGGAATTCGCGCAGGTACTGC
Source organism: Christensenella sp. UBA2853 (assembly GCA_002350845.1). GTDB lineage: Bacteria > Bacillota > Clostridia > Christensenellales > Aristaeellaceae > UBA2943. Next base: position 52,123 of record DEFL01000046.1, read on the forward strand.
TGGCGAAGGTCAGCCTGTTCGGCTGCCTCTTCCGGGGTCAGGCCTTCACTGCGCTGTTTTTTTGCGAGTGCGTTGATGCGTTCAATTTTTGCGTGTTCCATGACTGGTTTCCTCCCGGAACGTAAGATGATAAAGATGAAGGGTCTGAAACAGGATCCATGCAAGACAGACGGACATGAGACCGTAGGCCAGAGGACGATTCCCCCAGCGGTCCACGCCGAATTCAGCCAGAATGCTCAGGCCGATACAGAGCAGTGTTGTGGAAAAGGCAATGATGAGATCCCGCTGATGCAGCCGTGCCCGCCGGGCCCAGATCACCATGCTGATGATCACCAGAATGATGGCCAGCACCTGCTGGATGCGGACAAAGTGGACAACCATATGTCCATCATCCTTCAGGGATTCCAGGAGAACCTGAGAGATGCCATACAGGGTCATTTCCATCAGGAGAAGATCTCCTTCGTGCGGCAGGTGATGATGGCCGCGCAGAAGCGTAAGGAGAATCAGTGTGATCAGCAGTGCACAGAAGGCTTCATAGAGGAAAATGGGATGCAGAAAACCATCAAATCCTTCCGGGGCAAAAGGCGGTATGAAACTGCCTGAGATCGGCCGCCCTTCGCCCAGTCCGGTCCCGATTTCCGCGAAACGTGCGGCAATGACGGCAACAGGAAACCCGATGCCGACACCGTCAAGAAAGACACGGGGGGACATCCGCGTGATTCTGCCCGTCAGCCAGGCACTGAAGCAGGCCCCGAAGAAAGCACCCATCATGGAATAGCCGCCGTCCCAGAAATGAAGAGCCAGAGCGGGATTGGACAGGGTGGTCAGGTAGTAGGTACAGTTTGCAAGAACAAATACCAACCTGGAAAAAAACCAGACGCAGGGGATGGTCACAACGCCAAAAATCAGCAACACATCCGTGGAGCATTTGCGGGCGTGAAGAACATACGCGCAGGCACAGATGATGCCCAGAAGAAGGGCAAGCGCGGCGTAGATGCCGTATGAAGTAAAAGAGAAAATCTGGTCCATGGGAACCTCTTATTCTGTCTTGTCATCAAGACCGAAATCAATGGCCGTGGCAAAATAAATGATATCGGTCACGGAACGCTCGGCTTCGTAGGATTTTGCGGAATAGTTTTCGCGGTTGAACACCATCAGCGCGCTGTTTCCGCCATCCAGGTTGTATGCCTGCTGGCAGCCCTGGTCATACATGAACTGTGCCAGGGTTTTCACATTGCAGCCCTTGGAACCATCCGCTCCGCGGCCGTCCACCACGACCAGAAGGTATTCGAGCGGGCCGATCTGACCGATGGCGCAGCGCGGCTCTATGCCGCGGATATTGTAATTGTATTTTTTGGGCATCTCCTGGAGCACGCCGTCCACGACCAGCGCAGGACCAAAGTTGAACACATTGACAATGCCCAGATCACCTTCCACGAGCGTCTTGAGTTCGTCTTTGTCGGATTTGATGATGATATGGAAATCGGCGTTTTTGTCAATGACGAGCATATCGCGTGATTTCAGCGGCTTTTTTCTGTAGACTTCGCCCATGCGCACTACATAGCCGCCTTCTTCGTTGCCGTAATAATCGCCGCCGATGGCAACGACAGCGTTGTTGGCCCGGGCCATGGTGGAAATCCGGTTGGTCTTTTTCTTGCCGAAGGGAGCGGCCAGTGCTGTGCGCAGCTGCGTGGGATCGGCGATCTTCACGCGGGCGACGTTAAACTGTGCCTTGCCGACCATCACTCGTTCCATATGGACTTCAATGCTGTCATCTTTGTAAGCGTCCTCGGTGAAAAGGGAGGGGTCCGGCACATGGCCTGCAGAAAAATCGACAGGGAGCGGATTCACACCCTCTGCGCAGGCAGTGCCTGCAAGGATGACAAGGAGAACAACGGACAGAAGCCGGAAAACAACATTTCGCATGATACAGATCCTCCGTATGTCAATCAAAGAAAATCATATTCTTCATCGATGCCTTCATCGAGATACTGTTCCTGGGCTTCCTCGGTGATGGTGCCGCTGGGAACAGCCCGGGCAAAGCCGATCAGGCAAATGACGAGAAGAAACAGCAGAAGCAGATTTTTCGCTGTCATTTCTGGTCTCCTTTCTCGGAGAAAACCCATCGATTCTGGAAGTTGTAGGAAACAAAATAGAGCAGTGTGTCACACAGGAGTTTGGCAATCCAACGGGCCATGCCCAGGGCGGTCAGCAGCTGAACACCGAGATTGGACAGACAGATGATCAGGACGCAGAGAAGTGCATAGCGAAGCGCTGCATGTCCGGTCGATCCTTTCATCTTAAAGACAAAGGCCTTGTTCAGCGTGAAATTGACAACCGAGGAGATCAGCCTGGCCAGAAAACCAGAGAGCCAGACGAGCGTGCGGTGTTCTGTGACCCCCAGAAGAGGAAGCAGCCAGGAGGCAAAAAGACCGGCGAAAATCTGATCCACCAGCACACAGATCAGAGACGCCCCCATAAACTTGAAGAAACTGCCCAGGATCAGCTTGTAGATGCGCCAGCTGTCCCGGATAGGGTGGAAGTGTGTGCCTTCATTGCCGTTCTCATAGACCGTTTCGATGGTGACCGGGATCATGGGAAGACCGCGGCGGGCACAGGAGATCAGCACGTTCATTTCATACTCATACCGGTCGCCTTCAATGGAGATCATGAAGGGCAGCTCCGAGGCGCGGAATGCGCGCAGACCGGTCTGTGTGTCCGGAAGCCATTTTCCGTAGCAGAGTTTGAAAACAACACTGGTGGAACGGTTGCCGATCCGGGACTTGGGCGGTACATTGGGCAGGGAAAAATCTCGTGAACCCAGGTAGAGCGCATCCTCACCGTCATAGAGTTTTGAAATGACGGAAAGGCAGTCCGGCACGGTATGCTGGCCATCGGAATCCGCCGTCAGGACAGCCTCGCATTCGGGCATGTTCTCCTGAATCCAGCGGTAGCCTGTCTTGAGCGCAACACCTTTTCCGTGATTGACATCATGGTGCAGGACGACGCATCCTTCTTTTTCCAGCTGCGTGAAGATGGGCTGGAAGCTTTCACCGGAACCATCATCGACAATGATGCGGTGGGAAAAGCCGGCATTCTCAAGATCTTTGGCATATGTGACCAGACGGTGATCCGGCTCCAGAGAGGGGATCAGAATCGCCGTATGGAGAAGCTGCTCACTTGTCATGGTAAACCACCTTATCTTTGAAATCACACTTGCGGCTCCCGGATACATATAAAACGAAGCATGCAGAGAAATCAGTGCTGCGTTCGAAACTTTCCGGAGAAAGCCTTTCGGCCCATACAGAGCCACTATATTAGTATAGCACGTCTGAAAGCAATTGGAAAGTTTCAGAAAGGCTCCTGCAGGATTGGCGGAAGGGGGAAATTGACAGTATGAAACAGGCGTTGTAAAATATCGCGGACACACGGATACCTTGAATGGAGGACTGACCATGGGGGATACCAGAAATCTTGAGGAACAGCGTCGGGAGAAGAACGGCATCGAATACTTTGACCGCGGCACCATTACTGGCCGTGACGGGAAAAAGTATGACCGTTTTGCGATTCACACGCATTTTGTCGAAGTAGGGGAGAGCCAGGCTGAACTTGTGAAGCGCTACGTGCTTCCGCTTGCCCAGCCGGGTGATGTTCTTTCTTTTACCGCGAAAGTGATGGCGATGTGCACAGGCAACGTGCGCACCAAAGAGCAGGTGCATCCCGGTTTCTGGGCGAAGCTTCTTGCTCCTTTTGCAGGCATCAACTCCACCGGTGTGGGCATGCATGAACCCTATAAAATGCAGCTGACCATCGATATCTGCGGCGCACCGCGCGTGGTTTTCGCCGCCTTCGTATCGGCGATCACCAGACCGTTCGGCGTGCATGGACTGTTTTATAAAATCTGTGGCAAGGGTGTGGCCGGAATTGACGGTTTCTACTTCCGTTCTGCCTTTGACCGCTACAAGGATCTTGCTCTGATCAACAATGACAATCCGGTGGAACTGTGTGACGCCCTCGAGAAGGAAACCGGTATTCCGGTCGTGCTGATGGATGCCAATGACATTGACCAGAATCAGCTGGGCAAATGCACGGATTTCCCGCTGACAGATGACCAGATTCAGGATGCCATGAAGGACAATCCCTCCGGGCAGGGCGGAGAACTGACCCCGCTCATTCTGATTCGTCCCCTGGGATAAAGCAAAAAACTGTACAGACACTTGTTCTGTGCAGTTTTTGCATTTTGCGGAAACAGGAAATCTTCCGCGGAATTCTTTTTGAAAAATGCTTGCTTTTCGACTTTGCTTTGTGTACGATTACATTGCTATACCCGCAGATGGATGCGGGGGGCTGAAAGGAAATGGAGGATCAGGATATGAAGGAACTGCGGGAGGCCATTGAAACGCTTGGGCGTGCTGCCGGAACCAATGTTGTCAAAGTGGATATGTTTCTGAATCACCGTATTGAAACCAGTCTGCTGTTCCGTATGGGTGAGGTGCTGGCGGATTACTTCCGTGATGATCACCCCACACAGGTACTGACTGTTGAATCCAGCGGCATTGCGCTGGCACTGACAACGGCTCATTTTCTTGGTGACCTGCCGGTTGTCTTTGCAAAGAAATCCCCGACCGTTGTCCAGTCGGATGATGTGGTGCAGGCTCCGGTTTATTCCTTTACACACAAGTGCAACAACATGATCCGTGTGGACAAGCATTATCTGCCGATCCACAGTAATGTCCTGATTGTCGACGACTTTCTGGCCGACGGACAGGCCGCTTCCGGCATGATTTCCCTGTGCGAACAGCTGGACTGCAAAGCAGTCGGCGTGGGGATCGGCATTGAGAAAGGATTTCAGCCCGGCGGACGGCTGCTGCGTGAAAAAGGGGTCAAGCTGAAGTCACTGGCCGTCGTGGAAAAAATTGAAGACGGGAAAATCTTTCTTGCGCCGGATGACGATTGAGGAAACCTGGGGGAAGGCGTTGGCTGATCTGTCCGCAATGCTCCCGGAAAGTGCACAATAATCACGAAAATATTTCGTATGGATACTTGCTTTCATTCGGAAAATGGACTACAATGTATATGTTTCCGCAGGCGAATGTTCGTGTTTTGCCTGCAAATCACAAACAATCCCTCAATGAATGATGACGGAGGAGTGTAACAATGAAAAAGGTTCTTGCCCTTCTGGTTGCTCTTGCCCTGTGCCTGAGCTGCACGGCTGTCTTTGCTGATGGCGTTGCAAAGGAAAACATCAAGATCGGTTTCATTTTCCTGCATGACGAGAATTCCACCTATGACCTGAACTTCCTGAACGCTGCCAAGGAAGCCTGCGAGAAGCTCGGCGTGGCTTATGTTCTCAAGACCAACATTCCTGAAGGTCAGGAGTGCTATGAGACTGCTGCTGAACTGATCGAAGACGAAGGCTGCAACATCATCTTCGCCGACAGCTTCGGTCATGAATCCTTCATGATCCAGGCTGCCAAGGAATATCCTGAAGTGCAGTTCTGCCATGCAACCGGCACCCGCGCTCACACCGAAGGCCTTGCAAACTATCACAATGCGTTTGCTTCCATCTATGAAGGCCGTTTCCTGGCTGGTGTTGCTGCCGGCATGAAGCTCAACGAAATGATCGAAAAGGGCGAGTTCACTGCTGAAGAAGCCAAGATGGGTTATGTCGGCGCTTATCCCTATGCGGAAGTGAAGTCCGGCTACACCTCTTTCTTCCTCGGTGCACGTTATATCTGCCCCACTGTGACCATGGAAGTGACCTTCACCAATTCCTGGTATGATGAAGCCCTCGAAAAGGAAGGCGCAACCAAGCTGATCAACGATGGCTGCAAGCTGATCTCCCAGCATGCTGACTCCATGGGTGCTCCCACTGCCTGCGAAGTGGCCGGCGTGCCGGACGTTTCCTACAATGGTTCCACCGTGGCTGCCTGCCCCAACACCTTCATCATTTCTTCCCGCATCAACTGGGAACCCTACTTCGAATACATGGTCAACTGTGTGATGAATGGCGAAGCCATTGCTGCCGACTGGACCGGCACCATCGCTACAGGCTCTGTGGAACTGTCTGAACTCAATGAACAGGCTGCTGCTGCCGGCACCGCTGAAAAGATTGCCGAAGTCAAGGCTGCTCTTGAAGATGGCTCTCTCAAGGTTTATGACATCAACACCTTCACCGTCAACGGCGCCAAGCTGGAATCCTATCTGGCTGACGTGGATGACATGGGCGACTATGTCCCCGAGACCGAAGTGGTTACTGACGGATATTTCCATGAGTCTGAATATCGCTCTGCTCCGTATTTTGATGTTGATATCGACGGCATCACCATGCTGGGCGCTTAATTCTCCAGTGTGAAAGGGCTGTCCCTGCCTACCTGGCAGGGACAGCGTTTTCTGTTATATCCATAAATGGCATGCAGTTGAGTTCGAACATGCCGATTCAAGCAGGGAAAGGAGCATTTCCTTGGAAAACAGTAATTCCGCGGTCAGCCTTCGAAACATTACGAAACGCTTCGGTGCCACGACGGCCAATGATCATGTAACATTGGATATACGGAAAGGCGAAATTCTTGCGCTTCTCGGAGAAAACGGAAGCGGCAAGACGACGCTGATGAATATGATTTCCGGCATCTACTATCCCGATGAGGGACAGATTCTGATCAATGGCAAGGAAACCGTCATTTCTTCGCCGAAGGATGCCATCAATCTGGGAATCGGCATGATTCACCAGCACTTTAAGCTGGTGGATGTTCTGACAGCTGCTGAAAACATTGAGCTGGGTCTGGGCGGCAAGCTCAATCTGAAGCAGACAGCCAAAAAGATACAGGAAATCTGTTCTGCCTATGGGTTTGAAGTGGACCCGAATCAGAAAGTCTATGACATGTCGGTTTCCCAGAAGCAGACAGTGGAAATTGTCAAGGTCCTCTATCGCGGGGCGGACATTCTGATCCTGGATGAACCGACGGCTGTTTTGACCCCGCAGGAGACGGAAAAGCTGTTTACCGTGCTCCGTAATATGAGGGACAGCGGGAAAGCGATTGTCATTATCACGCATAAGATGCATGAAGTGGAGTCCATTTCGGACCGTGTCGCAATCCTTCGCAAAGGTCAGTATGTCGGAGAAAAAATGACCAAAGACACCAATGCGCAGGAAATGACCAACATGATGGTCGGACACACTGTGGCATTGAATATTGAGCGTCCTGAGCCTGTATCTCCCAAACCCCGCATTGAAGTGAAGGATCTGACGGTTCTCGATGAAGAAGGCATTGTCAAACTGGACCATGTCTCCTTTACTGCCTATTCGGGTGAAATTCTGGGTGTGGCAGGCATTTCAGGCTGCGGCCAGAAAGAGCTTCTGGAGGCGATTGCAGGCCTTCAGGTCACGGAGCCCGGCTCGAGCATATCCTACATCACCGATGACGGTCAGAAGGAAGAACTGATCGGGAAGGATCCGCTTGAGATTCAGGAAATGGGCGTTGCACTCTCCTTTGTTCCTGAGGATCGTCTGGGCATGGGCCTGGTGGGCAGCATGGATATCAATGACAATATGATGCTGCGCTCTTTCAGGCATGGACACACCGCATTCACCGACCGCAAGGCGCCTCATGAAGTGGCCGAACAGGTTGTGGATGAACTGGAAGTGGCCACACCGAGTCTGAATACACCTGTCAGCCGTCTGTCGGGCGGCAATGTCCAGAAGATTCTGGTCGGACGTGAAATTACAACGGCTCCGTCAGTTCTGCTGACAGCCTATGCTGTGCGCGGTCTGGACATCAACTCCTCCTATACGATCTATCACCTGATCAATGAACAGAAAAAACAGGGTGTTGCTGTGATCTATGTGGGTGAAGACCTGGATGTTCTGCTCGAGCTCGCAGACAGGATTCTTGTTCTGTGCGGAGGAAAAGTCAGCGGCATTCTCCCCGGAAGAAATGCCATTAAGTCACAGGTGGGCATGATGATGACACATATGGGAGGAACGAAAGGTGACGAAAAATAAGCGTGAACCTCTGATTCACATTACCAAGCGTGTGAATATCCCGATCTGGTTTCCGCTGGTCGTTCATGCGGCAGCACTTCTGCTTGCACTGCTCGCCTGTGCGGTCCTCACCCTGGTGATGACAGGCGAGAACCCGCTCAGCCTGCTGAATTCCATTATCAATGGTTCCTTTGGCAGCTCCAGAAAAATCTGGGTCATGCTGCAGAATACCGCCATGCTTCTGTGCGTATCCCTCGCTGTGACACCGGCTTTCCGGATGCGTTTCTGGAATATCGGTGCAGAAGGTCAGACGCTTATTGCCTGCCTTGCCTCTGCAGCCTGCATGATTCTGCTCCGTGATGTGCTTCCCAACTGGGCAATTATCGTCTGCATGGCAGCGGCCAGCATGCTGGCTGGTGCTGTATGGGGCCTGATCCCGGCAGTCTTTAAAGCCAAATGGGGCACGAATGAAACACTCTTTACCCTGATGATGAACTATATTGCGACGCAGCTGGTTGCATTCTTCTGCGTGGTCTGGGAATCCCCCAAAGGTTCCGGTCAGATCGGCATCATCAATCAGCGGACGGAGCTCGGATGGCTTCCTGTGATCGGCGGACAGCGATACCTGCTCAATGTGATCGTGGTCGGTCTGATCTGCGTGGCCATGCACTTTTATCTCCGGTATTCCAAGCACGGATTTGAAATATCCGTGGTGGGCGAAAGCGTGAAAACTGCGCATTATGTCGGCATTAAAGTGGAAAAGGTCATCATTCGCACCATGCTCCTTTCCGGTGCTGTTTGCGGCATTGCCGGATTCCTGCTGGTTGGATCGACCAACCATACACTGACAACCACGCTTGTCAATGGGCGCGGTTTTACCGCTGTCATGGTCTCGTGGCTGGCGAAGTTCAGTCCCTTCTGGATGATTATGATCAGTATGCTGCTCGTGGTTCTCGAGCGCGGCGCAGGTGAAATCTCCACCAAATTCGGACTGAATCAGTCCTATTCAGATATGCTGACCGGTATTATCCTGTTCTTCATCATTGGCAGTGAGTTCTTTATCATGTACCGCGTTCATTTCAGAAAGCCCGGGGACAAGGAGGGAAAACTGAATGTTTGACTTTATATCCTTTATCCCGCGTGCCGTTGTTCAGGGTATCCCGCTTCTCTTTGGATCAACCGGTGAAACGCTTTCTGAAAAAGCGGGCAATCTGAATCTCGGTATTCCCGGCGTGATGTATACAGGCGGCATCTGTGGGGTCATTGGTGCCTTCCTGTACGAGCAGTCCGTTCCCAACAAAGCGGATATTATTCCGTTGTTCGCCATTCTGGTCCCGCTTCTCTCCTGTCTTCTGGGATCGCTGCTCATGGGACTGATCTACTGTTTCCTGACGGTCAATCTCAGAGCCAATCAGAATGTGACCGGTCTTGCGATGACAACCTTTGGTGTTGGCATCGGCAACTTTTTCGGAGGATCCCTGATCAAGCTGTCCGGCAGTGCCGTACCTTCCATTGCACTGAGCACGACCAGTTCTTTCTTCCATGCAGGGCTTCCATTTGCCGATGATCTCGGATGGTTCGGAAAGATTTTTCTGTCCTATGGATTCCTTGCCTATGCGGCGATTGCCATTTCCCTGGTGACAGCGTATGTGCTGCGCCGCACCCGCACGGGACTGCATCTGAGGAGTATCGGCGAAAGCCCGGCAACGGCTGATGCAGCCGGCATTAATGTCAAGAAGTACAAGTATGTTGCCACCTGCCTTGGCTGCATGATCGCCGGACTCGGCGGACTGTACTATGTCATGGACTATGCCAGCGGCGTCTGGTCCAACAATGCATTCGGCGACCGCGGTTGGCTGGCGATCGCACTGGTCATTTTTACCATCTGGCGCCCGAATGTCGGCGTGCTGTCTTCCATCCTTTTCGGCGGACTCTACATTCTGCATATGTATATTCCCAGCGGAACCAATCTGGCCATTAAGGAACTGTACAAAATGCTGCCCTATGTGGTCACGATTGTCGTTCTGATTCTCACCAGCACACGCAAAAAGCGTGAGGATCAGCCGCCGCAGAGTCTTGGACTTCCGTACTTCAGAGAAGAACGATAACAGAAAAAGAGAGCGCAGTTCAGTCAGCGCTCTCTTTTTGTTACATGCAGATACTGCTATGAGAAATCGTTCATTCAAGACGCCAGACGGATGCTCCGTGCGGCGGAAGCAGGGAAGCAACCTCGTTCGCACAGGTTCCGGACCAAAGCTCTTTGGCAGACTGGAACTCCATGCCGAGGACATCCCTGGAGAGAGATACCGTGCGCTCTTCATCCGAGAGATTGAACAGCGCGGCATAGACGGCTTTCCCGGCGGGATCATAGGTGACCCAGACACACTCTTCCTCGTTTCTGTAGAGGGGGTGCGCACCGGCTGTGGTCTTTTCAATGGAGAGAACCTCTGCGTTGGTCAGCAGCTTCAGGCAGGTGTCATCCATCTTGGTCAGCTCTCCGCCGATCATCAGGGGAGAACGCATCATGCACCACAGGCTCATCATGGTGTAGAGCTCCGGCACGGTGAAGTGAGACCAGTCATCCGGGGAATAGTCCTGACGCAGCGCGCCGATGGGCAGCATATCCGCGTCCGGCCAATGACCGGGGCCGGAATGAATGCACCACTGTTCTGCATAGTTGAAAGCAGCCAGCAGCTGATGCCATTCATCCCAGAAGTCATCCGATACGCGCCACATGTTTGCATAGGTCTTCAGATGCTCCGCCTTTTCCAGCGGGGCCGCCCCGGGAGAAAGGGAGAGCACAATATCCCGTCCGCAGGTGCGGCAGGCGCGGGAGATGGTTTCAATTTCCTTCTCGCAACGCGGATATTCACGGGCAATGTCATCACATTTGACAAAGTCGACGCCCCATTCGGCATACATCTGGAAAATGGAGTCATAGTACGCCTGACCGGGATTGACGCCATTGACGTCCTTGCAGTTCAGTCCATACATGTCCGGGTTCCACATGCAGATGGAATTGTACAGCGCAGCCTCATCGCAGCGGATCGATGCGCCTTTGATCGGAAGGTGACGATGCGCAGCCATACGGGGAAGCCCGCGCATAATATGAATGCCGAACTTTAATCCGAGAGAATGAACATAGTCGGCCAGCGGCTTGAAACCCTTCCCGCCGGCAGAGGAGGGAAAGCGGTTTTCAGCAGGCTGCAGGCGTCCGAATTCGTCCATGCAGAGCTCTGCAAACGGAACATATTCGTGGGACGCAGCGGAAGGCTGATACCACTGAATATCGACGACAATGTACTCCCAGCCATACTGTTTCAGATGCTGGGCCATATATTCAGCATTTTTCCGGACAATATCTTCCGTGACGGCTGCACCGTAACAGTCCCAGCTGTTCCAGCCCATAGGGGGTGTTTTGGCAAGCATTGGATTCATCTCCTTCAAAGAATGGGTATCCTTGAGAAAGTGTACAGGAACACGGGAACGGATGCAAGTGAAAAATGTGCATTTGGGAACAAAGAAATCTGTTGGATGGATTCTTCTGCGGGAAGGCGAAGGTACAGGTTTGCACCCGTCTGGGACAGAAAACATTGCAGGGTGAAAAAAACGTGAAAATGCACAGAAAAATCTGCAGGACAGCACAGAAACACTGGAAAAGAGATACAGGATAATGGTATGATAGACCCTGCACGCTGAATGTCATCCAGCACGGATACCGACCGGATGGAAGGCCGACCTGGAGTGGGTGAGGACAGACGGCAGGCTGCGCCGGGACATCGCTGGATGGGATGCCGGTATCTGAAAAACGGAGGACGTAAAGTGAACAGTTCAAATTATGTGTCGACAGCATGGAATACACCGTTTATTGCGCAGAGAGCGGATCCCTATATCCTGCACGAGGGGGACAGCTTCTATTTCACTGCCTCTGTTCCGGCATATGACAGGATTGTGCTCAGGAAGGCAGATACGCTGGAAGGACTGAGAAATGCGCCTGAAAAGGAGATCTGGCACCGGCATGCGTCCGGCGTGATGAGCTGGCATATCTGGGCACCGGAAATTCACTATCTTCAGGGAAAATGGTATATCTATTTTGCGGCAGGAGAACGTGACGATGTCTGGGAAATCCGGCCGTGGGTGCTGGTCTGCGAAGGACAGGATCCTCTCAACGACCCATGGCGGGAAGCCGGGAAGGTGCAGTGTGCGGACCCGTTCACGTTTGTGGACTTTTCTCTGGATATGACCGTGTTTGAAACCGGTGGATCACTCTACTGTGTATGGGCGGAAAAAGTCAGCGTCGGGAAAAAAATCTCCAATCTGTATATTGCCCGCATGAAGGATCCGCTGACACTGGAGACACCGCAGATGCTCCTGACGACACCGAGCTATGCCTGGGAGAGGCATGGCTTCTGGGTCAATGAAGGCCCCGCATTTCTGGAAGGTGAAGACAGGGTTTTCCTGACATTCTCGGCGAGCGATACCGGCCCTGCGTACTGCATGGGTCTGCTCTGGGCCGAGAAAGATGCGGATCTCATGGATATTTCTGCATGGCACAAACTGAATCATCCGGTTTTCCAGACCGATGAAGCCAAAGGACTGTATGGCCCGGGGCACAATTCATTCTTTACAGATGAAGAGGGAAAGACATGCATGGCCTATCATGCACGCCCGTATGATGAGATTCTGGGTGATCCGCTTTACGATCCGAACCGGCACTGCTATATCATGGATGTCCAGTGGAAAGACGGCATGCCTGTACTGGACTATATGAATCAGCGTTTTCAGTAATTGAACAGGGTCTGCCGGAAAAGGCAGACCCTGTTTTGAATTCCGGCGGCGGAAGCGTTCCATCCGGCAAGCCCGGGAGAACGCTTGCATGACGGAGAAATGAAAAAGGAATTGCGTCAGAGTGTGTCGAAACAACATCTTTGGCAGGATAAAAAAGAAAATGCCGCATCGCAGGATGCGGCATACATCACCGGTGAGCGGTTAACGATCTTCTGAAGAGAGTGCTTTCCATACCAGCGCAGCCAGAACACCACCGACGAGCGGGGCCAGGATAAAGACCCATACGCTGCCGAGTGCCTCACCGCCGACAAACAGGGCAGGACCAAAGGAACGGGCGGGATTGACAGAGGTTCCGGTGAAATGAATGCCAAGGATATGAACAAGCACCAGGGTCAGTCCGATGACCAGACCGGCCGCAGAAGAGTCCTTTTCTTTGGACGTGACACCGAGAATGGCGAACACAAAGACGAAGGTCAGAACGATTTCAATGATCAGAGAAGCGCCGATATTCCCCTGATAGAGTGCGTTCGTGCCCAGTCCGCTTTCCGGTCCAAGGACGCCGCGAAGAGCAGCGGCACCGAGGGTTGCACCGGCAAACTGGGCAATGACATATCCGATAAAATCTTTCACGGTCAGTTTGCCTGCCACCAGCATGGCGATGGACACGGCAGGATTGATGTGGCATCCGGAGATGTGTCCGACGGAGTACGCCATGGCAACAATGACCAGACCAAAGGAAAGTGCTGTGAGAAAATAGGCGGCATTCACTTCAGCACCGTTGCAGCCCAGGGCTGCAGCAGTACCGCAGGCGAAAAAGACCAGAACAAAAGTTCCAAGGCACTCGGCAAGATACTTTTTCATGGTAGAACACCCTTTCTTATGACATACATGATATACCGAAGATCCGCTCCTATTATATACTCAGGAAAGAATGGATTGCAAGTCGTGGGCGGCCGGGAAAGTGCAGCGAGAGGTTATGATGGAGAAACTGAGAAATATTGGCATTTTTGCCCATGTTGACGCGGGAAAAACGACGCTTTCGGAACAGATGCTGCTCAAAGCGGGCACCATTCGGACCCTGGGAAGTGTCGACCGCGGTACAGCACATACGGATTCTCTGGAAGTCGAACGGAGAAGAGGCATCTCAGTCAAGGCCAGCTGTGTGCGCCTGAACTGGAAAGGATTTCGCCTGAATCTGATTGACACTCCCGGTCATACCGATTTTTCCGCGGAGATTGAGCAGTCCATGTGGGCTCTGGACGGCGCGGTGCTGGTGATCTGCGGGGTTGAGGGCGTACAGCCGCAGACAGAACTTCTCTTTGAGACATTCCAGCGCAATGGAATGCCCGCCGTTCTTTTTCTGAATAAGATGGACCGTCCCGGGGCTGACGCACAGCAGGTTCTCAGGCAGATCCGCAGACGGATGTCACCGCATGCGGCCCTGCTCACAGACCCGGAGGATATGCTTGAAACACTCGCCGATCTGGATGAGGAAATCATGCAGCGATACATGGACGGGGAAGAGATTCCTGAAAACGAAATCAGGGCACGGTTTACAGCCTTTGCGCTGGAGGGAAAAGCCTTTCCTGTGCTCACCGGCTCTGCGCTTCAGGGAGAAGGCATTGAAGATGTGCTGGACGCGATTGTTTCCTTCCTTCCGCCGCCGCAGGAGCAGGAGGCGCGCCTGAGCGGTGTCGTTTTTGCCAGCACACAGGATAAAATTCTGGGCAGAGGCCTTTGGGTGCGCTTGTATGGCGGATCGCTGAGTGCAAGACAAAGCGTGGACCTGCCCGGACGACTGGATCCGGTGACCGGGGAGCGCGCCATGGTTGCGCAGAAAATCAGTCAGATCCGTGATGTGGACGGAAAAGACACAGGGCTTCTCCAGGCCGGAGAAATTGGCATTCTCTACGGACTCGGACATGTGCGGGTCGGGCATACACTGGGCGGGGAAGAAGCACTGCCCCGGCGTATCCGGCCCGGCGCATTCCGCACACCGCTGCTGATGGTCAAGGCAGAACCGGAAGACCCGGGACAGATGGAAGCGCTGAGAAAAGCTGCTGATGAGCTCTCTGAGGAGGATCCGCTGCTTCAGGCGGAGTATTCGAGATCGCTCGGGGAGCTGCGGTTCCATGTTATGGGGACCATTCAGCAGGAAATCCTTGAGGATACCCTGCGCTCCCGGTATCAGCTGAATGTCCGCTTTTCCAAACCGGCCGTCATGTACAGGGAGACCATTGAGCACGCAACGATCGGATTTGCAGCCTATACCATGCCCAAACCCTGCTGGGCGGTCATGAAGTTTGAAATCAGTCCCGCGAAGCGGGGAAGCGGCGTCAGTTATCACAGCGAAGTGCCTTCCAGGCTGATTGCGGATGGATATCAGCATCAGATCGAACAGGCATTGCCGCTTGCGCTCAAACAGGGACGTCTTGGATGGCCAGTGACGGATCTGGACATCGTGCTGGTCGACGGCAATCATCATCAGTTCCATACCCATCCGCTGGATTTTATCGTTGCCACACCCTGGGCGATCCAGGATGGACTGAAGCGCGGCGGCAGCGTGCTGCTTGAGCCGATTCTGGAGATCCGCTTCCTGCTGCCGCCGGAATGTGTGGGCCGGGTCATGAGTGATGTGGCCGGCATGCGGGGCAGCGTGACGGACACGCAGGCCGATGCTGAACGTGTGACACTCACAGCGCTTGTTCCACTGGCTGAAAGCATGGATTATGCGACCACGCTCGCAGCACTCACAGGCGGCCGGGGTGGGATGAGTGTTCGGCTGCACGGATATGAACCGTGCCCGAAGGAACTGGGGAAGGAGTGCCCGAGGCGCGGCGTGGATCCGTTGGATACAAGCCGGTATATTCTTGCAGCGCGCAGCGCCCTGGAAGGCGGCATTTTCGATCTGGACTGAGAACATGGCGAATACGGTAAAAAACAGACACTTTTCATCCTGCGTTCATCCGGTGTTCACAAACGAGGCATAGAATGACGGCAGTAAGAGCAGGAAAGGAGTCTGTACATGAGACAAAGACCGAAAGTGCAGTCGCTTGCTTTACTGAGACCTGCGGCTATCCGTCCCTACAGAACAATCAGCCGCTCTCCTCTCTCCAGATGGATGACAGAGCTTCTGATGGCTGCGGCGGAATCGAAACAGACCGCCCTGCAGGCTGGACGGGGATTCTATTCGAATTTAATTGCTTTCCTTCTTCCCGGCTTTCTGGAGGCAATCTGCAGACAGTGAAAGGGCAGTAAGCGATGGAACGACCTGAAGGAAATACGACCCTGAAAGTATTTGAAGACACGGAGATCATGGATCAGCTGCAGGATCCGAGGCTGATGCAGATGCTCCTAAAGGGTGCCAACAATGTGCTCGATGTCATGCTGGATTATAAACAGCTGATGTTTGCAGCATCTGCGGCCATGAAAATCGTCAAAACCAAACTGGAAATCCTGGATACGGAATTCAAGATGACCCATAACCGGGATCCGATCCACAGCATTCAGACCCGCCTGAAGAGCCAGGCGAGCATTCTGGAAAAAATGGCCAAACGCGGCATTGAGCCCACGACCGAGAATATGGAACGATATGTCTCGGATCTTGCCGGTGTCCGTGTGATCTGCGGATATGTGGATGATATCTATACCATTGAGCATCTGCTCGCGGAGCAGGATGATCTCGAAATCCTCGAACGCAAGGATTATATTGTCTCCCCTAAAAAAAGCGGCTATCGGAGCCTTCATCTGATCCTCCAGGTGCCGGTCTTTCTGCCGGGCGGCATCCGCAAGACCAAGGTCGAAGTCCAGCTGAGAACCATTGGCATGGATTTCTGGGCGGCCCTGGAGCATGAAATCCGATACAAGAAAAATCTCGACAATGAGATGCTCCTCAAGCGACTGGAAAGCTGTGCGGAAGTGATTGCTCGGACGGATCAGGAAATGCAGTCGATCCGGACCGAGATGGAAGCCCATGAAAACCAGCAGAAAGACATGGAACTGATCCTTGAAAAACTCAGACGGTTTGACGTCCCGCTTCCATAAGAAAAAAGCACCGATCGGTGCTTTTTTCTTATGGAAGAAACGGATTAAGAGAACTGAATGGCGCGCCGTCCGATGCGGTAAGCCCAGACCAGGAGCTTTTTGCCGAGCTTTCCGGGAAGAACTGTGGTCATGCCAAGCAGGTTGTGGCGAAGCGCTTTATAGAGGGCCGGATCATAGTCATAAATGGTCTGCCACATGTGCTGATTCATTTTTACACCGCGCTCGTGGCCGTCAATAAACTGAAGGGCAGAAGTGGTGAACAGCTGACCGGAAGCATTGTTGAGCATATAGTTGCGCAGATGATGGGGAAGCTTGTTCAGCTCGTCGAGCGTATAACTGGTGATCATCTGCTCTGCAATGGATGTACACTGATCCAGACGCCGCAGGATGACATCATCATGAACAGACTGATCCGGTCTCCCGATGAAATAGCCGTAAAGAGGCTTGTGCAGGTAAGCGATGGTCTTTACCCAGGGCAGCGGACGATAAATATAGATGTTGTCTTCATAGAATGTGTGGACAGGAAGGACAAGGTGCATATCCCGGAGCATCTGTGTGCGGTAGGTCAGGGAATGAATCATGAACTGCTTCCAGATCGGAAAGTGGTGGACGGTATCCCATGTCATCAGGCGTCCGGGCTGCATGACATGGTGATAGGTTACGCCGAATACGGCCTGCTTATCAGCTGTGTCATAGACGTAGTCATTGACAATGAGATCAGGGATCGTTTCCTGCCCTGCATAGGATCGAATCAGGTCCAGCATGCTTCTGAGGGCATCCGGATCCAGGCGGTCATCGGAATCCACTGTTTTGAAGTACAGGCCCAGGGCATTGGCAATGCCGGTATTCAGACCGGCCCCGTGTCCGCCGTTTTCCTGATGAATGACACGCACGCGGTCAGGATAGTCACGGACGAAGGCGTCCGCGATGGCACCGGTTCTGTCATGGGAACCGTCATCGACAATGAGAATATCCACCTCATCACCGCCGGGCAGCAGGGACTGTATGCATTTCTCCATATAATCCTGAGAATTATAACAGGGGACCAGAAGGGTGAGAAGCTTCATGCGGAAAGGACTCCAATCAAGTAATCTTATAAAACGAATCAGCGCAGACTGCAGGTGATGGCACTGCGCTTTTCAGAAAAGACAACGGAAAAAAGGCCATACTGACCGCGGCTGAATATATCATGATCCCCAGTAATTGTCAAATTGAACATAAAAAAGCAGCAGATCATGGAGAAATCTGCTGCAGAAAGTGTTATTGCTCGGATTGTTCAGCATGGTTGAGAGAGGCTGTGATGAAATCACGGAACAGGGGATGCGGGCGGTTGGGACGGCTCTTGAGCTCCGGATGGAACTGCACAGCGACGAACCATGGATGAGAGGGGATTTCAACAATCTCAACCAGATTGCGGTCCGGATTGACACCGGCGACGGTCATGCCGCCGTCAATGAAACGCTGCCGGTATTCATTGTTGAATTCATAGCGATGACGGTGGCGTTCCTCGATGGACTGGGTGCCATACGCCTTATAGCTGTTCGTTCCGGGGAAGAGTTCACAGCGATATTTGCCCAGACGCATCGTGTGGCCGAGGTTTTCAAGGTCCTGGTCTTCCATGAGCGCAATCACGGGATGGTTGGTGTGCGGATCCATTTCGGTGGTGTTGGCATCGGGAAGATGCAGGACATGGCGTGCATACTCAATGACTGCCATCTGCATGCCCAGGCAGATGCCGAGGAAAGGAATGTTCTTTTCGCGGGCATACTGTACGGCGACCATTTTGCCTTCAAGACCGCGTGAACCGAAGCCGCCGGGGACCAGGATGCCGTCACAGCCGGCAACCTTTTCCGCAATGTTTTCCTGGGTGACATCCGCGGACTGAATCCAGCGGACATGGACTTTCGCCTGATTGGCAATACCACCGTGCGTCAGGGCTTCAACAATGCTCAGATACGCATCGGGGAGCTCCACATATTTGCCGACAAGGGCAATCGTCACATCACGGGTGGGATGGAGCTGGCGGTGGACCATTTCCTTCCACTCGGTCAGATCGCAGTGGTTGTTGGGAAGTCCCAGAAGTTCGCAGACTTTGCTGTCCAGACCTTCCTCATGGAGGAGGAGCGGCACTTCATAGATGCTCTGGGCGTTCTGATTCTCAAAAATACGGTCGGAAGTCAGGTTGCAGTACTGTCCGATTTTTTCACGCAGCTCGGGCGGGAGCGTATGATCACAGCGGCAGACAAGAATGTCAGGGGAGATACCGATGCCATTGAGCTCTTTGACAGAATTCTGCGTGGGCTTGCTCTTGAGTTCACCGGACGCCTTGAGATAGGGGACAAGCGTCACATGAATATACAGGCTGTTTTCCCATCCGACTTCTGTGCGCATCTGACGAATGGCTTCCATAAAAGGAAGGGATTCAATGTCGCCCACAGTGCCGCCGATTTCCGTGATCACCACGTCCGGCGCATTCTGCTGGCGGGAAACAAGGAGAATATTGCGCTTGATTTCGTTGGTGATATGAGGAATCACCTGAATGGTTGCGCCGAGATATTCACCGCGCCGTTCTCTTTCTATGACTGTCTTATAGACGCGGCCGGATGTGACGTTGCAGGCCTGCGTCAGGCTTTCATCGATAAAGCGCTCATAATGACCAAGGTCCAGATCGGTTTCCGCACCGTCATCGGTCACAAAGACCTCACCATGCTGATAGGGGTTCATGGTGCCGGGATCGACGTTGATATAAGGATCGAATTTCTGGTTGAACACCCGAAGCCTGCGGCATTTCAGCAGTCGTCCCAGAGACGCTGCAGTAATGCCTTTGCCGAGTGAGGAAACCACACCACCGGTTACAAAGATAAATTTAGTCTGCATACTTCCAGCCCCTTGCTCTTCTGAGGGTAGTCCTTGAAAAATGGACGGAAAGAGTATAGGCAACGAAGGTTTATTCGTCAAGCATATGAGAAAACCGGAACAAAAAAAATGCCGCATGCCGATGGAGCATGCGGATCCCGTAAACGGGTAATTGGAAACAGGTTAAAGACCGACTGCGGATTTGGCGACCTGATCGGCCATTTCGTTGTACATGACGCCGGTGTGGGCTTCCACTTTCTCAAACGTGACATGCAGTTTGGGAGCATAGGTTTCACGCACCGTACTCGCATACATGATGGAGATCGGGGTATTGGTCTTCCAGTCGCCGGTGGCCCATTTGCAGATCCCTTCATAGTCATAAAAAATGCGAATGCTTGTATAGCCGTGCTCGACAGCCCACTGCATGGCATGGAGTGAAGCAAAGACTTCACCCGCTACATTCCTTGCGGGAAGGTAATCCGCTTCATCGCCGCTCCCGCTGAGGGTGACAGGCGTTTCCCCGCTGAGGATGACCACGCCCCAGCCATAGACATGTCTGCGGATATGATAGCTTCCGTCCACATAGATATCCAGAACCGGGGATTGCGTATCGGGAGATGCGGTATCAAGGGCATAGGTCTTGCTGAGAAAGGCCTCTGCCTCCTCCCGTGTGGGAAAGGATTTAAACTCGGCACCGGGGAAATGGATGACCGAAGCCTGGCATTCTTTCCAGGTCATCAGGATTCCGGTGGTGCGTCCCTTGCGGACAGCGTAAAACTTAGGCTTCTTTTCAGGCATGCTGCTGATCCCTTTCTCAAATTGTCTGTGCGGTCAGTCTGCACAGAGTTCCGGACATGGGAAAACCTGCCGCACTGCGGCAGGTTTTCCCGGTAACCTTGATGCGGCGGTTATACGCTGCCGCCTGTCTGCGTCTCCTGCGACACGGCAGGCATGCTGTCCCGCAGCATGATCCGCAGCAGTTTTTCAGCATTCTCATCATTTCCGTTATAGAGCCTGACGGTGAGATACATTTCAGAAGACGTCGAGTAGGTCCATGTGGGAATGATATTCAGGGAAGACGTGGGAAGACCGTAGAGATGTCGTTCATTGGTATCCTGATTCTTGCGCCAGCCTCTTTCAATATTGATGCCGGCAGCTTCGAACATCTCCTGAATGCCTTCCAGCTCATCAAGTGCGACGAAGAGTCCCTGGGACGCATAAGACTGGAAGAAGTCTCTGGGCAGAAGATAGAGGTCACCCTCCCCGGCCATAATGCGGGTCGCCAGAACCATCGGGCCGCTGGATTCATCCGGCATAATATACTGTGCCGTCATTTCTGTGACATCCGACATCTCGGTGGTATGGACTTTCTCGAGGTAGTCATTCACAGCGTTCTCTTCCCCGTACGCATAGAGATACAGCTCCAGCTTTTCATTGTCCGGCGTACGCGGGGCAGTGACCGTGTACATGAGATCCCACAGGAAGAAGCAGAGAACGGCAGAAAGGAGATACATCCACCAGGAATACTGAAAATGCTGGGTCAGCGTTTTCTTGTTGATGGGTGTTTTCACAGACATCACCTCGGCACAGAATCTATAAGAATACGGGCAGCACAGCGGCTGCCCGATGCTTTACTTGTTCAGCGGTTTCATGGTGGGGAAGAGCAGCACGTCACGAATGGTGGGTGAATTTGTCAGGAGCATGACCAGACGGTCCACACCAAAGCCAAGACCGGCGGTGGGCGGCATGCCGTACTCGAGCGCGGTCACGAAGTCTTCATCGACCTCTGCATGCGCACCCTGAGCGATGCGGGCCTCTGCCTGCAGTTCGAAGCGGCGCCGCTGATCAATGGGATCGTTCAGCTCAGAGAAGGCGTTGCCCATCTCATGACCGGTAATGAAATATTCAAACCGCTCCGTGAGATCGGGATTCTCGGGCTTGCGCTTTGCAAGCGGTGAGATTTCCACCGGGTAGTCCATAATGAAGGTCGGCTGCACAAGCGTTTCCTCGACAAAGGCATCAAACAGTGCCTCGAGGCACTTGCCGCGGCCGTCCATCTTCTCGACTTCCACCCCGTGGCGGGCACAGGCAGCATGTCCATCCTCATCGGATGTCCAGGTGCTGTAATCCTCTCCGCAGGCTTCCTTCACTGCATCGGCCATGGTGATCCGCTTCCAGGGGGCCTTCATGTGAATGATCTGACCCTGATATTCCACATCGGTGGTACCCAGCGCCTTCATGCAGATGAATTCATACATCTGTTCCACCATTTCCATGCATTCATGGTAGTTGGAGAAGGCCTGATAGGTTTCCACGGAAGTGAACTCCGGGTTATGGGTGGCATCCATGCCCTCATTGCGGAAGATACGGCCGACCTCATAGACCCGTTCAAAACCGCCGACGATCAGACGCTTGAGATAGAGCTCTGTCTCAATGCGCAGGAACATATCCAGATCCAGCGCGTTGTGATGGGTGCGGAACGGGCGTGCACTTGCACCGATTTCCACTGTCTGAAGAACCGGGGTATCCACCTCAAGGAATCCGCGGCCGTCAAGGAACTCACGGATAGCAGAGATGATCGCGCTTCTCTTGCGGAACACATCGCGAACCTCGGGATTGACAATCGTATCCACATAGCGCTGACGATAACGGAGATCCGTGTCGGTCAGGCCATGGAATTTTTCGGGCAGCACTTTCAGGGATTTCGTGAGCAGCTGCAGGGAAGTGGTATGAATGGAGACTTCCCCGGTCTTGGTTTTAAAGACTGTACCGGTGACACCGAAGATGTCGCCGATATCATCATTCTTGAAATCCGCATAGGCTTCTTCGCCGACATCATCGCGGCGGACATAGAACTGAATGACGCCCTCGCCGTCGAGCAGATGCGCAAAGCTGGCCTTGCCCATGACGCGGCGGGATGTCATACGGCCGGCGACGGAAACCGTCTGGCCTTCAAGCGCATCGAAATTCTGGATGATCTCCTGAGAATGATGCGTGACACTGTATCGGGTGATCAGATAGGGGTTCTTCCCGCTGTCGATCAGGCCCTGCAGCTTCTGGCGCCGAATGATTTCCTGCTCAGAAAGCTCGGGGGTATGGGGAGTTACGGGATAATCTGCCATGAATAATCTCCTCTCAGAGGGAACTCAGCGTGAAATGTCAAGAATCTGGAAATGAAGAATGCCGGCAGGAACTTCGACTTCGACCTTTTCGCCGACCTTGTGTCCCACGAGTGCGTGTCCAACTGCGGACTCATCGGAAATCCGGTTGTTGAACGGATCAGACTCGTTGGCACCGACGATGGAGTAGACAATGGTCTTGTTCTTGTCAAGATTCTTGACTTTGACGGTTGTGCCGACGGAGACAGCATCGGTTGTGATGTCTTCATCCAAAACCACTTCCAGACGGGACATTTCGTCCTGCAGATAGGCAATACGAGTCTCATTTTCCGTCTGCTTGTTTTTGGCTTCAGTATATTCAGCGTTTTCGGAGAGGTCACCGTAGCTGCGCGCAAACTCGATTTCCTGTGCAATTTCGTTGCGCACTACACTCATGCGGTGGTCGAGTTCATCCTGCAGTTTCTGCAGGCCTTCTTTTGTAATGCGCTTTTTCTGCTCTGCCATAGCAAAGCACTCCTTTCCTGGATCCATGGTTCGATGATACGACACGAACATGAAATCAATATGAAAAATGATGGTGCCCGGCTTGGAACAGATGGGCACGGAAAAACAACGAATCGCCATTGCGATTCTGAGGCATTATATCCACTTCACCTATCTTTGTCAACGCATGGAAAATCTTGAAGCTTATGGGAGAAAACGGTTTCGGGACACTGACTTTGCAATGCCGGGCTGTGCTGTGCTATACTCCATCTGGAAATGAAGATCAGAATGAAAGAATGCTGCATTTCTCAAATCACTCGAAAAGGAAATCTTGAATGGATAAAGTCAAACGCAAGCAGAGAAAGGAACATCCCGGCGTCAGGAAGATTCTTCCGCCGGTGCTTCTGCTGCTGGCCCTCGCCGTTGGCGCCATAGGCTGGTTCAGCCGCCAGGAGACACAGAAAGTCAGTGTCCCGGAAAAAATCCTGACGGCTGGGACGATTGAACAGCGGGAAACAGGGAGTGTTTACTCCATCGATGTGCATCTTGCCTCCGGGGAAGGCTGGTATGCGGAACAGACGTCCGCCGGAAACCTGACGGAAAAGGATGGGTTCGATATTGAGCCGGCGCTGGCCAGGAACTTTCTCTCCGCTGCTGCTGTGATCGGATATGAGGACATCTTTACGGAAGACCCCGCCGACTATTCGGACAGACTGGAGGAATTCGGCCTGGCCGAACCGGCAAGCACGGTCACGGTCACCTATACAGACGGTGAACAGGTCGTCATGCACATTGGAAACCGGAGCACTGAAACAGAGGCTGCCTACTATTATATGACAGTGGATGGAAGAAAGCCGCTGTATGCGCTTTCTGTCTCCGCTGCAGAGGAATGGAAGCTTCCCAAGAGCAGTCTGCATCCGGTGCAGCAGCCCAATCTGCAGACCGCACGGATGGACCACCTGGTGATGCGCTCAGGCGACTGGACGGCCGAATGGGTGCTTGAGGCAGAGATTACCGATGAAAACGCCTCGGATGCATGGGTGCTCAGGTCCCCGGTCCACTATCCTGCCGACGGAACAGAAATGACTTCCTTTCTCAGGAACATCGGGAGCATACGTCTGGGATCGTATGTGGGACCAGCCATGGAGGAGCGTCTGGCAGAATACGGGCTGGACAGACCGGAAATGATCCTTGAGATGCACATGGCCGAGGGTATGGCGGCTGTGACCGGGGAGGATGGAACCGTTTCAACGACCCTGCTGAAAGCAGAAACTGTTGTGTTGATCATTGGAAGTCTGAAAAGCGAATATGTCCGCTATGTGCGCTATGGAAATGATGTCTATCTGGTCAGCGAACTGACCCTGGGACCGGTGATCAGCAAGAAGCCGATGGACACGGTTTCAAGATATCCTGTTCTGGTTGCTGCGGAATCACTGACGAGACTGACCATAGAAGACTGTCTGACAGGGGAGAGCACGACGTATCGGATGCAGAGAGAAAGCTCAGGGGATGAGGAAGTGACCCGATGCTTCGAAAACGGGCAGGAAATCCCCTTTGAGACATTTGAAGCCAGATATCTGCAGATGGTGCTGTGCACGGTATCCGGCGAACTGCCGGAAGACTATGAGGCCGGAGCGCTAAAAAAGGTCTATACGTTTGAAGCTGCAGGCGGGAAGGTGCACAGCATTCGCCTGTATGCCTATGACAGCATGCACGATGCGCTCCAGGTGGATGATTACCCGATGCTCTTTTACCTGATCCAGGGCGGATTGGGTATGTAATGAAGCGCTGCCGCAAGAAAAGCGCGGCGGCGGGCAGGAATCGGATTGTTCCTGTCGAAACGAAAAAGGACAAAAAACGGAAAACGGAGGTACACGATATGGAACGTTTTGCATGGATGGGTAAGATCAAGCCGGGTATGGAAAAGGAATATAAAAGAAGGCATGATGAAATCTGGCCGGAAATGAAAGAACTGCTCAAGAAGGCCGGCATTGCCAATTACACGATCTGGTCTGACGGAGTCACCCTGTTCGGATACTATGAATGCGAGAAAGGCATTGAGTTTGCCGAGAAGACACAGGCGGGCAGCCCGATCGTGGACAAATGGAATGACTATATGCAGGACGTGCTTGAGCTGGAGATGGATCCGGAAACGGGTGCACAGCCCAAGCTGAAGCAGATGTTCTTCCTGCCCTGAGAAAAAGAACAGACATTGAAAGGATTGCGGAGGAGTACAGAACGTGGGACTGTTTTCATTGAGCGAGAAGTTTGCCACTCTCGGAGCGACGGCTGTGGACAACCAGTTTCTGCTGGAATTCATGCCCAATGCATCCGGAGAAGCAGTCAAGGTCTATTTATACGGACTTCTTGCTGTCACTTCCCAGATGCAGGATATGAGCGTGGATCAGATGGCTCATGATCTGGGCATGACCAGGGAGGATGTCCTGGCGGCTTACCGGCACTGGGAGAGAGTGGGTCTGGTTGAACGCACAGGCGACAATCCGCTTTCGTTCCGCTATATTCCGGTGAATCAGTCGGTCTTTATGGGCAATACAGCTCCCCGCGATCTTGATTATGAACGCTTTACTGAGGCGGTCTATGCGGTCTTTGGCAATGATTACCGGATTCATGGACAGCGCATTCTGCAGTTTTATGAATGGGTGGTCGATCTGGGTCTCCCGCAGGAAGTCGTGCTGATGCTGATCCGCCATATGATTTCCCTGCGCGGAAAGAACTTCTCCTATGCGGCGGCCAACAAACTGGCCGAAACGCTTGCGAAGGAGGACGTGCGCACGATCGAGGATGCTGAGCTTGCGCTGACGCGGGACCGGGAAGTGCGGGAATGCAGCCGGGCAGTCCTGCGCAAACTGGGCATGAGAAGAGAACCCACGGAACCGGAGCAGAATCTGTGCCAGAAGTGGATGCACGAGTGGCATTATTCCCAGGATGCCATCCTCGCTGCCTGCGATGAGACCACGGCAGCCGGTTCCCCGAGCTTCAAGTATGTCGATAGCATTCTTGAAAAGAGGCGTTCGGGCCAGAATGATGTGGGCAGCAGCGCCGAAGCCTATAAGGCAGAACAGACCCGTCAGGAACAGCGCAGGGAACCGCTGAAAAAAGTGTTTGAAGCACTCGGACGCGGGACCATCAATGAGGGGACCCTCAATGTATACTGGAATCTGAGAAAGAACTGCGACAATCCGGAGCTGATTCTTTTCGCTGCCCAGCAGTGCGGAAAAGCCAACGGCAAACTGGAAGATGTCATCAACCTCATCAGCAGCTGGCAGAAACGCGGCATCGGGAATGAAGCCGAGGCAAGAGCGTATGTGGAACAGTTTGAGGATGAGAAAAAGCTGCTGGCTGCGCTGGGCGATCTCTGGGGAATTCGGCCTCCGGCCGGGGAAGCGAACCACCGCCTGATTCAGAAATGGCGGACAGAGCTGAAGATGCCGGATGACGTGATTGTGTATGCAGCCGGCGGCATGAAAGTCGACAGTAAGCACATGCCTTATCTTGACCGGATTCTGGACAGATATGCTGCACAGAATATCCGTTCTGTCGATGCAGCCGAAGTGGACAGCCAGCGCTATTCTGAAAACAAACCGCAGCCTGAGAAGGGCAGAATCGGAAAAGTGGTCACAGAAAGCCTGTATGATCAGAGGGAAAACACAGAGCCTGACGCGCAGAGCATTCCGCAGTGGCTTCTGGACAGACAAAAGGAGATGAAGGAACATGCGACGGGAGATTCTTCGCCAGCTGACAAATGAATATGAGGAACGCCGGCGGGAGAATGACCGCATCTTCTTTGCCAGACGTGCAGAGGCCGAACAGAAATGCCCGGAGATCGGACGATTGATGGATGCGCGGCAGGAACTGATTTTCAGTTCCGTGCGCGGCATCATTCTGGGGCATCAGCCGGATCAGGTGCCGGAAAAAATGGAGAAACTGACAGGCCAGATTCGCAGTCTTCTGGTTGAGAATGGTTTTCCGGACGATTACCTCGAGCCGGTTTATCGCTGCCCTCTGTGCAAGGATACAGGGTATGTGGGCGATCCGGTCCGCGAAATGTGCAGCTGCATGCAGAAGGAACTGACGCGCAGACTGTATGCGGAAAGCGGGCTGGGGGATCAGCGGGAACAGACGTATGACACATTCCGTCTGGATGTCTTCCCGGATACCGTGATCCCGGGCCTTGGATACTCCCAGCGGCAGATGATGGAAATGATCCGGGACATGACGAAGGCATGGGCAGAACAGTGGCCTGATGTCCGTGAAAACTGCGGTGTTATCTTCAGCGGGGCTTCAGGGCTTGGCAAGACCTTCCTTCTCCATGCCATGGCGGGGGTGATGCTCGACCGCGGGCTCAATGTGATGGTGCTGAGCAGCTACCGTGCCCAGGAAATCATGCGAAAGGCCTATTTCTCCAGGGACGGACAGGACGACCTGGATCTTCTGATGAACACAGACGTCCTCTTTCTGGACGATCTTGGAACAGAGCCCCTGCTGGATAATGTCACCGTATCGCAGTTTTTCAATCTGTTCAATGAACGGCAGAATCATCAGAAAGCCTGCGTGATTTCCACCAACCTGTCTCTGAAAAATCTCAGAGAACGCTACACCGAGAGGATTGCCTCCCGACTCCTGGACAGCTCCCGGATGATGGTTGTGGAGATGCGGGGAGAAGATATCAGAAGGAACCGGTAGGTGATACAGATGGCTGTGAACATTCAGATTTATATCAGCAAAAAGAATTTTGACGTTCAGAAAGCACAGCGCTTTTTCAAGGAGCGGCGGATCACCGTGCAGGAGCTTGACCTGAAAAAGCACCACCTGGGCGAGCGCGAAGTCAGAACCATGGCGCAGGCGATCGGCATGCAGGAACTGGTGGACCGGGAAGACAAAAAGGTGAAAGAGCATCCGGCCTGCTATTACAATAAGGATGAGGATATCCTTCAGGCGATCCTTGAGGCGCCTTTCCTGCTGAAGTCTCCCATTGTCCGCTGCGGAAATAAGGTGACGGCAGGGTATCACCCGGAAGTCTGGGAAACCTGGATCAAAGCGTAAAAAAAGAGAGGAATACAGACCGGATGACCGTGAGGTCAGACGCTGTATTCTCTTTTTTTCTATTCGGTGTTCTGGCAGGGAACACGTCTATGCAAAAAGTCAAGAATCTGCTATATTCTTCCGGCAGGTCTGGATGGACAGACCTGAAAAGGAATCCGAGGTGTTCTAAATGCAGAAAAAAACCATGACTGTGATCTGCAGGGTCATCGCGGTGCTGATGATCGCCACCGCTTTTGCCACATTTCAGATCCAGAACGGTCAGCTGACCGATGTGTATTATCTGATGGCCGGCGTGATGCTCGCCGGCGGACTGACCCTGTTTGCCGGAAATCCCATCCGGGGTCTTCGCTCCGGCAGAGCGGTCTCCTCCAGTATTCTGTGCGCCCTGCTTGCACTTTTGTGCATGGCGACCATGACGGTGTTCTCCATGCCGGAGGCTGAAATCTGGAAGTCAGTTCAGAGCAGCGCCTGGGTCATGCTCTACATTGTCTGCATGAACCTGTTTTCTTTTACTGGACTTTGCAGCCTGCTGCTGAGTGCATTGTATTTTGAAAGCAGGCCGGAAGATGAAAGCACGCTGGTCAGCACGCGCCGCTGGTCGTTTGTGCTGATTGCGGCCGTTTCCGTGGCATTTCTCTGCAGTTCCTACCCGGGCTGGGATTATACAGACATTCAGACAGCATGGATTCAGGGCGTATACGGGGAATGGGACGAATGGCACACCATCGGCTTCCTGTACTTTGTCCGCCTGTGCTCCATGCTGTGGAAAGAAACCTTTGTCGTGTCGATCGTTCAGACCGTGCTCTGGCTGCTGGTCAACCAGTTGGCGCTGATGACCATCTCAGAGATGAAGCGGCCGAAGGCGATCCGCATGTATACGCTCCTCTCGCTTGTGCTGTTTACTCCTTATATCTATCTGCAGGCGATGATGAAGGACACCATCTTTGCGATCTGCATGTTTGCGGTCTGTATCGGACTGTGGCGTCTGATGAGCCAGAAGCACCTGAAGGTGACCGATGTTGTGTTCCTGACGGTGTTTGCCCTGGGGGCTGCCCTCTTCCGTCACGGCGGAGTGGTCGTGGTGACGCTGGTGCTGCTCATTGCCATCGCAGTACGTGCCAGACTGCATCTGGGAGAAATCCTGAAACCCGTGATCACCACCGGCGTCGTGGTGCTGGGCTATTTCCTGCTGGTGGTCGTCCTTGGACGCAATGTACTGCAGGCCAATCCGAACCCGCCCTACATCAAATATACTGTTCCTTTCTATATGGCGGGTGAACTGGTATCGGATGACCAGGTCGAAATGGACGAGGAAGACATAGCATTCCTCGAGGAGTTTGCCGAGATCGGCGACTGGCAGGCTCTGCACAGCAAGTATTATGCGGACCCGGTGGCAAGAGAATACGGAGTGCTGGGCGATATCGGATTCATGGAGGAGAATGAATACGGTCCCCAGATTCTTCAGCTGAACCTCAAATACTTCCTTCGCTACCCCGGCCGCTATCTGACGCATTACAGCCACATCACATCCATCCTGTGGCAGTCTGCACGTCCGGCCGACGGGTATGAATGGGGCCCGATCGAAGGCATGGCCACGGATTATGAAACAGGCATTGCATCAGTGAAACCCAACTGGTTTACAACCGTGACGAGGTCTGTTGCGAATCTGTCCGGACAGATTCCGCTGGTCCGGAGCGTGATGTGGCGCGGAGGATTCATTCAGTTCTGCTACTTTGCCCTGATCTGCTTCCTGATCAAAAACAGGATGAAACGGTTTGTGGTGCCTGCTCTGCCCATCGTGTTCTTCCAGGCTTCTCTCTATCTCTCCATTCCTTCCCAGGATCCGAGGTATGTCCTGGCTATGATCACCGCGTTCCCCTTCTTTGCAGTGATGAGCATGGGTGTGCTGGGAGACAGGAACCGGGAGGGCAGCGCAAAAACGAAATAAGCTGCAGATCCTTCAATGAAAACATGCCGGGGGCTGAAAGCCTCCGGCATGTTTGATGTTACGGTAGAATCATGATTCAGAGGAATGCTGGGCGGGGGAAGGGATGTCATCTTCGCTGCAATCTGGCGTGTGCTTGCAGAGCATGGTGAGCATGTTCAGCTGCACTTCAAATGCCTGTCTGTTTTTGTTCCCGTTGGTGTGCAGGATCAGACCGCAGCAGAACATCTGGATGGCGGCGAGGGCCATAAAGCCGGCGGCAAAGAGCGTCGGGAATCGCGGCACCAGGCCGGTGATGCGGAACTCATTCCAGACGGGGATAAAAAGGATCACAGCAATGAGCAGAAACAGGGCGGCAATCAGGCTGAAAAACGGAAGGGGACGATAGTCTCTGACCAGACGGGCAATCGTGCGAAGCACTTTGAAGCCGTCAGAAAAGGTGCTGAGCTTGGATACGCTGCCGCTGGGCCTGTCCCTGTAATCCACGGGGATGGAGGCGAGCACAAAGTTCTTGTCAAGCGCGTGAATGGTCATTTCCGTTTCAATCTCAAATCCCTGGGAGAGAACCGGGAAGCTTTTGACAAACATGCGGCTGAATGCACGGTAGCCTGTCATGATGTCGGTGACATGCCCTCCGAAGAAGGCGTTGACCAGATTTCGGACAAGCACGTTGCCGGAGTTGTGGAACATGCGTTTGTTCTCGGTAAAGTATGTGGAGGAAAGCCGGTCGCCGATGACCATGTCCGCCCGATGGAAGAGCACCTGGTTGACCATGTCCCGGGCGTGTTCGGCGGGGTACGTGTCATCCCCGTCGATCATCAGATAACAGTCGGCATCAATCTCACGGAACATCGTGCGGATGACATTCCCTTTTCCCTGACGGGGTTCGTAGCGGACAACCGCACCGGCTTCCCTGGCGAGAACATCGGTTCCGTCCGTGGAGTTGTTGTCATAGACATAGACAACAGCTTCAGGAAGGGCTTTGCGGTAATCGCGGACGACTTTTGAGATGGTCTTTGATTCATTGTAACAGGGAATCAGTACAGCAATGCTTTGGGACATACCGTTTCCTCCGATTCATCAATCTGCTACATAGCATTGTAGACGGTCTGCAGGGAAATGGCAAGCAGGGAACAGCAGAAGATGAACCGGCATGCTGCCCGGGGAGGCGTGAAGCGAAAGCAGAATGGCATCCGTTTTCCCGGAAAAAGCATGGAGGAAATGGGAATAAAACAGAATGAGAAAACCATGAGAAACAGCCTCAGAAAATATTTATCAGGAAAGGTCAGAAATTGCTTGACAAAGGTGGGGACTGGTGATATTGTATCATCGTGTTAGCACTCAACACTCGTGAGTGCTAACAGACAGACAAAAAAGAGAGGAGCGGGAGTCATGGGCATGGATGAGCGAAAATACAGGATACTGCAGGCGATTATCGACGACTATATCCTGACTGCTGAGCCGGTTGGTTCCCGCACGATTTCGCGTAAGTACGATATGGGACTTTCTTCCGCTACGATCCGCAACGAAATGTCGGATCTGGAAGAACTGGGCTACCTGGATCAGCCGCATGTCTCAGCGGGACGCATACCGAGTGCGAAAGCATATCGGCTGTATGTTGACCAGCTGCTGAAAACCGGTAAGATCCGATCGGCTGATGATGAGTCTGTCAAAGCACATTTTGCCGGCAGAATGCACCAGATGGAGGATGTGATTGATCATGCTGCACAGGTGATTTCCAGCATGACCAATTATCTCGCAGTTGTTCTTCCGCCCAGCGGAAAACAACCGCTGATCCGGACGCTGCAGCTTGTTCCGGTCGGTCCCGGGAGCGCGCTGGTTGTCCTTGTGACAGACAGCGGGATTATCCGAGACACAGTCATTCCTTATCCCGGACAGATCGATAATGACACACTCTATTCGATCTCCCGGCAGCTGACAGAAGAGCTTTCCGGGCACAGCCTTCAGGAGGCGGGCGGCATCATTGCTTCCATGCTCGGCCGAATGCACGAAAACGAAGCGTTCCTGGCTTCCCTGAGTTCGTTCCTTTCGGAACGGTCGGGGAATGCTCCGAGACGCCATGTCGCAGTCGGCGGCGCAAGCAAAATGCTGACCTATCCTGAATATGCTGATGTCGAGAAGGTCAAATCACTGCTCAGCCTGGTTGAGACAAGGGATAAACTGGCATCCATCATTGCGCAGAATGGAAACGTGGCGTTCACTGTGCGGATCGGGCCGGAAAGTGGCATCCCCGAAATGGCGGACTGCTCCATTGTAACGGCAACGTATTCGACACAGGCAGGCGGCAAGGGAACCATCGGCGTGATCGGACCGACGAGAATGCGCTATTCCAAAGTGCTTTCAGTGCTTGGGACAATGGGGCAGCAGCTTTCTGAACTTTTTGGTGCCCAGGGTGAACTTGAAGACCATACCGAAGAAGGCAGGTAGCAGAAAGTCAGGCGAAACCGATGCGAGTGAAATTACGACGCAACAAGAAGAAAGGACTTGAAGACGTGCAGGAAAACGAAGAACTGCAGAAAGAAATTCCTGAGACTCCTCAGGATGAGCAGATGCCTCAGGCTGAAGAAACGCCTGCTGAGCAGACAGAAGAGAGTAAGCCTTCTGCAGATGAGAAGGAATTGGAAAAGGCACGTGCTCAGGCCGAAGAGTATCTGAATCTGGCACAGCGGGTTCAGGCGGATTTTGATAATTTCCGCCGCCGCAACAGTTCTGTGCGTGCAGATGCCTATGCGGAAGGCCAGCGCAATGTCGCCGCCTCCATGCTGGGCGTTCTGGACAATCTCGAACGCGCACTGGAATCTGCTCCTGAGGAAAGCGCGCTGAGAAGCGGCGTGGAGCTCACACTCAAGGGCATGCGCGAAGTGTATGAAAAGCTCGGTGTGACAGAAATCAACCGTCTGGGTGAAAAGTTTGATCCGAATCTGGAAAACGCAGTGATGCGCGGTACAGCCGATGAGGGCGAGCCCGGAACGGTATGCATGGTTCTGCAGAAAGGATACCAGATGGGTGGATTCGTTCTCAGACATGCAATGGTCAAAGTGGTGTCTGAGGACTGACACGGGTCAGCCGAAAGACGACCGCATGCAATGGACAATGACGTAAAGTACAGATAGAGTAACGAGGAGGAAAACATTATGTCTAAGATTATTGGTATTGACCTTGGTACAACCAACAGCTGCGTTGCCGTTATGGAGGGCGGACAGCCTGTGGTGATTG
The DNA here is from genome assembly GCA_002350845.1 of Christensenella sp. UBA2853. GTDB lineage: Bacteria > Bacillota > Clostridia > Christensenellales > Aristaeellaceae > UBA2943. The sequence continues at coordinate 85,640 of DEFL01000046.1, forward strand.
CAAACGCTGAAGGCAGCCGTACAACGCCTTCTGTCGTGGCTTTTACAAAAGACGGTGAGCGTCTGGTCGGCCAGGTGGCAAAGCGTCAGGCCGTGACCAACCCTGACCGTACTGTGATTTCCATCAAGCGTGAAATGGGCACGGCATACAAAGTGAGCATCGATGGAAAAGACTATACTCCCCAGGACATCAGCGCTATGATCCTCAGCAAGATGAAGGAAACGGCTGAAGCCTATCTCGGAGAAAAGGTCACAGAAGCTGTCATCACCGTGCCTGCCTACTTCAACGACAGCCAGCGTCAGGCCACCAAGGACGCAGGCCGCATTGCCGGTCTGGACGTCAAGCGTATCAT
>DEFL01000046.1:86079-88823 GCA_002350845.1 Christensenella sp. UBA2853
GACCTGGGCGGCGGCACCTTCGATGTATCCATCCTGGATATCGGCGACGGCGTATTTGAAGTGCTGGCCACCAACGGCAACACCCGTCTGGGCGGCGATGACTTCGACCAGAGAATCATCGACTGGATCGCTGACAATTTCAAGCGCGACAACGGCATCGATCTCAGACAGGACCGTATTGCTGCCCAGCGTCTGAAGGAAGCTGCTGAAAAGGCAAAGATCGAACTGTCCGGCACCACCACCGCTTCCATTAACCTGCCGTTCATCACTGCAGACGCCAATGGCCCGAAGCATGTGGATATGACACTGACCCGTGCCAAGTTCGACGAACTGACCCGCGACCTGGTGGATGCCACCATCGAGCCCATGAAGAAGGCTCTGGCTGATGCCGGCCTGACCTACAACCAGATTGACAAGATCATCCTGGTCGGCGGTTCAACCCGTATTCCTGCTGTTCAGGAAACCGTAAAGCGCATCACCGGCAAGGAACCCTTCAAGGGCATCAACCCTGACGAGTGCGTGGCTATCGGTGCTGCCATTCAGGGCGGCGTGCTTGGCGGCGAAGTCAAGGACGTTCTCCTTCTGGATGTTACCCCGCTCTCTCTGGGTCTTGAAACCGAAGGTCACATCTTCACCCGCCTGATCGACCGGAATACCACGATTCCGTGCGAAAAGAGCCAGGTCTTCTCCACCGCAGCCGATGGACAGACCAGCGTGGAAATCAATGTTCTGCAGGGCGAACGCCAGATGGCCTATGACAATAAGTCCCTGGGACGTTTCCAGCTGACCAACATTGCTCCCGCTCCCCGCGGCGTGCCGCAGATTGAGGTCACGTTCTCCATTGACCGTAACGGCATTGTGCATGTTTCCGCTAAGGATAAGGCAACCGGCAACGAGCAGGATATCACCATCACCGCTTCCACCAATCTGAGCGAAGATGAAATCAACCAGAGGGTCAAGGAAGCAGAGCAGTATGCTGAGCAGGACAAGAAGCGCAAGGAAGAAGCAGAGACACTCAACCGCGCTGATTCCCTGATCTATGAGACGGAGAAGCAGCTGCGCGACAATGCCGACAAGCTCTCTGATGAGGATAAGAACACCCTCCAGACCGAAGTGGATGCTTTCAAGAAGATCCGCGAGGGTGGCAATGTGGATGAAATCAAGAATGCTGAGGAAGGCTTCACCCAGAAGGTGTACGCCATCTTCGGAAAGATCTACCAGCAGACTCAGGGCGCCGGACAGGGCCCGGATGCAGGTGCAGGAAACAATGCAGGCAATAACGGCATGAATCCTGACGGCACCATCAATGCTGATGGCGAAGTTCATTGATTCTCTGTAACAGGCAGCCGGAGGCATTCTTGCCTCCGGCGTTTCCGCGAAAAGCCGCACGCACAAATGAGGTGACAGGGTTTGGCAAACAAACGAGACTATTATGAAGTCCTTGGCGTGGACAAAAAAGCCACAGAGGAAGAGATCAAAAGGGCCTATCGCAAGAAGGCAAAGGAGTGTCATCCTGACCTGCATCCCGGAGACAAGCAGGCTGAGGCAAGGTTTAAGGAATTAAACGAAGCAAATGAAGTCCTGTCTGATCCGGATAAACGTGCACGTTATGATCAGTTTGGCTTTGATGATCCCATGCAGGGCGGAAATCCGTTTGGCGGTGCTGGCGGTGCTGGCGGCTTTGATTTCTCTGGCATGGGTGACATCTTCGACACCTTCTTCGGCGGTATGGGCGGCATGGGATCAAGACGTTCTGCCAATGCACCGACGAGGGGCAATGACCTGCGCTATGAGATGCGCCTGACGTTCGAGGAAGCGGCAGACGGATGCGAGAAGTCGTTTGACTTTTTCCGCAATGAGGTATGCGATGCCTGCAACGGCACCGGTGCCAAGGCGGGGACACAGCCCAGCACCTGCCCGACCTGTAATGGACAGGGTCAGATCCGATCCTCTGGCGGCTGGATGACCACGGTGCGCACCTGCCCGAACTGCGGCGGCAGCGGCAAGGTCATCAGGGACAAGTGTCCCAACTGTACCGGAACGGGCCGTCTGCGCAAGAAGCGCACCTCGACCATCAAGATTCCGGCCGGCATCGATAACGGTCAGACACTGATTCAGTCCGGCCAGGGTGAACCCGGACGCAACGGCGGACCGAACGGAGATCTGTATATCACGGTTTCCGTGCGCCCGCACAAGCTGTTCCGCAGAGATGGATACAATCTGCTTCTGGATTTCCCGATCTCCTTTACGCAGGCCGCGCTTGGTGCTGAAGTCGATATTCCGACCCTGCACAGTTCGGTCAAATATAAGATTCCGGAAGGCACCCAGAACGATACGGAATTCAGGATCCGCGGACAGGGTATTCAGCAGCTGCGTTCTGCAGCGAAGGGAGACCTTGTGGTCAGGGTGCGGGTCGAGATTCCGAGAAAGCTCACGGAAAAGCAGAAAGATCTGCTCCGGCAGTTTGACGGCACCATTTCCGGACACGAGTATGAGGGCAAGAAGAACTTCTTTGACAAGCTGAAAAATGCCTTCAACTGATGCGGATTCTCTCCGCAGCGCGTATAGCACTTATCAGTCAGTCTGCATGCGAAACGGCATGGGGCTGACTTTTTTTGTGGATCAGCGGCCTGCACGGTCGAATGCGGCGGGTCAGCGCTGCCATATTGACATTCCGCGGCCATTTTGATGTTCTCCCGCCGCACACTCGTGACTTCAGTCGTGAGATAATATGAAGTGACCTC
>DEFL01000047.1:0-14616 GCA_002350845.1 Christensenella sp. UBA2853
GTGCCTTCAGCACCGGCAAACACGGGGATCATCAGGGCTGCAAGAGTCAGAATCACAAGTACGATGCTCACAATTTTCTTCATAAGGGTCAACCATCCTTTCATATATCAAACCTGCAGTGCAGGGAAATCTGGGTTATTGTGCTCTGGCTCATCTCGCCAGGCATAGATTGATACGGACGCCAGAAAAGGATGGCAGTGAAAACAGATATTTCTCTGGACAAAATTTGACAAAGTAAATGCAACAGGCCTGCCGCCTGGGGGGTGCGGACAATCCAGAATCCATCAGCCGCCCCTGCAGCTGTGCTGTTGCATTCACTTTGACAAACTGAAAAACCACATGGAATGCATCGAATGCTTTGCTTCAGATCCTGGCATCACGCATGGCACCAGCGGAAACAGCGTCTGAGGCAGATTCGGTGAACCGGAGATGGTTCCACCTGCGCACATTGTATGCCTGAAAAGCTGTCCCCCTGGCCCGCATGCAGCCCCTGCGCCGCCCAGGCATTGCTTCCTGTTTTCAAACACGCCCGGTCCATGGTCTTCCAGGCAGCCAAAAGGAGCTGTCCCTCGCGGAACAGCCCCTGTAGATCGATTCATTTCAGTATTCAGATTACTGTCTGACCATGTAGTCGTTGGCGACATAACCGGTTCTGCCAGTCGCAGTGTCGACTACCTTGCTCCAGATGCGGCCGATCGCAACCACTTCCAGCACATCGCCGGCAGCGAGGCGGCGGATGGACTTCGCGGTCTTGTTCGGGGAAACGCGCAGGCCAACGCTCTGTTCAGGATGACCCTTCAGACTCTGAGCGGTCACTTTGTAGGGAGTCACAGCGACGAAATTGTCATCGCGTTCGGTGATTTCATACTTGCCGGGCTTCTTGGAAACGAGGAACTTGGTCATCACGTAACCACCGTTCTTGTGGTTCTTGCAGGTGATGTAGGACCAGCCTGCGTCTGCCTTCACGGCTGACTGCACTTCAACCTGGGTGCCGCACTCAAGGCGGTAGAGCACTTTACCGTTCACGCTGCTGCGCACATTCAGGGTTTTGCCGTTGGCACAATTGACCCACATGGTCACATTCTCAGTGCCTTCTGCACCGGCAAATACGGGGATCATCAGGCCAACCAGGGTCATAATCGCAAGCACAATGCTGATAACTTTCTTCATAATGGGATACCTTCCTTTCAATCATTCAAGCCTGCATTGCAGGTCATTGTTTCATTCAGTGCCCGGCGTTTTCCGCCTGGCACTATTTGATACGAACGTTTTGAAAGGATGGCAGTTCCATGTCAGATTTTTGCCCAAATTTTTTTCAGCTTTTTTCGATGACTCTCTACCTCTTTAATCCAGAGGATGTTTACCAGATCCATTCCTCATTCTGCCGCCTGTCCAGAGCCGGACACCGATGCGCATGGAGAGGTCCCCACCCGCAGGATTTGCAGCCGACGCATTTCGAATACGGGGCTCCATAGAGAATCGCGTCCGCGAGCGCAGGATCCGCCAAAAGACCGCGCGCCAGGTCCACGGTATCGGTCAGCTCATGTTCCAGAAGGAAACGTGCCAGATCCGGGGTATGAATGCCGTTGACTGCAGAGACCGGCACGCGTCCCTTGAAATGCTCATGGAAAGCGACGCCCAGAGAAGCCACACGATTGTACGGAAGGCTTTCATCAAAGGGCAGCTGAGCGATATCCTCAATACCGTTGGAGACCTGCAGATAATCACATCCGGCCTCGACATAGCATTCCGCCGTGCGAATGCTCTCTTCCACGGTCGGATCAAAGCCGGATGTGCGCATGGAAATGATGAAATCATCGCCGCATGCCCTGCGAATGCCCTCAATGATCTCGCATCCGAAGCGCGCACGGTTTTCCGTGCTGCCGCCGTACATATCCGTCCGCTGATTGACACGGGAGGAAAAATCATTGATCAGATAGCGGTGACAGCCGTGCAGCTGTACGCCGTCGTATCCGGCTTCCCTGGCGCGGACCGCCGCATCAATAAAGCACTGCTGGATGCGGTGGATTTCAGCCACCGTCAGTTCCTCGGCCTGCACTTTCTTCCCGAAAACATTCCAGGTGACAGCCGTTGGGGATGTCAGAGGCCCGCATTCAGGATGCGTACCCAGTCCTCCGTAATGCAGCTGCGGCATGATGAGCACATCAAATGGGTGGCAGGTCTCGACCAGACGCCTGTGTCCTTCGATCTGCGCATCACTCCAAAGTCCGATCTGCGACGGTGCCAGACGTCCTTCCGGGGACACAGCGGTTGCCTCAACACAGATCAGCCCCACACCGTTCTGTGCTCTCAGGGAATAATGCCGCACAAAAAAGTCAGTCACCATCCCGTCCCTGCCGGCTGTAAACTTCACGGTCGGCGCCATGGTGATCCTGTTTTTGCAGACTTTCTTTCCGATCCAAATCGGCATGGATGCTGTGTTCATGCAGTTTTTCCTCCCAGGACAGCTGTTTTCCCGACAGACCGGTTTCCGTCTTTCATCGGGACAGCGGACTTTTTTCTATCATACCACGGTTTGCCCCTTCATAACAGCAGGGAACTCTGAAGAACTTGGAAAGAGCACCCTGTATGCACATTTCTGTGCTCCCCGCCTTTTCCAATCTGTGCTACAATATCCTTACAGAACATCCGCCCCGCCGCGTGGGCCGGACACAAATGATGGAGGCAGACTATGAATCATCAAGTGATCCGCTGGTGCGCAATCGGCGATTCTTTTACCTATCTCAATGACCATCTCGATGAAACCCTGTTCCGCCTGAAGAAAGGCTATCTGACCCGGATTCTGGACAAGCTCCCGGATCTGCCGCTTGAACTGAACAACATCGGCATCAACGGCTCGACCTTTCAGGACTGGGTTTCGCAGCCGATCCCGGAGGCGGACGTGTACACGATCCTGCTGGGGACCAATGACTGGCATCAGCTGTATCCCCTGGGCAGTGAGAAGGAACTGAAACATCGCACGGAAGGGACGATCCTGGGCAATCTGGGAATCCTCCTGGATCATATCCGCGCCGTTGCCCCCAACGCGCCCATCATCGGCGGCAATCCCGTGGAACGCGCAGATTTTGTCTATCTACTTGATCCTGAAAACAATGCCCAGGGCAGCTATGCTCCTGAACAGAGCGGCGAATGGCTCCGGGATGTATCCGCGGCCATCCGGAAAGCCTATGCCGAGGAAGGCGTTGTTCCTGTGGACCTCTGGGGCCGCTCCGGGTTCACGCAGGACCGCCTGATCCGCTTCAAGCATGTCCGGACTGATGCAGGCTATGCCGATCTTCCCTATCCGGAGTATGTCGGCATCCCCTTTGACCCGCTCCACGATGAGCATCCCTATCCGCCAGAATGCGCCGCACTGACCTATGACGGACTGCATCCCTCGGATGAAGGTGCAGATATCCTCGCCGGCCTCTTTGCGGAAGCCTTCCGGAGCGTCCTGGCAAACAACTGATTGTTCTCTATGAACCTCTTATAGATTGAAACGATGCCCAACCAAAGAGCAGTCCGGAAACACTCTCTTGAACGTTTCCGGACTGCTTTTGTGTATACCGTTTTTTGTTTTACTGACCATCTCTCCAGGCGGCGAATGCCTTGAGTTCCGGCTCGCAGATTTTCAGGGCCACGCCGAGCACTGCCAGGTCGTCCACATGTCCCACGAGCGGAATGTTGTCAGGAATCAGATCCTTGCGCTTGACCAGATACAGGAACGCGGCCACAAGGCTCGCGATGACCTTCGGCGACACTTCCTTGTACGAGCCATTGATATAGCTCTTCACCATCGCGATCATGAGGGGCACGCTGGCCAGAAGATCGCCGCCGACCGGGATTCCCCTGAGCTTGTCTTCGAGCTGCTCGAGCAGACCGTCAATCTTGGACGGATTCTTCAGAAGCTCCTGCGCTTCCCCGATTCCGCCTTCCACCAGTTTCTTTGCATCATCCAGACTGAATGCCATCTGTATTCTCTCCCTTCAGGGTTTTTGTTTTTGTGATTCCATGATACCACAATTCCCCGTTCTCTTCAAACCGCCCTGTGTCTTTTTCCTGTTCGCTTGCTGTTTTCCTGAATCGTGATACAATTATATCGAATAATGATACTTCAGGAAAGGTGCTGTCCATGTTCAATCACCATGATCTCACCCGTGACGCCTGTATGCTTCACGGTCCTCTCCGCCGCCTCGGCTATGACTGGTGGTGGCATTCCCTGACCGCCAGGGATGCGCAGACGGGCGAGGAAAAACCGTTCTTCTTTGAATTCTATGTCTGTAATCCCGCCCTCGCGGAAGATATACCCGTGCTCGGTCAGCTGCCGGAAAACAGGACGAATGGCAAAAAGCCGTCCTACCTCATGGTCAAAGCCGGGTGTTGGGGCGAGGGCAAATGTCAGCTCCACCGCTTCTTTGCCTGGAAGGATGTGCAGATGCATGCGGACGCCCCGTATGAAATCACGGCCGCAGACTGCCACGCCTCCGAGACGGCGCTCTCGGGCAGCATTTCCATCTCCCGGGAGGAAGCTCAGGCGCATCCGGAATGGATGTGCGATGCGGGGCAGCTCTCCTGGAACCTGACCATCGACAAACAGATCGCCTTCAATGTCGGCTATGGTGCCAGCAAGCCGCTTCGTGACGCAGAGGCCTTCGCCATGTACTGGCACGCCGAGGGCATGAAGAGCGCATACAGCGGGGAAATTGTCTTCAACGGCAGGACCTATGTCGTTACGCCTGAAACCTCGTACGGCTATGCAGACAAAAACTGGGGCCGCGATTTCACCAGTCCCTGGGTGTGGCTCTCCTCCAACTGTTTGAAAAGCCGCCTGACTGGAAAGGTGCTTTCCAACAGTGTCTTTGATATCGGTGGCGGACGCCCGAAGGTGTACTTTGTCCCGCTGGACCGGAGACTGCTCGGCGTCTTCTGGTACGAAGGCCGGGAGTTTGATTTCAACTTTTCAAAGGTGCACCTGCACGTGAAAACCACCTTCTCCTTTGATGAAGCGGGCGATACCGTCCACTGGCATGTGCGTCAGGAAAACACGCACGCTGTCATGGAGACCGAGATTTCCTGCAATAAAAAGGATATGCTGCTCATCAACTATGAAGCGCCCGACGGATCCAAAAAACACAACCGCCTCTGGAACGGAGGAAACGGCTGGGGCACGGTCCGGCTCTATGAAAAGCAGGGCGAAGAGACGGTGCTGATTGATGAAATCGAATGCACGCATGTCGGATGTGAATACGGTGAATACTGCTAAGGCCGCGCGGTGCGGCCTTTTTTCATTGAAAGAACAGTACAGAAAAAGGGCGGTTGCCCGCCCCATAGATTAAGCCAGTGCCTTCACAAGCACCTGCAGTGCCTCTTTCAGCAGATCCTCCGGAATATTCAGTGCAGGAAGCAGTCGCACCCGGTCCTTGGCCGTCAGGCACAGAACCCCGTGACCCATGCATGTTTTGACGACTTCCCCGGCGCTTTTCTTCTCCGGAAGAATGCCAATCATCAGACCACGGCCGGTGACTTCCCGGACGCCTGGCGCTGTCTTCAGCGTCTCAAGGATCATTTCGCCTTTTGTACGTACCTGTTCAAGCAGTTCATCCGTCACGCGGCTGACAATGCTGACTGCGCCTGCGCAGACTGCGGGGTTCCCGCCAAAGGTGGAACCGTGATCGCCCGGGCCCAGGACATTCTGAGCCTTTTCCCCAATCAGGCAGGCACCGATGGGCAGGCCGCCGCCGAGTCCCTTGGCCGTGGATACCACGTCCGGATGCAGGCCGGCGTGCATGTACGCATAGAAATCCCCGGTCCGGCCGTTGCCGGTCTGGACCTCATCAATCATCAGCAGGACATCCCGCTCCCGGGCCAGCTTTTCCACACCCTGAAGATAGGCATCGTCCATGACCTTCACGCCACCTTCGCCCTGAATGCATTCCAGGAGGATGCCGGCCACCGGCAGGGTATCCAGAAGACGCTCCATATCACTGAGGTCATTGGGCTCTGCATGCGCAAATCCCGGCGTCAGGGGCTGGAAGAGTTCATGATAATGATCCTGTCCAGTCGCAGCCAGCGTCGTCAGCGTGCGTCCGTGAAAGGAATTTTTCAGGGTGATGATGACGTTGTTCTCGCTTCCCTTTTTCTCTGCCGCGTACTTCCTTGCGACCTTGATCGCGCATTCATTGGCTTCCGCCCCGCTGTTGCCGAAAAAGACCTTTTTCATCCCGGACTTTTCGCACAGCATCTGTGCAAGGTGTGCGCACGGCTCCGTGTAATAAAGGTTGGAAGTGTGCTGCAGCGTCTGCAGCTGCTGTGTCACAGCCTTTATCCACGCATCGTCTGCAATGCCGAAGGAAGTCACCGCAATACCGCTGCCCAGGTCCGTGTACTCTTTTCCGTTCTCATCCTGTACCCGGGATCCTTTACCGGAAACCAGGGTCACGGGAAACCGTCCGTAGGTCCCCGCGATATAGGTTTTGTCGAGTTCCTGGATCTTCATACGCTCACCTCACCCCTGAATCATGGTGCCTGCGCCCTGGTCGGTGAGCAGTTCCATGAGAATGGCATGCGGCACACGGCCGTCGAGAATAATGACTTTCTTCACGCCCTGCTCGATGGCAGAAATGCAGCACTCCACCTTGGGAATCATGCCGCCGGAGATCACGCCGTCCCCTTCGAGCTTCCTTGCCTCGTCAATGGTCATCATGGTGATCAGGCTCTCAGGATCATCCCGGTCACGGAGAATGCCGTCAATGTCGGTCATGAGGATCAGGCGGCGTGCGCCGAGCGCGCCGGCAATGGCTGCGGCTGCGGTGTCGCCGTTGATGTTGTAGATGTTGCCCTGCTTATCGCACCCGAGGGTCGAGATGACAGGAATGTATCCCTTTTCCAGCAGATCCAGGATCGGCCGGGGATTCACTTTGGTCACGGTTCCCACATAGCCCAGCTGCTCATTTTTCATTTTGGCCTGGATCAGCTGCCCGTCCATACCGGAAATGCCGATGGCATTGCCGCCTTTGACTTCCAGAAGGTTCACAAGGGACTTGTTGACTTTTCCGGCCAGCACCATCTGCACAATGTCGACGGTCTCCCGGTCGGTCACGCGCAGTCCATTCTGAAAAACGCTCTCCTTGCCCATGCGCGCCATGGTCTCTGTAATCTCAGGACCGCCGCCGTGCACAAGGACCACCTTGACCCCGATGAGCTGGAGGAGAACAATGTCCTCCATGACCTGCTGCTTGAGTTCTTCATTGATCATGGCATTTCCGCCGTATTTGATCACAACAATGGACCCGGTGTAATGCTGAATATTGGGCATTGCCTGCACCAGCACTTCGGCCCGCTGCGCGTTGGTAAATGTCTCCATCTGTTTTTCCTCCCTGTGTTCGACGTGTCAGGTCCTGTAGTCGCCGTTGATCTTCACGTAATCATAGGTCAGATCACAGCCCCAGGCCACGGCGGATGCGTCCCCGTCCCGGAGCGTGACCAGAATGTCGATTTCCTTTGCCGACAGGACTTCTGCGGCCTTCTCCTCGGAAAAATCCACGCCGCTGCCCATCTCGCACACCATGACTTCGCCTTTCTCTGAGGCAAAGGTCACATCGATTTTGTTCACATCCGCCGGAACCCCTGCGTAGCCCAGCGCGCACAGCACGCGGCCCCAGTTGGCGTCCTCGCCAAACATGGCTGCCTTGACAAGGCTCGAGCAGATGACGGACTTGGCCAGTTTCTTTGCGGTGTCCTCAGTTTCAGCGCCGCAGACCCGGCACTCCAGAAGCTTCGTTGCGCCTTCCCCGTCCCCTGCAATCTGGCGGCAGAGCGAGACGGTGACGGTATTCAGCGCCTGCATGAAGACCGCAAAGTCTTCGTTCTCCTCAGTGATCTCCGGGTTTCCGGCAAGGCCGCTGGAGAGAATCACGCAGGTATCGTTGGTGGAGGTGTCCCCGTCCACACTGGTCATGTTGAAGGTATGCCGCACATCCATGGAGAGTGCTTTCTGCAGCATCTCAGAGGAGACCGCAGCATCCGTCGTCAGGAACACGAGCATGGTCGCCATGTTCGGATGAATCATGCCGCTGCCCTTGGCAATGCCGCCAAGCGAACAGGTTTTCCCCTGCAGGGTAAAGCTCACAGCGGCCGACTTCGGAACCGTATCCGTCGTCATGATGGCCGCTTCCGCGTCATCACTGCCCTCCGCTGTAGCCCTCAGGGATTTCAGGAGCTCCGGAATGCCGGCCTGGATCGGTTCAATGGGGAGTTTCTGCCCAATGACGCCGGTGGACGCCACAAGGATTTCCCCGGGCTGTGCCCCCACGGCCTCCGCACAGATTTCCGCCATCTGCACCGCCTTTTCCATGCCGTCCGCATTGCAGGTGTTCGCAATGCCGCTGTTGCAGATCACGGCTTTGATCTTTCCCTGTTTCAGGTGCTCCTGACAGAGGGTGACCGGCGCCCCCTTGACCAGGTTCGTGGTAAAGACACCCGCCGCCGTGCACGGAACGTCCGACACAATGAGCGCCAGGTCTTTCTTGGTTTTATTCGGGCGAATCCCGCAGTGAATGCCGCCCGCCGAAAATCCTTTTGCAGCGCATACGCCGCCCGGAATCTGTTTCATACGCTTTTCCTCATTCCCCGCATTCGGGTTTCTTTCCATGTGTTTTACAGAACAAGGCCTGTTTCCTCATCCGTGCCCAGCACGAGGTTCATGCACTGGACCGCTGCGCCGCTGGCGCCCTTGCCCAGATTGTCATAGCGTGCCACGAGCAGCATGCGCTCTTCCTGACCGTATACGGAGAGCACCATGGAATCCTTCCCGCTCAGGGCGCCGGCCGACAGGAACCCGGCCTCATCGCTTTCCTGGCAGACGGATACAATGCCGCCCGGATAATTCTCTTTGTAGATCTCCACGATGTCCGCCATGCTGACTTTTTTCAGCAGGCTGGAAGGAAACAGCGGCACGGTCACTTCCATGCCGGCATAGAAGTCCGAGACAATGGGACAGAACGCCGGGGCACTCGCAATGCCGGATACCGCGACCATTTCCTTTAAATGCTTGTGCTGCTGGGTGAGCCCGTACTGCCGCGGCGCATCCAGAAGGACCGAGCGGTCCGATGCTTCATACTGCGCGATCATTTTGCGTCCGCCGCCGCTGTATCCCGTCAGGGAAAAGCAGGAAAGCTCCGCATCGGGCTTCAGAACGCCGGCCTTGATCAGCGGGTAGACGAGGGCAATAAAGCCGCTTGCGTGGCAGCCGGGCACTGCGATGCGATGACTGGACTGAATCGCTTCGCGGTGTTCCGGGGAGAGTTCCGGAAACCCGTATGCCCAGCCCGGGGCTGTCCGGTGCGCTGTGGAGGTGTCCAGGATGACCGTGTTGTCATTGTTCAGCATGCCGACGGCTTCCCTCGCCGCATCATCCGGCAGGCACAGGAAGGCAATGTCTGACTGATTCAGGGCCTCCCCAACGGCACCCGGGTCTTTCCTGAGTTCCTCCGGCAGTCGGATCAGTTCAATATCGTTTCGCTCCATCAGGCGGTCATGAATCCGCAGCCCGGTCGTCCCCTGGGCTCCGTCAATAAATACTTTTTTCATAGGGCCTCCTTCATCCGCCTGCCCTTCACTCAGGCTCCGGTTGATTGGTAGTGCATATTTATGCATCTACAATGAATTATTATGCATACCGGATGTCGTTTGTCAACTGCCCCGCGTCCGCTTTCCCACCTTGTCCATATGGTTTCTTTCCTGTCTGCCTGCCTTCTTTGGCGGCATGTTTGCAGAAACCGTGCTTTATGGTATAAAGAATTGGAGGACTCCGGTCAGAAAACATGCATAAAACCACATGAACCGCATCCTTCGCCCTCTGTTTTCAGAGGGACGGAGGACGATGCGGACAGCCCCAGTGCCATCCGGTTTCATTCTGCATTTCTTTTGTTTTTCGTTCTTTTCTCTGCCAGTTCAGCATCTGACACCCATAGACCGCGCCTTGTCTGCCCCCGCTCTCTACCCGGTACAGGAGGAATGTATGAAAAAACTGCTCTGTCTGCTTCTCACCCTCTGCCTGCTCACTCCGTGCGCAGCGGGTCTTGGCGAACGCCATTTTGAAGGCAGCCCCTGGATCAACCCGGAACTCCCAGGCAACGTGCCGGAAAGCCGCCCTGCGCTCGAGGACCATTATTATCTGCATGTCATGCACGAGAAGTGCCGGCAGCCCATCCCTGAAACGCAAAACGGCGTCTATACCTCCCTCACGCCCCTCAAAGGTGTCCTGCAGGAGAGAATCTGGTCCCTGGTGGAAAGCGGCGGGAGCACGGAGGCGCGAATTCTCCGCATCGTGACAGACCGCATTCAGGATGGGGCAAAGCGTCAGACAGACGGCGCGGAGCCGCTCATGGCGCGCATCCGGCGTGTGCAGGCTGTGCAGTCACTCTCTGAGCTTTCAGCGCTTTCCCGGGAAAGCGGATTCCTGATTGGTTCGCCGTATGCTACCCTTCAGCTGGAATGTGCGCTCGACGAGTCCGGCCGCTTTGCGCTCACCCTGATCCCTGTAGACATCGTGCCCACCCTTGAGCCCGACTGGGAGACGTTTGAGTCCGAAGCTGAATTGAAGCCGGACACCGGAAAAGTCGAGCAGGAACTCCTGTTGGCTGGCTACAGCGCGGAAGATGCCAAAGCCCTCTCCCTGCGGCTGGCTGATTTTCAGAAGGCAGCCCAGGATCCGGGTCCTCAGGAGAGTGAAGGCGAAGAGCCGCCCTTTGAGCAGATTGTCAGCGGCGACACCGTCCAATCGCTCTGCATACCGCTCTATGACCAGCTCGTGTCGCTCGGGTTGATGTCCGCTTCCGTGGAAAGCAGTGGACTCATCCAGCTGCGGAATATTCCCGGTTTCATCGGCCTTCAGAAGCAGTACACAGAGGAAAACCTGGATCTCTTCAAGGCCATCCTGTGTCTTTCCATGGTCCGGTATGCCGCGCCGTATCTTAAGCCGGCCCCGGCCGATGAAAGCTCCGGCCCCGCTTCGGCCCCGAACCTCAAAGCCGAAGCCTTCTCCTATCTTCAGGAGCGTGCACGTCTTGTCACCGAGCAGGCCTATGCCGACGCCTATCTTTCTCCGGAACTTCGGCGGGCTGTTCAGGAACTCTTTCATGAATGCCGCGAAACCCTCGTGCAGATCTTCCGCGAAAACACCTGGCTGACGGAGGAAGCCAGAAACCGCGCGGTGGAAAAAGCGTCTTCGGTCCGGATGCTGCTCGTGGGCTCTGAAGAACACATCGACTTTGAACCGCTCCTGAACGCCATCCGGGATGAGCACCTCTCTCTCCTGGACACCGCCATTCAGGTCGAGCTTTCCGAACTGCAGGTCCTGCTCCGCCTCTCCGGCACACCCTTCGACCGGAGCCACCGGCTGCTCAATACTGCCTCCATGATCGAACCCGATGCCGTTTACGAGCCCGGCAGGAATGCGGTCTATGTCATGGCCGGGGTCCTGTTCGGTGATTTCTGCAAAACGGATACGCGGGAAGCTTTCCTCGCCACCATCGGGCAGACGATCGCCCATGAGATCGGGCACGGCTTTGATCCCAACGGCATTCAGCATGACGCCACCGGAAATGCGCCTGGCATTCTGACAAATGCGGAAGATCTGGAAGGCTACCAGGAAAGAGTCATGCGGCACGTGCGCGCACTCAGCCAGATCGCCCTCTCCGATGACCTGATGCAGTCCGGTGAGCGCGTCATTCCGGAAGCGCTGGCCGATCTTTTGGGCATGCGCATCGTGCTGAGGATCGCTGAAAAGACGGAAGGCTTTGACTATGACCTTTTCTTCCGCAGCCTCGCCGGCAAATTCTATCAGACCTTTGCCACGCGGGAGGCTGCCTACAGCCTTTACGAATCGGATACGCACCCCGCGCCGTTTATCCGCTTAAATTACATTTCCCCTCAGTTTGGTGCCTTCTATCTCACCTATCCGTCCGTGCAGGAAGGCACACCGATGTTGATCGCCCCGGAAAACCGGGAGCTCATCTGGTAATCCGCCAGATACAAAGGTCCGGCAGATCATATGGTCATTTCCACGGGATTGCCGGACGTTTTTCTGTTTCTTTTGCCTCTCGAAGCAGTAGAGCCCGGGACTCCAAAAGGAGAACCCCGGGCTCAAAGCATGCTTTTTCAGTTTTTGTCTGTGCTCAGAAAGGAGACGAGCAGCGATCCGATGAAGTTGCCGGCAATCGCCAGGAGCAGGGACCAGTCAAAGGTTCTGGCCACACCCAGCGTAATGACATTGGCGATGCAGTGCTGAAAACCGCAGAAGATAAACAGCGGAATGCCGAACACAATGCCCAGCGGCGATCCTTTTTTGAAGATCTTGACGGCCACATACATGATCGCCCCGCAGAGCACCGCTTTTCCAAAGAAGGCGAAGGAGAAATCCCAGGATGCGACCTTGCCGGCTGCCGCCTGGACCACATCGGCATCCAGGAAGGAAAAGAAGAGACCCGCCAGATAGCCGGCGACCAGGTTCCCGGCCAGGATGATCATGAGGTCCTGCAGCTTCAGTTTCGATTCAAAGAGAAAGCCGCACTTTCCGGTAAAGAGGTTCAGCTCGAGAAAACATACGCCGAGAAGGCCGAGCGCAAAGAGAATCGGTCCAAGCGGATTGCCCATTTTCAGGAGCACATAGTCTCCCAGTGCAATCATCAGTGCCGCTGCCGCAGATTTTTTGATCAGTCCAGTCATGGATACCCCTCCAGGTTCTTCTGTCCGAAACATGGGAATCAGAGACGCCCTCTATTCTACCGTATTCCGGATAAAATACAACTGTCCGGATACACTGTTTTTTCTGTTTTTCTGATTCTCCCTCTGCCTTCATTTTTGCAGACTTGTCTCTTCCAAAAGACAAATCTGACACAAAAGAGATTCCCCCATCAAAAACAGACTGCCGCATTTCGCAGCAGTCTGTTCCGTTTTTTTGTTTTCTTATGCTGCCGGTTCGGCGGTTTCCTGTGTGAGCGGCTGGCCGTTCTGATCGACCTGAGTACCGTCCGTCGTCCAGTAGGTCACCGTCTCCTGTTTTCCGTCGGCACCGTAGGTGTACCGGATTTCGCTGTAGCCCTTCCGGATATTGACCGGATTGCCCTCTGTATCCAGGTAGGATACCGTGGTCACATGGTCGCCATCGTATGCGCTCACGATGACCGCACAGCCGTCCTGGGAGAGTACCGGCTGATCGTTCGTGTCAAAGTAGCTTTCCCTGGTCACGAGCTTTCCGCTGTATTCCTTTCTCACCGCGGCATACCCGGCCTTGCTGAGGACAGGATACCCATTGGCTTCCAGGTACTGCGTATAGATGACCTGTTTGTCCTCGTTATAAGAGCGGACCACGGCGCAGTAGGTATCCCCGAGCGTCATGGGGCGGTCCTCCGTGTCATACCAGGCCTCGCGCGCAATATTGCCCTTTTCGTCATAGGCATACCGGACAGCGGAATATCCCTTGGCGCACAGGACCTTTTCGCGTTCAGTGCCCAGATAGACTTCGAAGATCTTCCGGCCCTGGTCGTCCAGTTCCCTGAGGAACGCGGCATACCCGCCGGAGAGGAGGACCATCTTGCCATCCGCGTCATAATAGGTTTCACCGGTCAGTTCCTTCGCCGCGCGGTAGCTTCTCTGCACCGAAGCGTATCCTGCCTTGTTGGCGATCAGGCTGCCGTCCGGTCCGTAGTACATTTCATAGGCACTGTTTCCAAAGTCATCAAAGCTTCTTGAAATCGCGCAGTAGGTGTCCTTCGGTGCAACCGGGTTGCCTTCGTCATCCAGCCAGGCTTCATAGACCGCCTGCTTTTTGTCGTTGAAGGTTCTGCGGATTTCCGCATACCCCATCTTCGTCATCACGCGGCGGCCGTTTTCATCCATGTAGATGATCACGGCAGGGTTCCCGGCCTCGTCGAGGGTCTGCGTGAAGGAGGCATAGAGATTGCCATTCACATAGGGTGTGCCGTCGGCATTGAAATAGGCTTCCGACGTCATCCGTTTGACATCCTCATACGTGCGGCGGATCTCCGCATAGCCGGCCTTGCAGGGCATCCGGCTGCCGTCCGGTCCGTAGTAGACCATAGAGTCTGCGTTGCCAAACGCATCATAGGTGGTGGCAACAGCGCAGTAGACGTCCTTCACCGCCATCGGCGCTCCGGTTTCATCAAACCAGGCTTCATAGATCACGCGTTTCTTTTCGTCCCATTCCCTGCGGATTTCGGCATACCCGTCCTTGGTGACAACGCGATGGCCTTCGGCATCATAGTACGTCATGACCAGCGCATTGCCCGCTTCATCCCGCTCACAGGTATAGGAGGCATAGAGCTTGGCAATCGCAACCGGGCGGTTGCCGTCATCCAGATAGCTTTCACGGATGATGAAGCCGTTGTCATCCAGTTCGCGGCGGAGAATCGCATAGCCCGCCGGGATCATGGTCAGGCGTCCGTCCGTGCCGTAATAGCCCTCTTCCAGGAGCTGCTTGGATGCGCGGTAGACCCGCATGACGGAAGCGCAGCCCTGACTGGAGAGAATCGGGTTTCCGTCGGTCCCGTAGTACTTTTCAAAGGAGACATTGCCGAACTCGTCATAGTCCCGGTC
>DEFL01000047.1:14650-15024 GCA_002350845.1 Christensenella sp. UBA2853
AGGTATCCTTGAGCGCGCAGGGATTCAGGTTCTCATCGAACCAGGCTTCATGGATCACCTGATTCTCGTCGTTATACGTTTTCCTGACCTCGGCATACAATGCCGTGCTCTTCACGCGCTCACCGTTCACGCCAAAGTAGCTCTCTGTGATCACGCGGGCCTTTTCATCCAGTTCGCGCGTCATCTTCTGATAGCCGGAGGTGGTCAGGATCGGTTCACCCTCAAGGCCGTAATAGGTCTGCTCGAGCAGTTCCTTGGCCGCGCGGTAGACACGGTGCGTTTCCGCATACCCGCCCCTGCAGAGAATCGGCGCGCCATCCGAGCCGTAATACTTTTCGTAGCAGACATTGGCGAACTCGTCATAGTCCCGGTCA
>DEFL01000047.1:15046-37533 GCA_002350845.1 Christensenella sp. UBA2853
TAGGTATCCTTGAGCGCGCAGGGCTCGAGGTTTTCATCCAGCCATTCCTCGTGAATGACCTGGTTCTTCTCATTGTAGGCTTTGCGCACCTGCGCGTAGAGCGCCGTGCTCTTCACGCGCTCACCATTCAGGCCAAAGTAGCTTTCCACCAGCACGCGGCCCTTTTCATCCAGTTCACGCTCCATGCGGTGATAGCCGCCGGGAAGCAGGATCTTTTCACCCTCAAGGCCGTAATAGGACTGTTCCACCAGCTCCTTGGCTGCGCGGTAGACGCGGTGCGTTTCCGCATACCCGCCCTTACAGAGAATCGGTGAACCGTCGGTGCCGTAGTACTTTTCAAAGGAAGTATTCGCAAACTCGTCATACCCGCGCTCAATCGCTGCAAAGGTATCCTTGAGCGCGCAGGGATTCAGCTCTTCGTCAAACCAGGCCTCATAAATCACCTGATTTTTCTCATTGTAGGCTCTGCGCACCTGCGCGTAGAGGGCGGTGCTCTTTACGCGCTCGCCGTTCAGGCCAAAATAGCTTTCCACACTGACGCGGCCTTTTTCATCCAGTTCACGGGTCAGTTTCTGGTAGCCGGCCGCCACCAGGATGGGTTCGCCATCCACCCCGTAATACGACTGCTCGACGAGTTCCTTGGCTGCACGGTAGATTCTCCGCACTTCCGCATACCCTGCTTTGCACAGGATCTTCTGTCCATCCGTGCCATAGTAGATTTCCCAAGACACATTGCCGAACTCATCATATTCGCGTTCAATGGCAGCATACGTGTCCTTGACCGCCATGGGCGCTCCGCTTTCATCGAACCAGGCTTCACGGACGGCCTGTTTCTTTTCATCCCATTCCCTGCGGATCTCGGCATATCCGTCTTTGCTCAGCACCCGGCTGCCGTCCGGTCCATGGAAGACCATAACCAGGGCGTTGCCCTTTTCGTCGCGCTCGCAGGTATAGGAGGCATACTGCGCAGTCGAGCTGATCGGCTGTCGTTCTGTATCCAGATAGGATTCCCGGATGATGAAACCGTTGTCATCCAGTTCGCGCTGGAGCACGGCATACCCGGCCGGGATCAGGATCGGCGCGTCATCCGTGCCGAAGTAGGCTTCCTCCGTGAGCTGCTTGCTTGCGCGGTAGATCCTGCGGACGCTGGCAAAGCCCTGCGTGGACAGGATGGGCTGGCCGTCGGGTCCATAGTACTTTTCATAGGAGACATTGCCGAACTCGTCATAGTCCCTGTCGATCGCGGCATAGGTGTTCTTGAGGGCGCAGGGATTCAGGTTTTCATCAAACCAGGCTTCATGAATCACCTGATTGTCTTCATTATAGGATTTCCGGACCTGGGCATACAATGCCGTGCTCTTCACGCGCTCCCCGCTGACTCCGAAATAGCTTTCGACGGCAACACGGCCCTTTTCGTCCAGTTCACGCGTCAGCTTCTGATAGCCGGAGGTGGTCAGGACCGGTTCACCCTGGAGTCCAAAGTAGGACTGTTCCAGCAGTTCCTTGGCCGCGCGGTACACGCGGTGCGTTTCCGCATAGCCGCCCTTGCAGAGGATCGGTCTTCCGTCGGTGCCGTAGTACTTTTCGTACACCACATTGGCGAATTCATCGTAGTTCCGGTCCACGGCCGCATAGGTATCCTTGAGCGCACAGGGCTGCAGGTTCTCATCGAACCAGGCTTCATAGACGACCTGGTTCTTCTCGTTGTAGAGTTTCCGGACCTGCGCATACAGACTCGTGCTCTTCACACGCTCCCCGTTCAGGCCAAAGTAGCTCTCAGTGACCACACGGCCCTTGTCATCCAGTTCGCGGGTCAGTTTCTGATACCCGCCAGACGCCAGGACCGGTTCGCCCGCAAGTCCGTAGAACGACTGCTCCACAAGCTCCTTCGCGGCGCGGTAGACGCGGCGGATTTCCGCATAGCCCGCCTTGCAGAGGATTTTCTCTCCGTCCGCACCGTAATAGATTTCCAGGCAGACATTGCCGAAGTCATCATAGGCGCGCTCGACAGCCGCATAGGTATCCTTGAGCGCACACGGCGCAAGGTTTTCATCCATCCAGGCTTCGTAGATCACCTGGTTTGCCTCATTGTAGGCTTTGCGCACCTGCGCATACAGGGCGGTGCTCTTGACGCGCTCGCCGTCAAGACCAAAGTAACTCTCGACGAGCACACGGCCCTCGTCGTCCAGTTCACGCGTCAGCTTCTGGTAGCCGGCCGCCACCAGGATCGGTTCGCCATCCACCCCGTAATACGACTGCTCGACGAGCTCCTTGGCTGCACGATAGATTCTCCGCTCTTCCGCGTAGCCTGCTTTGCACAGGTTTTTCTGTCCGTCGGTGCCATAGTAGATTTCCCGGGACACATTGCCGAACTCGTCATATTCGCGCTCCACGGCGGCATAGGTATCCTTGACCGGGCACGGGTTCAGTTTTTCGTCCAGCCAGGCCTCCCGAATCACCTTTTTGTTTTCGTCGTAGGCTCTGCGGATCTGCGCATACCCGGCACTGCTCTTTGCCCTCAGGCCGTCCACGCCAAAATAGCTTTCAATGAGAATATTGCCCTTTTCATCGAGCTCACGGGTCATCCGGTGATAGCCCGAGGTGGACAGAACCGGCTCGCCCTGCACACCAAAACAGGACTGCTCGGTCAGCTGTTTGGCGGTGTTGTACACGCGGTGCACTTCCGCGTACCCGGCTTTGCTGAGCACGGGCCGTCCGTCCGTGCCGTAATACTTTTCATAGATCACATTGCCGGCATCATCGTAGTCGCGGTCCACCGCGCAGTAGGTGTCCTTCACCGGGCACATGTTTCCGGCCGCATCCAGCCAGACCTCATGGATCACCTTGCCCGCGTCGTTGTACTCGCGTCTCACCTCGGCATAGCCGGCGGTGGAAGCGACGCGGCTGCCGCTGACATCCAGATAGCTTTCACTGAGCACACGGCCCTTGTCATCCAGGTCGCGCACAAGAACGGCATAGCCGGAGGTATTCAGGACACTCTCACCGTTTAAGCCAAAATAGGCTTCGCGCACCAGCTGCTTGGCGCTGTTGTATTCCCTGCGCACTTCTGCCGCACCCTTGGTATTCAGGATCCGGTTTCCGTCCGCGTCCAGGTAGATTTCCCGGGTGACGCTGCCATTGCTGTCATACTCGCGCTGCACAGCGCAGTAGGTGTCCTTCAGGGCGAGCGGCGCATCGTTTTCATCAAACCAGGCTTCAAAGATCACCCGTTTGTCCTCATTGTACTGACGACGGATCACAGCATAGCCGCTGGTGGAGCGCACGCTCTCCCCTTCGGTTCCAAAATAGCGGATCTCCACCGCATTGCCGTTTTCATCATTGACGCGCTGCATCCGGGCATATCCGGCACTGGACAGCACGCGTTCGCCAGTCAGGCCAAAGTACTCCTCAGTCGCGGGTACTTTTGCCTTTTCCCAGGTGCGCACCACCCGGTGGTATCCGTTTTTCTGCACCACCGGGGCACCGTTTTCGTCAAAATAGCTTTCCTCAGCGATGTCGCCGTCCTTCGTATAGGCACGGCGCAGGGACGCATATCCGCCCGCTGAAAGCACGGCGGCACCGTCCGCATCGTAATAGGCTTCGGACGTCATGCGCTTCTGCGCATCATACTGCCGGAGATACCGGCTGATGCCCTTGGCATTGTTGACCGGCTGTCCCTGGGCATCCCGGTATTCCTCGAGCGTGACGCACTTGTTCTCGTCCGTCTCCCGATAGATTTCCGCATACCCGTCGGCAACGGTGTAGGGCTGGTCATCCGTGCCCATATAGATCGTGCTGTATTCCCGCTGGGTCTTGCCGTAGACCTTGAGCGTGTAGGCGTAGGGCTGCCCGGAAATGGACACCAGGCGGTCATCCGCGTCCGTGTAGCGGACCGCGGCCACATCGTCATATTCGGAATACACGTTTTCCATGTGTGCATACCCGGAGGCATTGTTGACCGGGGTGCCGTCCGTGTTCAGGTAGTCTTTGTAGAGCACCTTTCCGGCTGAATTATAGGTAACTTCCTCTTTATGATAGCCTTTGGGCGTCAGAATCGGCTCGCCGTTATGGAAGTAGGAAGTGGCCGTCACTTTTCCGTTCTCATACTCATAGTGCACTTCCGAGGCGCCGGTCTCCTCAATGACAAAGGGCTCGCCGTTTTCGTCATAGAACCATTCGATGATGTGGTTTCCGTCCGTATCATTCTCATACTCGACCGAGCTGTATCCCTGCCTGGACGGCACCGGATTCCCGTTGACATCCGTGTAACGCTCTTCCACGGCCTTGTCCTTGCGCTTGCGGCTGTTGTAGCCATAGCTGATCTTATGGTAGCCGTAGACGCAGTTGGTCGGCTTCTGGTTGGTGTCCAGATAGGACTCCGTCGCCACCTTGCTTCCGTTGTACGTGCGCACCAGCATATGATAGCCGAGATCCTCGACAATCATGGGCTCATCGTTTTCGTCAAAATAGAACTGCTTGAGAATGCCGCCGGTGCGGACGTAATAGGTTTCGACCCGGCTGTATCCCTTATTGCACAGCACCCTTTCCTTTTCCGCGCCGTAATAGGTGACTTCCTGTTCGCGGTTTCTGGCTCCGAGGAGGACCGTCTTTCCGCAGTATCCGTCCTTGTGCCAGAACGGGGTGCCGTCGGCATTGTAGTACCAGTAGGTCGTCGCCGCCGGGGCCGGGTATTCGTACTCGACGTAGGCATAACCGCTCGGGCCCACGATGTACTCATGGTCCGCGCCGTACCAGGCGTCTTTCCGGTACTTTCCTTTTTCATACGTCCGCTCATAGAGCGCATACTTGGCCTTCGTATTGTAAGCAAGACTCCCGTCCGGCGCATAGTACGCGGTGCTGATCATCTTGTTGCCGGTGTACTTGATCTCACAGTAGGCATAGCCGTCCGGGCCGGTCATGAGGTTGCCGTCCACATCCCGGTATTCGTCGCCGTTCTTCGTCCGGCCGGTATTCTGGGAAAAATACGAGGTTGTATATGTCGCATACGGCGCATTCACCAGATTGCCGTCGGGATCATAGTTCCGGGTTTCTTCGTGCCACTTGCCGTAATAGGTGCTCGTCTGCCGGGCATACCCATCCGGGCCGGTCACATAATTGCCATCCACATCCTTGTAATTGCGCTCAATGACCAGGCGCCTGGCGTTGATCTTCGTGTTCGCCTGATGGTATCCGCGGACGCAGTTGACCGGGTTGCCCTGGGCATCAAAATACGCCTCCTGCGTCTGCTGACGGTAGGTGTTGTAGGTATAGCGGACGATGGCATAGCCGAGATTGTCCGCCATGACCGTATTCCCCTGCGCATCGACATACCGCATCTCCGAGACTTTGCCGTAGCCGTTGTATTTCTTCTGTGAGAAGAGATTGGAGGACACCTCGCCTGACGCCCCGAGCGTCAGGAGAAGCAGCACAAGAACAAGGAGAACAAACAGATTCCGTTTCATGATCAGCACCACCCTGTATATTTGCGGCCCTTGCCGTTTGAGTCTTACTGTCTGAATCCCTTTCGGACGCGTTCGGGATGTATTATACATGATTCCGCCCCAAAGGAAAAGGAAAGAGGCGTCAGCGGCCCGGCCGGAGGAAGGCATAGTGCGTGACGTACTCCATGCTGAACGCGGTCACGCAGGATCCCTCGATGTCCAGCATCCCGTAGGTCTCGTCATCAATCGTGAGCCACATGGGGAGATCACTGTCTTCCATCCCCATCAGGCAGACGCTCACGCCGCCGTGCGGGTACTCGGCCTTCGAGATGCGCGGATCATCGGATGCGCGGATCAGCCGGCGGAAGCGGCGGTAGCAGAAGGGATTCCCGCCGCTCTGGATCATCAGGGGATGGTCCAGATAATCGGCCAGCTCCGGCAGCTGGGATTCCGTGTACCCGTAGTCCCGCAGCGTCCCCATGTAGATCATGACATGCGCCCCGCCGTAGCGCACCCGCAGGACGTCCCCGATTTCCAGGCCGCGTGCCACCTCGCGCCAGTCCTCCGGCATCGGCTTGTCATTGCACCAGAGATGTTCCTCGCAGTGCTTTTTCAGCGAGAGTTCGGAGAGTTCTGTCCGAAGCGGGGTGCCCGCCTGGGCATAGGCCACTTCCACCAGGCCCGTGCAGTCGAGCCCATACAGATAGGAGGTTCCCCGCACATAGTGTGCATTCGATCCGTCCCAGATTTTCCTCGTCGTGTAGTCCGGAAGCCGCTCCGTCATCTGCGCAAAATCCCTTCCGCCCCAGAAATACGGAACGCCGAGGGGAAAGAGCGGCCGAATGTCCGCGCCGGTGATCGCGTTGTAGCGCAGAAGGAACGGATTGTCCGCTTCCAGCATCGAGAGCGCGCTGTCGAGCACCGGATGCCGACGGATCGTCCCCGTCCGCGTAATCTCCGGCGGGATCTCGACCTCGGTCAAGGTGTCCATGAGGCGCAGGGTGCGGCGATATTCGTTCGTCAGGAAGGAGACCAGTTTCTGTTTTTCAGGACTCTGGTCTGTTTTTCTCAGACGCTCGGTCAGAATGAATCCTTCCTTCCCGCCCAGCGTCCTGACGCGGCTGAAATCCCCGGATACACCGGTCACCGTGACCTCTTCAAAGCTCTCCACCTGGTCAATCCTCGGGCTTTTGGAGAACGGCAGGCTCCGCACATAATAGCTGTCCAGGCAGAATGCCGGATAGGGATTCACGCTCTCCGTCTCCGGAACCGACCGGATTCCGCTGTAGGCAAGGTACGCCGTTTCCCCGTTTTCCAGCGTCACCTCGCCCCATTTTTCATTCACTTTCCGGAAGGTCACCTGCATATAGGCCGGCAGGGTTTCCAGCGCTTTCCCGGAGGCTTTCATGTCCGGACGGAGATACTTTGCCTTCTCAAAATAGCCCGTCATCCACTGCCCTTCCTCCCCGGCGGCAGCGCCTGCTGCCAGCAGAAGAAAAAGAAGCATCAGGACAATCCGCCTTGACCTTTTCAGGGTGTTCTTCATGCCTGTGTTCCTCTCAGCGGCGGGGCCCCGCCCCGCTCATTTTCGTGTGTCAGCGAACATCATCCGGATCTTCGCCGTCTCTTCCCTGTAACCATAGCATCTTTTCCCATGCTCTGCAAGCAAAAGGCAAAAGAATAGCACGGAAAAAGCCGGCGCGCGGCCGGCTCCTTCCATCCGGAATCGATTATTTCGCGATCTGATTGAGTTCCTGGTTGACCGCGGCGAGGATCGCCCGGTCGCTGATCATGTCCGCCAGTTTCACGCCCTGGAGACGCTCAAAGCGGCGGCTCTTCAGGTTCAGCGCACCCTTCTCCGCGTGCATCTGCACAGCCAGGGCATTGATCATGATGGCTGTGGCCGCCTCATTTTCCATGAGCGTGCCGTTGGTATCATAGACGCTGTAGACGCCGTCCTTCTTTTCAAGCAGCGCATCCAGGTCCTTTCCTTCCACCGCCGCATGCCAGCCGTCGGCGAGCGCATGGCGTTCCCGGACAAAGGGCAGCGTGTAAATGTCGGGTTCCTTCTCCACTTTTTCCAGCACGGTGGCGTCGGAGACGGAACCGGCCTTGGCGACCAGGGTGTTCTTTCCGTCCTTCAGGGCGACCGTGAACACAAACACCTTGTCTGCACTCTTCACGTCGCAGAGCTCGCCGTTCAGGTACAGGGAAACCGAGGGCAGGTTGGAATACACGCGGATTTCCGTCGTCTCTCCGGCACGCTTCTGATACCGCTTGCCGCAGATGTGGACCATGGGATCCGGATTCCACCATGCCTTGTAAATATAGAAGGCATCCTTCTTGATCTTCCGGTCGAGGGTGACCAGGCCCTTGTTGTTGCGGCCCTTCACGCCGCCCTCATCGCGGTTGGCTGCGCCAAAGTCAAACATGTTCCACAGGAAGGTGCCCCAGACGAAGGGACGCTCGGCAAAGACGCGCGCCATGTGCTCATGGTAGAGCGCCTGGTATTCTTCCGTGTAATCATGGTTCTCGGGATGCGCGGAGTGGAAGGTGACAATGGCGTCACAGCCGTATTCGGACACGGCAATGGCCCGGTCGGGATAGTCTTTGTGGTACTGATCCAGCCACGGCCCGTTGTCTTCCATCTTTCCGACATACCAGCCCATGTAATGGTTCCAGGCCTCGACATCCGTGATGGTATGGAGTTCACTGTCATTGGGCGTGTTCGCGACATGCGCGATCGTGGTGAGTCTGGTCTTGTCGATGGACTTGACCAGCTTTTCCAGGTCCCTGTGGTTCTCGATGAGCTGGTCCGAGGATTTGCCGGCCAGCAGCACTTCATTGGACAATCCCCAGAAGCAGATGGACGGATGGTTGTAGCTCTGATAGATCAGTTCCTTCATCATGCTCACGCAGTTGTCGTGGGCTCTGGGATCCTCGGACATGATGGAGATGAACGGGATCTCGGCCCAGACCACAAAGCCCAGCTCGTCGCAGGCATCATAGAATTCCTGCGCCTGCTGATAGTGCGCAAGGCGGATCGTGTTCGCGCCGATTTCCTTGATGAGGAGGGCATCCTCATAGTGGTCTTCATAGGACAGGGCATTGCCCTTGTAGAGGCGGTCCTGGTGGCGGCACACACCGCGAAGAGGCGTCACCTGGCCGTTGAGGACAAAGCCGTGGTCCGGGGACACGGAGAAGGAGCGGATGCCGCACTGCACCACGACTTCATCCACGACTTCGTTGCGGTGGAGAATGCTCGCGGTGACCATGTACAGGTTCGGGTCGTCCGGGCTCCAGGGCAGCGGATCGACAATGGGAAGCGTCACTTCGGTGTCGCACACATCCGTCGTCGCGGAGGCCACTTCATTGCCTTCCTGGTCTTCCACCAGATAGAACACCGTGTCGTTTTCATCGGCGCCCTTGACAAAACTCTGAATGGTGATTTCCGCCATGTCCGGGGATTTGAGGACCGGGGTCACCATGACGCCGGGTGCGCCGTAGTAATCCAGGTCAAAGTGCTGCCGGGCCACCGACACCAGGTTTACGCCGCGGTAGAGGCCGCCGTAGAAGGTGAAGTCAGCGAACTGCGGATAGACATTGGACATGGCGACATTGCTCACGCAGATCGCCAGGAGATTCGCGCCTTCGGGATCGCACAGGTCCGTGATGTCCGCGCGGAACAGGGAATATCCGCCCTCATGATACACAGCCTTCTGTCCGTTGACATAGACCGTGGCGACCAGCGCGGCTGCAGGGATTTCCACGTACAGACGTCCGCCGTCGAGGGGCTGGGGAATGCCGTTGAAGGTCCTGTAGTACCAGTAGGTGCCGCGGTCATACTTGCTGGGCAGGTTGGAGAGATCGCCCGTGGACCAGTCCGCCGTGTCCTTTGTGACCCCGCGGCCGTCATGGCCGTCGACCGCGTTCCAGGAGTGCGGGAGGGAGATGAATTCTCCGGAGTCCGGCATGACGGCCGGATCACAGTCGCTGGAGTGGACAAAGAGCCAGTTGTCGTTGATGTTTTCCCTGATGCGCATGAAAAATCTCCTTTCTGGTGGTGGAAATAGAATACAGGAATGAAAGAATCAGAAGGTATCCAGCGGATCGTAGGCGTTGTTTTCAAACCCGATATCCGGCAGCGTTTTCTGCTGCAGGGCGCGCTCCGTGCGCATGGCCTCCACGGGATCCCGGAAGGGAATCACCGCGCTCCACTCCACCTCGTCACTGTGTATGTCGCCGCTGCCGCCGCTCTTGTCCTGATTGGGCGGATGCCCCATGTGCTTGGAATAGGCCCGGTAAAAGGTCGAATAGTCGGTGTACCCGATCGTCAGGGCCACATCCGCCGCGGACATGCCGTTGCTCAGCAGCTTCTGTGCGTACGAGAGCCGCTGCCCGGTCACATACTCCATGACGCTGGTATTGAAATACCGGCGGAACAGATTGTTGAGCTGAGAGCGGGAAATAAAGAAGCGCGCGGAGAGCTTTTCCAGCGTGATCCGGTCGCTCGGGTGGCGGCGGATATAGTCGAGGATTTCCGCCAGATCATGGGGCACCGGCCTGGAAAAATGCGGGATGGACGGTGTCCCGCCGCTCAGTTTGAGAAACAGGGACACCAGCAGGGATTCCATGAGCACCGGCAGGAGCAGGTCCTGCATCTCCCGGCTCTTCCCAGCAAGGGAGAGGATCTCATCGAGCCGCTCCCGGATCTGGTACTTCTCGGCATGTTCTATAAAGAAGGGAATCGGGGATTTCCGGTTTCTCACCGTCGTCAGGGTCGGAAGCAGATTCGTGATCGCTTCGCGCCTCTCCCTTGCAAAAATCGAGGGCACAAAATGGAAGGTGTAGCGGTCATACGGCTCAGAGGACAGGATCTGAATGCCGTGGATCACGCCGGGCGCAATCAGCAGGCAGGTGTTCGGTTCGAGCTGGTACTCGGTTCCATCCACCAGATACTGCATCTGACCGGAGACAAAATAGTACAGCTCATAGCAGTCATGGCTGTGGATCAGATAGTCCGGCGTTGCGACTTCGCTCGTATGATGCGCGAAATTATAGGTCTCTGCAATGATCTGATGCTCCATGGCCTCACCTCCATGCAAATTGTTGCACACAGAAGGCTTTTTGTCCAGTCAGTCATGCATTGATTTGCACGAAACGGGATAAATTTCGGCGTTTTGGCGAAAAAAAGTGCAAAATCCGCAATAGCACGTGTTCAATTTGCAATGGCTGTTTATGGCCGAGAGCCTATAATGGAACCAAGTGAGCTGCCAAACCGGCAGCCGATCCACAGTTACATTTTTATAAGGAGGCCCTGATCTATGAAAAAGATCCTTGCTCTCGTCCTGGCTCTGGTCATGGTTCTTGCAGCAACCTCTGCGTTTGCCGCTGACCTGCTCCCCGCCGGTGACACCTATCCGCTCAACAGCGACAAGACCGTCACCTGGTATTCCCAGGACTGCCTGAATCCGCATGAAAAGTATGCCACCTGGCAGGAATCCCCTTTCCACACCAACCTGGCCAAGCTGCTGGGCGTCAACATTGAATGGTCCTTCCCGACCACCGGTGCTGACGGCAGCTCCTTCACCAACACCATGCTGGCTGATCCCAGCTCCCTGCCGAACATCATGAAGGGCTACTTCATGGATTCCGCCAACATGCTCCTGGAAGACGAGGTCATCTGGGATCTGACCCCCTACATTCAGGAATATGCTCCTGCCTACTATGCATGGCTGCAGACCAACCCCGCTTATGACCGCGCCATGAAGACCGACGATGGCCGTTACTATGCGTTTGGTTTCTTCCGTGAAGACGGCGGCTGGAACGACTCCTACCTGGGCGTTGTGGTTCGTCAGGACTGGCTGCAGGAATGCGGTCTGGAACTCCCGAAGACCATCTCCGAGCTCGAAAACGTGATCCGCGTGTTCCATGACAAGTATGGCGCACAGTTCACCTTCCCGAACGATGCCCGTTTCCGTCAGGCCGGCATCCAGGGTGCCTTCGGCGCCTATGCCACCGGTTATGTTGCTTCCGATTACGGCTGGTTCGTCAAGGACGGCAAGGTCAACTTCGGTGCGATTCAGCCTGAATGGCGTGAATACATGAAGTGGATGGCCAAGATGTGGAAGGAAGGCCTCATCGATCAGGACTCCTTCTCCCTGGACGACACCTCCATCAAGTCCAAGACCGAGACCGGCAAGGTCGGCGTCTCCTACACCTCCATGGGTCAGCTGAACCTCTGGAACAAGGACATGGGCGGCGACTACTGGGTCGGCGCACACTTTCCCACCGCTGACGACGGATCCATCTCCTCTCAGTTTGGCGGCTTCGGCATCGGCACCCACACCACCGTTATCACCAAGACCGCTGATGAAGAAACCATGAAGCTCTGCCTGCGCATGCTCGACTATGCCTACACCCAGGAAGGCTTCCTCTTCTGGAACTATGGTATTGAAGGCGAAAGCTGGGAGATGAACCCAGAGACCGGGCTGCCCAAGTGGACCGCTCTGGTTGCTGACGACCATGACAACGACCCCATGACCAAGTACAACGGCGCAACCTGGGGCAACAGCTGCATCCAGGCCACCAACCTGCTCTATCTGAAGAACAGCCCTGTGGCTATCGCTGCCAACGACGCTTTCTTCTATACCTTCGGCAAGGATGAATACTTTGCTGATCCCGAAGTCGAAGCCAAGACCCTGGCCGTCACCGGCGGCTGGAAGTGGCCGGTCGGCATCACCTTCACCACTGAAGAAAGCGACAAGCTCGACCTCCTCGGCGGCAACAGCAACCTGAACACCTATGTGGCAGAAAACTATGCAGCATTCATCACCGGCTCCAAGGACATCAATGATGACGCCGTGTGGGAAGCCTACCTCGCAGGGTTCGAAAACCTCAACCTCAACAAGATCCTCGAAGTCCGTCAGGGCGCTCTGGATCGTTATGAAGCTCGTTAATCTGTGAAGGAACAGGTTCGGTCAGACTTCTGATCACTCTGTATCTGTCCAGGAAATGAAAGCAGGAGGAGGATGCACGAGCGTCCTCCTCCGTGTTTTTCCCTCCCCGCCCTTTCGCAGATCCTTTGCAGTGTGAAAGGGCCGCACCTTCCCCGGGTCCGCCCGGAAAACGGTTCTTTCATGCTCACTCAAGGAGGTTGATGGAATGACTACTGCCAAAAGCAGCAAAGTGGTGCCCCAGTTTCACCGCCTGACGTTTGCGCAGCGCGTGATCCGTGACTGGAAACTGAACAAATGGAAATATATCCTGATTCTTCCGGTTCTGGTCTACCTCGCCCTGTTCTGCTACAAGCCCATGTACGGCCTGATTATCGCTTTCAAGAACTACAAGCCGACAAGAGGCATTGAGCGCAGCGCCTGGATGGATCCGTGGTACGGATGGTTTGAGCGGTTCTTTACCGATCCGTATTTCGGCCGCCTGATCGGCAATACCTTCATTATTTCCCTGCTCACCATCGTGTTCGGATTCCCGGCACCCATCCTGCTCGCTCTTCTTCTCAACGAGATCAAGAACAGTAAATTCAAGCGGACCGTGCAGACGATCACCTATATGCCCTACTTCATCTCCATGGTCGTCACCTGCGCACTGATCCGTGTGTACTGCCAGCAGGACGGCCTGATCTCCGATCTGGTCACCGCCTTTGGCGGAACGCGGCAGAACTGGCTGATGAATTCGGCCTATTACCGGACGATCTATATCATCTCCGAGATCTGGCAGACAATCGGCTGGAACTCCATCATCTACCTGGCTGCGCTCTCCAGCATTGACCAGGACCAGTATGAGGCAGCCAGGATTGACGGTGCCAACCGTTTCCAGCAGGTCATTCATATCACGCTCCCCGGTCTTCTGCCGACCATCATTATTCTCTTCATCCTGCGCATGGGCCGCATCCTGAGCGTCGGCTATGAGAAGACCCTGCTCCTGTACAACTCCAATACGTATGATGTGGCGGATATCATTTCCACCTATACCTACCGCCTGTCCTTCTCGGGCGGCACGCCGCAGTATTCCTACTCCACGGCTATTGGCCTGTTCAATACCATCGTGAACGTTGTCTTCCTGCTGGCGACGAACTTCATCAGCAGCCGAGTCAGCGATAACAGTCTGTTCTGAAAGGAGGAAGCGAACCATGACAACTGCCAGAAAACCCAAGAATCATATTCAGGAATCCGTCGGCAGCAAGGTATTCGATGTCATCAATGTCATCATTATGCTGCTGCTCTGCTTTGTCACCCTGTACCCGATGTGGTACGTGTTGTGCGCTTCCGTCACCGAGAACGCCTATCTGGTAGCGCACCCCGGCGCCATTTTTTGGCCGCACGGGTTTACGACCGGCTCCTATGGCCTGGCCTTCTCTCACCCGCTGCTGCTCTCGGGCTATAAGAACATCCTGATCGTGCTGCTGGTCTCCCTTCCGATCAACATCATCCTCACGCTCTTCTGCGGCTACGTGACCGCCTCCAAGAACCTGATGTTCAAGCCGATCATTCAGTTCCTGATCATGTTTACGATGTTCTTCTCCGGCGGCATGATTCCCGCCTACCTGAACGTCCGTGACCTGGGACTCTACAACAGCCTGTGGGCGCTGATCCTGCCGGGCGCCATGAGTGTGTACAACGCCATCATCTGCCGCACCGCCATTCAGGGCGTGCCGGAAAGTCTGACCGAGTCCGCGTATCTCGACGGTGCGAATGACATCATCATTGTCTTCCGCATCATCCTGCCGCTGATCATGCCCACCATCGCCGTGCTCCTCCTCTACTACGGTGTCGGTCACTGGAATGCATGGTTCAATGCTTCCCTGTATCTCGCCGACAATGAGAAGCTGCCCATCCAGAACGTGATGCGCTCCATTCTCATCGCCAACTCCAACGTCCTCAATTCCGCCGGTTCCGACAACGATATGGTCAATCAGTATGCAGAGGCCATCAAGTACTCCACCATCATCCTGACCACAGTCCCCGTGCTGTGCATCTATCCCTTCCTCCAGAAGTATTTCGTGAAGGGCGTTATGGTGGGTGCTGTCAAGGGTTAATCCATGAGCTGCGCCGGAGAGCTCTGCTCTTCGGCGCCTTATTTTTGAAAGTGGAAGGAACGGAAACAAATGAGCTTTGATATCGTGAAAGAAACCGCAGCCAATCCTGAACTGACAAAGTGGGTCAACGACATGAAGGCCCGCCTGGATCAGAAAATGACCTATGGCGTCAAAAAGGCCAATGAAGTCGACTATATGCCCTATTCCACCGAGAACGGCCAGTGGAAGAAAACCGACATCGGCTGGTGGACCAACGGTTTCTGGCCGGCCACCATGTGGCAGATGTTCCGCATGACCGGGAAAGAACTCTATCGCGACGAAGCTATCCGCACGGAAAAGATGCTGGATGCCGCGCTGGCCAATTTCAAGAACCTGAGCCATGACGTCGGATTCATGTGGCTGATTCACTCCGGTGTCCGCTATGCACTGGAAAAGAATGCCGACAGCTATGACCGCACGCTGTTTGCCGCCGAAGTCCTCGCCGGACGCTTTAACCCCAACGGCTTTATCCGCGCCTGGAACGGCCAGGGCCGTGAAGGCTGGGCGATCATCGACTGCATGATGAATCTCCCGATCCTCTACTGGGCCAGTGAAGTCACCGGGGATCCGCGCTATAAGCTCATCGCCATGAAGCACGCTGATACCTCCATGCAGGCCTTTGTCCGTCCCGACGGCAGCTGCAATCATATTGTGATCTTCGATCCCATGACCGGTGAATTCCTGGACAACCCCGGTGGACAGGGCATTGAGAGCGGTTCCTCCTGGAGCCGCGGCCAGGCCTGGGCTCTCCATGGGTTTGCCCTCAGCTACCTGCACACCGGTAAGCAGGAATACCTCGATACGGCCAAGCGTGTCGCGCATTACTTCATCAGCCAGGTCAGTGATGACTGGGTCCCGAAGTGCGACTTCCGTCAGCCGAAGGATCCGGATCTGCGCGACAACGCCGCCGGCAATATCGCCGCCTCCGGTCTCCTCGAGATCGCCCGCCTCGTACCCGAGTGCGAAGGCCGCATGTACTACGAGGCCGCGCTGAAGATCCTGCAGG
Source organism: Christensenella sp. UBA2853 (assembly GCA_002350845.1). Taxonomy (GTDB): domain Bacteria; phylum Bacillota; class Clostridia; order Christensenellales; family Aristaeellaceae; genus UBA2943. The sequence goes on from DEFL01000047.1 coordinate 30,588, forward strand.
CCCAGGAAAAGACCTGTGCCGACTGGACCGAAGCAACGCCTGCCGTGTTCACCAAGTGCACCAGCGCCTACCACGACATTCCCGGCCGCCATATCCAGATGAACTACGGCGACTTCTACTTCGTCGAAGCCATCGGAAAACTGCTCGGCGAAAAGCTCCTCGCCTGGTATCCCAACCGCGAAGATTAATCAGACCCTATGAAAAGATGTCCGGATGCAGACGCGCCGGACATCTTTTGTTTTTTCCGTTTTCAGGCGGCCGGGGAAAGCGCTTCTTCCTCTACCTTGTGCACGTCTTCTCCGTAAATGGTGGCAAAGTCTTCCTTCATGGAGATCGTTTCAAACCCAAGCGCCTCGCACTCCCCGCGGAACTTCTCCGCAACCTTCAGGTCACCGTAGTCCCGCTCCGTATCATCGCACAGGAGCATGTACGCTTTGCCCCCGTTTTTGACGACATACGTGCCCATGGAAAAGTCGCCTGAGGTGTTCCCGAAGGCCAGCACCGGCACCTGCCCGATCTCCTGGATGATCGAGATCACCTTGTTGAGCTTCTGGGTCTTGCTGACAAGATTGCCCTCCATGAGGATCTCATCTTCCGCGGTGATATTGTAATCCCTGCCCTGCTTGTCTCCCTGCGCGGTTGCGCACAGGGAGAACGTGCTGCCCAGCACACAGTACGGGGGCACCCACTGGTCCAGGACGCCGGTCATGAGTTCGCGGAGCAGATTGCGCTCGGCGCCGGAGACAATAAAGACGGTAAATCCTTTCTCCCGGAGATACCTGACCAGGGAAACCATGGGTTTGAAGAATCCTTCCCCGTAGGTCATCCCCTCAAAGCCCTCGACTTTGGTTTCCATGAGCGCGCGCGCATAGGCGCGGTACTCTTCCACCGTGAACCCTTTGAACGCCTCCGCCGCCATCTGCGCCCCGGAGCGCGGAGATTTGGGCTCCGCCTCGTGCCGGAGGAGCGCCGCTTCCGCTTCCAGTGCCCAGGCCTTGTCGCTTTCAGCGGCCGTATAGTTCTCGTCATGCGCCAGACGGTGAATCAGAAGCCAGGTGTCCAGATAGGTCGGGAACCGCTCGCCAAACAGCGTGCCGTCCGAGTCAAACACCGCGATCCGCTTTTCCTCCGGAAGATAGTCAGGGGATGTTTCGTCGGTGAGCGACTCCACGTACGCCTCAATCGATCCGAGAACGTCAGTGCCCTCGGTCCAGTACTCCAGTCCCTGCGCTGCAAGCGGGATCATCATCAGAAAAACAAGTATGGTTACCAGCCACTTTTTCATAGGCAACCTCCCAGTCGTTTCCTGCATGCGGTCTGAAAGAAAAGGGGCTGTAGAATGGATGCTGCCCTTCCTGTTCATTTCTTCCCGCCGTTTTTTTTTGCCATTGTATGCTTCTTTTCCGGGTTTGACAATCTTTTTCCAAAAGAAACCCCTTCAGAATGCCATTTCCCTGCAGGAAAATTCCCGGAAAAAGCGTACTAAAAACATAATAAGAAAAACCAGGCAGGAGGAATCATCATGTCGGTCAAATGGCAGCGCATCCAGTATATGCCTCTGGTTCCCATGGGAAAAGACGGAAGGCGGATCACCGCCGGCGAAGACCATCTCGCTTTGGCGAGACACGCCGCTGCAGAGGGCATGGTTCTGCTCAAGAATGAGGGCCATCTGCTCCCCTTCCAGAGCGGCACAAGGCTCGCCGTGTTCGGCAAGGCCCAGGCCGACTATGTCAAGGGCGGAGGCGGCAGCGGGGATGTCACCACAGCGTACAGCCGGAGTCTCCTCGAAGGCCTTCGAATCAAGGAGCAGGAGGGAAAAGTCTCCCTGGTTCCTGCGCTCTCCGCCTATTACGAGGAATACACAAAGTCGCAGTATGCTCTGGAAAAGGAGCCTGGACGCCTGCAGGAGCCGCCGGTGCCAAAGGAACTGCTGAGTGCCGCCCGTGCGGAAACAGACATCGCCGTCATCACCCTGTGCCGCTTTTCCGGTGAGGGCTGGGACCGCAGCGGCAGCCCGTATGACGGGGACTTTTACCTGAGCCATGAGGAGGATGCCATGGTGCGGGAGGTCACCGCAGCCTTCCCGTATGTCGTGGTCGTCCTCAATACCGGCGGCATGATGGATACCGGCTGGTTCCGCAATGCGCAGGGCATTCAGGCCGCACTCCTCGCCTGGCAGGGCGGCATTGAAGGCGGTCTTGCCGCAGCCGATCTCCTGTGCGGGGACGCTGTGCCCTCCGGCCATCTGTCGGATACCTTTGCCGTCGATTTCGGCGCGTATCCGTCCTCGGATACCTTCAATGAATCCAAAGATTATGTGACATATCATGAGGACATCTTTGTCGGCTACCGGTACTTTGAAACCATCCCCGGTGCCGCCGACCTCGTCTGCTATCCCTTCGGCTACGGCCTGAGCTATACGACCTTTGACATGACGGGTGTCAAATGCGCAGTGCAGGATCAGACGCTCTCCCTCACCGTTCGCGTCACCAACACCGGAAGCGTCCCCGGAAAACAGGTTGTGCAGCTCTATGCCGCGCCGCCTGAAGGCCGCCTGACCAAACCCGGACGCGTGCTCATCGGCTTCAAAAAGACCGGCCTTCTCCAGAGCGGCCAGAGCGAGGATGTCGAGATCCGCGTCCCGGTTTCCCGCATGGCCAGCTATGACGATACCGGTGCCGTCTGTCTTTCTGCATGGGTGCTGGAAAAAGGCGCGTATGCGTTCTACCTCGGCGATAACGTGCGCAGCGCCGCGCAGGTCCCCTTTATCTGGCATCTCGAGGACGACCTCATCCTTGAGCAGCTCGCTCCCCGCTGCCGTCCGCGCCAGGTCGACTGGCGGCTGATGGCCGACGGAACCCAGGCAAGGGTTGAGAACGCAGAGCCCCTGCCCTTCCCCAAAATGGATGAAAGCCGCTTCCAGCATGGCGCACCACCGGAAAACCCGTGCAATGCCTGCAGGCATACCACGCCGCTTGAGCCGTCGCTCCTTGATGTCGCCGAAGGAAAGGCCACCCTGGATGCTCTCCTCGACAGCCTGACCGTGGAGGAAATGATTTCCATGCTCGGCGGGCAGGCCAACCGCGGCCCTGCCAACACCTTCGGTCTGGGCGGACTCCGGCGCCACGGGATCCCGAATGTCATGACTGCCGACGGCCCTGCAGGCCTTCGGATTGAAAAGCAGTGCGGCGTCACCACCACCGCCTTCCCCTGCGCCACGCTCCTCGCGTGCACCTGGGACGAAGCGCTTGTGGAGGAAATCGGATGCGCAGCGGCGCTTGAGAATAAAGAGAACAGCATCGGGGTGTGGCTCGCCCCGGCCATGAATATCCACCGCAATCCCCTGTGCGGACGAAACTTTGAGTACTATTCCGAGGACCCGCTCCTCACCGGCAAAATGGCGGCCGCCATGGTACGCGGCGTGCAGAGCCAGGGAATCTCCGCGTGCGTCAAGCACTTTGCCTGCAACAACAAGGAAGTCAACCGCGCCGACAGCGATTCCAGACTCACTGAGCGCGCGCTGCGCGAGATCTACCTGAAAGGCTTTGAGATCGCGGTGAAGGAGGCCCAGCCCTGGACGCTCATGACCAGCTACAATATCGTCAACGGTGTCCGCGCTTCCGAAAACAAAGAACTCCTCACGGACATCCTCCGCGGCGAGTGGGGCTACCAGGGCCTGGTGATCACCGACTGGTGGAATCATTCCACCAACCACGACCGTGAAGTCGCAGCCGGAAATGACATCAAGATGCCGCGCGGCATGCCCGACACGCTGCTCGCTGCTGTCAAGGATGGTTCCCTGTCCTTTGACTGCGTGCGGGCCAGTACCAGACGCCTTCTCGAAATGATCCTGAAGCTCGACTGATGCCGTCATCTGAAACACAAAATCGCTGTGCGTGTTTTCACATCACGCACAGCGATTTTGTTATTCGTGGATTTCCAGCGGCAGACCGTCCGGGTCAAAGAAGAAGGTCATCTTTTTTCCCGTGTAGTCGTCCACGCGGACCGGCTCACAGGGAATGCCTTTCGCCTCCAGCTCCCGGACCGCGGCCTCCACATCCGGCACCCGAAACGCCAGATGCCGAAGCCCGTACGCTTCCGGATAGGACGGGCGCTTTGGACAGTTTTTCATAATGAACAGTTCCAGTTCGCAACCGTCCATTTCCAGGTCGATCTTCCAGTCGTCCCGCTTTTCCCGGTAATGCTCACGAAGGATGGGAAGCCCCAGCTTTTCGTGGTAAAACGCGAGGGCTTTCTCCCGGTCGGAGCAGATAATGGCCACATGATGCATCGTCTTCACGGTGTCTCGCCTTCGCTTTCTTCCGCCTCATCCGTCCCGTACACTTTCTGACACAGGCTGATCCCCTTCTGCTCAATCCAGACGGCCTTGTCCGGACCGTCTTCCATGCCTTCCAGAGCTGCCTCGTACGCCATCCGCTCCAGGGCCAGCGCCGCCTCGCCGTCCTCGGAGACCTCCGCCTCCCAGTCATCATACATGCTTTCAATCGCGAGCGTCCACTGTTCGATGAGGCGATTTTCCAGCATCTCCTCCAGCTGGGCGGGCGGGTTCTTATAGCTCATCTGCTTCGAAATGAACATCGGTTCCAGATGCCGGTAGCAGAACTCAGCACCCCAGGCATTCTCCCCATTCCAGCTGCAGTGCGAGGGATAGATTTCCATCAGCTCATCCTCGCCGAGCCCGTCCTCCGCACCCATGCCGGTCGCGTAGGAATAGACTTCATAGACACGCCCCTGCTGATCGTCTGTCAGCCGCCCGGTCTGCTTTTCTCCGATATACTTCTGGAAGGCTTTCACCGCGGCTTCCGTCTTTTTCCCAAACTTCCCGTCCGCGACGTCATTCAGGAACCCCATCTCAATGAGCATCTCCTGGATGTACTGCACTGAGTCCCCCTGGCTTCCGCGTTTCAGGTCGGCGAGCGCCGAAGTTCCTGCCAGAGCAAGCACCAAAATACACAGAATCAAAGCCGTGATTCGTTTCATCCCGATCGCCCCTCCTTGATGCATGCATTGCTTTTTTTGCTGACTCCATTATACCTGAATTCCAGCATGGACGCAAAGAAAAAAGCGGCCTATACGCCGCCTGTCATTTGAAGGGTTAACCGTCCCGGATTGCGAGTGCCCGTTCGACGTTTTCCAGCATCCGGTCCAGGGAAAAAACCCCGCTTTCCCGGGCCACGACCTGCCCATCCATGGTGATGAGGACCGTCGGTGCTGAAAAGATGCCCATCTGTGCGCAGGTCTTGGGATGCTCCCGAATCGGGATATACCGCGCTTCCGCCTCCGGATGCCGGTTCACCCACACATCCAGCCGGTTTCGGATCGCATGGCACGGCGCGCACGCCTCGTCCCCGAAGAGCAGGACCAAAAGAGAGGCAGACCGGATCAGGTCCTCCGGGCGCTCGGTCAGTTCCTGCATGGCTGCTCCTTATCTCGTCACCGCCACGCGCAGGGAATCCTGCAGCCGCTGGTGGTGGACCGTGGTCGCGTCAAAGTGCACGCTGCGAAACGCCATCTGCATAATGGGACCGGTGGCAAACGCGCAGATCAGGGTTCCGATACCGACAGGCCCGCCCAGCAGGAACCCGATAAGCGTTGCAGTGGAAAGCAGGGCAATGCTCACCGCGCCGATCGGAATCTTTTTCACGCGCTTGGCAAGGCCCACCAAAAGCGTGTCGCGCGGACCGCAGCCGAGGGAAGCGATCATGTAGGTGTACTGGGTGTAGGCCAGAATCACGAGGCCGCAGAGCATGACCGGAATGCCGGTCAGAAGGGAATGGCACTGCGGGACCGCATGAATGGCATTGAAGAAGTCCACGGCCTTGCCGACCGTCACCGCGTCAATGAACATCGCAATCCCGATGGGTTCCCGGAGCAGAATGTCAATCCCAAGAATGGTCAGGGAGATCGCAATGGACGCGCTCCCGTAGAGAATGCCGAGGGTTTTGGAGACACCGAGGTTCAGCACGTCCCAGGGCGCCGCCCCGAGGTTCGCCTGGATGGTCAGATAGACCCCAAATCCATTGACAAAAAGGCTCACGGCAGCCAGCACCATATTGAGAAGAATCGCGCCGACTGTCCTGTTTTCCCGAAGATCCCGTGTCATTTCGCTATCTCCTCCAGTGTCTTTCCGCTCAGCCGGTAGCCCGTCCAGTCATCCAGCGCCTCTGCCCCGAGCGACCTGTAAAAGGCAATGCTGCGCTCATTCCAGTCCAGGCACTGCCAGTCCAGCCGCCCGCAGCCCCGCTCCAGCGTGATCTGTGCCAGCCGTTTCAACAGGGCCTTCCCGTGTCCTTTTCCCCGATACTCCGGCATCACATACAGGTCTTCCAGGTAAATCCCGGCCCGCCCGAGGAACGTTGAAAAGTGATGGAAAAACAGCGCAAACCCGACCTCCCTGCCGTCCTCTGTGGCAAAGAGCACCTCAGCTTTTTTCTTTTCAAAGATCCACTCGCGAAGCAGGTCTTCGGTTGCGACCACCTGGTCCTCCATCTTCTCATACCGCGCCAGGGCCCGGATCATCTGGAGGATCCGGCCGCAGTCCTCAGCTGAAGCGGTTCGAATGCCCGTCATGTTCTTCCTCATCCGCCGGCCGTCATTTCAGAAACAGGCTGTTTCCGCGGGACCGACGGCAGGCAGTATACTCCAAACCCTGCCCGGGAGCAAGAACTGCATGCAGCATATCTTCTGCTTCCCTGTTTTTTGTTTGTCTCTCCGTGATCTCATTGACACGCAGGACGCCAAAGATATATTGCCAAGAATGAATAAACACTATAAAATATATCCAACTGATGAAAGAAACACACGCGCAGATTCCATTTTTCTGAAACCATCTGTTCTTTCTCTGCTGTTTCTGAAAAGCGCTGACAGCCTGCTTCCCTGTCGTTCCGGTGCTCCCATCAGTCCAGTCAATTACCCACGACTGAAG